>NZ_JASTWE010000020.1 GCF_030282845.1 Pseudodesulfovibrio pelocollis
CCCGCTCCCTTCCCCCGGCCGCCGGAGGCATGTCCACACTTGCCATGGGGGCGGAGGTATTATACCTGACTCTTCACAATCATGCAGCCCATCAATGAATCATATTCTCCGCGCCTGGACGTGATCGCCTTTGTGGTGATCGCGGTTTCGTTCGTGGTCCGGTACTGGTTTGTGGCCACGGGGCAGCTCAATCTGGTGCAGGACGAGGCCCAGTATTGGGACTGGATTCGCAGGCCGCAGCTTTCGTATTATTCCAAGGGGCCGCTCATCGCCGGGATCATCGGGCTGTGGTGCAAGGTCTTCGGCAGTGTCGAGCTTGGGGTCCGGTTTGGCGCGGTGATCGGCATGAGTGCCATTCAGGCGGCGTTGTATGTGGGTGTTTCGCGGGTCTGGCGCGAGTATCGGCTGGCGGTGTATGTGCTTTTCGTGGCTGCCACCATGCCCTTGCTCAACGGACTGGGCATCCTGATGACCACGGACAACCCGCTCATCTTGTGCTGGACCGTCGCCTTCTTCGCCCTGGCCGCAGCCACGCGCAACAGGCCGGACCGCGTGCCTTCGAACGTGCCCTTCGTGGTTCTCGGGGTGTGCGTGGCCGTGGGCATTCTGGCCAAGTACATGATGCTCGCGTTTCTAGGGCTGGCCGTGGTGTATGCGGCGATTCTTCATCTGCGCGGCCAGTTGCCGCCCCGGTTCTGGCTCCGGTTCGTGCTGGCGGGTGTGGCGGGCGCGGCGGCGGGCATGCTGCCCATTGTCCTCTGGAACATGCAGCACGACTGGGTGGGCTTCAAGCATGTGGCCAAGCTCTCAACGGGCGAGCCCAAGCCCTTTACGCTGCGGGTGCTGCCCTTCCTTGAGATGCTCGGGGCGCAGATCGGGCTGATGGGGCCGTGGTGGTTCGTCTTCGTGATGGTGGGCGGCTGGCGCGCGGTGCGCAAGGGCTTTTTCGGGCCCATCGGCTCGTTCGATCACGCATACCGGCGCGATCTGCAAGCCGCGCTCTTCTTCTGGCCGCTATGGGGGGCCATCACCCTGTGGGCGTTCAAGACCAAGACCGAGGCCAACTGGACCGCCGCCGCCTTCATGGGCGCGAGCGTGCTGGGCGGCATGGCCCTCAAGGGCTGGTGGGAGAACCCGCACCGCTCGCGCAAGGCGCGGCTGGCCCTGGCCGCCACTGCTGCTTCCGTGACCCTGCTCATCTTTGCCTCGCCCCTGATTCCGATTCCAGACGCCTGGAACATCACCAACCGGCTCAAGGGCTGGGACGACCTGGGCCTTGAAACGAGGCGGTTGATGGAAGCGGAGTTCGAGCACCCGGACCGGGCCTTTCTGTTCAGCGACAAGTACGACATCACGGCCGCCCTGGCCTTCTATGCCCCGGGCCAGCCCATCACCTTCTGCCTGTGGGGCTCTGACCGGCGCATGAACCAGTACGACATCTGGCCCGGCCCGGGCCTGGAGCGCGCCGGGTGGGACGCTGTCATGGTCCGCAAGAATTTCCAGGGCGAGGCCCCGGAGCCGGTCCACGCCCTGTTCGAGTCCGTGAGCCCGCCCATCCATTACACGTCCACCTTCCGGGGCAGCCCGGCCAGGGAATTCACCCTGTACCTGTGCCGGGGCTACCGGGGCGAATGGCCGCGCGAGCCGTCCGGCCGGTACTGATTCGAGAGGCCCCTCCGAGTCTGACGAATCAGTCCAGCAAGTCCTGTCTTGTACCCAGAAACGTCTCCACCACCTCGGCCATGGCATCGGGATTCTGGTACATCAGCCAGTGCCCGCCGCCGTCGAAGCGGACCAGCCATGCCCCGCGAATCAACGCGGCCATGGTCACGCTCTGTGCCACCGGGGTGACGTTGTCCTCCTCGCCCACAAGCAGCAGCACCGGGCCACGTAGTTCGGGCAGCCTGTCGGCCGTGCCGGGCCACTGGCGCATGCCCTGACGCTGGCGGGCCATGGCCTCTGGCGAAGACGGTAGGGCCGGGACCGGCAGTCTGCCGTACACGCCGGGGTTGCGTCGCACCCACTCAGCCGGAAACAGGCTGGCCAGCAACTGCTCATGGCTCATAGCGTCCATGCGGTCCAGGGCGTCGAGCACCGGGCCGGGCTGGCAGGCCGAGCCGTAGAGCACCAGCTTGCCCACCGCATCGGGCCGGGCCAGGGCCATCTCCTGGGCGATGATGGAGCCCATGGACCAACCCAGGACATCGGGCCGGTCGAGATTCAGGGCCTGGATGAGTCCCAGGGTGTCCCGGGCCATGCGCTCCATGGTCGCGGGTGCGTCCGAAGCCGAGGAATGGCCCATGCTCCGGTTGTCGAAGAGAATGACCCGCCGGGTCTTGGCCAGCCGGTCCACGAGGGTGGCGTCCCATATGTCCATGGTTCCGGCATAACCCATGATCATGAGCAGCGGCGGACCGGTGCCGATGGTCCGGTACGCGAGGCGCACGTCCTCCACCTGCGCGAAGTGGACAGGCAGGGCCGTGACCGGCGCCACGCGATGCTGGCCGCAGGCGGCCAGCAAAACGAGCAGGGCCAGAATCGCCAGCGCGGAGCGGAGAAGCGGGGAATGGCGGAAAATCATGAAACGGTTTCCCTGATCACAGGCCGAGCCAGCGCATGACGTACTGACCGTAGAGGACATGGAGCATGCAACCCAGGCTCAGGAACGGGCCAAAGGGGATGCGGGTGCGGAGCCCCTTGCTCCCCGGCCGCAGCAGATACACGGCGCAGGCCGCGCCCGAGGTCACGGCCGCGGCCAGGATGACCACGGGCAGCCCGCTCAGGCCGGTGATGGCCCCGATCATGAGCATGAGCTTGACATCGCCGGTGCCTATCCCCTCCTCCTTGCGCCACAGCCGGTAGACGTGCTGCATCAGCCAGAAGAATCCGGCCCCGCAGGCCGCCCCGGCCATGCTCTCGCGCCAGCCCGGCTCGGGCAGGATGAAACCCGCGGCCAGGGCCAGAACCGCGCCGCCCAGAGTGATGCGGTCCGGCAGCATCATGGTCTCGAAGTCGATGAAACTCCCGGCCACCAGCATGACCCCGAGGACGAGATACACGGCCCATTCCAGCCCGGGGCCGAAGTGGTGGGCCAGGGCCAGGGACCAGGCCAGGCACGACAGTTCCACCAGCATGTACTGGCCGCCGATGGGCGCATCGCAGTGGCGGCACCGCCCCTTGAGCACGAAAAAGCTGACCACCGGAATGGTGTCGCGCCAGGACAGCCCGTGGCCGCAGGTGGGGCAGGCCGAACGCATCGGCCTGAGCATGGGCCGCTCGTCGATCCACCGCTGGATGAATATGGTGGCCATGCCCCCCAGCTCCAGGCCCGCCACGCCTGCCACCAGGAAGAACAGCCAGCTCGGTACGCTCTCCATGATTCTCCTTTCCAGGCTTGATGATCGGCCGCTTTTGCTGCATGAATACCCACTGGGCGGCCACCCCAAGAGCTACCGGATTCTCGCGCCCCGCACAAGGGGCGCGGCCGTCGAACGCACCCAAGGAGTCAGCAATGCGCCATCGCTTCATACCGGACCTGACAGAGGACCAGATCGCGGACATCCAGCTTGAGGGGCTTGTCTGGACCGTGAACCACGCCTTTGGCGGCAGCCCCTTCTACCGCTCGCGCCTTGAGGCCATGGGCATCGCGCCCGGCGACATCGCCTCCCTGGACGACATCCGCAAGCTGCCCTTCACCACGGCCGATGACCTCAAGGACGGCTACCCCATGCCCCTGCTCTCGGTGCCCGAGACCGAGGTGGTGCGCATCCACGGCTCAAGCGGCACCACGGGCAAGCGCAAGATCCTGGCCTACACCCAAAACGACATCGACACCTGGAAAGACATGTTCGCCCGCTGCTACGAGCTGGCCGGGCTGACCAGGGAAGACAGGGTGCAGATCTGTGTGGGCTACGGATTGTGGACAGCCGGAGCCGGATTCCAGCTTGGCTGCGAGCGCTTCGGGGCCATGGCCCTGCCTGTCGGCCCCGGTCTGCTGGAAATCCAGCTCCAGATGCTGACGGATCTGAAATCCACCTGCCTGTGTTCCACCGCGTCCATGGCCCTGCTCATGGGCGAGGAGGTGCAGAAGCAGGGGCTGGCCGACCGCCTCGCCCTGAAGCGGGCCATCTTCGGCGCCGAAACCCACACGCCCAAGATGCGCCGCCAGTTCGAGGAGTCCCTCGGGCTTGAGCACAGCTTCGACATCATCGGCATGACCGAACTCTACGGCCCGGGCACGGGCCTTGAGTGCGAGGCCCACGAGGGCATCCACTACTGGGCCGACCTCTTCATCCTCGAAATTCTGGACCCCGAGACCCTCGCCCCCGTGGCCCCGGGCGAGGTGGGCGAGATGGTCGTCACCTCGCTGCGCAAGGAGGGATCGCCCCTCATCCGCTACCGCACCCGCGACCTGACCCGGCTCATCCCCGGTCCCTGCCCCTGCGGGGTGTCCATGCCGCGCATCGACCGGATCATGGGCCGCAGCGACGACATGTTCATCTTCCGGGGCGTGAACATCTACCCCGGCCAGATCGGCTCGGTGCTCGAAGGATTTCCCGAGCTCTCGGCCGAGTACCAGATTTCCCTGACCCGCCGCGATGGCCTGGACCACATGGCCGTGCGCGTGGAGCGCACCTCGGACGCCAGCGATGGCAACGACGAGGGGCTGGCCCGGGCCGTGGCCACCGGCATCCGCAAGCACATCCTGGTGCGCAGCGAGGTGGCCATCCTAGGCCCTGGCGAACTGCCGCGCAGCTTTGCCAAGACCAAACGGGTCCAGGACGAACGCGGCGAGGATTAGCCCGGCTCTGCCGCCTGTAAATCATGCCCAGCCTGACCAACGCCACGGACCGCCACACGGTCATCGACCGCCGCGAAGGCCACTACCTCTGCTTTCCAGACGTGGTCCGCACCGGCGGCCAGCGCCTGCTCGTCGTTTACAACGAATACGACCAGCATGTGGGCACACGCCGCGCCCTGCTCATCAGGGAGAGCCTGGACGGAGGCCGCAGCTTCGGCGAGGCCATGCGCATGGACGTACCCCGGAGCCACTGCCCGCGAATTGCCTCGCTGCGCGATGGCCGACTGATGATGACCGACGACTCCGGGCCGCGCCTCTACACCAGCCACGACGCGGGCCGTACCTGGGACACGATCACGCCTCGCAAACTGCAGCACGGCCTGCTGGACAGGCCCATCGAGCTTGAGGATGGCGCGCTGCTGACCACGGGCCACCTGCACCGGGGCAGCGTCGCCCATCCGGCCATCCGGCAGGCCAACACCGAGCAGATGGTCTACCGCTCCGAGGACTCGGGCCGCACCTGGACCGCCCTCTCGGTCATCACCCGCCAGCGCAACCTCGTGCTCTGCGAGGCGTCCATGCTTCTGCTGCCCGATGGCCGCCTGCTGGCCCTCATGCGCGAGAACAGCTTTGTCTACGAGCCCATGTACCTGTGCGTCAGCCTTGATCTGGGCCGCACATGGTCAGACCCGGTCCCCACCCCGCTCATCGGCCACCGCGCCACCCTGGGCCTGACCGAGGGCGGCAGGCTGCTCGTCACCTACCGCAACGTCGGCCCTGACAGCGGCACCTGCGCCTGGCTCGGCTCCGAGTCTGAACTGGCCGGGGATTTCAGGGTCCACGGCCGCCACCCGGACCCGGCCAATCCGATCCTCTCGCCCGATGGCCTGCGCGTGCTCGGCCAGGCCGGGCCGGACAGCGTGGTCCGCTACGCCCTGCGGCCCATGACCGATCCCCGCTCGGCCACGGCCACCCTCACGGCCGAGGTGCGCGTGGACCAGGCCGGGCCAAACGGCTGCGGCCTGCGCCTGGGCGTCTGGTTCCGGCTCTTTCCCGACCGCATCGAACCGGACGGCGAATCCCCTGCGGTGGCCATCGAGCCGGGACGCTTCCACACCATCCGTCTGGACTACGCCCAAGGGCGCGTCGCCCTCTCGGTCAACGGCCAGCGCCGGGCCGAGCTGCGCGTGGACGAGGACCACGCCGACACGCGGGCCATCCTCTTTGGTGCACCCTATCCCTTTGAGGACAACGCGGTGGACTGCACCTGGAAACGAGTGACGCTGCACATCGACGAACCGGCCATGCAGCGCGCCCACGCCTGGGAGTGGGACGCCCGGGACGGCCTGCCCGATCAGTGGGCCCGGGACCATGTGCTGGAACTGATGAACGACCGATACGCCGCATCGCCGGACTTCGGCTACTCGGGCTGGGTGTCCCTTGGCAACGGCGACTACTTCTGCGCCTTTCACCACGGCGGCGGCCACGAGCCGGGCTACCAGCCCATGCACTCGGCCCATGTGCTGGGCACACGCTTTTGCGCGGACGATTTCAGGTGATCACGCGCACCCCCCTGCCATATGCCCACGGCCCGGTCCGGCTCATGGGCAGGCTGGTCCATGACCAGACCCTGGCCCGGGTCGCCCCACTGCCCGGCGTGCTGCTCGTCCACGAATTCACCGGGCCGGGAGAGTACATGCTCCCCCACGCCGAGTTGCTGGCCCGTCACGGCTACGCGGTCCTGCTGGCCGACATGTATGGAGAGGATGTGCGCCCGGGATCGCGGGCAGAGGCCTCGGCCACGGCGAGGATATACCGGACGGATCGGCAACTCATGCGCCACCGCGCCCGGGCCGGGCTCGATGCCCTGGCCGGGCTCGCCTTGGTGGACCCGGCGCGGCTTTATGCGGCCGGATTCTCCTTTGGCGGCTGCGCGGCCCTTGAGCTGGCCCGCTCCGGTGCGCCGCTGCTGGCCGCGGCCAGCTTCTACGGCTATCTGAACACGCCGCTGCCCTGCGCGGCCGGGGATGTGAAGGGAAGGATACTGGTGCTCCACGGCGTCCACGACGCGGTGGTGCCCATGGCCGAGATACCGGTCTTCGAGGATGAGATGCGCCGGGCCGGGGTGGACTTTCGCGTGGTCACCTACCCGGACGCTGGACACGGCTTCGCCAACGCGGGCCAGCCTGCCGACCCGTCCACCGGGTCATGGTATTGCCGAAAAACCTGCGACGCCGCCTGGAACGCCGCCCTGGCCTACTTCAGCGTCAGCACGTAGCTCCGGGAATCGTCATCCCGCCCCGAGGCGCGCTCGCGGTTGCGCTCCATGGCAGCCCGCTCCCCCTCGGCCCTGGCCCCGTCGCGCTCGCGGCGTTCCCGCTCATCGGCCTCTGCCTGCTCCGCGTCAAGGGAACGCAGGAAACACCGCGCCTCGGTCATCCCCGCATTGAGCTCCATGCACCGGGCGAGATGCTTGCGGCACTCCTCGCACCGCCCCCTGCCGTGCAGGGCGCGGGCCATGTTGAAATGCAGGTTCTCGTCGTCCTCGTTGACCTCAAGGGCCTTGGCATAGAAGCGGATGGCGTCGTCGAACCGCCCCTGCTTGCGCAGGTTGATGCCGAACTCGTTGAAGCGGTGGCGTTGCTCCTCACGAAAGACCTCGTCGATGTTGAGCAGCTTGTCGAGGACTGTCCGCAGCTTGGTGAACTCCTGCTGCTCGGCATAGACCTCGGACAAGGCCATGTTGGCGTCCACCGAATCCTCCTGCATGAGCACGGCGTTGCAGAACTCCTGTTCCGCCCGGTTTATCTGGCCGAGATTGAAATAGCGCCGCCCCATCCGAACCTTCTTCTGCAATGCCTCCAGGCAGGGCAGGGTGTTGTCCTGATAGTAGGATAGCTCGGGGGTGTAGTACTTGAGGAACTCGTCGCGGTCGATGAGCCGGGTGACGCCGGATGGGACATGGTTGGCGTTGAGCGGCCTGACCTCGTACAGGTCCTCGCTGCGCTTGCGCACGAACCAGTAGGTACCATGCCGGTAGCGCGAGCCGCGCTGGCCGATCTTGTACTCGTATTTGGTACTGTGGGAGTAGACCCCCATGATCTCGTAATCGCCGCTCACACGCCCCCCGGACAGAAAGATGCAAGGGGAGACCATAGACGGTCCCGACCCGGCGGGCAAGATGAACCGTGTACGGAACTCATGGGGCTGGGGAGGCAGACCCGGGCCGGTAGACCAGTTCGTAGGTCCGCAGGGGGCTGCCCGTGGTCACGTCGTAGCGGCTGTCGCAGGTCAGGGAGTGGAGCATCTCCCGGGCGATGAACAGGCCCATGGCGTCGAAGCTGGTCCGCCTGATGGGCGGGCTGGCGTCAAGCTGGAGGCATTCGTCCCACTCCCCGGCCGGTCCGCAGTGCTGGATGAGCACCCGCAGGTCGTCGCTGGCCCGGAACAGGCTCACGGCGATTTCGCCGCCGCCCCCGCACGACCGGATGGAGCCCACGCAATAGGAGAACACGCCCTCCACGCACACCTGAAGCCGACGCGAATCAAGGGAATCGTAGCCCTCGACCGCCATCCAGGCCCCAAGCCCCGCGTTGACGATGCCAATGTCGCGACGCCTGGGCAGGACCGCCCATCTGACAACTGCCTGCACATCCACCTCCGGGAGCCGGGCCGGATTCGCGCCGCCCCGTATGCTCATGTCGCGGAAACTACAGCATAATCGACTCGCTGGCAAACATCGGTCCAGGCTTGGCGCGCCCACTGCTTTCTGGCATGATGGGGAAAAAGCGAGGTGGGGAATGGAACGGGCGGATATCGAGAGGATTTTCGAGGCATACCACGACAAATACAAGAAAACCGAGGGCGACAGGTCGTCATGGTCCGCAGTCTGGACCGACATGACCCCGGCCGGGGTGCTCGAACTCAACCTGACCAAATGTCCCCGGGGCACCATCTTCAAGGTGTTTGTGGACAAGCGCAAGGTGGCCGAGGTGACAGGCTGGGACGCCTATTTCGAGACCATGGACGCCCTGGCCGTGAAGCACCCGGGCCTCTACGATCCCGACAGGCTTTTCGAGGAAATGACCTCGGTCATCTGAAGAAACATGGGGCTCCCAGGCAGTTTTCCCTTGACTGGACTATCTTCAAAGCGTAAGGCCACTTACTACGGTAGTCGGCGTCGTCCATGGGGACACGTCGGGTCATCGTCGGCCAGCGCTGACGATGGGTGAACAAGCTTGAGGTATTTTGGACGCTTGCGCGATTCGTATGGCCTCGATCCGGTTCACCGGGCGACCGCCAATGGATCACTTTTCTTACATTTCTGGAGACCTGTACGAATGGCCAAGAACATCTATGTGGGCAACCTGCCCTGGAGCTGTACGGAAGAAGAACTGCGCGCAGCCTTTGAAGCCTACGGTGAAGTGCACTCCGTCAAACTTGTCAATGATCGCGAGACCGGCCGGCCCCGCGGCTTCGGCTTCGTGGAAATGGAAGACCAGGGCGCGCTGGAAGCCATCAAGAACCTGGATGGCAGCGACTTCGGTGGCCGCAACATCAAGGTCAACGAATCTCGTCCCCGTCCCGAGCGTCCCCGCTGGTAGTCACCGATCATACGCCGACAAACGGCAACCCGAGCCCGCCCCCACTGGGCGGGCTTTTCCCGTCCCCTTAAGGAGGATACAGCATATATGGCCAAAGAAGAAGGAATCACCGTCCAGGGCACCGTCGAAGAGGCGCTGCCCAACGCCATGTTCCGCGTCGAACTCGAGAACGGCCACTCCGTCCTCGCCCACATCTCCGGCAAGATGCGCAAGTTCCGCATCCGCGTCATGCCCGGCGACACTGTCACCGTCGAACTCTCCCCCTACGACCTGACCCGCGGCCGCATTACCTTCCGCCCCCGCTAATTTCCCGCTCTCGGGCCGCGCCATGCGGCCCCGGAGCACGGCGTCTCCGGTTCGCATCCCCGCCGCAGCATGTGTCTGCGGCGCGGTTTCGCGCGCCTCCACCGCCATCGACCGCCCGGGCACAGCCCGGAAACAAGGACATCATGAACGAATTCAAGGAACTGGGCCTCTCCGAGGAAACCCTCGCGGCCCTGGAATCCAAGGGCTTCACCAGCCCAACCCCGATCCAGGTACGAACCATCCCCCTGCTGCTTGGCGGCACGGTGGACATTGTCGGACAGGCCCAGACCGGCACGGGCAAGACCGCTGCCTTTGCCCTGCCCATCATCGAGACTGCCAAGGCCAATGCGGGGCACGTCCAGGCACTCATCCTGGCCCCCACCCGCGAGCTGGCCATCCAGGTAGCCGAGGAGATCAACTCCCTGAAGGGGAGCAAGCGGCTGCGCGTCCTGCCGGTTTACGGCGGCCAGGCCATCCACATGCAGCTCAAGGCCTTGAGGGGCGGGGTTGACGTAGTGGTCGGCACGCCCGGCCGGATCATGGACCACCTCTCCCGGGGCACCCTGCGCCTGGACCGGCTCGACTTCGTGGTTCTCGACGAGGCCGACGAGATGTGCAACATGGGCTTTGTGGACGACGTGCGCGAGATCCTCAAGGCCACCGGCCCGGACCGCCGCACCCTGCTCTTCTCGGCCACCATGCCCACCGAGGTCATGCGCATCGCCAAGGAATTCATGGGCGACTACGAGCTGGTCACGGTCAAGGCCGAGAAGAACGACACCCCCCTCACCCGGCAGGTCTTCCACGAGGTGGCCGATTCGGACCGCTTCGAGGCCCTGTGCCGGGTGGTGGACGCCGAGCCGGACTTCTACGGCCTGGTCTTCACCCGCACCCGGGCCGATGCCGACGAGGTGGCCGGACGGCTGACCGAGCGCGGCTACCCGGCCGAGCCCATCCACGGCGACCTCTCCCAGGCCCGGCGCGAGGAGATCCTCGGCCGCTTCCGCAAGCGGCTGGTGACCATCCTGGTGGCCACCGATGTGGCCGCGCGCGGCATCGACGTGCCCGACCTGAGCCACGTGGTCAACTTCGCCCTGCCCCAGGACCCGCAGACCTTTGTCCACCGCACCGGCCGCACCGGCCGGGCCGGCAGGGAGGGCGTGGCCATTTCCCTGATCGCCCCCGGCGAATTCCGCCGCCTCATGTACATCACCAAAAGCTCTGGCATCGACATCGCCAAGGCCAAGCTGCCGTGCATCCGCGACGTCATCCATACCAAGAAGAGCCGGATGATCGACGGACTCGACGCCATCATGGCCGATGAGACCCACCATCCCTATCTGCCCATGGCGCGCGGTCTGCTCGACGGACGCGAGGCCGAGGACGTGGTGGCCGCCCTGCTCAAGCACGCCTTTGGCGACGAGCTGATGGAATCGAGCTACCGCGAGATCGACACCATCACCCCGGCCACCCGGGGCCGCGCCGACCTGGTCTGCTCCCTTGGCCGGGTGGACGGCATGAACCCCAGGGATTTCGTGGAGTTCATCGCCAAGACGGCGGACATCAAACCCTGGTCCATCCAGCATGTGCGCGTGCAGGGCGAGCGGACCACCTTCACCGTGCCCGGCGCCGAGGCCCGGACCATCATCGAGCGGGTTCTCAGCCGCGATGGACGCCCTCTGGTCAGCCTGGGCGAGCCATCGAAAATGCCGCCCTACCGCCGCGAATTCTCCAATAAGGGCGCACCCGGCGCGGGCAAGCGCCCCTTCAAGAAGCCCTTCAAGCCCAGAAAGGGCTGATCCTCCCGGCACAAACACCAAGGCCCGTGCCCGAGACATCTCGGGCACGGGCCTTCTCGCGTTTCGCCACCCCCGGGCTTGGGAAATCCCGAACAAGCCGTAGCCCTGTTTGCCCTCCAAGTGCGAGGCAATCCGCGCGACTCTCTACACCACAGAACAATGATGGACCACGTCCATGACCACGCCACTACAAAGCAATACTACCAATATGGATAAAATTTTGTATCATGCCTTGTTGAAAACACCGAACAGGCTTAATAGATGGCGCATATATCATTGCATATCAAGCTGTTAAAAATATTAAAATTTGATTTCAAACAATACAAAACCGGAAATAAGTGCAGAAACGACTTTTCAGATAAAAAAATCATGCAACAATTCAAATCACCAGATTCGTCACTGTTACATAAATGAATACACTGCTCGCAAAGCGTAATTGTAACATTTTGCACAAGGGTGCCAATGTTGCACCAAAGGTTGTCATTGAAGTCGCAATTCTGTAACGATCGCCAGATGGCATGTCCTGTCGCTGTCCGAGCCGCCTCAGCTCCGGCCGAATCTCCGGCCATCCCCTGATCGGTGGCCCGGTCGGTCCCTGTTGGGTCGTCATAGACACCGCTTCGCTGAAACAAGGATTCCACATCATGAAGATGAGCATTCGTCTGAAAGTCCTGCTGCCCGTGCTGGCCACCGTGCTGGTTCTTGGCGGCGCAAGCCTGTATCTGCTGCGCACGGACCTGGGGTTGCTCCGCGACAATTTCGTCAGGAGCATGGTTCACGAGAAAGAGGCCGAGCTGAACCACTCCATCGCCTCCACCTCCAGCCGGGCCAAGCAGATGGCCTCGCTGTTTTCCACCACGCCGGAGGTGATCCGCGCCTTTCAGATGGCCCACGAGGGCGACATCAACGACGAAAACGACCCGTCCGCCCAGGAGGCGCGCATCTTTCTGCGCGCGGCCATGGCCCCTGTCAACATCGGCCACGCGGCGGCCATGGAGGGCGAGCTGCTCCAGCTCCACTTCCACCTGCCCAACGCCCGCAGCCTGCTGCGCGCCTGGCGCAAGCAGCAGACCCAGCGCGACGGCGTGTGGGTGGACGTCTCCGACGACCTGAAGTCGTTTCGCCAAACCGTGCTCGACGTCAACCGCACGGGCCAGCCCGTGGAGGGCATCGAGCTTGGCCGGGGCGGCTTCGCCATCCGGGGGCTGACCCCGGTGCGCGACGAATCGGGCAGGCCCCTGGGCTCGGTGGAGGTGCTTCTCGACTTTGATCCCATCCTGAGCAGCGCGGCCGAGGGCGAGGGCAGGCAGCTCCTGCTCTACATGAACGCCGACCGCCTCACCATCGCCCGCGGCCTCAACGATCCGGTCAAATACCCGGTGACGGACGGCCGCTTCGTCCTGGTCTCCAACTCCGGTGATCCCCAGGTGGCGAACATGGTGCCCCTTGATCTCCTGGACCAGGGCACGCGCGAACTTGGCATGCGCATCATGGATTCCATGGCCATGGCCGCCTTCCCGGTGCGCGACTACAAGGGCAGCCAGATCGGCCTCATCGTCTACGCCATGGACACCTCGGACACCGCAGCCATCATAAACTCGGCGGGCATGACCATCGGCTCCCTGCTCCTGGCCATCCTCATCCTGCCCGCCCTGGTCACCTGGCTGTTCATCAGCCGCAGCGTCATCCGGCCGGTGCAGGCCATCATCGGCAAGATCCGCGACATCGCCGAGGACCGGGCCGACCTCGACGAGCGGCTGGACGACTCGGCCAATGACGAGATGGGCAACCTCGCGAGCTGGTTCAACGTGCTCATGGGCAAGCTCGGCGACATCCTGACCGAGGTCAGGACCTACATGTACATCGTCAACGCCGTGCCCGACCCCATCTTCACCGTGGACGACGACATGCGGATCATCGTGGGCAACGAGGCCACGGCACGGTTCGGCAACAGGAAGCTCGAAAGCCTCAAGGGCACCCACTGCCGCGACATATTCAACACCTCCATCTGCGGTACCGAGAAATGTCCCATCCACAAGTGCCGGGAGCGCGACGGCCACTACGAGGGCGATGTCATAAACATCATCAAGGATGGCAAGGAAATATCAATCAAGCCCACCTCGGACGTGCTGCGCGATCCCTCGGGCCGGGTCATCGGACGCATGGAAGTGGCGCGCAACGTCACCGAACTGGTGGAAAAGGAGCGCGGCATCCAGGCCAACCTGGAGCGCATCAGCGAGGTCAACGACCGGATCATGAACGTGGCCGGGGCCATCGCCGAGACCTCCTCTACCCTGCGTGACCAGGTCACCGAGGCCTCGGACGGTGCCGAGCTGCAGAAATCACGGGCCATGGAAACGGCCACGGCCATGGAAGAAATGAACGCTACAGTCATAGAGGTGGCCTCCAACGCGGCCAACGCCGCCAGTCAGGCGGACGAGACGCGCAGCCGGGCCGACAAGGGCGCGGCCGTGGTCGAGCGGGCCGTGGAAGCCATGGGCGAGGTCCGATCCCACTCGCACAAACTGCGAAACAACATGGACAGCCTGGGCACCAAGGCCGACGGCATCGGCAAGGTGCTCGGCGTGATCACCGACATCGCCGACCAGACCAATCTGCTGGCGCTCAACGCGGCCATCGAAGCGGCCCGGGCGGGCGACGCAGGACGCGGCTTCGCCGTAGTGGCCGACGAAGTGCGCAAGCTGGCCGAAAAGACCATGACCGCCACCAAGGAAGTGGACGAGGCCATCCGGGCCATCCAGCAGGGCACCAGGGAAAACGTTGCGGCCGTGGGCGAGTCCGAAGCGGCCGTGGAGCGGGCCACGCAACTGGTCAACGAATCCGGCGCGGCCCTTGAGGCCATCCGCGCCCTGGTGGACAGCAGCGCCGATCAGGTGCGGGCCATCGCCACGGCCGCCGAGGAGCAGTCAGCCACCAGCGACGAGATCAGCAACTCCGTGGGCGAGGTCAGCCGCGTGGCCGAGGACACGGCCGAAGGCATGGAGCGCGCCCGGGACGAGGTCCGGCGCATGGCGGAACTGGCCGAGGAGCTGCGCACCATATCATCCCAATAATCACACCTCCTCCATGCCCCCCGAAACGCCGGGCGCGACCGTACGCGCCCGGCGTTTCACTGTTTCCAGCAAGGAAGACACCCGGAGCCATTGAAAAAGATACCGAAAATCATGCGCCGCATATGGCATAGCGCGACAGAATCGGCTATCCTTGATTTTACAAGTGAAACTTCGAGACTTTGCGGACCCGAGCATGATGGCATTCCTCGACAAAATACCCCTTGCCACTCCCCGGATACGGCGCGTGGCCTTTGGCCTGCTCTGCGGTCTGGTCGCTTACGCCCTGGCCGGGTTCCTGCTGCTCCCGACCATCATCAAATCCACCATCGTCGGCCAGGGGGCCGCCGCCCTGGGCCGGTCCACCCATCTCGGCGAGGCCGCCTTCAACCCATTCACCCTGCGCCTGACCCTGCGCGATTTCCGGGTAGACGCGCGAACGGACGGGACCGAGAACGCAGAAGCGCTGCTTTCCTTTGACGAACTGTCCGCCTCGGCCTCCATCTCCTCCCTGTGGAAGATGGCCCCGGTCATCAACGATCTCGCCCTGGGCGGCCTCGCCGTGTCCGTGACCCATTACGGCGACGGCCATTACTCCATCTCGGACCTGCTCGACGGGCCGGGCGGGCCGGACGAATCCCCGGACCAGGTGGGCACGCCCTTTCCCTTTGCCCTGTACGGGTTCGAGATGAGCAACGCCACCATCGTCTTCGACGACAGGCCGCACGGCAAGCGCCACGTCATCTCCGAAATCAACCTGAGCGTTCCCTTCACCTCGAGCTTCGAGGCCCTGCGCGGCGAATTCACCCAGCCCACCTGCTCGGCCGTGATCAACGGCGACCCGATCACCCTGGACGGACAGACCCTCCCCTTTCACGACTCCCTGCGCACCGAGTTCCGCCTGGGCGCGGTCAATGTCGATCTGAGCAAATACTGGCCCTACGTCCAGGCAGACACGCCGCTTTCCCTGACAAGGGGCCGCTTCTCCTCGGATATCTCCCTCAACTTCGAGCGGCCGGACGCCCGGCGCATCACTGTCTTCATCAGCGGCGGCGGCAGCCTGACCGGGCTGGAAATCGCCTCGCCCGACGATGGCACCGTGCTCTCGGCAGAGCGCCTCGGCTTTCGCCTGGAGCGTTTCTCTCCGGGCGACATGCGCCTCGCCCTCTCGGAACTCAGCGTGGACAAACCCGTTGCCCGGGTCATCCGCCATGAGGACGGACAGCTCAACTGGGAGCGGTATTTCCCGGCCTCAGGCGATGGAAACGGGAACGCGGCCACCGCAGACGAGGCCATCCAGGCCGTGATCCGCGCCCTGACCGTGAACTCCGGCCGCGTGGAGTGGATCGACCGGGCCGTGCCCGGCGGATTCACGCGCGCCGTGACTGACATGACCATCACGGCCCAGGGGGTGAACACCGGGGCCGAGCCAGCGCCCTTTGCCGCGTCCCTGACCATCGGCCCTTTGGCCGAAGGAAACGCCACGGCCGATGGCCGCGCCACCATCACCGCCAACGGCCGTTTTGCCCTCTCGCCCCTGTCCGCCTCGGCCGCCGTCACCGCAGCCGGAATAGCCCTGCCGGACTATGCCCCCTATTTCGCCCAGGCCCTGCCCCTGACCGTGGACAGCGGCGTGGTCGGCTTGAGCGGCACCGTCGCCCTGGCGGACTCGGCGACCATCACCCTGCGCGACGGGACCATGGCCCTGACCGACCTGCAACTGCGTGCCCCGGACAGCGACACCCCGGTCGTCACCGCCTCCAGGTTGGACGTGGACGGCATCGCTCTGGACACCGGGACCCGAGTTGTCACCGTGGCCGAAATCCGGCTGGAAGACCCCGAGGCGCGGCTGCGCATGGACGAACCGGGCCGGGTTGACCTTGTGACCATGTTCGAGGACAGGGACGATCTCCCTGACAGCGACGTGGCAGCCGAAGACGACCTGGACTGGACCGTGGAGGTGAACGTTCTGCGCCTGCACCGGGGCAGCGTGACCCTGGTGGACGCCAGCGCGGTACCCGCTTCCGGGGTGGACGCCAGCGCGCCCCACGCCTCGGGGCCGCCCGCCGCTCTGGCCCTGACCGGCATCGGCCTTGAAGTCCGCGATATTTCTACCCGCCGCGACGGGTCCGCAGACGCGCCCGAATCCACGCCCCTGACCGGCGACCTCACGGCTGACTGGGGCGGCGGCGGGACCATTGGAATAACGGCCAAGGCCACCCTCGCGCCCCTGACCGCCAGCGGAACCGTCACCCTGGCCGGGGTCGGGCTTCTCCCGGCCAATCCGTATCTCTCACGTTTCGCGGACATGGCCCTGACCCGGGGCGCGGCCTCGTCCACCATGGACTTCGAATTGGCTGAAGACGGACGGCTGACCCTCTCCGGCAACGCTTCCGTGACCGACACCTCCGTAATCGACACCGCCGTCGCGCAAACCACGGAAACAGGTGGCCAAGGCGCCGAGTTGGTCGGCTTCGACACCCTCGGCCTGACCTCATTTCGCTTCGAGAGCGAGCCAGCCCGGTTGGCGGTGGAGGCCATCCGCCTGACCGGCCCGCGCGGGCAAGTGGAGTTCGACGAGAAGGGACACGTCAATCTGCTCACGGCTCTGCGCATCGCCCAGCCCGACCCCCTGCCTGATTCGGAAAACAGCACAGGACTGGCCACCGTGGCCGCAAGCCAGGCCGTACCGGAGGCAGCCAACGCCGATGCCAGCCCCGAACCTGCCGAGCCGGGCTTTTTCGAGACCATGCGCATCGGCACGGTGATCATGGACAATGGTTTGATCCGATTCCGCGACGCCTCGGTCACTCCGGCCTACGCCACCGAGGTCAAGGACATCCGGCTCACCCTGACCGACATCGCCCAGACCGACGAGGCCCGCCCCAAGGTGGACATGCACGCCAGCCTCGGCCATACCCCCCTGTCCGCCAAGGGGGTGATCAACCCGGTGGTCGTGCCCCTGTATTCAGACATCACTGTCAACCTGGGCGGCCTGGAGCTTGCGCCGCTGACCCCTTACACCCTCAAGTACCTCGGGTATCCCGTGGAAGGCGGGCGGCTCTATGCCGAGGTCGTCTTCAGGACCGAAAACAACGTGCTTGATGCGGACAACGCCTTCCACATCCGGCAACTGGCCCTCGGCCCCAGGGACACCCGGCCCGACGCGCCCAACGTGCAAGTGCGCTTCGGCCTCTCACTGCTTGAGGACGCGAACGGCGATGTGCGGATCAACCTGCCCATCCGGGGCAGGCTCGACGACCCGAACTTCCGCTTGAACGGCATCGTCTTCAAGGCCTTGGCCGGCCTGTTCACCCGGGCGCTGACCTCGCCGTTTTCCATCATCGGCTCCCTCTTCGGCGGCGCTGGCAAGGACATCGACACCCTGGTCTTCGAGCCGGGACGCAGCGACCTGCGCGCCTCCGCCCTGCACAAGCTCGATACCGTGGCCGCCGCCCTCGACGCCCGGCCACGGCTCACACTGGAGGTGGTCGGCGTGACCGACCCGGAGGCCGACCGCCAGGGCCTGGTCGATATCCATATCCAACACCGGCTCAAGGAGCGAAAGCTCCGCTCCCTGCCGCCCTCGCAGCGGGCCTGGACCACGGTGGAGGCCATGACCATCGAGCCGGACGAATACGAAGACCTGCTCTACGAGGCGTACAAGGCCGAGCCGGACGAGACCGGCACCCGCCCCACCACCTTCTTCGTGGCCGACAGGCAGCCGCCCGAGGTGATGCGCAAGTACCTCGAAGACGCCATCGCCGTGACCGAGGACGACCTGCGCCAGCTTGAGCGGGACCGGGCCGAGGCGGTCAGGCTCCATCTCGTGGAGCGGGACCCGGCCCTTGAAAAGCGCGTCACCCTGCCCGATCGACGCGGCGTACGCACGGCCAGGACCGGCGTCCCGCTGCACCGGGCCGACCTGGGGCTTCGATAGGAGAAAGCCATGAAACGCTCCTTGGACCATGCCGCCGCACCATCCCCCGGGTTCCTTCCATTGGGGAGCGCGTGGCTGGTCCGGGCCACCTCCCTGGCGGTGCTCATGGCCGCCCTGGCCAGCATCGCGGCAGCCCCGGCCTGGGCCGGACCGCGCCCGGTCACCCTCCAGCTCAAGTGGTCCCACCAGTTCCAGTTTGCCGGATATTACGCCGCCCTGGACAAGGGCTTTTATCGCGACGAGGGACTGGCCGTGCGCTTCAGGGAACATCGGCCAGGAATCACCGTCGAGGCCGAGGTGGTGGCCGGTCGCGCGGACTTCGGCGTCAGTTCGGCCGAGGCCCTGATCCATCATCAGCAGGGCGCTTCGGTGGTGGTCCTGGCCGCCGTATTTCAGCGCGCGGCCAACGTGCTGCTGCTTCGCGCCGACCTTGGCGCGGCCAATGACGTCCTCGACCCCTCCGATCTCGCCGGGCGGCGCGTCATGCTCCCGCCCACGCCACCGCCCTCCATCCGGGTCATGCTCGCCCGCCACGGCATCGACGAGTCCGACATCATCGTCCAGCAGCTCACCGGCAATCTCGACGACCTCATCCACGGCGAGACCGACGCCGTGTCCGCCTACCTGACCTGCCAGCCCCGCGCCCTGGCCGAGGCGGGCGTGGCCGCCAGGGTCATGAATCCGGCGGACCACGGGGTGGATTTCTATGGCGACTGCCTGATCACCTCGCGCCGACTGGCCGGGAGCGAACCGCAGCTGGTGGATGGATTCCTACGGGCGAGCCTGCGGGGCTGGACATACGCCATGGACCATCCCGAGGAGATCATCGCCCTCATCCGCGAGCATTACGCGCCGGGAAGGAGCCTTGAGGCGTTGCGCCACGAGGCCGACGTCATGCGCGAACTCATTCTGCCGCAGTTGGTGGACATCGGCACCATGAGCCGGTCCAGATGGGAGCGCATGGCCGAGGAATGCCGCGCCGCCGGACTCATCGACCGGGTTCGGCCCCTGGACGATTTCTTCCACACCCCCACGGATCAGCGCAAACTTGGCTGGATGAACCAGGGCCGCCCCTACCTGATCGGCGGTGCGACCCTGGTCGCCGCGGCCTTCCTGCTGCTGGCCCTGGTGGCCCGCAGCCAGCACCGCAGCATCCGGGCCAGGACCAGCCAGCTCGAACGCAACCGCGAGAGCCTGCGCCAAGTCATCGACCTGGTGCCCAACATGGTCTACGCCAAGGACCGCGAGGGGCGGTTCCTGCTCGCCAACAGGGCCATGGCCGATGCCCTGGGCAGCACAGTGGACAACCTGACCGGCACCCTGGAATCCGAAATGCATTCCGACCTTGAACAGGCCCGGCGCAGGCTGGCGGACGACAGGATGGTCTTTGACTCAGGCCACCCCATCCTCACCCTCGAAGAGCCCTTCCGCCACCACGACGGCACCCTCCACTGGCTCCAGACCACCCGGCTGCCCTATCTCTCGGCCGATACCGGCGAGCCTGCCGTGCTCGGACTGGCCGTGGACATCACCCAGCGCAAGCTGGGCGAGGAGGCGCTGCGCAAGAGCGGGGAGCGGTTTCGGGCCATCTTCAACCAGACCTTCCAGTTCACGGCCATCCTCGCCCCGGACGGCACGGTGATCCATGTCAACGACAGCTCCCTTGAGCAACTGGGGAGAAAGCGCGAAGAGATGGTGGGCAAACCTTTCTGGCTGGCCCACTGGTTCGAGACCGGCCCCGACACCCTGACCTGGATCAAGGACGCCGTTCTCCGGGCCGCCCGGGGCGAGGTGGTCCGGCGCGAGGCCACAGCCGTGCGCTCCGATGGAGAACCCATGATCATGGACTTCTCCCTCAAGCCGGTGCGCGGCGAAGACGGCACCGTCATCTTCCTGGTCCCCGAAGGCCGCGACATCACGCTGCTCAAACGCACCGAGGCCGAACTGCGCCGCCTCAACGAACAATTGGAAGAACGCGTGGCCGAGCGTACCCGCAATGTGGAACAGGCCAAGGCCGAACTGGAACGCTCGCTGGAGGAACTGAGCCGGACGCAGGAGGAACTGATTCTCTCGGAAAAACTGGCCGCCCTGGGCGGTCTGGTGGCCGGAGTGGCCCACGAGATCAACACTCCGCTGGGCATCGGGGTCACGGCCAGTTCCTTTTTGACCGACAGGATCGTCGAGTTGGACGAGGCCTTTGCCGCAGGCACCCTCAGGAAATCGGACCTGGAACAATTCCTGGCCGATGCCCGGGACTCCTCGGCCAGCATTGAGGCCAATCTTGGCCGCGCGGCCGGGCTGATCAGCAGCTTCAAGCAGGTGGCAGCCGACCAGTCGTCTGAGATGCCGCGCCTGTTCAACCTGCGCGGCTACGTGGATGAGATACTCTTGAGCCTCGGGCCTCAGTACCGCCACACCGGCCACACGGTGGAAAACCTCTGCCAGGATGTGGAACTGTACAGCTATCCCGGCGCCTTTGTGCAGATCATCGCCAACCTGCTGACCAACTCGCTGACCCACGCCTACGCCCCGGGCGAGACGGGCCATATCCTCATCGACGGCCGGGTCGAGGGCGAAAATATCGTCTTCACCTTTTCCGACGACGGCGCAGGCATTGCCGAATCAATCCGCGACAGGGTCTTCGAGCCCTTTGTCACCACCCGGCGCGGCAGCGGCGGCACGGGGCTCGGACTGCACATCGTCTTCAATATCGTCAACCAGGTGCTTGACGGCGCCATCCGTCTGTCCACCGGACCGGGAGAGGGCACCACCTACACCATCTCCATCCCCAGAGAACACGTCACAGGCACGGAAAACCCGGAGAGGGAAGCATGACCGACACTGAGCGCGACGAACTGCGCTTCGCCGCAGAAGAGGAAAAGGATCAGGCCACGGACACCAGCAGGAACTGGAAGCTGCTCGTGGTGGACGACGATGACTTCGTGCACCGGGTCACGGCCATGGTCCTCAAGGGATACCGGTTCGAGGGCCTCGGGCTGACCATCCTCTCGGCCTACTCGGCGGCCGAGGCCAAGCGGCTGCTCGAAGAGCACACGGACATCGCGGCCATGCTCCTCGACGTGGTCATGGAGACCCCGCAGGCCGGGCTGGAACTGGCCGACTGGGTCCGCAACGAACTGAAGAACAAGCTGGTGCGCATCATCCTGCGAACCGGACAGCCGGGTGAGGCTCCCGAGCAGGAGGTGATCTTCAGGTACGACATCAACGACTACAAGGAAAAGGCCGAGCTGACATCCCAGAAGCTCTACACCGCCATCACCACGGCCATCCGCAGCTATCGCGACATGCGCTCCATCGAGTGCAGCCGCAAGGGACTGGCCCGCATCCTGTCGGCCTCGCCCGATCTCTTTCGCGCGCAATCCCTGGGCGAGTTCGCCTCGGGGGTGCTCACCCAGCTGGCAGCCACCGTGTGCCAGGGCGACGACACCCTCATGGCCCGGGCCTCGGGCGTGGCCGCGGCCAAGCGCGACGGCCAGTTCCGAGTCATCGCCTCCACCGGCAAGTTCGAGGCGGCCAGGGGCCGCGCCGTGGCCGAGACCGGGGACCGGAACGTCATCGCCTGCATCGAGCGCGCCGCCGCCATCAAGCGCAGCTTCTTCCACGACGACGCCTTCGTCGGCTACTTCCGCACCGCCAGCGGCTCGGAGAACGTCATATATCTGCAAGGCACCCGGCCCATCACCGAGGAGGACAGGTCCCTCATCGAGATTTTCTCGGCCAACATATCGGCCGCCTTCGACAACATCGACCAGAACACAGCCATGGGCGACACCCAGCGCGAACTGCTCTTCAGCCTGGGCGAGGCAGTGGAGACCCGTTCGGCCGAGACGGCCAACCATGTGCGCAGGGTGGCGGAATACGCCCGGCTACTGGCGCTCAAGGTCGGCATGCGGGACGATCAGGCGGAGAACCTCCGGCTGGCGGCCACCATGCACGACGTGGGCAAGATTGGGGTACCCGACGCGGTGCTGCTCAAGGCCGGACCGCTTTCGGAATCGGAATTGGGCATGGTCAAGGAGCATCCGACCATAGGGTACGAGATTCTCAAGGGTTCGGGCAGCCCGGTCATACGGCTGGCCGCCATGGTGGCCCTGCAACATCATGAGCGGTGGGACGGCCTAGGATACCCGCAGGGCCTCAAGGGCGAGACCATCGACCTGGTCGGCCGCATCGTCATGCTGGTGGATGTGTTCGACGCCCTGGGATGCGACCGGCCCCACAGGCGGGCGTGGCCCGTGAGCGACATCCTCGCCTTCATCGGCGAGCACCGGGGCACCATGTTCGACCCGGCCCTGACGGACCTGTTCCTCGAACATCGCGACGAGTTCCTGGCCATCAGGGAGCGGTGGACCTCGGACGGCTGATCAGCCCCGCAGCGAGCAGACGCCGCCTTCGCCAAGGAGGAACCTGACCACGTCCTCAAGGGGCAGGGGCTTGCTGTAGTAGAACCCCTGCACCGTGGCACAGCCGAAGGAGGCGAGCAGGTCGAGCTGCTCCCGGGTCTCCACCCCTTCGGCAACCACATCGATGCCCATGGTCCGGGCCATGAGCACCACGGTTTCCACGATCTTGGCATCGCTCTCGTCCTCGGTGATGTCGCGGACAAAGGAGTGGTCGATCTTCAGGGCGTTGATGGGAAAGGTCTTGAGGTAGTACAGCGACGAATACCCGGTGCCGAAATCGTCGATGGAGATGGAGATGCCCTGCTCCACCAGCCGGTCGAGCTTGGCCACCGAGGAGTCCACGTCGGTCATCAGGGTGGATTCGGTGATCTCAAGCTCCAGGCGCGAGGCGGGCAGGCCGTTGCGTTCGAGGTTGGCCATGATCATTTCCACCAGATCATCCTGACCGAACTGGATGGGGGAGAGGTTGACCGCCACGGTCAGGGCCGAACAGCCCATCCCGTCGAGCACCTGCATCGCCTTGCAGGATGCGTCCAGCACGAATTCGCCAAGGGGCACGATCAGCCCTGTCTCCTCGGCCAGGGGGATGAAGTCGCCCGGGCTGACCACCGTGCCGTCGGGCTTGACCCAGCGCACCAGCGCCTCAAGCCCGGAGACAATGCTCGTGGCCAAGTCCACCTTGGGCTGGAAGTAGACCGTGAACTCGCGCTCCTTCAGGGCGCGGCGCATGTCGTTCTCCAGTTGCAGGCGGTGTGAGATGCGCTCGTTCATCTCCTCGGTGAAGAGAAAGAACCCGTTGCGGCCTCTCGCCTTGGACTGGGACATGGCGATGTCCGCGTTCTTGACCAGCACGGCCGGATCGTCGCCGTCATCCGGGTACAGGGCCACGCCGATGCTCGTACTGACGTACACTTCGTGCCCGCCGACGACAAAGGGCTCGTCAAAGACGCGCAGCAACCGCTCCGCCCGGGCCACCACCTCGCGCTCCTCGCGGATGTTGGCGGCCACCACGAGGAACTCGTCACCGCCCTGACGGGCCACCGTGTCCTCGGTGCCGCGCATGGCCACGAGCCGCTCGGCCACGGCCTGGAGCAGGGTGTCGCCCCGGGCATGGCCCAGGGAGTCGTTGACCTTCTTGAAATTGTCGAGGTCGATGAAAAAGACGGCAACCCTGGTTCCGGCCCGCACGGCCTGGGAGATGGCCATCTTCAGCCGGTCGAGCACCAGCATGCGGTTGGGCAGGCCGGTCAGCGAGTCGTGATAGGCCTGATGCTCGATCTGCATGTCCCGCTGCTTGAGGTCCGAAATGTCGTGGAACACGGCCACGTAATTGACGGGCTGGCCGTTGTCGTCGCGGATAGAGCTGATGCTCAGGATCTCGGGGTAGGCCTCGCCGTTCTTGCGGCGGTTCCATATCTCGCCTTGCCACGACCCCCTGGCCTTGAGGCTCTGCCACATTTCGTTATAGAAATCCGGTTCGTGCCGGTCCGACTTGAGCACCCGGGGATTCTTGCCGATGACCTCCTCGGGCGTGAATCCGGTGATGGTGGTGAAGGCGGGGTTGACGGCCAGAATGACCCCGGAGATGTCGGTGATGGAAATGCCCTCCAGGGCGTTCTCGAAGACCTTCTCGAAGAGCCGCAGCCGCCGCTCGGCCCGGATGCGCTCGTCGATCTCGCCGCGCAGTTCGTCGTGAAAGTCCTCAAGCCGGGCCATGTAGCGATTGAAATGCCTGGACATCTCGCCCAGTTCGCCCCGGGCGTTTTCGTCGGCGCGCACCGAGGTGTCGCCGCCATCAGCGTCGCGCATGCGATCCATGAGCGAGGTGATGGGCCGAGAGATGGAAAGCCCCAAGAAGTAGCCCAGGGGCAGGGCCATCAGCAGGGTCAGGAGCACGGCGGTGAGAATGATGCTGCCCAGGGTGCGCAGCGGGGCGTAGACCTCGTCCAGGTAACTCGACGAGACCACGATCCAGCCCAGCTCCGGCAGCGAGCGGAAAAGCATCAGCTTGTCGCGGGGCTCCTTGGCACCAGGATCGAGCCAGGAGTAAGTCAGCTCCCCGTTGGCAATGCGCCGGATGTCCTGAAACAGGGTGCGGCCCGAGGCATCGACCATGTTGGTCACGTTTCCCGTGAGCCAGGGATGGTAGACGATGGTGCCGTCGGTCTTCAGGATGAGGGGATAGCCGGAATCCCCGGCCCGGATCGTCTCGACCCCGCCGCGAAAGTCCTCCACCTCGACCAGGGCGGCGAACTCGCTACGGTAGGCCGAGACCGACACGATCCAGCCCCACGGCTCGAAGAACTCCATATGCATGGCCTTGGGTCTGGCCCGCACCTCGCCCGGGTTGGCCCATTCATACTCCATGTACCCCTGAAGCCGTCGCGTCTGCTCCTTGCCTATCCACTCGCCTCCGTAGTCCCGGCCCACGAGGGCGGCGTTGGGATGGGCCACCACCACACCCTGGCTGTCCATGACAAAGACGTACCCCGACTCGCCGACCGACTGGCTGAGCATGAGGGAACGCGCCTTGGCCTGGGCCTCCTCCAGGGTGGTGCTCCCGGCGCGGACCTCGGCCTGAAGCCCGGCCAGGATGCTCCAGTTGGCCTCGGCGATGGCTCGCAGCCTGTTGCGCACCGAGACCTGGGTGGCGGTCTGAACCATGGCCCGAACCGCCTCGGTGGAACTTTCCAGCTCGCGGTGGATGTTTTCGAGCAGGGTGGCGCGCATCACCGAATAGACCGCCCCGCCGAACACGGCCATGGACAGGGCGAAGAACAGGGAGAAATACCCCATCAGGCGATATTTGATTCCGATTTTTCTCAACGAATGCGGCACGTGGGCAGTATCCTGCAAATTCAGTCTGTTAAGGCATCATTGCGGCACGGTTCCGAAACACGAAACGATAGAATAAATCGGATCGTTGCGCTTTGGAAGCCCATTATAATGGAAATAATGTGGGGGAGGAAGGCATCAACCGCCGATGGAGGCCATGCGGGTCTTGCAGACCCCCTGCCCGGCCATTCGCTCCAGGAGCTTGTAGCCCATGGGCTTGTGGCGGCTGGCCCGGGCGATGATGCGCTCCACGGCGGGAATGCCCAGGCGCGGATGGCGCAGCACCGGGCGCAGGCGGTACACCTTGTCGGAGAAGAGACAGGTGCGCAGATCGCCGTCCGAGGTCAGGCGCAGCCGGTTGCAGGTGTCGCAGAAGTGGTTGGTGTAGGGCGAGATGAGACCGATGCGGCCCAGGCCGCCCTTGATGTCGAAGGTGCGGGCCGGGCCGCTTCCGTTGTGTGACGTGGGCACCAGCTCGGCCAGGGCCGAGGCCTGGGCCAGGATGTCGCGGGCCGACCAGACACTGGCGTCGCTCCAGCCGGTTTCCAGCCCCACGGGCATGAACTCGATGAAGCGCATGTCAATGTCCCGGGTGCGCGCAAACTCCACAAAGGCGGGCAACTCGTCGTCGTTGACCCCCTTCATGGCCACGGCATTGACCTTGACGACCATGCCCGCCTCCAGACAACGGTCGATGCTGGCGCGCACGGTGTGGAAATGATCGACCCCGGTGATGCGCCGGAATTTTTCCGGGTCCAAAGTGTCGAGCGAGATGTTGATGCGGCGGATGCCCGAGGCGGCCAGCCTGTCCACATGCTCGCCGATCAGCGTGGCATTGCTGGTCACGCACATGTCCACGCCCGGAAAGCGGGCGGCTGCGGCGATCATGAAGTCGGCGAACCCCTTGCGCACAAAGGGTTCGCCGCCGGTGAAGCGGAACTTGACCACCCCCAGCCGGGCGGCCATGTCCATCAGGTCCAGAATCTCCTCGTAGCGCAGGATGTCTGGATGGGGGATGAACTCCCGCCCCTCCCCGGCGCAGTAGGTACAGCGCAGATTGCAGCGGTCCGTGACGCTGATGCGCATGTAGTTGGCCTTGCGGCCGTGTCCGTCCTCCAGAAGGCTACGCATCGGGCATCCCGGCGGCGAAGACCTCGCGTTTGGTCACGGCCTCGGCCTTGACCCTGTCGAGGAAGTCGGCCAGGGCGGCCTTGACGTTTTCGCGGATGTCGCCCGCCACGATGAGGAAGAGCACATCGTCGCCGGGCTGCATCAGCCCGCTGTTGGCGTGGGCCACGGCCCTGAAGATGCCCTCGCGGGCCTCGATCTCGCGCCGGATGGCCTCGATCCGCTCCAGGTCAGGAGTCACCTCGATGGCCGTCACCTCGGCGCGATCCTTGCGCGACCAGGCGCGCACCACGCCGTTATGCACGAGGATCATGCCCACGTTGTCCGAGAATCCGGGTTCGCGCTTGAGTTGTGCTATGGCCTTGCTGATGTCCATGGACCCTCCTGGCTTGGTGGTGTTTAGCGCTGGGGCGCGGTTATTCCAAATAATCACTCCCGGCCCGCCCGGCAACCCCGGGCCTTTTGCCCCTGTTCCGACACAGCGGCCCTGACAGGGAAATCTTCCCACCGACGCTGCTGCGCGAAATAATAATACCAGCGCCCGCGCCATGGGGTATGATCAGGGCAAGGACAGAATGCAGGCATTCCCGACGCACCAATCCCCCAGGTGCCGTCCGTCGCGAGCCAGACCGCAAGAACACGCAAACGCCGCCGCTTCGCCGCCGAGAACCCTCCACACCACCGGCTGCGCAGCATCGGCAATCCCAACCAAGGCCACGGCGGGCATCCTGTCAGGGGCCAGGGTCAGCTTCCGGCACACCGTCGGGACCGCCTGGCCCCTTCTCACGCGCCCCGGCCGGGCGCTCCATGCACTCAAGGGCCCGCAGTACCTCATCAATGAGTGCCCTCGGGGTGGACGCCCCGGCTGTCACCCCGATGCGGCCATGGCCGCGCAGAGATGCAAGGTCGAGATCGGCCGCTGTCTCCACATGGACGCTCGGCGTGCCGCGCTCGATGGCCACCTGGGCCAGCCGCCGCGTGTTGCCGCTGTTGAGCCCGCCGACCACCACCATGAAATCCACCTGACCGGCGAGCTGGCTGGTCTCGGTCTGGCGCAGTCTCGTGGCGTCGCAGATGGTGTGCAGCACGACAACCTCAAGGGCCGGATCACCCTCCATGCCCGCCGCCATGGCCTCGAAGGCGGCGCGATCCTGGGTGGTTTGGGCCGCCAGCACGTAGGGGGTGCCGGGCAGCAGCGGCAGCCGGGCCAGTTCCTCCCCGGAGCCGAAGACGTGATGGCCGTTGCCCGCGTAGCTGACGAGCCCCCGGACCTCGGGATGATCGGCCTCACCATAGAGCAGCAGCACCTCGCCCCCGGCCGTATGGCGGGCGATGAGCAACTGGGCCTTCTTCACCCTGGGGCAGGTTGCGTCCTTGATGATCACGTTGCGCGCCCGAAGTTCCTGCTCCGCCTCGCGAGTGATGCCGTGGGCGCGGATGACCGCGTAGGCACCGTCCGGTATCTCGGCGGGCACAGCGGCGATGCGCACGCCCTGCTCGGCGTATTTGGCGAGTACCTGGGGATTGTGGATGATGGGCCCGAGTATGTGAATGGGCCGCCCTTCGGCCGCTGCCACGAGCTTGTCGAGCCGCCGCAGGGCCAGATCCACCCCCATGCAGAACCCCGCCGTGCGGGCCAGGATGACTTCCACGCGATCTATCTCCTTCGCCCGGCGCGCCGGACGGAAATAACGCTTGACTTTCGCCCCGGGAATAAGGGTATATATTCAAACAAATGTTTGAATCGCATACACCGGAGTCGCCGCCCGTATCATCATGAACGAGAAACCTGACGTCAACACAAAAGACGCCCTGCTCGCCGCCGCCATTGAGGTTTTTGCGGACAAGGGCTTTGACGCGGCCACGGTGCGCGACATATGCGGGCGCGCCCGGGCCAATGTCGCGGCGGTCAACTACCACTTCGGCGGCAAGGACGCCCTGTATGTGGCCGTGCTCCGTGAGGTCTTTCCCAAGGACGAGTATGATTTCGTCACCAACCGGAGCGACTCGCCCGCAGACAGGCTGCGCGCCTTTCTGGCGGCGCTGGCCCGGGAGATATACGAGCGCGGCAACGGCCTGGTCGCCCAGCGCTGGGCCATATTCCTGCGCGAGATGGCCAAGCCCAGCGCCAACCTCGACTTCATCGTCCAGCGCCAGGTGCAGCCCCGGGCCGACGAACTGCGCGACATCGTGGCCGCCATCCTCGGTCCAAACACCCCGGAGCGGATCATGGCCTTCTCCTGCTCCAACATCTGGGCGCTGATGCTCGACCACCTGCTCACCCAGCCCATCCTCGACCGGCTCACGCCGCAGCGGCCAGCGGTCCAGACGAGCATGGAGGACTTCATCGGGCATGTGGTGCAATTTTCCCTTGGCGGACTGCACGCCGTCAGGGAGAACCCGTAAGGTCGGAGACCGGGGTCACCCTCCCCTTGACCCCAACCCGGTTTCCTGCGACCTTCCCCCAATGGCGGGGAGGACCATCCTCCGATGGTTCTCCCCGTCCTGTCGTCTGCCTGGAGAATCGCGAAATGCACCCGCTTCGACTCGCCTTTGCCTTGGCCCTGTGCGCCCTGATCGCGCCCGGACTCGCGGCCACGGCCTCGGCCCGGGCCATGGTGCTGGAATGCCGGGTGGTGGCCGAGTTCCCCCACGATCCGCAGACCTCCACCCAGGGGCTGATCTACAGCCAGGGCCTGCTGCTGGAGTCATCCGGCGGCTTCGGCCAATCCTACCTGACCATCTCCGAGCCCGAGACCGGCCGCCGCCTGCTCACCCGGCACATCGAGGGGCGCTACTTCGCCGAGGGCATCGCCCTGCACGACAACAAGCTGTACATGCTCACCTGGCTCTCGGGCACGGGTTTCATCTTCGATGCGCAGTCCCTGGAGCTGCTGGCCAGCTTCGCCTACCGGGCAGACGGCGAGACCACAGAAGGCTGGGGGCTGGCCCACGACGGCACGCGCTTCATCCTCAGCGCGGGCACGGACACGCTACGCTTCCACCGTCCCGGCGATTTCGCCAGGACAGGCACCCTGACCGTGCGCGACGGCGACGAGCCCGTGCGCCTGCTCAACGAACTGGAATGCGTGGGTGGGATGATTCTGGCCAATGTATGGAAATCCGACCGGCTGGCGATCATCGACCCCCAGTCCGGGCAGGTCGCGGCCTGGATCGACCTGACGCCGCTTCGGGAGCGCATCGCGCCGGAATCGGGCTCGGCCAACGGAATCGCCTACGACCCGGAATCAGGCAGGCTCTTCGTCACCGGCAAGCACTGGGACAAGCTCTTCGTCATCGAAGTGGACACCGCCCTGTGGCGCATGCCCGTCAGCCGCGAGACCGTGTCCGGCACCCCGCTCCCCTGACTGACCCCGGCGTCGGTCAGCCACGCCAACCCATCACGGTTGGTAGCTAGACCGCGCCGCCCGCTCTCTCCTTGGCGTAGCCCCACCAGATCAGGCCGCCGCCAAGGGCGATCATGGGCAGGCACAGAATCTGCCCCATGGACATCCACTGTAAGGCCACAAAGCCGAGATGGGCGTCCGGCTCGCGGGCAAACTCCACCGCGAAGCGGAAGACGCCGTAGCCGAGCAGGAACAGGCCGCTCACGCATCCGGCCGGACGCGGTCGGGCCGAATACCACCAGAGGATGGCGAACAGGAGCAGCCCCTCAAGCCCGGCCTCGTAGAGCTGCGAGGGATGGCGCGGCGCGCTGCCCGCGCCCGGAAAGGGCATGCCCCAGGGCAGGTCCGTGGGCCGTCCCCACAATTCGGCGTTGATGAAGTTGCCGATGCGCCCGAAGAAAAGCCCGGGCGGCACCAGCGGAGTGATGAAGTCGCCCACTTCGCGCGCGCCAAGTCCCTTGGCCCTGGCAAAGAGCAGGCACACCGCCACCACGCCCAGCGCCCCGCCGTGAAACGACATGCCCCCCTCCCACACCGCGAAGATCTTGAGCGGATGAGCCAGGTAGTATTCCGCATTGTAGAAGAACACGTAGCCCAGGCGGCCGCCAGCCACCACGCCCAGGATGGCCCAGGTGATGAAGTCGTCCACCATGGCCGGGGTGAAGCGATTGGCAGGGCTCGCCGCCCGCCAGCGGCCCAGGAGCCAGCCCGAGCCCACGCCGAAGACGTACATCATGCCGTACCAGCGCAGCGCCAGCGGGCCTATGGAGATCATGATCGGATCAAACTGCGGATAACTGAGCATGAACATCGCTCCAGGCGCGACACGCCGCCTTTGTTTTCTCGTGGGATTCTGGTATGCTGACGTTTGCCGAACACGGTGTGCCTTTTTGGAACGCACGTCAACCCCGGGACGGAAGGGACATGGAAACGACGCAGGAACTCGACATTCTGGAGATGCCCCTCGAAGGACTGGCCGCCTATTGGCTCTCCATCAAGAAGATCATGGACGCCAGAAAGGGCCGGGCCATCATCGACGAGGAGATCGCCAACACCGACGAACCCTACATCCTGCACCTGCTCGAAACGGCCTTCTCCTCCCTGCCCCCGGACATGATCCGGCGGCTGACAGCGGTCAAGCGCGAGCTGCTCCTGGAGGACTACGGCCGCAAGATCGACCTGATGCGTCTGGCCGTCTTCGCCATCGCCTCGGGCGAGAATCCCCGCATCACGCTGGTACGCATGGATTCCAAGTTCGCCGTGCCGCTTATGCGCGAGGACACGGCCTTTGAGATGGCCACGGCCATGTTCGACGCCATCCGGCCCAAAGGAGTGGACCTGTCCATCCTGCTCTCGGTGGATCACAAGCTCAAGGCGGACAGGCTGCTGGTCAAGCTGCTCTTCTACGTCATGTTCGCCCGACGCGAGGGGCGGCAGAGCCTGGATCGCTTTCTGCCGCACATGGGCTCGCGCTTCTTCTCCGAGGGCGTATCCCTGGCCATCGACAACTTCGAGGCCGATTTCCTGGCCCATCATCTGGAAGGCATCCGCGACCAAACCATCGTCCACACCGGCCGCAAGATGGACATGGCCCTGGAAATGGCCCTGGCAATCCGCGACAAGCTGCCGTATGATGATATATTCCGTATCGCTCGGACCTACATGCTCTGACCAACGAGGCTGCCATGAAAAAAACACGGATAATCCTCCTCATCGCCCTGCTCGTCGGCACGCTCCTCGCGCCCGCGCAGGCCACGGCCTGGACCTCGGTGCGCACGGGCCAGAAGAATTTCGAGCGGGCCTGGCTGGCATACACCTTCCGTCGCTTCGATCAGGCCAGCCAGCACTTTGCCAAGGCGGCCGACGCCTTTGGCGCGGGTCTGGCCGAAGATCCGCCAAGCCGCACCACCATGTTCGCCTCCAACCTGACCATGGCGGGCATGTCCCTCTATTACGCGGGCCGCCACGCCGAGGTGGCCGCGCCCATGCGCAAGGTCATGGACAAGGAGAACCGGGTCTGGGAAGCTCCGCTCTATGCGGCTCTGGCCGCAGCCCGGCTTGGAGACAGGGCGGCCACCGTCGATCTCCTGACCCGCTATCTCAAGACCAGCCCCACCCAGCCCATCCTCTCGGCCGAGGTGCGCCGCCAGCTCGACGCGCTGGACTCGGGCGCGCCAGCCCTGGCCCAGGTGGCGGACACCATCGAGGGCGCGGCCTTCGAGCAGTTCGACAACAACATCAACCTGGTCGGCAGCAGAGGGGGGGAGATGCGGGACTACTGCGACGGCAACTACTGGTGGCGCTCCAACAGGCAGCCCTGCCTTGAACGCTTCAAATACACGAACTAGACATCGGCCCGACGCCACCCCGGCATCGGGCCGCCTTTCGTCGCCCGTTCCTTCACTATGGACTTGACGGACGCGGCGAAATATTGAACCATCCGACGTTTTTCATGGGGCCACGCTCCGCAACACAATCGAAAACTCATGACCAAGGCCCCCGCCATACCCGACCAATATCTGAGGCCCTTCACCAAGGACGACATCAACACCTTGCCCCTGCGCCGCTACGAGGGGCCGGTGGCTGTCGTGCGCACCGAAAAGCAGCGCACCCAGGCCCTCAGGGAGATGGAAGGCGAGACCCTGCTCGGCTTTGACACCGAAACGCGCCCGGTCTTCAAGAAGGGAAAACGGCCCGGCCCGCCCGCCCTCATCCAGCTGGCCACGGCCTCCTGCGTGTATGTATTCCAGATCAACCTGCTCCCCATGTGCAACGGATTGTGCGATCTGATGGAGGACAAGCGGGTGCTCAAGACCGGCGTGGCCGTGCGCGACGACATCCTGGGCCTACAGAAGATGGCCGACTTCGAGCCCAAGGGATTCATTGATCTTTCGGAAATCACCACTGCGGCCAACATGCAGACCCACGGGCTGCGCAACATGGCCGCCAACCTCCTTGGATTCCGCATCTCCAAGTCCGCCCAGTGTTCCAACTGGGCCAAGGATCACCTGACCCCCCAGCAGATCAACTACGCCGCCACCGACGCCTGGATCAGCCGCGAACTCTATCTCGCCCTGGAACGCATCGGGCTGTTCTGATCCCCACGCCCCTACTCGTCCATGCCCGGCGTCCTGCGCTGGCGCTTGCGCTCGGCCGTGTGCCGCTTGCGCACCAGCCGCTTGCGCCGGGCGCTTCTGGGCACTGCGGTATCCTTGCGCGGCGTCACTGGCGTGAGCGCCCGGCGCATCAGCTCCACGAACCGCGCGATGGCCGACTCCTTGTTGGATTTCTGGCTGCGGGAGGTCTGGGAAGACACCCGGAGCACGCCGCGCTTGTCGATCCTGCCCGCAAGGGAGCGGGTGACCATCTCCTTCTGATGCCGGGTCAGGCTGGGGCTGGCAGCCACGTCAAAGAGCAGGGTCACGCGACTGTCCGTGGTGTTCACATGCTGGCCGCCCGGCCCGGAGCTGCGCGAGGCGGTGAAGGCGACCTCGTCATCGGGAATGGTCACCGTGTCGGTTATCCGTATCATCCCCGATCAGTGCCACGCCTCGGGCCGGGCCGCAACCCCACCACTTGCGCATTGACACCCGCACCGCTTTCTATACAATCCGCCGCATCGCAAACTCCCCTGCAAAGGACACGATCATGACCAAACCCTGCCCCTGCGGTTCCGGCAAGGAACACATCGATTGCTGTGGCCCATATATATCCGGCCAGACCCCGGCCCCCACGGCCGAGGCCCTCATGCGCTCCCGCTACAGCGCCTATGTGCTCAAGGAATTTGACTATCTCAAGGAAACCCTGGCACCCGAAGCCCTCAAGGACCACGACGAGGCCTCGGTCCGGGAGTGGGCGGAATCCGCCAGTTGGCTGGGCCTTGAGATTCACGAAACATGGGCAGGCGGCGAGGACGACGACAAGGGCATGGTGGAATTTTCGGCCATGTACGCCATCGACGGCGAAGAGCGCACCCACCGCGAGCGCAGCCAGTTCCAGCGCCTGGGCGGGCACTGGCGCTATCTGGACGGGGCCATGGTCTCGGGCCCGCCCATCCGCAAGGAGCCCAAGATCGGGCGCAACGAACCCTGCCCCTGCGGCTCTGGCAAAAAATTCAAGAAGTGCTGCGGACGCTGAGCGCGCCCCGAAGCATCGACGCACAAAGGCCCGGCTGTCCCTGAAGGATGGCCGGGCCTTCGCGCGTCCAAGGACATGGACGCTACTTGGCGCACATGGCGCGCAGGGCCTGCTTCATGCCCTCGGCATCAATGCCGAGCATGGCCCGAAGCTCCTTCTGGGTGCCGTGCTCCACGAACTCGTCAGGGATGCCGATCCGCCTGATCTGCTTGCCCGAGAGGACTCCCTCGTCTACGAGCAGCTCAATCACGGCCGAGCCGAAACCGCCCGCCAAGGCGTTCTCCTCCACCAGCAGGATAGTCTCGAACCGGGCCGCGAGGTCGAGCAGTTGCTCGCGCGGCAGCGGCTTGACGAAGCGGGTGTTGAACACGGCCACCTCAAGCCCATCTTCCTCAAGCTGCATGGCCGCCTCCACCGCCGGATAGACCCGGGAGCCAAGCGTGATGACCACGGCGTGGGTCCCGTCGCGCATCAGCTCGCCCTGGCCCAGCGGGATGGGCTGGGGATCGGGGCTGACCGAAGCGCCCACTCCAGTGCCGCGCGGGTAGCGCATGGCGCACGGCCCCTCGTGGGCAAAGGCCGTGACCATCATCCGGGCCATCTCGGCCTCGTCCTTGGGGGCCATGATCACGAGGTTGGGAATGTGGCGCAGGTAGCTGAAGTCAAAGGCCCCGTGATGGGTGGCCCCGTCCTCACCCACCAGGCCGCCCCGATCGAGGAAGAAATTGACGTTGAGGTTCTGCAGGCAGACATCATGCACGATCTGGTCGTAGGCGCGCTGGAGGAAGGTGGAGTAGATGGCCACGGCGGGTTTGTAGCCCTGGGTGGCCAGCCCGGCCGCAAAGGTCACGGCATGCTGCTCGCAGATACCCACATCCACGAACCGCTCGGGATAATTCTTGCGGAAACACTCGGTGCCCGTGCCCTCGGGCATGGCAGCGGTGATGGCCACGATGGTCTTGTCGCGCCCAGCCAGATCGCACAGGGTGGAGCCGAAGACCGAGGTGTACGAGGGCAGACCCAGGCCCGAGAACTTGCGCGCCAGCCCGGTCTCGGGCACGAACTCGCCCACGCCGTGAAAGTGTGTCGGGTCGGACTCGGCCGGTTCGTATCCCTTGCCCTTGGTGGTCATCACATGGACCAGCACCGGCTTGTCTATCTGGCGTATCTCCTCGAACACCTTGATCATCTGCGCGGTGTTGTGGCCGTCGATGGGGCCGACGTAAGTGAAATGGAAGGCCTCGAAGAGAATGCCCGGGGTGAAGAAGCTCTTGACCGAGTCGCCGTAGCGCTTGGCGTACCCGGCCAGATCGTCGCCGATCTTGGGGATGGTGGCGAGCAGGTCCTCCACATCGCTCTTGAGGCGCTGCAGGAAGGGGGTAGTCATCTTGCGGCTCAGGAACCGGGAGAGGGCGCCCACGTTCTTGGAGATGGACATCTCGTTGTCGTTGAGCACCACCACCATCTTGCGGCCCAGGTCACCCGCCTGATTGAGCCCCTCGAAGGCAAGCCCGGCGGTGAGTGACCCATCGCCGATGACCGCGATGACCTCATGGTCAAGCCCCTTGAGGTCGCGGGCCACGGCCATGCCCAGGGCGGCGGAAATGGAGGTGGAGGAATGGCCCACCCCGAAATGGTCATAGGGATTCTCGGCCGGGCGCGGAAACCCGCTCAGGCCGCCCTTCTGGCGCAGGGTGTGGAACTGCTCAACCCGGCCGGTCAGCAGCTTGTGGGCATAGGCCTGATGGCCCACATCCCAGATGAGCTTGTCCTCTTCAAGGTCAAAGGCCCGGAACAGGGCCAGGGTCAGTTCGATCACTCCCAGCGAGGGAGCCAGATGCCCGCCGTGCCCGGCCACCTGACCGATGATCACGTCGCGCAGCTCCTGGGCCAGGACTTCCAGTTCGGCCACTGACAACGCCTTGACGTCGCCGGGCTTCCTGATCCGCGATAGAATGGTCGTGTTCATGAGCGCATCGGTCATAGGGCGGTCACACTAAGCCAATCAGCACACTCTGTCCACAATGTACCGGGCCAGGTCGGCGAGCAGGGTTTTTCCCGCGCCCTCGTAGTCCACAAGCCGCTGCACCGCCTCGTCTGCATGGCCCGAGGCCAGCTCCTTGCTCTGCGCAAGGCCGATGAGGGCCGGATAGGTGGACTTGCCCATGGCCGCGTCGCTCCCGGCGGGCTTGCCCAGGGTGGCGGTATCGCCCTCCACGTCGAGCACGTCGTCCACGATCTGGAAGGCCACGCCCACGGCCCGGCCATACTCGCGCGCGTTCTCCACATCGCGGTCCGGTGCCCCGGCCAGCACGGCCCCGCACTCGCAGGCCGCCGTGATCAGCGCGCCGGTCTTCATGGCGTGCATCCGGCGCAGCTCCTCAAGGGTCACCTCGGCCCGGCCGGTGAAGGCCATGTCCACGGCCTGACCGCCAACCATGCCGCCACCCCCGGCCGCCGCAGCCAGCACACCCACGGCCCGCAGCACCCGCTCGGCGGGCAGGCCATGCTTGAAGGATGCCTCGGCCATGAGGGAGAACGCCTCGGTGAGCAGCCCGTCCCCGGCCAGGATGGCCGTAGCCTCGTCAAACTGTTTGTGGTTGGACGGCCGCCCCCGGCGCAGGTCGTCGTCGTCCATGGCCGGGAGATCGTCGTGGATGAGGGAATAGGTGTGGATGCACTCCAGGCTGGCGGCAAAGGACATGACCCGCGCCGGGTCGCCGCCGAGCATGGACGTCCAGGCCAGGGTCAGCACCGGCCGCAGCCGCTTGCCGCCCGCCAGCAGCGAATATTCCATGGACGCAAGCAGCCTGTCGGGTATCCCGCGCCCGCGCAGACAGCCTTCGAGATACGCCTCCACCTCACGGGCCCGTTCGGCCAGCCTCGCCTTAACGGTCATCGCCATCCTCCGCCGCCATGGCTTCCAGCGCCTCGAACTCGCGCACCAGCCCATCACTGACGATGCGCACTTCCTGTCGGGCCGCCTCCAGCTGCTTGCCGCAGGCCTGGGCCAGGGCCAACCCCTCCTTGTACAGGGCCACACCCTGCTCAAGGGGCAGATCGCCCCGTTCCAATCGGTCCACCACGTCCTTCAGCCGCTCAAGCCGTTCTTCAAAGGATTCCCCGGTCACGATTCCTCCAGGCTGATTTGAATCAAAAACCAATCAATTCAGCATGTCATCAACAGTCATTTTCAATAAAGGTTCCGGGTCCACCAGCCGCCCCAGAACTGATATCGACAGGTGCAGATGCGGCCCGGTGGAACGCCCGGTCATGCCGGTGAGACCGACGACCTGCCCGCGCTGCACGGTGTCGCCTTCCTTGACCATGGGCTTTTCGAGATGAAAATAAAGCGAGATCACCCCGTTGCCGTGGTCCACGTAGACCGAGTTGCCCGCGTAGTAGAAATCGCCCACCAGGATGACCACGCCGTCTGCCACACTCTTGATGGGATTGTTCATGGGCGAGCGGAAATCCAGCCCCCGGTGCGGATTCTTCGGCTTGCCGTTGAGAATGCGCTGCGCCCCGTACGGGCTTGACACCTCGCCTCCCACCGGGCGCTCCAGAGGCAGCCGCCACATCCGCGCAGACGACACGGTTTCCAGGGCCGCCCGGGTCACCTCGCGCTCGGCCCGGATGCGCTCCAGGACCTCGGCGGGCGGGGTGACCATCTTCTCGGGCAGGGTCAGTTCCTGGCGCTGGTACTCGACTGGCACAAGCTGGACGGTGCGCCGCAGAGTGTTCTCCTTGCCGTCGATGGACGCCATGACCACCAGTTCCTCCTTGCCCGGCTTGGCATTGAGCACGTCGGTGCCGAGCATGACCAGAGCCACATGGCGATCATTCCACACCGAGATGGTCGGCACCACTTCCTTCCCCAGCCAGTGGACGGAAACGGTATCAAGGGGCTGATCCGAAGTCAGACGCACCAGAAACGGCTGCCCCACTCCTGCCTGACCGGGCGCGGCCAGCACCAGGGCCGACCCCGGGGCGGATGCCGCCTCGGTTTGGGCCGCCTGGGCCTCGACCGTCTTGGTCAGGGGCACGCCATCCCCTTCCTCCAGGCCGAACCCCTGGGCCGTGACCGTGAGGGGAAGCATGGGCAGAACCAGTGTCGCCAACAGAAAAACCAAGGATGCAAGCCGCTTCATTCCTTCTCCCGCGTTTGTATCGACGCATCGATGACCACGGCCGCAACCCGGCCGTCCCGAACCCTGATATCAAGCGCATCGCCCGGCGTCACCTCTTTCGGGCCGCGCAAAAATTCTCCGGTGCGCCCGACGCGGATCAGGGCGTAGCCGCGCTCAAGGGGTGCCTCGGGGTCAAGCCCGCGCAGCACGGCGGCAAGCATCGCCAGATCGCGCTCGCGCCTTTGGTGCAGGGCCAGCATGGCCCGCTCCATGCGGCGGCACAGGCTCACCACCTCGTCACCCCCCCGGTCCACCCGGGCAGGGCCAAAGGCGCGGGCGAGCCTTTCTACACTCGCGGCAAGCGTGCGTCCGGGAACACGATACACGCCGCGCCCGGCCGCTTCGAGCCTGGGCAGCAGGGAGCGGTGGCGATCCTCCATGCGTCCGAGCCGCTGCGCCGGGGAAAGCCACACCAAGGCGCGGCGCAACTGGCGGAAGGCATCCTCCCTGCCGCGCAGCCATGCCCCGTAGGCCCGGCCAAGGGCCAGTTCCAGGGCGTCCACCCGCTGGGCCAGGGTCTCGCGCCGGGGCCACAATTCCTGGGCCGCGTGGCTCGGCGTGGCCGCCCGTTTGTCGGCCACGAAATCCGCGATGGTCACGTCCGGCTCATGGCCCACACCGGTGAGCACCGGGAGCCGCGCCCGATGGATGGCATCGGCCACTTCCTCGGTGTTGAAAGCCCACAGGTCTTCCAGCGAGCCGCCGCCCCGGATGAGCACCGCCACCTCGGCCCAGCCCTCGGTGTCCACCTGATCAAGGGCTGCCGCGATCTGCCCGGGGGCGCGCTCACCTTGCACCAGAGCCGGATAAATACGAATCTCTCCGCCCGTGCCCCGCTCGGCCGCGATGCGCAGGAAATCGCGGATGGCCGCGCCCGAGGGCGAGGTGATCACCGCCACCCGGGCCGGATTGCGCGGCAGGGCCAGCTTGCGGTCCTCGTCGAAATATCCCTTGTCCGCCAGCTTGCGCTTGAGGGCCTCGAAGGCCATGGCCAGATCGCCCACGCCCTGCGCCTGGACCAACTCGGCCACCAGCTGATACTGGCCGCGCGGCTCGAACACATTGAGCCGCCCGGCGCACAGCACCTCCTGGCCCCCTTCCAGCGCATCCCCGGCCAAGGCGGTCGCCTCGCCCTCCTCCACCTCGCCGGTCAGGGGGTTGACCCGCTCGCCCTCGCGCTCCACCGGCTCGGCCGACCGCTGGGCCGACTTGAACCAGACCACGGACAGGGCGGCGTCGCCGTCGGTCAACGTAAAATACACATGCCCGCTGGCCGGGCGCGCCAGATTCGTCACCTGCCCGCGCACCCAGACAAAGGGAAACTCCGCCTCAAGCAGATTCTTGACGGAGCGCGTCAGTTCGGAAACGGTAAAGATGACGGACAAATCACTGCCTCCAAATCACGTCCATGAACGCCTCCCGGGACATCCGCCACCCCGGAGGCACTGCCCGGCCAATGTGCGCTTCATACCATCCCGCCCCACCACCGCACAACCGCCAATCTCCTCCCCAAAAAAAACACCCGTCGGCCAGCCTGTCCCGAAGGGCAGGCTGGCCGACATACTCAGCGCCGCAGGCTCGCCTGGGGTCCAGGGGCCTTAGGCCCCTGGCGGGTCCAGGGCAGCGCCCTGGCCGCCGGAGGCATTCCCCTCTACGCTTCCAGGCCCCAGCGGGTCCAGATTTCCTTGCGCCAGGCGGTGAAGGCCTCGGCAAAGCCGTTGATGGGCAGTTCGATCTTTTCGCCGGTCTTGCGGTCCTTGGCTTCGACGATGCCGTTTGCCAGCCCCTTGCCGCCCAGGACGAGCTGCATGGGGTAGCCGATGAGGTCGGCCTCGGCGAACTTGACGCCGGGGCGCTCCTTGCGGTCGTCGAAGCAGGCGTCCACGCCCAGGGCGATGAGCTGCTGGTAGAGTTCGTCGCCCTTGGCGTCCACGGCCTCGTCCTTGCCGCCCAGGGAGATGAGCACGGCCTCGAAGGGGGCGATGGAGGGCGGGAAGCAACAGCCCGCGTCGTCGTGATTCTGCTCGATGGCCGAGGCCACGATGCGCGAGACGCCGATGCCGTAGCAGCCCATGACCATGTATTGGGTCTTGCCGTTCTCGTCGAGGAAGGTGGCTTCCATCTTCTTGGAATACTTGGTGCCGAGCTTGAAGACATGGCCCACCTCGATGCCCTTGGTGAACTCGATTGCGCTGCCGCACTCGGGGCAGGGGTCGGTGGGCTCGATGAAGCGCAGGTCGGCGAACTTCTCGATTGTGCAGTCGCGGCCCAGGGAGAGGTAGCGGATGTGGGTGTCGGCGGCGTTGGCTCCGGCCACCCAGTCGGTGCCGAGGCACAGTTCGGCGTCGGCGTAGACAGGCACGCCCTCGGCCAGCCCGACCGGTCCGGCAAAGCCGACGGGCGCGCCGGTGAGCTTGCGCACCAGGGCTTCGTCGGCCATCTCGATCTCGTTGCCGCCGATGAGGTTGCGCAGCTTGACGTCGTTGAGCTCGCGGTCCCCGCGCACCAGGGCGGCCACGGGGTCGCCGTCCACCACGAAGAGCAGGGTCTTGACGAGCTTGTCCGGCGTGATGCCGAGGAAGGCGCAGACCTCGGCCACGGTGTGCTGGCCGGGCGTGTCCACCTGCTCGATGGGCGGACACGGGGCGTCGCAGCGGCAGTCGCCAGCGGGTGGGGCCACCATGGCCTTTTCAAGGTTGGCCCCGAACTGGCAGGATTTGCAGGAGGCGATGGTGTCCTCGCCGGTCTCGGCCAGGACCATGAACTCGTGAGAGAAGTCGCCGCCGATGGCCCCGGAGTCGGCCTGGACCGGCTTGAAGCGCAGGCCGATGCGCGAGAAGGCGGCCTTGTACGCCTCGAACATGGCCCAGTAGGACGTTTCGGCCCCGGCCTCGTCGCGGTCAAAGGAGTAGGCGTCCTTCATGATGAATTCGCGGCCGCGCATGAGGCCGAAGCGGGGGCGGATCTCGTCGCGGAACTTGGTCTGGACCTGATAGAGATTGACCGGCAGTTGCTTGTAGGACTTGATCTCGCCGCGCACGAGGTCAGTGATGACCTCCTCGTGGGTGGGTCCGAGGCAGTAGTCTCGGCCGTGGCGGTCCTTGAGGCGCAGCAGTTCCTTGCCGTAGAAGTCCCAGCGGCCGGTCTCCTGCCAGAGGTCGGCGGGCTGGACCATGGGCATGGACACTTCCATGGCCCCGGCCCGGTCCATTTCCTCGCGCACGATGCGGGCCACCTTGTTGATGGCGCGCAGGCCAAGGGGCAGGTAGTTGTAGATGCCGCTGGTCAGCTTGCGGACCATGCCCGCGCGCATCAGGAGCTTGTGGGACACGACCTCGGCATCGGCCGGGTCTTCCTTGAGGGTCGGAATGTAGTAGCGGGAAAGACGCATGTATTATGATCTCCTTTCGTGTAGGAACGCTTCGATTTCTTTCATGAATTCAGGCAGCAGGCGGTCATCGCCCCGCACCTTGCGCACCACCTCGCCCTTGCGGAAGATGATGCCCAGGCCGCGGCCGCCTGCAATGCCGATGTCCGCCTCGCGGGCCTCGCCGGGTCCGTTGACCACACAGCCCATGACGGCCACGGTGAAGACCTCCTCCACCCCGCGCAGGGCTTCCTCCACCTGCTCGGCCAGGGTGATGAGGTTGATCTCGGTGCGGCCGCAGGTGGGGCAGGCGATGATCTCCGGCCCGCGCTGACGCAGGCCCAGGGCGCGCAGGATCTCATAGGCCACACCGATCTCCGCCACCGGGTCGTGGGTCAGGGAGACGCGCAGGGTATCGCCGATGCCCTCCCACAGCAGGATGCCCAGACCCACGGCGGACTTGACCGTGCCGCGCACCAGGGTTCCGGCCTCGGTGATGCCGATGTGCAGTGGGTAGTCCACCCGCGCGGCCATGAGCCGGTAGGCGGCGATGGTGTTGAGCACCGACGAGGTCTTGAGCGAAATCTTGATGTTCGAGAAGCCGCGCCGCTCCAGCATGGCCACGTGGCGCAGGCCGGACTCGACCATGGCCTGCGGCGTGGGGCCGCCGTGGCGGTGCAGCAGGTCTTTCTCCAGCGAGCCGCCGTTGACGCCGATGCGGATGGGCACGCCCCGCTCCTGGGCGGCGCGGACCACGGTGTCCACCTTGGACTCGTCGCCGATGTTGCCGGGGTTGATGCGCAGGCCGTCCATGCCCGCTTCAAGCGCGGCCAGGGCCAGCCGGTGGTCGAAATGGATGTCCGCGATGAGCGGCACGGGCGAGTCGGCGCGAATGGCCGCAAGGGCGGCAGCGGCCTTGTCGTCGGGCACGGCCAGGCGCACGATCTCGCACCCGGCTTCTGCCAGGCGGGTGATCTGGGCGACAGTGCTCAGCACGTCGCGTGTATCGGTGTTGCACATGGACTGGACGCGGACCGGGTTGTCGCCCCCGATGCCCACGCCGCCCACGTCCAAGACCCTGGTGCGCTTTCTCTCCATAAGGATTGGAAAGGTACGCGATTTCCCGGCGCAAGCCAAGAGGGGCGGCCCATGCCCTTTTTGGCATGAGCACCGTTGTGACCGGACAGCCTTGGCATGGCCAGCACACAGGAACGCCCCGGCCTCAGGCGAGACCGGGGCGTTTTTCATTGCCGGTATTTCCGCTATTTCTTCTTGGCGTCAGCCTTTTTGGACTCGCCCTTGTCGGCGTCGTCAGCCTTCGGCTCGGCCTCGGCCTTGGGGGCGGCCTCGGCGGCCTTCTTCTTGGGCTTGGGCGGCTCGCCCTTCTCGACCATCATGATCCGCTCGGTCATTGGCTTGCGGTGCACATCCTTCATGTGCAGGCACTTGGTCGGGCAGGTGTCGCGGCAGATGCCGCAATAGACGCAGGCGTGGGGATCGCAGGACCACAGGCCCTGCTCCTTGTCCACCTCGATGCACTGGCTGGGGCACTTGCGGGCGCAGGTGCCGCAGAAGATGCAGGCGTCGATGTCTATGTACAGCTCGCCCCGGTAGTTGGGGAACGGCTCGCGCACGGTGAAGGGATACAGGCGTGTGGCCGGTTTCTTCAGCAGGTTCTTGATGACCGTGGGTGTGAACAGCATATCGGTCCCTCCTTAACGTTCGGTGCAGCTGATGCACGGGTCAATGGCAAGGACGATGACCGGCACGTCGGCCAACTCGCAGCCGGGCAGCATGGCCAACAGCGGCGGGATGTTGGCGAATGTGGGCGTGCGGATGCGCAGCCGGTCAAGATGCTTGGTGCCGTTGCCCTTGATGTAGTAGACGCACTCGCCGCGCGGCTGCTCCACCCGCATGTAGACCTCACCCTCGGGCGGGTTGCCCTTGACCTTGGCGGCCAGCTCGCCCTCGGGCAGCTTGGCGATGGCCTGGCGCACGAGGTCGATGGATTGCAGGGTCTCGCGGAAGCGGACCGTGGAACGCGCCCAGCAGTCGCCAGAGGTCTCGACCACGGGTTCGAAGTCGAGCTCCGAGTAGCCGCCATAGCCGAGCATGCGCATGTCCTGGGCCACGCCCGAGCCGCGCAGGGTGGGACCGGCAGCGCCCAGAAGGTAGGCGTTCTCCTTGGAGAGCACGCCCACGCCCACGGTGCGGGCCTTGACCGTGTAGTCATTCATGATGGTGTCCTGTAGGGCGCGGACTTCCTTCTCCACGATGTCGATCTCGCCGAGAATCCAGCGGATCTGTTCCGGGGAAAGGTCGGCGCGCACGCCGCCGATGACGTTCACGGATACGATGACGCGGCTGCCGGTGGTGGCCTCGTTGATGTCCATGATCCGCTCGCGGACCTTCCAGAACTGCATGAACAGGGACTCGAAGCCAAAGGCGTCGGCAAAAAGGCCCAGCCACAGCAGATGCGAGTGGGTGCGGTGCAGCTCGGACCAGATGACGCGCAGCATCTCGGCGCGCTTGGGTACCTCCACCTCCATCAGCTCCTCGATGGCCTGCGAGTAGCAGACCGCGTGGATCATGGAGCAGATGCCGCAGACGCGCTCGCACACCTGAATCATCTGGTGGTAGTCGCGGATTTCAGCCAGCTTTTCCAGGCCGCGGTGGACATAGCCCAGGGCCGGGATGGCCTCCTTGACGATCTCGTCCTCGACCTTGAGGGTCAGGTGGACGGGTTCGGGCAGGACGGGATGCTGCGGGCCGAAAGGAATAACAGTGGTAGCCATGTCAGCCTCCCTTATTTCTTGGGCTCGATCTTGACGTTGGAGACCAGCGGAACCTGGGTCACCTCCGGGTCGAGATAGAGCGTGCGGTTGAAGTCAAGGACCAGGCCGTCGAACTTGACGTCCCACTGGTCGCGGATCTCGTTCTCCACCAGCAGCGCGGCGAAGTAGACGCCGGAGACGCTCGGAATGGGCGCATCGCGCTTGACCGTCAGCCGCAGGTGGGTGGTTTCGAGGTTCTTGTCGAAATGATACAGGATGCCAAGCCCGTCCTCGTCCACCTGATAGGTGGAAAACGTGACCAGCCTGTGGCCGTCGTTCTTCATTTTCATGACTTCGCCGACAACGGTGTCGGTCGTCACATTGATCACTTTACCTTTCACGATATATCACCTCGTGCGGACAGCCTATTCGGCTTCTTCCACTTTTTGAGCGAACTTGCCCAGGCCGACGACAACGCCGTCGATGATGGCCTCGGGCTTGGCCGGGCAGCCGGGAACATAGACATCCACGGGGATGACCTTGTCGATGCCACCGACCACATTGTAGGCATCGCGGAACACGCCGCCGGTATTGCCGCAGGCGCCGATGGCGATGACGGCCTTGGGCTCGGGCATCTGGTCGTAGATGTTCTTGAGCACCTTCTTGTTGCGGTGGTTGACCGTGCCGGTCACCAGCAGCACGTCGGCGTGCTTGGGGTTGCCCACGTTGATGATGCCGAACCGCTCCACGTCGTAGAGGGGGGTCAGGCAGGCCAGAACCTCGATATCGCAGCCGTTGCAGCTACCGCAGTCAAAATGCATGATCCACGGGGACTTGGCGCGAGATTTCTTGATGAATGAACCGAACATGACTTACCCCGCGTACAGCCAGATGAGGTTAACAACGGACATGCCCATGCCAAGCAGCCAGACGCGCTTGAGCATCCAGCGCCAGGTCATGCGGGCCATGGTGTTGTCCACAAGGATTTCCAGGGCGTAGGTGCCAAGCAGCAGCGCCGCCATCCAGAACACGTTGGTGGACCAGAACAGGGCGCACAGGCCGAGTATCAGCACGGTCTCGTACCAGTGGGCGATCTCGACCAGGGCCAGATACGGCCCGGAGTACTCGGTGAGCACACCCTTGACCAACTCCTGGTGCCCGTGATGGGAGGTGGAGAAGTCAAAAGGCGACTTGCGCAGCTTGATGGTCAGGGCGTAGCCCAGGGCCAGGTACAGGAGCGGCATCTTGGCCAGCAGAGGCTGTTCAAGCTCCCACACGGCGCTGATGGAGAAGCTGCCCGTGACCAGATAGATGCCCACGAACACGAGGATGAGCACCGGCTCGTAGGCCAGGATCTGCATCAGCTCGCGCTGCGCGCCCACCTGGGAAAACGGCGACTTGGCAGACATGGCACCCATGACCAGGAAGACCGCGCCCACGGCCTGGACAAAGAAGATCACCAGCAGGTCGCCCTGGGCGAAGAACAGGCCCACGGACACGGCGGCCGCGATGAGGTAGACCCAGGCGCAGAGGATCTGCCACTGGTTGACGACCATCTTCTCTTTGCCGAGCAGCTTGGCCACGTCGTAGAAGGACTGCATGATCGGTGGGCCCTGGCGGGACTGGAACCAGGCGGTGACCCGGCGATCCAGACCGGCGACCAGACCGCCGATGACCGGACCGGCCACAAGGCCGATGATGACGAGAATAAGCGTATCCATTAGAGAGCCCCCCCCAGCATGAGCACGATCAAGGCGACCGCCAGCGCGTTGAAGACGGGCGTGAGCTTGCCTTCGGCGAACAGCTCGCCCAGGTACATGTTACCAGCCGAGAACGGAACAGGGCCGTTCATGGGTCCGATGTAGGTTCCTTCCTCGCCCGCATTGGAGCCGGAGAGATAGGGAGCCACGATCTTGACCTTGCGGAACCCGCTCGCCGCCTTGACCGCGTAGAGCGCGCCAAGACCCAGGGCCAGGAACAGCGGGACCACTGCAAAGGAGCCGGTGGCCGCGTTCAGGGAGCCGAAGCTCAGGGCAAAGGGCGGCGCGTTGAACATGGGGGCCAGCATGGAGTTGTATATCCACGGCGAGGCCAGGGAGAGGACCACCGCGCCCAGGCACAGGGTCATGAGCGGCAGGCTGATGAGAGCCGCCTGCTTCTCGCGGGCCGCGCCCGCCTCGCGGGAGGCCATAAGCAGGCCGCCCCAGCGCGCCCAGTAGACCATGGTCAGGGCCGAGCCCATGGCCAGCATGATGATGACATAGATGTTGGCGGCTCCAGCCTCCAGAGCCATCCACTTGCCCATGAGCACGCCAAAGGGCGGCAGGAGCATGGTCAGGATGCCGATGATGGTGATGGTCGCGGTGCGCGGGAACTTGGCATACAGCCCGCGCATGTCCTCGATGTCGCGCGAGCCGATGGCCTGCTCGATGGTGCCCACGCACAGGAACAGCAGCGACTTGGAGATGGCGTGGAAGAGGATGAGCAGCACGGCCGCAGTGATGGCCAGCGGAGTGTTGAGGCCCGCACAGCAGATGATCAGGCCCAGGTTCGAGACCGTGGAGTAGGCCAGGATCTTCTTGCCGTTTGATTGACCGATGCACAGGGCGGCACAGGCCAGGAAGGTAAAGGCACCACACACGGCCACGCCGTCTGAGAGCAGCGTGCCCGAATAGGCCGGAGCAAAGCGCAGCACGACATAGACACCCGCCTTGACCATGGTCGAGGAGTGCAGCAGGGCCGAAACCGGGGTGGGCGCGACCATGGCACCCAGCAGCCAGCTCTGGAACGGCACCTGGGCCGCCTTGGTGAACCCGGCCAGGCACAGGAAGCCGACGCCCGTGACCATCAGCGCGCCCTGGGGACCGCCCGCCAGGATGGCCGAGATGTCGAGGGTGCCCACCTTGGAGTAGACGAGCATCATGCCGATGACAAAGGACAGACCGCCCAAGGAGTTCATCCACAGGGCGCGGACCGAATTCTTGATGGCGATCTCGGTGCGGTCATGCCCGATGAGCATGAAGGAGCACAGGGTGGTCACCTCGAAGAAGAAGTAGAGCCACAGGATGTTGTTGGAAAGCACCAATCCGTTCATGGCACCCAGGAAGAGCAGCATGAAAAAGAAGAATTGCGGCTGGCGCGACTTCTTCAGGTGCAGATGCTCTTCATGTTCCTTCATATAAGGAATGGCGAAGATGCAGATCAGGGAACCGATGATGGACACCACCAGAACCATGATCAGAGATATCTGATCAACGGCAAAAGCGGGGACCTCGGCAGACTTGACCATGATCAGCTCGAACCAGGCGAGAAGCGCGGCCTGGGCCAGGGTGAAGCCCTGGATCAGCAGACTCTTGTGCTTCACACCATACATGAAGATGACACCAAGGAGTGCGAAATCCAGAACCGCAATCAGGAAATCGCTGGGGATGCCGAGGACCGACCCCACGGTCAACGGCTGGGTCTCCTGCCCGAGCAGCGCCAGCGACGCGGCCGTGAGGATCGCGCCGGTGGCCAGCACGGTCAGCGTCCGCACGGCGCTTGACCGTACGAAATAGCAGACCGCAGCTGCCACTGCGGGAAGAAGAATCAAAAGAAAGAGCAGATTCGACATGATGACCTCGTTTCAGAAGAGTGACACGAGTACACCGGTCGCCGGAAAACAGTTCACCTCCAACCGTTTTCGGCTACGAATGCACCAAACCCTTAGCCTAGTAACCAAGGGCTATTAGGTGAAGTGAAGTGATTGGTCAAGGTCCCTGCGACGAAAAATCGCCCGCCAAGGCGATTCTCTAACCGCCCTTACTTTTTTGTAAAATCAACTGAGCACAATTGTGTCAATCCAGGGGCGGCCGCAAGGCGCGAGTATCAGAAGAAAAAAAATCCCGGCCGAAACCGGGACTTTTTCCCGGCCATGGCCAGGGAGTCGATTCCGATGGTCCGCTCAAAAATATCCAAGCCCGGTCAGGGTGCGCATGACCCGTTCCTTGGCCTGGTCGCGTCCGCCCCGCTCGCCCTGGCCGGTGCCAGGCGCGGCAGTGCACGGGCGGCAACCCAGCGAGCGGTATCCCTGATCGTACAGCGGACAGTGCGGCAGGCCGAACTGGGCGTGGAAGGCCCAGATGTCGGTCTCTGTCCAGTCGAGAAGCAGGTTGACCATGATATGCGGGGGATCATGGCGAACCTCAATGGAGGCACGATCGTTCCTGTCCGGGTGTTCGTCCCGGCGGATGCCGCTGATCAGGTGGCTGGTGCCGGTCTCGCACAGGGCGCGGCCCAGCGGCTCGATCTTGAGGGCGCGGCAGCAGGCGACCACATCGCGGGCCACCCGATGATCCCCCACCTGGCCGGTTGGCCGGGCCACATGGAGGTCCACCCTCCACTCCCGGGCCAGCCTGTCGCGAAAGGCGATGATCTCCGGGAACTTGTGGCCGGTGTCCACAGTGATGGCCCGGGCCGGGCCCAGGCCGTGATGGGCAAGGACGGCCCGCCACAGGAACAGGGCCACGGTCGAGTCCTTGCCTCCGGTCCAGGCCACGCGGACACGGGCCGGGTCCGCCTCCCCGAGCAGGCCGGTCAGCAGGCCCTCGGCGGCGCGTATGGCATGGTCGAGCACGGGCATGGCATCTCCCCGGGCCGGGAAAAAAGCTCCCGACCCCATGGTTTTATAATGGCGGTCCTGCGTGGACTGCCCTACACGTTTTCCATGAGCAAGGACAAAATGCAACTCATCGACGAGCTGATCCTCGGGCAGGAACTGTGCGTGCTGGCCACCTCCGACGGTCAGGAGCCCCACGCCTCCCTCATGACCTACCTCCTGGACCACGCGTCCATGAAGTTCTTCTTCCTGACGCGCAAGGCATCGCGCAAGAGCCGCAACCTGCGCAAATGCGCCCATGTGAGCCTGCTCATTGACAACCGCGCCACCCACCTGCCCCACTCGCCCGACACGGCCCTGGCCCTGACCATCCACGGCGTCCATGTCCCTCTGCGCAAGGACCAGACCATTGACGCCATTGTCAAACGATTCATCATGAAATACCCATACATCCAGGAATTTGCCCTGCACCCTGATACCGAACTTATCCGCATCCAGGCCCGCAGCGCCACCCTGCTCCAGGGTTTTGAGGACAAATACGAAACCAAATTCGAGAATTCCTAAAAAATTGCTTGACCTCCCGCCGGGCTTGAGCATAAACAGGTCTTCCTTTGCGCGCCCGTAGCTCAGCTGGATAGAGTGCCGGACTACGAATCCGTAGGTCAGAGGTTCGAATCCTCTCGGGCGCGCCATAAAAGCACAGGAACCCCGGACAAACCCGGGGTTCCTTTTTTTGTGCGCGCAACTGCGGCCATCACGCTTCAGACACAGTCGCCAACCGCCAGGAACACGCAACAATTCAAGCCCATAGCCCCGGCTCCAAACCTATCACCCCTCCTTGGCGCAAATGAATGCACTCGCCTGTTGACATGCGACCCGGGTGCGGCTATTTCTACCTTCCTCTGAACGTGCCGAAGTGGTGGAATTGGTAGACACGCTAGGTTCAGGGTCTAGTGGGGGTTCCCCCGTGGAAGTTCGAGTCTTCTCTTCGGCACCAGAATGATCAAGGGTTGCGGCTAACAGGCTGCAACCCTTTTTCTTTTTTATCCGGCAAGTTACGCGATTGTCTTCTTTCGGCGTGATTTGACCCCTCTGGGTCAAAGTGGTGGGTCAAAGCACCCGGAATCGTCTGTCGCCGGAGACGTCACATGCCGCGAATCGCTCGCTCCCCGAATCACCTTTACTTGAAAGGCACGACCTACTACTTTCGTCACGTTGTCCCGAGCGCCCTGCGCCACTCGCTGGGCCGCTCCGAGATCAGGATGTCCCTGCGCACGGGATACCTGGCCGAAGCAAGGCCAAAGGCCCGAATCCTGGCCTCCGGCGTAAAACAAGTCCTGACCAGGATACAAGACGGTGAGCTCGCCATGGATGATTTTGACCGCATCAAGCTCTTTCTGCGGGATTTCCTTGAACGCTTCCTCAAGGAGAATGAGCAGATATCCATCAACAACCTGACCCCGCCCAATCCGATTCTGCAATACGTGCCGGGAAAGACGGAAGAACTCATCGACCACCTGAAAGGGCTTCTGGTCTCCCGCGACTACGACACCATGCGGGAATACATGGTTCTCGCCGCCGAGGGAGACGTTTTCGGGCCGCCCCAGTCCTTTGACCTGACGGATGAGTTCGCCCACGAATTCACGAAAGCCCTCATCGCCTACTACCGGATTATCAGCCATCGCGCCGAAGGCGACTATGCCTTTGAAAACACCATTCTGCAGCCTGAACCAGCGGCTCCACAGCCTGCACACGAAACCAAGTCCCAAATCGTGCTTTCCGAGGCCCTGAAACGCTACAAGGCGGACAGGATCGCCGCCAAACGCTGGAGTGAGGGCAGTGCCGATGACATCCTGTCCACGCTCAACAGCCTGACCGACATCCTCGGCGACATTCCGGTGGACGAAGTGGACCGGCAAGCTGTGCGCCATGTACGGGATACCCTGCTCCAGCTCCCCCGGTTCCGAAACAGCAAACGCTTCAAAGCGCTAACCATTGAAGAAATGGTTGCCCTTGAACCGGACAAGACGATTGCCGTCAGCACCGTGAATAACAATCTGACCAACATTTCATCATTTTTGACATGGTGCGAGGATGAGCAGCTTATTCCCGCCAACCCAGCTCACCGTCTGAAGATAAAAGAAGAAAAGCCGGAAACGGAACACCGCTCCCCGTACACGACCAAGGACTTGAAAAACATCTTCAACGCGCCTCAATATGTTGAAGACACATTCCTGCATCCGTCCGACTTCTGGTGCCCCATTCTTTCCCTTTTCACGGGCGCACGGCGTGAAGAGGTGTGCCAACTCCACATTGAAGATGTCCGTCAGGAAGAAGGGCTGTGGGTGCTGGATGTCAACAAGAAAAGGAATGTTCATGGGTTCGCCAACAAGAAGCTGAAAAACCCAAGCGCCAAACGCCTTCTCCCGCTTCATCCCTTCCTCGTTGAAACGTTGCGCTTCCCGGAGTTTGCCCGACAACAGGCCGAAAAGGGGCACCTGCGGGTCTTCCCCGAACTCGTCAAGATCAAAGAAAACTACGGCCACAAGCTTGGCGAAAGATTCAGCTATTTCAAAAAATCCATCGACCTGGAGGAAGCAGATGGTGTTAAGGATTTTCACAGCTTGCGGCATACGTTCTCCAACTTCTTCAAGCAGAAGAAAATGCAGGACGACCCGTTCGAACAAACCTTTGGCCACAAACTCAAGAAAATGTCCGCTGAAAGATATGGAGGACGTTTCCCGGCCTCCATGTGCTTCGAGGAGGTCATCGCCCACCTCGACTACGGGGTGGACCTGTCTCATCTGGCAAAATCGAAATTCGTTTCCAGGTAACGGACCTCATTTGGCGATAGTCCTTTCCTCCAGTCGGCCCCAAGCCGACTGGAGGAAAGGACGGTTCCATGGAGGAGACACAGCGCCCGAGCGGTGTGTCTCCTTCATGGAACCTCACACATAAGCGGAAACCCCGCCGAAGCGGGGTCTTGTTACTGACTGCTGCCAAGGTAGGCATCGGACACATCCCGCCGTCCTGCGGAATGTCCTGCGGTCACTTCAATGTCGTCACGGGCTTCAGCGTCGAGCCGGGGCCATTCGTCCCCTGCCGTGGTCTGTGCGGCCTTCTGGAAGGCTTCCAAGGATTCGTGCTGGTTGGGCGGCTGAAAACCCGTGTGCTCGACGTACATGCGGTGGAACCGTTCATGGCGGTTGCTGTGCAGGGTCCACCCGCTATCCTTCTTGGTGAAACCGCACAGTCTGGCCGCATAGGACAGCTTTTCCTGCCACTTGTCGCCCATCCCGCTCGGCATGAGATTATGAATCCCCGGCCTGTCGGATTGGCTGACCCAAGGCAGCGCACGCTCCAGAGCATCCTGCTGCTTGTCGGACAGATTGAACAGCGTCCTGGGCCGTCCCCCCTTGGTCCCGTACCGGACGAGAAGGCTGTGGCCTTCCCTGTCCCAATCCGCGACCAGATCGACTTTCGCCGATTCTTCCCGACGAAGCCCCAGTTCCCATTGCAGGCGGATTTGGGCGGCACACCGGGGACCATATTCATACCCAAGCTCGTTTTCCCCACCATATGACGCCGCAAAACCCTCGCGCAAGCTCCGGCGACAGGATATTTGCTCCTCCCGCCGTTTTTTCCGCGAGCGTGACGCAAGCAGCCGAGACAGCAAGGCCAGGCCCTTCGGGCGTCCGTCTTCGCCGGACGGCCTTGCCATCTCGACTTTGCTTACGTCGTCATCCACGCAGGCGACGGCGAGAGGGATGGCGGGGTCGACTCCGGCTCAAGGGATTAAGGGCATGCTTGATCTGCATTGGCTGGGAATAAACTAACTCGTTGATTTATGGAGTTCATGAACTTGTTACTTAACCGGTGGCCCTTCACGACAGGGAATAAACCCTTGCCCCGGACCTCGCATGGAGGGTACACAATCAGCCAACCGGTATTGATAGCAGACATTCCACCAACGGACAGTGCACATGACCAACTTCTCCGCCACTGCGGCCAACATCTGGGCCGTTGCGGACATGCTCCGCGGCGATTTCAAGCAGTCCCAGTATGGCCGCGTCATTCTCCCCTTCACCCTGCTCCGCCGCCTCGAATGTGTGCTAGAGCCGACCAAGGACGCTGTTCTCGACGCGGCAAAAAAGCACGCGCACATGGGTGACGCGGCCGCGCCGCTCATCAGGAAGGCGGCCAAGCAGCAGTTCTACAACGCCTCGCCCATGACCATGGCGTCCATCGGATCGACGCAGACCCTGGACAACCTTGAGGGGTACGTGCAGGGGTTCAGCGCCAATGCGCGGGAGATATTCGAATATTTCCATTTCTCGGACTATCTGGAGCAGCTCGACGCCTGCGACCTGCTCTACATGGTGACCAAAAAGTTCGCGACCTGGGACCTGAGCCCGGAGGCCATCGACAACCACACCATGGGCCTCGTGTTCGAGGAGCTCATCCGCAAGTTCGCGGAATCGTCCAACGAAACCGCCGGGGAGCACTTCACCCCGCGCGACATCGTGCACCTCGCCACCTCGCTGGTGTTCCTGGACGATGACGAGGTGCTGTCCAAGCCCGGCGTGGTCCGCTCCCTCTACGATCCCACGGCCGGGACCGGCGGCTTTCTCTCCGAGGGCACGGAGATCATGCGCACCCTGAACCCGGATGCCGTGATCAGCGTCCACGGGCAGGAGCTCAACCCCGAGTCCTACGCCATCTGCAAGGCGGACATGCTCATCAAGGGGCAGGACGTGGCCAACATCAAGTTCGGCAACACCCTGTCCGACGACCAGCTCCCGGCGGAGAAGTTCGACTACATGCTCTCCAACCCGCCCTTTGGCGTGGACTGGAAGAAAATCCAGCGCGTGGTGGAGGACGAGCACCGGCTCAGGGGCTTTGCGGGCCGGTTCGGCCCCGGCACGCCGCGCGTGTCCGATGGCTCGCTCCTGTTCCTGCTGCACCTCATCAGCAAGATGCGGCCGGTGAGCGAGGGCGGTTCGCGCATAGGCATCATCCTCAACGGCTCCCCGCTCTTCACGGGCGGGGCCGGGTCGGGCGAGTCAGAGATTCGCCGCCATATACTTGAGAACGATCTGCTTGAAGGCATTGTGGCCCTGCCCACGGACATGTTCTACAACACGGGCATCGCCACCTATGTGTGGGTGCTCTCCAACCGCAAGCCCGCCTCGCGCAGGGGCAAGGTGCACCTGCTCAACGCCACCGAGGTCTTTGCGCCCATGCGCAAGTCGCTGGGCTCCAAGCGGCGGCACATGACCGAGGAGCAGATAGAGGACATCGTCCGCGCCTATGGCGACTGCCTTGAGGACGACAACTGCAAGGTGTTCAACACCACGGCCTTCGGCTACCGGCGCATCACCGTGGAGCGCCCGCTCCAGTTGGCCTTTTTCCCGAAAGACGAGGCCCGCGTGGCCGCGCTCAGGGCGGACAAGCCGTGGGCCAAATGGGATGCCAAGACGCAACGGGCCCTTCTGGACGCCCTGGCCGCGCTGGATGAACGCTATCTCTCCCGCTCCGCCTTCAAGAAGGCGCTCAAGAAGGCCGGGGCCGATGTGAGCGCGGTCCAGTTCAAGCTGCTCCAGAAGCACCTTGGCGAGCACGACCCCGAGGCCGAGGTCTGCAAGGTCAAGGGCAGCCCAGAGCCGGACCCGAACCTGCGCGACAACGAGAACGTGCCGCTCAAGGAGGACATCCGGGAATACTTTGCCCGCGAGGTGCTGCCCCATGTGCCGGACGCGTGGATAGACGAGGCCAAACGGGACGGCAGCGACGGCGAGGTGGGCATCGTGGGCTACGAGATCCCCTTCAACCGCCACTTCTACAAGTATGTACCGCCGCGCCCGCTGGAGGAGATAGACGCGGACCTCGACAAGGTGTCGGCGGAGATCATGCAGTTTTTGCAGGAGGTGCACAGTTGATGCAGCCTGCCGAAGTGGAAGTCTACCAGAACGAGGAAGGGAGTCTCGAACTCCGGGTGCCCGTCCAATGGGAGAGCGTCTGGCTGAACGCCAACCAGATGGCCTTGCTTTTCGGGCGCGACAAGTCCGTTGTTTCCCGCCACATCCGCAATGTGTTTGGGGAAGGGGAGCTGGACGAAGCGGCAACTGTTGCAAATTTTGCAACAGTTCAAAACGAAGGCGGGAGAACGGTTTCCCGCGATATCGCCCACTACAGCCTCGATGTGGTCATCTCGGTTGGATACCGGGTGAAGTCGCAGCAGGGCGTTCGGTTTCGCCAGTGGGCCACGTCCATTTTGCGCGAGCATCTGGTCAAGGGGTATACGGTCGACCAAAAGCGGCTGGCCGAGAATGCGGATGAGCTGACCAAGGCTCTGGAGCTTGTCCGCCGCAGCGCCGGGAGCATCCGGCATATTGAAGAGGGGCAGGGGCTGGTGGATGTCATCAGCCGGTACACCCGGACATTTCTCTGGCTCCAGCAGTATGACGAGGGGCGGTTGGCCACGCCCGAAGGGCAGCGCGGCGGCAGGCTCATGGCCCTGGACGAGGCGCGGGCGGCGCTCGGCACGCTCAAGCGGCAGCTCATGGCCCGGCAGGAAGCCACCGACCTGTTCGCCATGGACAAGGGAGCTGGCCTTGCCGCCATCTGGGGCGCGTTGCAGCAGAGCGCGTTCGGCGAGGATGTCTACCCCTCGGTGGAGAGCAAGGCGGCGCACCTGCTCTACTTCGTGGTCAAGAACCACCCCTTCACGGACGGCAACAAGCGCAGCGCGGCCTTCCTGCTGGTCCATTTCCTGAACGCCAACGGGCGGCTCTTCGACGACAGGGGAGAGTTGGTCGTTAATGAGGCCGGTCTGGCCGCCCTGACCCTGCTGGTTGCCGAATCCGCGCCCAGGGAAAAGGACACAGTGATCCGGCTCATCCTCAACCTCCTGGCCCAGGGAGAACAGTGATGGGCAAGTATCGGGCGTATCCGGAGTACCGGGACTCGGGCGTGGAGTGGCTTGGGGAGGTGCCGAAGCATTGGAAGCGAGTCAGGGTGAAAAACGTGGCAACCTTGAATCCTTCGAAAAGTGCTGTTCGTGGCCTTCCGGAGGACATGGAGGTTTCTTTTCTGCCGATGGATGCCGTGGGCGAACAAGGCGAGTTGGACCTTGCACAATCAAAGCTCCTTGGTGCCGTAATTGATGGGTACACGTATGTCGGGGAAGGAGATGTCATCATTGCGAAGATCACTCCTTGTTTTGAAAACGGGAAAGGGGCTGTAGCCAAGAGTTTAAAGAATGGGATGGCCTTCGCAACTACTGAAGTCATCCCTCTTCGGTGTCATAATGAACGGGATCGCCAGTTCCTCTACTACCTGTTGAGCAGTCCTCCATTTCGCCCTCTTGCTGAAGGCTCAATGTACGGTGCTGGTGGACAAAAACGTGTCTCCGACAACTTTGTCGCCAACTACTCATTCGCCCAACCATCCGAAGAAGAGCGAACCCAAATCGCCACCTTCCTCGACCGCGAGACCGCTAAGATCGACCGGCTGATCGACCGGCAGGAGCAGTTGATCGAACTGCTCAAGGAGAAGCGGCAGGCGGTCATCTCCCATGCCGTGACCAAGGGCCTCGACCCGGATGCCCCCATGAAGGACTCCGGCGTGGAATGGCTCGGGGAGATTCCGGCGCATTGGGAGGTTGTTCAACTTGGGCATGTTGCCATATCTATGCAGACAGGCCCATTTGGTAGCCAGTTACATGCAGAAGACTATTGTGAAGGGGGAACCCCTGTAATCAATCCAGCGCATATGGTTGACGGAAAAATATGTCCCGATGAGAAGTGTGCTGTTGATGAGGAGATGCTCGAACAACTGGCTCACCATCAACTTCGTGCTCAAGACATTGTCTTTGCACGAAGGGGAGAATTGGGGCGGTGTGCTTTGGTAACGGATCATGAGTCTGGATGGCTGTGCGGGACGGGCAGTGTGAAGGTGACTTTGAATATGAGCCGTCTTGCGCCGAAATTCCTGCTGTTGTTCATGGGGACATCTTCGGCAAGGGATGCCTTGTCTCTTATGTCGAAGGGTTCAACGATGGAGAACCTCAACACTGAGATACTTGGCAAATTGAAAATTCCGCTGCCTCAAATGGATGAGCAGGTGCGAATTGTTGGTGTTCTTGGGGAACGCCTCAAAAAGATCGCACTCCTACGGGAAAAGGTCGAAAGCGCAATTGCTCTCCTCCAAGAGCGCCGCACCGCCCTCATCTCTGCGTCTGTTACCGGCAAGATCGACGTGCGGGTGGCGGTGTAGGGTGAGCCAGCCGCGCGGCAGCTTCAAGCATGTGCTCGACCTGCTCGATTCCGGCAGGTTCGCGGCCGCCATGACCGGGCTGCTCGGCGGGCACGGCGTGCGGGTGGGCCAGGGCGATGCCCGGCGGCCCTTGGGGCATGACGACCCGGACGAGTGGACCCTGGAGCACTTTTGCGGCGAGCACTGCCGGGAGCTGTTCGACTGCCACGGCTTTGCCTCGTGGTGGAACATCTCCGGCGGCAAACGGCCCACATGGGACATCCTTGCCACCTGCACCATCCACGGCGATCCCGGCCTGCTGCTGGTGGAGGCCAAGGCCAATGACCGGGAGCTGGACTGGAACGGCAAGGCCGAGCCGGATCAAGCCAACCCCCGAGCGCTCGAAAACCACCGCATCATCGGCCAGTGCATCGACGAGGCCAACACGGCCCTGAACCGCCACATCCCCGGCTTTGCCATCAGCCGCGATACCCACTACCAGCTCTCCAACCGCATCGCCTCGGCCTGGAAGCTGGCCGAGTGCGGCCTGCCCGTGGCCCTGCTCTACCTCGGCTTCACCGGCGACGAGGGCCTGCGCACCGCCACCCGCCACCCCCTGGCCGACCGCGACCACTGGCAACGCCTCATGGGCGCATACCTGCACGGGACCGTGCCGCACCATTTCCCAGGCACGGTCATTCATGGTAGCGGGAAAGCCACCATGCGCATGCTGATCGAGGCATTGCCGGTTATGGAAATATCACCGCCAGCCCAGGAGCATTGACCCATGCCCGACGCACTCGAAAACACCTTTCAGCAGGACATCGTCAACGCCCTGGTTGCCGGGGGCTGGCGTTTGGGCACCTCGGCGGGGTATGACCGCGAGCACGCGCTGTATCCCGAGGACGTGGTGGGCTTCATGAGCGAGGCGCAGCCCGACCAGTGGGCCAAGTTCTGCAAGATGTATCCGGAGAATCCCGAGGCATCCATGCTGCGCAGCCTTGCCAGGGCGCTGGACGACAAGGGCACGCTCCAGATCCTGCGCAAGCACTATACGGACCGGGGCGCGCGCATCCACATGTGCCGGTTCAAGCCCGACCACGGGCTCAACGAGGAGACCGAGCGGCAATACGGCTGCAACCGGCTGCGGGTGGTGCCGGAGCTGGTCTACTCGCCCCACGGCTATGTGGGGCGGCTCGATCTGGCCCTGTTTGTCAACGGCATCCCGGTGGCGACCCTGGAGCTCAAGAGCGAGTTCAAGCAGTCGGTGCACAACGCCATCCGGCAATACAAGAAGGACCGCCCGCCCAAAGACCCGCACACCCGCAAGGGTGAGCCGCTGCTTACCTTCAAGCGCGGCGCCCTGGTGCATTTCGCCGTGAGCCAGGAGGATGTGTATATGTGCACCCGGCTGGCCGGGGACGCGTCGCGCTTCCTGCCCTTCAACAAGGGCACCGACGATGGCGGGGCGGGCAATCCGCCGCCCACCGATCCCGACGACTACGCCACCGGGTATCTCTGGCAGGAAGTGCTCCGGCCAGACAACTTCCTGCGCATCCTTGGCCGGTTCCTGCATCTCGAAGTCAAGGAAACCACCGATTGGCAAGGCCGCACGCGCAAGAAGGAGACCATGATCTTCCCGCGCTTTCACCAATGGGACGCGGTCAACCGGCTCATCGACACGGCGCGGGCCGAGGGGCCGGGGCACAAATATCTCATCCAGCACAGCGCGGGCTCGGGCAAGTCCAACTCCATCGCCTGGACCGCGCACCAGCTGTCGTCGCTCCACGATGCCGAAGACGGCAAGGTCTTTGATTCGGTCATCGTCATCACCGACCGCACGGTGCTCGACAACCAGTTGCAGGAGACCATCTACCAGTTCGACCACCGCCGGGGCGCGGTCACACGGGTCAGCCGGGAATACGGCGACGGCTCCAAATCCGAGCAACTGGCGGGCGCGCTGGAAGAGGCCGCAGGCATCGTCATCGTCACCATCCAGACATTCCCCTACGTGCTCAAGCTCCTCCAGGAGCGGACAGCGCTCAAGGGCCGCACCTATGCGGTCATCGCCGACGAGGCCCACTCGTCACAGACAGGCGGCACGGCCCAGAAGCTGCGCGAAGTCCTCAACCTCGAACAGCTCGACCAAGGCGCGGACCTGAGCTCCGAGGACGTGTTGCAGGCCACCCTGGCCTCCCGGCGCGACTCGGACCGCATCAGCTATTTCGCCTTCACGGCCACGCCCAAGCCCAAGACCCTGGAGCTCTTCGGCCGCCGCCCCAGGCCCGACCTGCCCGCCTCGGCCGAGAACATCCCGCAGTCATTCCATGTCTACACCATGCGGCAGGCCATCGAGGAGGGGTACATTCTCGACGTGCTCCGGAACTACACCACCTATTCCATGGCCTACAAGCTGGCCCACACCAATCCAGAAGACGAGCGGGAAGTGGACGCCCGCAAGGGGGCCAGCACCATCGCCAAGTGGGTGCGCCACCATCCCCACAACATCGCCACCAAGGTGGAGGTGATCATCGAGCACTTCCGCACCCGGATCGCGGCCCGGCTGAACGGCCAGGCCAAGGCCATGGTGGTCACGTCCTCCCGGCTGGCTGCCGTGCGCTACAAGCTCGCCTTTGACAAGTACATTGGCGAGCATCCGCAGTGCCAGGGCATTCAGGCCATGGTCGCCTTTTCCGGCGATGTGGAGGATGCCGAGAACGGCACCGGCCCGTTCAATGAAACCAACATGAATCCGACCCTGAAGAAACGGGACATGCGCAAGGCGTTCGACACCGACGAGTATCAGGTCATGATCGTGGCCAACAAGTTCCAGACCGGATTCGATCAGCCCAAGCTCTGCGCCATGTACGTGGACAAGAAGCTGGCCGGGGTGGACTGCGTCCAGACCCTGTCGCGGCTCAACCGCACCTATCCGGGCAAGGACCAGACCTTTGTCCTCGATTTCGCCAACAAGCCCGAGGACATCCTCGCCGCGTTCCAGCCCTACTACAAGGTCGCCAGGCTCCAGGACGTGTCCGACCCGAACCTTGTCTACGAGCTCAAGGACAAGCTCGACGGGCAGGATATCTACCGCTGGGAGGAAGTGGAAGCCTTTGTCGAGGCATTCTTCAACGACAAGGCGTCGCAAGCCCGGCTCATGCGCCACTGCCGCCCGGCGCGGGAACGCTTCGGCATCCGGTACAAGGAAGTCCTGTCCGTTGTCCGAGATGCGGAGGAGGCGTTTCGGGAAGCGAAGAAGACCGGCAACGAGATCGTCATCAAGAACGCCCGGATCAGCGTCTCCGAAGCCAGGAAGGGCAAGGACGTGCTGGACATCTTCAAGCGTGACCTGAAGCGGTTCACGCGGTTCTACGAGTTCGCCTCACAGATCATCGACTTTGACGACCAGGAGCTTGAGAAACTCTCCATCTATGCCCGCCACCTGCTGCCCCTGCTCCGGGAGGAACGCCTTGATGACGAGATCGACCTCTCCGACATCGAGATGACTCACTACCGCCTGGCCAAAAAGCGCGAGGAGCAGATCAAGCTGGAAAACGAGGACGGAACCCTCAGGCCGCCCTCCGACGAAACGGCGTCGGCCAAGGAGCGCGAAACCGAAAGGCTCGCGGAAATCGTGGAGCGCATGAACAGGCTCTTCGACGGCGAGTTCACCGGCGGCGACGCCCTGAGCTACGCCCGGACCATCGTCACCAAGCTGCGCGAGAACGACCGGCTCATGACCGAACTGCGCGTGAACAGCCCGGCCCAGGCCATGCTCGGAAGCTTCCCCCAGGCAGTGGAGGACGCCGTCATCGAGAGCATGGACACGCACGCCGAACTCGCCCGGCAGTTCCTCGGCAGGGAGCGCACCAGAAAAGGCTTCGCCAAGCTGGTGATGGATTTGATTCTGAAGGGTTTTGGAGATCGGGCTCCAGAAGAAAGAGAATTCATCAAACGGCTGCCATAGCGATTGCGGCATGCCATGTTTCCGGTGAGAGAGTGAGCGAAAGGTGCCAACGGCTCATCAAAACAATGCTCGACGTACTCACGATGCCATTGGTGAAGTCTCATCCTTACTCGAAGCCGGAACTTGGCGACAGCGAACAGATATGGGGCACCCCCTTGCTGAAGCCGGGTCAAAATGCTAGGTCATTCCCCATGCACAAAGGACACGCCGAAATAGAATAGACAAATAAAATCAAAGCATTGCCGCTCTGCCGAAAAACGAGAAGTTCCGAGTCTTCTCTTCGGCACCAGAACGATCAAGGGTTGCGGCTAACAGGCTGCAACCCTTTTTCTTTT
>NZ_JASTWE010000021.1 GCF_030282845.1 Pseudodesulfovibrio pelocollis
GAGCCGCTCCGCTCGATTGGTCAGCTTCTAAGCCTTAGGAGGCTTAAGGGCTGGAGCACACGGAGCCCGCACAAATTCCGGTCGAGGCGGGCGGATAGGCCAGGAGTATCCTCCGCCCTTCTTCATGTCCCAGCACAGCCACACCATCACGGATTTCACTCACACCAGCCCCGCAATGGGCGGGAGCGTCGCAGCGCCAGTTGCGTCGGGCCGCGGCCAGGGCGAAACCCGGCGGAGGCGGAGTCTTCGACGCTTCCAACTGTTTCGCCAGCGGCCCGATGCTACTGGCGCGCGGCGCGGGAGACCCGATCACACGTCTTCAAAGAGCGGTTTTTGCTTACTTTTGGGCGCTCCGGTCCAAAAGTAAGTCGGCCCGAAGGGACGAAACTCTTCCCACAATCATCCCGCCGAAGGCGGCTTCCTCTTGCATTCTCTTCTCTCTCCCCTCTTCCCTCTTCGCCTTACAGCGGAAACACCGCATAGCTCTGCCCGCTATACAACCCGATCACCGCATACACCCCGCCCATCAGGAACTCGCCCAATATCAACCCGATGAACAGGAACCGCACCCGGTTGAACAACCTCGTCCCCCCGTAATGCAACACCAGATGATTGCACAGCCACCCGATGAAAAACGGGAACCAGAGGATGGTCATGCCCGCCGAATACGCGGCCAGATAGCCCAGCGGATGCAGCGGCCACCACGGGAACCGGTAGTAGCAGACGATGAGCACGATCATGGCCAGGGCGCCGAACCCGGCATAGGTGATGGTCCAGGCATTGGGGCCCACGGGCTGGTCTACCAGCCGCTGGGCGCTCTCGTAGTTGCCCAGCACGGTCTGGGTGGCCCAGTCCAGTCCCAGTTCGCGCAGCCCGTACTTGTAACCCAGCACCAGCATGGTCACAAAGGCCACGATCAGGGCCAGCACCAGCGAGAGGCCGATGGCGGCCAGCACGAGGTTCTTGCGCCGCGCGTCCTGCTGCACCTTGGCCCCGTGGAACAGGGTCGGTGCCACTGCCTCGCGCATGTCGAGGAAGAGCACCTTTTGCATCACGGCCGTCGCGGCCAGCCCCGCCGAGCCGAAGAAGCCGCTGCCGAAAAGGCCCATCAGGGTGTCGGACGGCGCGGCGGTCAGGGTGAAATAGGGCAGCCCGCCCTGGCAGACCAGACGGCTGGTCACCAGGACCACGACCACGAACATGACCGGCAGGAGCAGGGCCGCCATCAGCGGCAGGCCGAAGAACCAGCACCAGCCGGTCAGGGCGAGCATGCCAAGCAGGAGCCCCCACAGGGGCCAGGATGGCGGCTGCCAGGTGGCGGGCAGGGTCTCGATGGGGCTTGTCCCGGCCGGATCGGACTCCGTGCAGGTCCGACGCAGGGCGCACATGACCGTTTCCTTCAAGTGATGGCGCGCCAGCCACAGGAGGAAGCCGAAGAAGACGAGGTACGAGCCGATGGTTTGCGCGCCTTCGGGCCGGGCCAGATCAGGCCCCAGGGTGGTGCCCAGCGCGGCTTCGGGCAGCTGCCAGCCCATGACGTAAAGCAGACCGAAGAGCAGGCCCGCAAGAAGGTGGAAGGCCCACATGGAGAAGGATATCTGCCGCGTGGTCAGGAAGGCGAAGCCGATGAAGGCCGGGATGATGTAGAGTTTGAGTTTGTGGAAGCCGGAGAAGAGGCCGTACTTGGGGAAGTAGGACCCTGCCAGCACCAGGGTGGGCACGGCCGGGACCGAGGGATAGTAGAAATGCAGGCCGTTGATCAGGTGCAGGGCTCCGGCCAGGGTCAGGCCCACGAGCAGGTAGGTGTTGCCCCACCAGGAGAGGATCTGCTTCTGGTCCAGGGCCTCGCCCATGAGGGCGGGCACGCGCACCAGCGGGAAGAGGACGCGCTCGTTGACCACCCACTGGCGGCCGAACAGGGCCATCAGGCAGAGCATGACGAAGAAGGCGCCGAGGATGAAGAAGGACCAGACCGCCAGCACCGGCAGCCAGACCCCCCAGGGGATGGCCGCCAGCACGGCGAGCAGGTTCATGTCGCGGCCGCCGCGCAGGCCGTTGTAGAAGGCGCTGACCGCCTCGGCCGAGTGGGGAAACCACGCCTGGGGCAGCAGCGGGCCGAGCACCTCTGTCCAGCGGTAGGCGTCCTTGGCAAAGCGCTCGGGCGCGGTGATGTTGACGAAGAAGGTCTCGGTGAGCCCCGCATAGCCTATGGCCGAGAAGATCACGGCCATGAGCCAGACCACGAGCAGCTCCACGCCCGAAAACACGGGCGGCCGCCGGGTCAGGCGCGAGGCCAGGGCGTCGAGCACGAACATCCAGGCCACGATGAAGAACGGGGCCATGGGAAAATGGCCGCCACTCAGGGGCACGTTGCGCAGGACAGCGCTGTTGTAGGGGGTGAAGACGCACAGGGCCAGCCCGATGACAAGGCCGGTCAGGAGCGCCCGGAGCCTGAGTCGTCCGTTCATTGCCCGGCCTCCCTGGCGGCGGTCATGCTCTTTTGCTCCATGGCCGTGTCGCGCTTGACGCTGTCGAGGTCGTCGGCGTAGTGCCCCACGGCCACCTCGTCCAGCGAACGCCAGGCCAGAAGCTGCTTGCGCAGGTCATTGATGAAGGTCCGGTTGAGATTTTCCCACGCCTTGAGCTCGCCCGCCTCGCGCTGGATGATCACCTTGACCTGCCGGAATCCCCCATACAGGTCGGACGGGCAGAAGACGAGCCGCACCTTCTGGCGCACGCCGAAGTCAAAGGGCGCCAGCCAGACCCGAAGGCTCATGGAGAAGCACAGGTCGTCGGGGATGATGATGCGCTCCGCGACTCCGGCCAGAAGACCGGTCTGGGTCTCCTGCTCCTCGAGGTCGAGGAAGTTGCACTGCATGTCGTCTGTGCAGAACGCGCCGTGGGACACGTCGTGGTGGGCGAGGTAGTACTGGCGCAGGAATCCGCCCGCGCTGGCCATCTCCCCGAGCTTGATCAGGAAGGGCAGGACCACCACCAGTTCGTCGCCCCGGGCCTTGGGCATGGTCCACGACCTGTTCACGTCCGGGATGGCGATGTTGGCCGCCACCTTGGCCGGATAGATGGCCGAGACGAGCACCACGCCCATGACCAGGAGCATGGCCGCCACGCCCGCGGTGGAGGAATAGTTGGCGGTCATGCCCGCCCAGAGCACGGTTCCTGCCAGCAGGGCCGACGCGCCTTGGGCCAGCAGATAGCCCACCACCACCGAGATGACGGCAAAGGCCAGGGCCTCGGCGATGAACAGGAAGGCCACGTGCGGCGGGGCCAGCCCCACCGAGGTGTAAACCGCGATCTCGGGCTTTCGCTCGTAGACCGAGCCGATCATGGTGTTGAGCACGATGAGGATGGCGATGCCAAGGGGGATCATGATGTTGGCCATGCCCGAGTAGCTGACCGCGTCGGCCGCGTAGTAAAGGGACGTGCCCGAGGACGATCCCCGGAAGAGGAGCATGCCGAAGCGGTCGCCCAGATCGCCGGTGATTCCTGAGTCGCCCGGGCCGGGCTTGACCGCGATGCCCTTGAGCCTGCCCGCGCCGCCTCCCAGGGAAAGCAGCGTCTGGGCCGGGACCAGGATGGTCTCGTAGTCCGGGATGTGCTGGTAGCGGCTCTCGGTGGTGATGATGTCCTGGCCTTCCTCGATGGCCTCTGCCTCCACCTCGGAGAGCTGGCTGGCCGCCACGTTGGGGAAGACGATGGGGGTCATGGGCTCGCCGTCCAGGTCCGGGTTCAGGCGCAGGCCGTCGTCGCTGAACACGCCCACCAGGGTCATGGGGATGCCCCAGATGGTGACGGTGCTGCGGGCCGGATCGTCCGGGTCCGCGCCGAGTTGCCCGGCCATGCGCTCGGGCAGGATGACCACGAACCGCTCGCCCTCGCGGAACCAGCGCCCCTTGACCAGGATGCGGTCGAGCCCGCTGACCTCTGGCTCGCGATGGGAGAGGCCGACCATGCCGCGCCCGGGCGACTCCCTCTCGCCGAGGAAGACCGGGATGAGCGGGGCGCGCGACTTGTCGCTGGTCAGGCCGGTGTCGTACCACGCGCGCGGAGCCACCACGCCGCTGCCCTCAAAGGCGTTCTCCACGGCCGAAAGGGCTTCGAGGGGCACGTCCTGCCAGTTGATGTACTTGAGCATCAATCCGGTGTAAGTGGCCTCGCCGCTGAAATTGGCCCATCCCTTCTGGCGCACGGACTTGACCGTGGTGAAGTTCATGATGGTGAAGGTCAGGATGACCAGGGTGGCGAGGGTGAGGAAGGTACGCACCGGCCTGCGCTTGAGATTGCCCACGCCGAGGACGAAGGCCGCGCCAAAGGCGGCCATGGGACTGATGCCCGTGAGCTTGATGTGCGAGGAGCGCTTTTGCAGCTCCACCATCTCGCGCTCGAAGCGCATGAAGATGATCAGCGAGACCAGCACCGACAGGGCCAGGATGAAGAAGGCCAGGATGACCACCAGGGGCGAATAAGTCAGTTGAAAGGCGGGATGGACAAAGTAGACCACGGTGATGATCACCACGAGGAAGCCGAGGAAGGCGGCGATGCGCTTCTTGATGTCCGCAAAGGAGAAGAACAGCCGCTCCATGCAGTAGGCAAAGGGCACGAACAGGGCCACATAGAAGAGCACGCCGAGCAGCACGTCCTTCTGGGTCTTGTCCACGTCGCCATAGACGCGGCTGGCCTTGGACAGGGAGGCGCGCGACGCCTCAACGAAGCGGTCCCACTGCTTCTGCTCCCGATACGCCTCGGCGCGGCGCAGGTCGTCGTCGCCCTGGCGGCGAAGGGTGCGGATGCGCTCGTTGACGATGCCCTTTTCCTCAAGGTTGTCGATGCGCGGGTCGAGCAGGCTCCACATGTCGCGCGCTGCCCGGAACTCGGTCATGGGGATGACCGGCCACTGCCGGGCGATGTAGCCCAGCCCCTGGGGGTGCTCCGGGTCCGCGTTGAGCAGCAGCACCTTCTTGTCCAGCACGCTGTCCGAGAGGGTCAGCTTGATGGGCGTGTCCGGCTCCAGAAACAGGGTGCCCAGGGTGGAGCGGCGGGTGTCCAGGCGGCTGTACCAGTAGCTCACGGGCGGGGCCTCGGTGCGCCCGTCAATGAGGGTGGGGATGTAGAGATACCGGAAGCTGCGCGGGTCCAAGAGGTTGAAGAGCGTGGTCTGGGTGCAGGCGAAGAGGGTCAGGTCCGTGCCCTGCACGGTCCGGCTCAGCTTGACCCGGTAGGAATCCTTGCCTGTCTTTGGCTTGTCCACGGCCCAGACGGCCAGCCCGGTCTCATCGTCAAAGCGCAGGGCCTCGATCACGGCCTTGTGAAAGCTGACCTTCCTGTCGGCGAAGCCCGGGATGCGGAAGCGGCCGGCGGTATCGACCATGCCGTAGTTGAGGGTCTGCCACTGGGAGGCGAGGACCACCATGCCCGTGCCCGGGCGGTCCGGGAATATCTCGCCCTTGCGCAGCAGGTTGGCCCGCCCTTCCACGGTGACGAAGTGACTGTTGCCGCGCTCGCCCGCGTTGTCGATGGGCTGGTCGGCCAGGGCTCGGGCCAGGGTGCGCACCAGGGCCGCCTGCCTGCGCACAAAGGCGAAATTCACGCGCTCGGGCCGGTCATAGGGCGTGCCCCAGGCAGGCCGGGCATCGTGAACCGTGGCCAGGGTGAAGCCTGCGAACCCGGCCAGGGCCATGGGCTCGCCGCCCAGCTCGGGCATGTCGGGCAGGTAGCTTTGCCAGGCGCGCCTGCCGGGGCGCAGAGTGTCCTTGAAGAGGGCGGCCTCGTCGGCCCGGGCCTCGCCCAGCTCCCTGACGGTGCGTTTCATGACCGTGTCCAGCGGGCGGAAGAAGGCGGTCTGGTTGACCGAGGGCATCAGGTCGTGCAGCCACCCCTTGTCAAAGCCGCCCACGCCATCGCCGTGGCTGGAGAGATACAGGGAGACATGGGCCGCGATGCTGCGGTCGCCGATGGCGTCGCGCATGGCGCGGGCCGAGCGGATGGTGTCGAGCTGGCCAGTGGCGTCTTCGAGGATGGCGGCCTGATAGGCCCGGGCCGGGGCCACGAAGTCGGCCAGCACCAGCCGCTCCTCGTCGGAAAGGGGAAAGTTGGCCACCGTGGAGTTGACCCAGTTGAGCCGCTTGAGCATGATCCGCCGGGCCGCCAGATGCCTGATGCGGTCCTGGCGGGCGGCCTCGGCCATGGCGTGGTGGCCTGCGCCGCCTTCCATACCGTGGCCCGCGCCGCCGCGCGGCCCCTCCTCCATGCCCATGCGCTCCACCTGGCTTTGCAGGCGCAGGCGCATCAGCTCGTTGGTCAGGTCGTCCTCGCGGTCGCGCACCACGGCCTTGATGGCCCGCCTGACCAGGGCGCGGTCAGCGGCGTCGGCCATGACCCCGGCGTCAAAGGGATCGCGCATGTCCAGTATCTCGATGGTCCGGGCCGCCTCGGCCACGCGCTGGTCCAGGTCGTCGCGCCGCTCCTTGAGCACCTTGCCCCGGGTCACCAGGGCCCAGGTGAATTCGCGCATGCCCGCCTGGGCGCTCCCCTTGCCCGCCGTGGCCACCAGCATGAGCGAGCGCCCTGGCCGGTTCCGGGCAAACCCCTCGGCCACGTCCATGAGGGTGGCGATGGACACGCCCTCGTCCGCGCCCGGCGCATCGCCCGCCACCAGTGCTGTGGCGTCGTAGAAGGCCTCCAGGACCAGGGTCTGGCCGGTCAGCTCAGGGTCGCTGCCCGGCACGAAGCAGTAGACGTTCTCGGCTCGGGCCTCGCGCCAGGCGGCCCGGGAGGCGAGATGGACCATGGCCAGGCGGCGCGGCCCGGCGGCCGCCACATCCTGGCCGAAGAGGGCGCGGGCCTCTTCGCCGCCCATCCAGAAGAGGGGAAAGTCCACCGGGGTCAGCTCGAACTTGGAGTCGAAGAGGGAGCGGGGCGAGGGACCGCCATCGCCCTCCTCGCCGAGATAGATCAGGGCGCGCGCGCCGAGCATGGCCGCGTTGTTCCAGTTCTTGCTTGAGTCCATGTCCATGAGGACCACAGCCCCTTCCACGTCCAGGCCATTGAAATCCTTGACCTCACCCTGGCCCACATAGAGGAGCGGGCCGCGCAGCCCGGGCGGAGCCACCGCGCCGGGCGACAGGGCGTTGACGCGCAGCTGGCGCAGGCTGGCCGAGCGGCCCGTGCCCATGACCCGCAGCTCGGCCCCGCCCGCCGCCACCACCGGGACGCGAAAGCTCTGCCGCCCCGTGACCGCGTCTGGAAAGAGCCGGGTGAACTCAGCCTCGACCATGTCGGCCGCGCGGACCGCGCCGGGCGTGCCGGGCGAGCGGTCGCCCAGGGCGGCCAGCTTCTCGATGAAAATCCGGTGTCCGGTGTCCGGCGCACCGGCCCCTGGCGCGACCAAGACGGTCGCGGCCAAAACGGCCGGAGTCAGCAGCACGAGGCTGGCAAGGGCGAGCAGCCAGCGCCGGATCATGGCCTAGCCCCTCTCCCCGCCATGGACTGTGGCTTCGGCCCGGCCGTTGTCCTTGCCGCCGATGCCGCCCACGGTGATCTTCAGTTCCTCGCGCCGCTCGATGCGGTCCACCACGCCGTCGCGCACCCAGACCACCCGGTCGGACACGTTGAGCATCTTGTAGTCGTGGGTGGCGGAGATGATGGTCACTCCGCGATCCTGCGAGAGCATGCGAAGCAGCTCGATGATTTCCTCGCCCGTGGTCAGGTCGAGGTTGCCGGTGGGTTCGTCGGCCAGGACGATGGCCGGGTCATTGGCCAGGGAGCGGGCCACGGCCACGCGCTGCTGCTGGCCGCCCGAAAGCTCCAGCGGCTTGTGCTGGAAGCGCTCGCCAAGGCCCACCAGCTTGAGCAGCTCGATGCCCTTGTCCTGGGCGTCGTCCGCGTTCATGCCCGCAAAGGTCATGGGCAGGGTCACGTTCTCCAGGGCGGACATGACCGGGATGAGGTTGAAGGTCTGGAAGATGTAGCCGATCTTGCGGTTGCGCAGCCAGGCCAGCTCGTAGGCGTCGAGCTGGGAGATGTCCACCTCGTCGATGAACACCTTGCCTTCGGTGGGCTTGTCCAGGCCGCCGATCATGTTGAACAGGGTCGATTTGCCCGAGCCGGACGGCCCCATGATCGATATGTACTCGCCCGCGAATATCTCGAGATCCACGCCCTTGAGGGCCCTGACCTCCACCTTGCCCATGGTGAAGCGCTTGGTCACGCCCACGACCCGGACAATGGTGCGCCTTTCTTCAGTCATTGAGAAATCCCCTTGCGAAACGCTGAAATCAATGGGGCGGGGCAATCGGTCCTGGACGCTGACGACACGGCGGTTGCGTCCGGCCCCTAGTGCTCGGCCCGAATGGCATTGATGGGCTCCATGCGCGCGGCCACCAGCGCGGGATAGAGCACGCCGAGCAGGCTGAGCAGGCACCCGGCCAGGGTGGCCAGCCCCACGGAGCCGAGGACGCCGAGCCAGGAAACATGAACCCAGGCGGCCAGCCCGAACCGGACTGCGCCGGTGAGCAGCGAGAACAGGCTGCCCAGCACCGCCCCGGCCAGAGACCCGGCCAGCCCCTGCATGGCCGCCTCAAGCAGGAACAGGCGCAGGATCATGGAATCGAGCGCGCCCAGGCACTTCATGACCCCGATCTCGGAAAACCGCTCGGTCACGGACATGAGCTGGGCGTTGATGATGCCCACGGTGCAGACCAGCAGCGAGAGAAAGACGATCCACCGCTCCTTGGCTGCCATGCTCACCCCGCCGCCGCTCCCGTCCACGTCGTATCCGGCGGCCGACAGAACCGTGGCCGCATCCCGACCGCCATGGGCCAGCAGCCCCGAGGCCACGTCCAGGTTGACCAGCACGAAGGCCAGGAACGACACGGCCAGGACCAGGCTCGACACCGTGATCATGGACCGGAAGAACCGCACCCGCAGGCTCTTGAAGCTGATCTCCACCGACTTGGCAAAGGACAGCGTGATCAGCCGGTCGATGCGCCCCTGGGGCTTGTCCATGACCGAGCCGCCGGGGCCGGTCCGGGCGCTCGCGGAATCGCGGTGCGAAGTGGTCGGCTTACTTTCCATATTCTCAAAACGGTATGCAGATGCGTCTTCCATGACAAGCCCTAAGAGCGGGAAAAACCGGTTTTTTCGCGATTGTCACGGATCAGGAACCGGGCCTGTCCAGCCGGATCGGCTTCAGGCCCGACCCGGCCACGGCCGCCAGACATCGGTCGAGAAAGCCAAAGGCCGCGTCGTTCATGCGCTGGTGGTGGAGCATGAACCCCACCCGGCGAGAGGCCAGCCCGCCCTCGATCTCCCGGAGCAGCGCGTCCAGACCCTCGGCCGGATCGCTCTCGCGCCGGGTGTGCAGATCCACGTTGACCGGGATGTCGGGCAACCCCTCGGGCGTGGGCACAGCGCCCTGCGCCCCGGCCCAGCGCGACACGGCCACATACCCGGCCTCATGCAGCAGCCGCGCGGTCTGGGCGTCGAACCGGTTCCACGGCGGGGTGAAGACCGGGCTGAACCGCGCGCCCATGATCGCTTCGAGCCGGGCGCGCCCCCGGGCCAGATCGGCCCGCTTGGCCTCAGGGGTGCGCTCGTCTCCGAACTCGCCCTTGCGCCCCGCGCGCTGGTGGTTGACGTGCCGCCAGCCGTGCTGATGCCAGCACCACTGGTCGCTGTCTCCGGCCCATCGGTGCAGCACGTCCCAGCGGGCCGGGGTCAGCCAGGCCGGGGTCACGGCCAGATGCAGGGGCAGCCCGTGCCGCGCGAAAATTTCCAGCATCCGCTCGCACGCCTCGCCCGGCGCGGCCACATCGTCGGCGCGAAAAAAGACCTCAACACCCGGCGCGGCCCCGGCCAGAAGCGTGTCCACACGGCGCAGGCCGTCGTCCAGCAGGGATTGCGGGGCGCTCCAGAGCGCGGAGACTGTGGTTTTGACGATCATGCAGGCCGGAAGCTAGCACACTCACGGCCCTGATGGCAAAAGGGGAAACAGCGGACGCTCCCCTGACGGACTGCGGCAATCCCGGCGGATCAGGCCACCAACGCCCGCTCGCCGCTCCAGACCGAGCGGACCACGTCGCGAAACTCGCGCAGCGGCGAGGTATAGCCCCGGCCAGCCGGGTAGGAGAGGCACAGGGGCACCTGAAGGGTCTCGGGCCAGAGCACGGCCTGGCCCGCGTCGGCCAGCCGCCTGCCGTCGTCCTCGCGCAGCACGGCCACGCCCATGCCCTCGGCCACCAGCTCGCGCATGATGTTCTCGTCCACGGTCTGCTCCGCCGGATTGGGCTCCACCCCGCAGGCGGACATGCGCTCGCGCACGGCCACGTGGAAGGGACATCCCCTGAAGGAATATATCCAGGGCAGGGCGGCCAGCCCGCGCCAGTCGCCCGGGGCCACCCGCCCGGCCATGACCGTGGGGATGGCGATGACCAGCGTCACCGGGGCCACGTACTCGTCGTGGATGCCCTCCTCGCCCCACATGCCGAAGCGAAAGCCCACGTGCATCTCGCCCGAGCGCAGGGCCGGGGCCGTGTACCGGCTCTGGGAGACGATGAAGGAGAGCTGCACGCCGGACACACTGCCGCGCATGTGCCGGGCCAGCTCGGCCATGCGCAGGAAGGCGGGGTCCGTGTTCAGCCCCACGATGAGCCGGGACGAGGCCGGAGCCTTGAGCCCGGCCCCGCGCGAGCGGAAATCCTCCAGGGCCTGGACCGCGCTGCGGGCGTAAGGAAGCAGGGTTTCGCCCTCGATCGTCAGGGCCATGCCCCGGGCCTGGCGCACGAACAGCGGATAGCCCAGGGTCTCCTCAAGCTGCCTGATCTGCCCGCTCAGGGCCGACTGGCTGAGAAACAGCGACTCCGCCGCCCGGGTCAGGTTGCCCTCAAAGGCCACGGCCAGAAAACACTGCAATTTCCGAATATCCATGCGCCCTCCCTGTCCCCTGCGCGTCCTTGGAGTCGAGCGTTCGGCTAATCCGAACGGTGCCCCGACAAATTCACATTGGATTTCTTCCGCTCATTCCACGATAAGGGCAAAAAATCAAGGCAGGAATATGACCATGAGTGAACGGAAAACCGGAACGCTCACCCTGTGCTGCATGATGATCGGCGCGGTGCTCGGCTCGGGCATCGTCATCCTCCCGCCCCTGGCCATCGACACGGCCGGAGCCTGGGCGCTCCCGGCCTGGGGGCTGACCGCCGCCTTTGGCGTGGCCTTTGCCTACGTCTTCGCCCGGGTGGGCACCCTCTTCCCCGGCGAGGGCGGCGCGGCCGACGCCGTGGAGCGCGCCTTCGGCCCTGGCGCGCGCAATCTGGCCGCCTGCACCCTGTGCGGGGCTGCCGTGTTCGGCCCGGCAGCGGTCATGCTGACCATCGTGGACTATCTGCCGCCCGCCATCCAGCCCGGCTCCCTCCTGGCCCGGGGCGCGGCTGCGGCCGCCATCCAGATCGGCTGCGCCCTGATGCTGACAACCGGCCTGCGCACCATGAGCCGGGTGGGCACGCTCCTGGCCGTCTCGGCCACGCTCCTGCTGCTGACCGGATCAATCGTCACCCTCGCCCTGCACGCCGGGCCGGACAGCGCACATCAGGCCGTCACCCTGCCGCCCCTCGATCCCCCGGCCATGGGCCGGACCCTGCTGCTGCTCTTCTGGGCCGTGGTGGGCTGGGAGGTGGTGGGCAACTACGGGGCCGAGGTGGCCGACCCGCGCCGCACCGTGCCCCGGGCCGCCATCATGGCCGCCACCGTGGTCGGGCTGGTCAGTCTGGCCGTGGCCGCCGGGCTGCAATACGGCGCGTTCCCGCCCGAGGCGGGCCACGGCGTGGCCGGGCTGCTCCACCCCCTCTTCGGCCCGCTCGCGCCCTGGATCATGTCCGGGCTGGTCGCGGCCCTGTGCGCCACCACCTACCTGCTCATCGTGGGCGCGGTGGCCCGGCTGGTGGCCCATCTGGCCCGCGACGGCCAACTGCCCGCTGCCCTGGACCGGCGCAACCGCCACGGCGTACCCCACCGGGTCATCGGTCTCTACACCCTCGCCCATCTCGCCCTCATCGCCCTGGTCTCGCAGGGCATCCTCGACGTGGCGGGCATCGTGACCATCGCCGACGGCTTCTTCCTGGCCAACGCCCTGCTCGGCACCCTGGCCGCGGCCCGGCTCTTCACCGCCCCCCTGCCCCGGACCGTGGCCGCGCTCCTGGCCCTTGGCGTGGCCGCCGTGTTCACCCAATCGGCCTGGGCCGTGCTGGCCGCCATCGCGGCCATGGGCCTGCTCACCCTGCGCCGCCCGCGCCGCCGCACCGGCCCGATCATCGGCCCGACCAGCGGCCCGACCAGCGACCCGACCGGCGACTCGACCATCCACTCGACCGGTGCCCCGGAGCGAGCAGGTTGACCGCCTTGACATCGGCGCGGATTCCAACAAGAATTTGCCATGGCGGGCAGGCCCGCCCCAAACCAGAACCCATGGAGCCACAGATGAACATATTCGGCGAGAGCGTGCCCTTTCACAAGATGCAGGGCTGCGGCAACGATTTCGTGGTCATTGACAACCGCCGCGCCCGCGTGCCCGAACAGGTCATGGCCGACTGGGCCAGAAAGATCTGCGCCCGCGCCTTCGGCGTCTGCGCCGACGGGCTCTTCTTCCTTGATGACGCCGACGACCCGGCCCTGGACTACCGCTGGCACTTCTTCAACTCCGACGGCTCCCGCGCCGAGATGTGCGGCAATGCCTCGCGCTGCGCTGGCAAGCTGGCCCACGCCCTGGGCCTGGCCCCGGCCGAGCACGTTTTCGGCACCGACGCCGGACCCATCCGGGCCAAGGTGCTCCTCGACGGACCCGAAGCCGGGCGCGTCAAGGTCCGACTCACCCCGCCCAAAGGGCTCGAAACCAACATCTCCCTGACCGTGGACGGCGCGCCCCTGACCGTCCACTTCGCCGACACCGGCGTGCCCCACGCCGTGGTCCTGGTGGACGACGTGGCCTCGGTCAACGTCAAGCAACTCGGCACCAAGCTGCGCTTCCACGAGCACTTCGCCCCGGCCGGGACCAACGTCAACTTCGCCCAGGTCAAGGACCGCTCCACCCTGCTCCTGCGCACTTACGAGCGCGGCGTGGAAGACGAAACCTACGCCTGCGGCACCGGCGCCTGCGCCACCCAACTGGTGACAAACGCCCTGGGCCTGACCGACGCCCGCGCCAACCTGACCACCACCGGGGGCGAAATCCTTACCGTCATCCTCGACGGCGACGACATCCACCTCCAAGGCGCGGCAGAACTCACCTTCAAAGGCGAACTCTACCTCACCCCCCTCGACCTGACGCGATAGGATGCCTCCGGCGGCCAGGGGGGAAGGGGAGAGGGACACCCTTTGAAAAGTCCGGGGGGAAAACTTTTTCCCAAAAGTTTTCCCCCCGGAATCTCTCACCCCACCCCGCCCCACCCACAAATGAAGCGGCTTACCTGCCCCGTACGGGGCAGGTCAGCCGCTTCATTTGCGAAGGGCGCGGGGTCTAGTCGAAGAGTTTGTCCACTTCTTCGTAGACGTAGCGCATGTACATCATTTTGGGAGAGCCGCCCATGGCGACTGCGAGGAGTCCGGCATCGATGATTTCGTCGCGGCTGGCCCCGTGGGAAGCGGCGTTTTGGACGTGGAGCGAGATGCACATGTCGCACTGGGAGAGGATGGAGCAGGCGATGAGGATGAGGGACTGGTACTTGTCCTCGATGGAGCTGCCCTTCTTGATGGAGGCCGTGAATCCCTGATACGCCTTGAATATGTCGCGGCGGTTCTTGTTCATCTGGCGGAAGAGTTCCGTGGCCTTTTCTGCGGGTTCTTTCATGGTCGCCTCCTTGTCCGGGCGGTGCTCCGGGTCTTTTTTCGCAAGGCCACCTGGGCGCTCGGACCCCGTGGGATGCCGGGCTGCAGCGGTGGCCCGCCGTATGCTCCGGCTCCGGGGAACGCCCCCGGAGCCGGAGCATCGATGAGAGGGAGAGAGTCCCGATTGGGCAATTCAGGGATTACTCTCAAAAAACATGCCTGTAAAGCGAAATTTCGGCAATTTTTTAGAACTATTCACGAACTTTATTGCGATTTTGCACAAGAAAACAATCGATTCATTCAAAAACAGACGTTCTTGCCGAATTGTCTTTGGGCGCATGCCGGGGCGTCATTCCTCGCGGCCGTGGATGAGTGTATAGAGCGCGCCCCTGCTGTCGAGCAGTTCCTGATATGGTCCCTGCTCCACGATCTTGCCCGCCTTGAGCACCACCACCTTGTCGTAAAAGGGCAGCATGTCGAGCCGGTGGATGACGGCCAGCACGGTGGACTTGCCCTTGAGATTGGTGGTGATGATGTTCTGCACCCGGCCCTGGGACTTGTTGTCCAGGGCGGCCGTGGCCTCGTCGAGGATGAGCACGGGCGGGTTCTTGAGGAAGGTGCGGGCCAGGGCGATCTTCTGGCGCTGGCCGCCCGAGAGGCGGTCGCCCATGGAGCCCACCTCGAAGGCGAGGCCCATCTCGGCCACTGCCTCCAGCGCGCCCTGCATGATCAGGGCCTGCATGATGCGGTGGTTGATCTCGTCCTCGACGCCGGGTGAATCGGCCCGGACGCGGCCAAAGAGGATGTTGTCCTGTATGTTGAGACTCTCGATGTAGCGGTCGGCCTGGAAGAAGCTGAAGCCGTCCGGGAAGGCCTGCTCGGCCAGGGCCACGAAATCGCGCCGGGAGTTGACCACCCGGTTGGCAAAGCCCTTGTCCAGTTCCACCTGCCGGTGCAGGCCCGGGACAAAGCCCAGCGCAAGGCGCAGGATGAGGCCGTTTTCCTGGACGTTGAGGGGTTCGCCGGAGTCGAGGCGGTTGGCCACCTTGAGGTAGTCCGGATAGCGGTCCTCGGGAATGGGACACGCGGCAAAGGCGTCGTGAGGCGGTTCCGGCCCCAGTTCGTCGGTGACGACCCGGGCCAGGGTTTCGCCCAGCACGGTGAGGTGGGCCATGAGACCGTGGCTTTCGAGGAACTCCATGAACCGGGGGTGCAGATGCAGGTGCTCGGGGTCGAACTCGTCCTTGACCGGCGCGCCGAACGCGATGTTTTCGGCCACGGTCATGTAGCGGCTGTAGGTGTCCGGGTCAAAAAACTCGATGTGCTCGGCCACATCGGCGAACATGCCGGTCTCGCCCAGCTGGAACTCGCGGCGCGAGGCCACGATGATGTCGCGCAGGCCGGGGTTTTCCTCCTCGCGGCCCAGCCGGGCGCGCAGGGCAAAGGCGAGGATGTCGGTGAACAGCCCCACCTGCTGGGTGAGCTTGATCAGGGTGTCGAGATCAGGCTCCTCGCCGGATTCGGTGCAGCCGCCGCCCTGTAGTTTCAGCGAGCGGCAGGAATAGAGCAGGTTGTCGCGCACCGTGCCGTCGAAGATGAAGGGATGCTGGGCCACCATGCCCAGGTTGTAGGATATGTCGGGCTTGGTCAGTTCCGAGACCTCGCGTCCGCCCACCAGGATGCTGCCGCCGGTGTACTTGTAGAGCTGGGCGACGCACAGGGCCAGGGTGGATTTGCCCGAGCCCGAGAAGCCGACCAGGGCCACGTGCTCGCCGCCCTTGACCGAGAGCGAGATGCGGTCGAGCAGCTTTATGTTGCCGCCCACCACAAAGGAGAGGTCGCGCACCTCGATGTCGTTGTCCAACTGGAAGGGCTCGCGGCCCTCCACGAACTGGGCGAACTCCGGGGCGTGATCAAAAGCGCGCATGATCTGCTTGTAGCGCACCGAGCTGTCCTGGTAGACCTGCCAGAACTCCATCAGCTCCTTCCACGGGTCGTAGAGCTTTTCGTAGGCCGAGAGGAAGGCGACGATGGCGCCCACGTCGAAGTGGCCCTGGATGGCGTAGTACCCGCCAATGAGGAAGAGGACGAACGGCCCGAGGCTCATGAAGAAGTTGTTGACGAACTTGATGCCAAAGCGCAGGGCGTTCTGCATCAGGGTGGCTTTGTAGAGCTTGAGCAGCACCTTCTTGAAGCGCTGCTTCTCCAGGGGGATGGAGGCGTTGGCGTGGACCTCGTGCACGCCTGTGACAGCCTCGCCCACAAGGCCGGAGAGGCGCTGGGTGTGCTTGATGCGTTGCCGGTTGGCCCGGCGGAAATACTTCTGGATGCGCGGCAGGAGGATGAGTTCGATGGGGTACAGGGTGATGGAGATCAGCCCGATGACCGGGTTGAGATGGATCATGTACGCGGCCATGGCGAAGAAGGTCAGGATGTTGACCGCGGGCACGGCCACGGCCTGGCCGATAAAGGTGGCCACCGGGATGAACTCGGTGATGATGTAGGAAATGACGTTGCCCGGCGAGGTGCGGCGGTAGAACTGGACAGGCAGGGAGAGCAGGTGCTCGTAGAGCCGCTCGCGCACGGTCATCAGCGTTTTCTCGCCGATGTAGTTCTGCATCAGGTTGATGACGTACTTGAGCACGCCCGCCAGGGTCACCGCGCCGATGTACAGGCCGCAGTAGAGGTACAGGGCGGGCAGATCCTTCATGCCGATGGCTTCGTTGATGATCCGCTTCTGCATCTCAAGGGGCAGCACGCGCATGGACACCGTGATCACGATGACGCCGATGACGATGAGCTGGAGATGGATGTTCTTGAACAAGACCCAGGAGTAGAGAGAGGTCTTGGTGATCCGTTTGGTCTCGTTGGGATGGGGCATGAAGGCTCCCTGAGCAAGAGTCTGGGTTGGAACGCCTCAAACTTATAAGCCCAACAGAGTTCTTTTCCAAGCGCAAAGTGTGGTATACAGAAATCCTCGTCAACGGGTCGCCGCCGCGCCCCATGCCCGAGGAGTCGAATCGTGAAGCTGTCCCTGCGCGTCAAGATATTCGTGGTGCTCATCGCCTTCAGCCTGCTGCCGCTGCTCATCAGCCGCACCGTCACCGGCCGCACCGCCCGGAACATGGCCGCCACCCTGTCCGAGGGCACCCGGACCGAGCTGCTGGCCATTGTCACCGCCGAACTGGAGCACAGCGCCGTGACCACCCAGCGCCTGATCGAGAGCCGGGGGGCCGGGCTGCGGCTCGGGGCCATGACCCTGGCCCGGCAGGCCGGGCCGCTGCTCGGGGATGTCGGTGTCGCGACCGGGCAGGACATCCCGGCTTCCGAGCGCCATCGGGTGCGCATGGGCGGCCGCACCATGCTGGCCGACGCCAACGCGACGCTTCCCCCGCCGGATTTCGACACCATCAGCGTCCATGTCCCGCCCCTGGCCCAGGTGGCCGGGACGCAGGAGCAGGCGGCGCGGCTGGCCGACCTGCTGCCGGTCTTCAGGGACATCCACGCCTCCCTGGCCCCGGGCGTGACCTGGGCCAGGGTGGGGCTCGAATCCGGCCTGCTCCTGCGCTACCCGGGCCTCGACAGCTTTCCCCGGGGCTACGACCCGCGCGACCAGGACTGGTATCGCTCTGTGCGGCAAAGCCTGCGGCCCGAGTGGACCGTGCCCCAGGCCGATCCCACCACGAGGCAGGTCATGGCCGTCATCGGCTGCCCGGTGTTCGACGCGGCGGGTCGGTTCGCCGGGGTGGCCGCCCTGGACGTGCCCATCCAGTCCGTCCTGCACGAGACCGACCTCAAGCTGCGCTGGAGCGACGCCATCCGCTCGTACATGGTCGCGCCCGACGGCGAGGGTGGACTGCGCATCCTGGCCCAGCAATCATACGAGAACCCCGGCCGACACTGGCACATGGGCATCGAGCGGGAAAGGATGACCTCCGACGACCCCGAGGCCTTCGCCCGGCTGCTCGCCCTCATGAGCGAGACTCAAAGCGGGGCCATGCGCTTGCCCCATAGCGGCGAGGACAGTGTCTGGGCCTTTGCCTCGGGCCAGAACTACAGCTTCCTGCTCATCGCGCCAGAGAGCGTGGTCTCCCGCCTGCCCGACGAGGTGTCCGGATCCCTGGCCGCCATGTTCGAGCGCATCCGGTCCATGTCGGCGGTCATCTCGGGCTTCATGCTCATGGCCACCGCGCTGCTGGCCTGGTTCGGCTCCCGGGCCATCACCCGACCCATCGTCAACGTGGCCGAGGCCGCCGGGCGGCTGGCCGGGGGCGACTTCTCCACCCGGGTGCACGGCCCCCGCACCGGCGACGAACGCGACGTGCTGGCCGACGCCTTCAACGACATGGTGCCCAGGCTGGCCGAGCAGATGCGCCTGTCGCGCGATCTGGCCCTGGCCGAAGAGGTGCAGCGGCTGCTGCTGCCGGGTCATCCGCCCACCCTGCCCGGCTACGATCTGGCTGGCGGCATCGTTTACTGCGACCAGACCGGTGGCGACTACTACGACTTCATCGAGGTGCGGACCGAATCCGGCCGTGCCCTGGCCGTGGTCCTGGGCGATGTCTCGGGTCACGGCGTTGCCTCGGCCCTGATCATGGCCTCGGTCCGGGGGCAGTTGCACAGTCTGGCGGACATGCCCATGACCGCCGGGGAGCGGCTGACCGCCATCAACGCCAGTCTGGCCCGCGATCTGGACGGCACGGGCCGGTTCCTGACCCTGTTCTATCTCGAACTTCTCGACGACGCGGGCTCGGTCCGCTGGGTGCGCGCCGGGCACGATCCGGCCATCCGGCATCTGCCCGGGGCGGACCATTCTGGCGAGCTGGGCGGCGAGGGGCTACCCCTCGGCGTGCTGGAAGAAACAGCCTATGCCGAGGGGCACACCCGTCTTGAGCCGGGCGAGGTCCTGGTCCTGGCCACGGACGGGGTCTGGGAGGCCCGCGATGGCAAGGGCCGCATGTTCGGCAAAAAGAGAATGCTTGCCTTGATCCGGGAGAACGCCCATAACAGTGCCCAGAGCATCCGCGACGCCCTGATGGACGCCGTGGACGCCCACCAGGGGGGAGTCCGCGAGGACGACACCGCCGTGGTGGTGGTCAGGAGAACCGGGTCGGCAGCCGCCCCGGAGGACCGCGCCGGGACGACGACGGGAAACGCACGGGGCAACGCATGACGACGCACGTCACATCCTTTCGGATGACCAACAGGATGAACTGCTTCAAACGGGTCCAGCCCGAGGTGGAGCGGTTTGCCATGGCCCACGGGCTGTCGCCCAAGTGCACCTTCCACCTGACACTGTGCCTGGACGAACTGATCACCAACATCATCGACTACGGGTACGCGGATTTCGACGAGCACCCCATCGACGTGACGATCACCCTGGAGAATGGCTGCGTCTCGGTACGCATCGAGGACGACGCCGAGCCCTTCAACCTCCTCGAGGCCCCGCCCCCGGAGCTGGAGGTACCCCTGGAGGAGCGGACAAAGCCCATCGGGGGCATGGGCATCCATCTGGTCAAGACCATGATGGACGGCATTGAATACACGAGGAAAAACGGCAGAAACATCCTGCTGCTGCGCAAATGCGTCTGCGACGACGGCGCTCTGGCAGGAGCGCCGCACGAATAGGGAGGCACCTGTGGCAATGACTGAATCCAAGGAAAACGGCATCACCATCCTGACCGTGAACGGCAACCTCGACGCCGAGGGCACCCAGGCCCTGGAGGAAAAGGTCCTGGCCCTGCTCGACGCGGGCGAGACCAGCCTGCTCTTCGACTTCACCGGACTGGACTACATCAACAGCTCGGGCCTGCGCATCCTCGTGCTCGCCTACCAGCGGCTCAAGAAGGCGTCCGGCAAGGTCGCCATCTGTGGGGTCAGGGACTACATCCAGGAAGTGTTCGAGGTCTCGGGCTACGACAAGATCTTCCCCCTGTTCCGCGACAGGGCGGGCGCCGTGGGCTCCATGTAGCGACTCCGGCCCCACGGTCTTTCACCAAAGGGATCAGGCCTGGCCGCGATGCATCGCGTCCGGGCGTGGTCCCTTTGTCGCGCTGCGGGCCGGGCTTGGTGACGAGGGATTCCCGCCCCGTCAGCGCAATTTCCGGCGCAATTTCCGGCGCAACGCGGCGGCCGGACGCCCGTCGATGAGGGCCACGGCCAGCGAGACCACGGCCATGCCCGCCAGCAGCCGCCAGGAAAACGGCTCGCCCAGGACCGCAATGCCCAAAGTGGCCGCGCTGAAGGGGATGAGCAGGGTCACCAACTGCACGTTGGTGGCCCCGGCCGAGCCCAGGATGCGGAAATAGATGATGTAGCCAAGGGCGGTGCTGGCCAGCCCCAGCCCGGCCACCGCGCCCAGGGCCGCCAGGGGCGGCGCGGCCAGCTCCCACGGCGGGCACAGCAGGAACGCCACGGGCGTCATGATGGCGAATGAGGCGGTCAATTGCCCGGCCGCTGCCACCAGCGGCGGCAGGCCGCGCAGACGACGCCCGAAAATAGCCGAATAGGCATAGGCCAGGGCGCCGGCCATGACCGCCGCCTGCCCCAGGATGTGATCGCCGAACCCGGCCAGGGCGTCGGTGCCGATGAGGGTGGCCACTCCGCCCAGCCCGATGGCCGCACCCGCGTATTTGCCCGCCGAGCCGTGCTCGTCGCGGGTCAGGAAGTTGGCCAGCACGATGGTGAAGGCGGGGGTGGTGGCGTTGATCACCGCCGCAAGGCCGCTGGTTATGTGCTGCTGGCCCCAGACGATGAGACAGAACGGCAGCGAGGTGTTGAACACGCCCATGACCAGGAAGTCGCGCCAGCGGCCGAGATAGGCGCGCGGCGACAGGCTCGGGCTGGCCGCCACCAACACCAGCAGCCCCAGGCAGCCCACCCCCACCCGGCCCCAGACCACCAGGAGCGGCGGCAGCCCGCCCAAGGCGACCTTGTTGAAGAAGAATGACCCGCCCCAGAGAACGGACAGGGTCACCAGCAGCGCCCACTCGAACAGCCCCATGCGCCTGATGCTCTCGTCGGCCATGCCGCCCTGCCTTGCGCCGCCCGCGCCATGCGGGAGGAATGTTCATTTGATGATGGTATCGCGTCCCGAGAGCCTGATTCGCTCCGGGCAATGACGCCGATGCGCGGTCAGCCGCCTACTGCTGGAGAGTGGTCTCGCCCATGGCGCCAAGGATGAGATTCGGGGACGAGGCCATGGCGGTCTGGCGCAACGACAGCTGGCCCCGGACACGCTCCTGGCGAAAGGCCAGACGCCGCCTCTCCAGCCCCTCGAACTGGGCCGAGCGGCGGCCGAGCAACTGCTCGATGCGCCGCTGGCGCGCCTCGTCCGCCAGGCTCTGGCCGCCCGCGACAGACACGGCCCCAGCCGACAGCGCCCCAAAGGAGACCGCATCTGGTCCGACCGGACCGGCAACTGCCGGGGCATCACCGGGACGCACCCGGCCAGCCGTGGCCAGCATGGCGTCGGGCAGGGGCCTGGGCGAGTCGAAGCCAGGACGCGAGTCGGGTCCCCCGGCAGAGTCTGGCAGGGAGAAGGCCTCGCCGGAGACAATGCCGTCGACCTTGGCCCGGATGACCTCGCCGGGGTCCTTGTCGTTGGCCGCATACTCGTAGGTGAACTCGCCCAGGGTATAGGCCGTGGAGGCGTATTGCAGCGGGGCAAGCCCGGCCATGCCGCCAACACTCAGGAGCGGACCCACCACCGCGCAGCCCGGCAGCCACGCCGTGCCGATCAGCAGGAGAACCATGGCCGCCTTCCTCAAAGCGGCCCGTGCGCTGTCCTTCATGGTCACCTCCACATGCGATGTCGTTGACCACCCTCATTCCCCAATGAGCGGATAACGTCCCGACACAGTATACTCTTTTTCCTCATCGGGCAATGTTTTCGAAACATTTAGGGGTGTTGCAAAAACACCGCCTGGCCATTCGAAAAAACCCAGTAAAATCAGTATATTGCATGGCCAGCCGCCTGCTCGAATTTGTTCATGAAAAGCAACTGGTTGAAAAAATCACTTCGGAATTCCAGAAACTTTTCCTTCACCGGCGGCCTGTGCGGGCGGGCACCGCCCTTTACCTCGGCGCGGCAACGGGGTATTCCACGGTCCTGATGCAGAGTACCAACGCGCCACAGCCAGGACGCACCGTCCTGGCCGGACTGCCGCTGGCCGTCTCCCACGGGGCGGTGCCGCTGGCCACCGCCGCCGTGGGGCTGACCGGCACCGGCGGCGCGACATCGCCCTTCCTGCCCTGGCTGGTCCTGGCTGGGGCTGGCTGCGTGGTGGCCATGTTCCGCCCCGTGCCGGGCGGGCCTGTGCGCGCCGGGGGGGTCTTCAACGCGGCCCTGTTCTCGCTCCTGGCCGGGGCGCTCTATCTCTACGCCCCGGGGCTGGCCATGGCCGCAGACCCGGCCATGCCCCTGCTCCACGCCACGGCCCCCTTGGTCATGCTGCTCCTGTGCCTGCTCTGGATAGCCACCTTCGGCCTGCCCGACCGGGCCGATTTCCAGCGCTTTGGCGCGCTCCTTGGCGCATTGTGCATCGCGGACCTGGCTGTGGAGGCGGCTGTGCTCCGCGCCCTGCCCGCCGCCCGGCTGCTGGGCGATGCCGATGTCCTGGCCGGGCTGCTCCTGGTCTCCCTGTGCGCCGGGCTCAGGCCCGGACCGGGCGAGGGCGGCATGAATGAGCCGGACCAGGGGTGCCGCCTGTGGCGCGGGCTGGTCATGGTCGGCCTGCTGGCCTGCCTGTCCAGGCCCGGCCTTTTTGCCGGGGCGTGGGTGATCCTGTGCTTTGGCCGTGGCCCGCTCCCGGGGCGCGCCCTGTACTGCGCGGCCTGCCTCATCCTGCTGGCAGCGACCTTCCTGCTGCCTGCCGCGGCCTCGGATTCCGTTCGTTTCGTGGACTACTGGCTGTGGCTCGAGGCCCTCGCCCTCTGGGGCCGGGAGCCCCTGGCCCTTGTCACCGGCTTTGCCCTGTCCACCCCTCTGGCCGTGGAGTTTCCCGTGACCATGGTCCAGATGTGGGAGTCGGCCACGGGCAGCTCCGTCCTCTTCGGGGTGTCCATCGCCCAGGTGCCCTCCTTCTGGCTACGCACCTTCCTGGCCTGGGGCATGGTTCTGCCCCTGGCCCTGCTGACCGGCCTGCTCTGGCTGCTGCTGCGCCGCCCCACCCGCATGGGCGCGGGGCTGACGGCCGCCCTCATCGCCCAGGGCATGGCCACCCCCCTGGTCTACGACCCGGCCACGGCCGCGCCCGTGTACCTCGCCTTTCTGCTGGCCCTGGGCCGTCCCGTGACCTTGCCCGGACCAAACAACCTGCCCGGCCCGAAGCCGGAACCCGCTCCCGACCCGGTCACCGAATGGGACCTGCGCCCCCTGTAACCTTCTGCCTGCCCAAGGAACGCCATGACCATCTTCACCAAGACCGCCCCCATCCTCGTCACCTGTCCCAAGGGCATGGCCGGGTTCCTGGCAACCGAACTGGCCGACCTGGGCCTGAGCAGCGGCGAGATTCTCGAAGCGGGCGCTCTGGGCAGCGGCACCCTTGAGGACTGCATGCGCCTCAATCTGCATGTGCGCACCGGCCACCGCGTCCTCCACGAACTCAAGCGCTTCGACGCCCCCGGCCCGGACGCGCTCTATGCGGCGGCCCGGTCCATCGACTGGGAGCGCTACATCCCGGTGGACGGCTACTTCCGTGTGGACGCCTCCATCCGCGACACCGAGGTCACGGACTCGCGCTTCGCGGCCGTGCGGGTCAAGGACGCGGTGGCCGACCGGTTCATGGAGGGATTCGGCCGCCGCCCGGACTCCGGCCCGCTGACGAGCGGGGTCTGCCTCTTCCTGCACTGGCGCGACCGCCAGGCCACCCTGTATCTCGACACCACGGGCGAGCCCCTGCCGCGCCGGGGCTATCGCAAGCGGCCCCACACCGCGCCCATGCAGGAGACCCTGGCCGCGGCCTGCGTCATGGCCTCGGGCTGGCCCGAGCTGGCCGCATCGGGCGGCCACTTCATCGCGCCCATGTGCGGCTCCGGCACCCTGGCCATCGAGGCCGCCCTCATGGCCATGCACGGCGCGCCCGGCCTGCTGCGCGACGATTTCGCCTTCATGCGCCTGCCCGGGTACGACCCGGCCCTGTGGGAACGGCTGATCAACGAGGCCGAGGACGTCGAGACCCCGGATTTTGGCGGCCGCATCATCGCCACGGACAATGACCCGGCGGCCATCGAGGCGGCCCGCGACAACGCGCGCAACGCAGGGGTGGGGGATTTCATCGAGTTCGCGGTCTGCGATTTCAGCGAGACCGAGGTGCCGGACGGGCCGGGCGTGGTCATGCTCAACCCGGCCTACGGCGAGCGCCTGGGCGAGGCCCGGGCGCTGGAGCCGGTCTACCGGGCCATCGGGGATTTCTTCAAGCAGCGCTGCCGGGGCAAGAAGGGATTCATCTTCACCGGCAACCTCGATCTGGCCAAGCATGTGGGCCTGCGCACCAGCAGCAGGCACATCTTCTACAACGCCAAGATCGAATGCCGCCTGCTCGAATACGAGCTGTACGAGGGCTCCCGCAAACAGCAGTGACCCCGGCCGGGGCTCACCCCAGCACGGCCCGCTCCAGCAGCCCGAGCTTGCGCCGCAGATCGGCATCGAGCAGGGCGCGCTCGGCGTGCATGGCCCGCGCCAGACCGTCGCGCCCGTGCATGGTCTGCATCTTGTACTTGTTGCCCAGGGCGTTGCCCTCCTCCCGACCCGACACGCGCGAGGCCGCGCCCGTGCGCTTCTTGTGGCGCACGGCCAGATGGCCCTGATAGACCGGGAACCGCCCGGCCTCGCACAGGCGCAGGTCGCGCTCCATGTCGTCGTACTGGGAGGGCGAGAGGTGGATGGCGAAGTCGCCGAAGGCCAGCAGGTCGCGGGTGCGGAAAAGATGACAACAGCCCGTGACCGAGGCGCAGGGGCGCAGGATGTCGAAGAGCCCGCCATCCAGGGTCTGGATGTGCAGGTCGGAGAGGCGGAAGGGATTGGGAGCCAGGCGCGCCAGATCGGGCGGCGGGCCGTCCTCGTCCACCAGCAGGTGGCTGTCCGCGCTCTGGATCAGGGCCGCATTGGCGTGGTCCACCACCTTGCAGCCCCAAACACCCGCCTCGGGATAATGATGCACGGCCGCGCCAAGGCGCAGCAGCCAGTCGGCCGGAATCTCCACATCGTCGTCAAGGTAGCAGGCGTAGTCGTGCCCGGCCACGGCCTCATGGCGCATCAGCCAGTTGCGGGCCGCAGGCGCGCCGATGTTCACCGGCAGGGTGATGACCCTGAACCGGCCCGGCCCCAGCCGCGAGTCGAACCGCGCCTGCCACGAGCGCAGCACCTCCGGCGTGTCGTCGGTGGAACCGTTGTCGAGGACAAAGAGCGACGCCCCGGCCAGCTCGGACTCAAGCAGCGAGCGCAGGGTGGCGTCCAGCTCCACGGCCTTGTTCCAGGAATAGAGCAGCACGGCCACGCTCCCGCCCAGGGGGCGCACCTCTTGGTCCAGCCCGGCCAGCAGGTCGTGCAGGCGCAGGAGCAGGCTGGTGTTCCAGGGCGCGTGGCGCAGGGCGTCGAGCAGGAGCAGGTTGGCCGAGGCGCGATCGCCCTCGGCAAGCATGGCCAGCCCCGCGCCCAGACCGGCGAAGGCCGGACCGAACACATCGCCCACCTGCCGATAGAGCCGGGCCGCCTCCACCCCGCGCCCCCGGAACGCCTGGATGCGCGCGGCCGCGCACGCCTTGAGGGGGGCCAGCTCGGGCAAATCCGGGAACCCGGCCAGGGCCACGGCCTCGGCCCGGTCGGGGTCGTTACCCGTCAGCCCCATGGCCACGGCCTGCTCGCGCCAGAAGAGATTGTCCGGCTCCCGGGCTGCGGACTGTTCGATGAAATCCAGGGTCTTCCCGAAATCGCGCCGGGCCAGAAGCCGGTGATAATAGGCGATGCTGTCGGGCCTGCGCCAATGGGCGGCCAGCCCGGCCAGGGCGCGGCGGGTGGGCTCTGGCAGCAGCTGGCGCAGCGGCTCGACCGCGAGCAGATCCCCGGCCATGGCCCCGTCCAGGGGATTTTCGCCAAAGGCGGTCCGCACCGCGTCCACGGCCACCGGGGCCAGCCCGGGGTCGCCCGAGCGCAGGCACCAGCCCGCCACGTCGAGGAGATGGAGCCTGCCGGTGAAACCCAGCAGCAGCTTGTGCCTGAGCGGTTCGGGCAGCGAGTCCCAGAGGGCGGTGATGGGCCCGGGACGGCCGGTGTCCAGCCCGTCAGTCATGGGAGCATCCGCCAAAGGGGTCGCCAGTCAGGGCCGGCAGGGAGCGGGCCAGTTCGGCCACGGGCAGCGGGTCGTCCAGGCGCTCGCCCATGTAGACGCGCATCAGGGCGTGGGCCTTGGCCTCGGGCGTGAGCAGGGTGCGGACCACGGCCCGACCCACCCGACCCATGGCGAAACGGGCTGCCGGGTCATTGACCAGCTCGCGCATCTTCGCGGCCAGGCAGTCGTGGTCCTCTCTCTCGCAGACAAGGCCATTGATCCCGTCAGCCACCAGCTCGGGCACGCCGCCCACCCGGGTGCAGACCGCGGGCAGGCCCAGGTCAAAGCCTTCGAGCAGGGTGTTTGGCAGGCTCTCCAGGCGCGAGGTCATGCACAGGATGTCCGAGGCGCGCATCTCGTCGAGCACGGCGTGGTGGGGAACCTCCCCGACCACATGCAGCCGCTGGCGCACCGCCGGGGTGACAAGGGCGTCGAACCGGGCCATGTCGTCGAGGCGCACGCCCACCGCCGCGAACTCCACGTCGCGATCATCGCCCGCCTCGCAGAACCGGGCCGCTGCCCGCAGGAAGACGTCAAACCCCTTGGTCTCGGCCCCGTTGCCCACATAGATCAGGCGCGTGCCCCGCTTGCGACGCGGCACAGGCTCGCCGAAATCCGGGCCGCAGTAGGCGTTGTAGACCACGCTCAGCCGTTTGGCGGGCACCCGGTGCCTGCGCAGCACCGCCGCGCATTCGGCCGAGTTGCAGATCACGCCGTGTGCTGCGGCGGTCCACAGGAAAAACACGTCATTGGGCCGGGAGATGACGCCCCGGTTGACAAAGAGCCGGAACCGGCCGCCCATAAACCGGGCCAGCGCTCCCATCTTGTAGGCCCGGTTGTGGAAGGTGTGGACCACGTCAAAACCCTCGTCCCTGACCAGCTTGCGCAGAAACGCCCCGGCGGCCACATAATCCCCGAACCGGGAAAAGGGAAAGACCGTGGCTCCGCTCTCCTGAAGCGCACCCGCCAGGGGCGAGACCGGGTCGAGCAGGGCGCAGGCGTCCACGCCCATGGCCCGCATGGCCTCGATGTTGTTGAGCATCTGCCTGCTGCCCCCGGACAGGCGGTGGGAGTCGGTGACATAGAGCACCCGCCGGACCTCGGGTCGCTTGCGCCAGAACTTGAAGAAGACCCGGGCCGCGGGGCCTGTGCCGTACATGCGCAACCGGGCCTGGACCCAGGCCCCGGACTTGCCCCGCCCCACGCCGATGCGGTTGAGACGGAAGGGGTCTGTGCCGCGCGCGTTGACGAAGCGCTCCAGGGTGAAGGCCCCGGCAAACCCGGCCCGCCTCAGCTCGGCCTCGGCATCGTCGCAGAAATGCCCCCAGGGCCAGCAGAAGAGCTGGGTGTCGAGCCGGTTCAGCTCGCGGATGCGGGCCATGGTCCGGGCAAAGTCCTGGCGGCAGAATTCGAGCCGCTCGGCCGGGGAGCGCAGGACCATGCGCGGCTTCCCCGTTTGGTCGAGGCGCGGCCAGAAGCCGTTGTAGACATAGGCGCTGCCGTCCTCGAAGGCGGGCCAGTCCGGGTCGAAACCCTCATATATGCCCCAGGCGGGCCAGCGGGCGTGGGCCTCGCCCATGCGGGCCAGGGGACGCAGGGAGCGGAACGCGCCCTGGTGGCGGCAGCCGTGGGAAAAGACCTCCATACCCGCTTCGAGCATGGCCCGCACCTCGCCCTCGTTGACGAACTGGGCGTGGTCGCCGCTCCCGAGGGCCGCCTTGAGCGCCTCGGGCATGGCGCGCATGGCCGGGGCGTCGGCCAGGGAGCGCGCCGGACCGGGATCGACGAAATCCGTCAGGACAAAGAAGGTGCCGGTCATGGAGCGGCGCGCCAGCTCGGGGACCACGGTCAGCCAGTTGCTCAGGTGGCCGTCGTCAAAGGTGAGGACCACGGACCGGGGCGGGGCCTTCTTTTCCCCGCGCGCCACGGCCAGCAGGTCCAGGCCCGAGATGGTGCGGTACCCGGCGTCCTCGATGGCGTCCAGGTGCTCGGCAAAGCGCTCGGGCGAGTGGCCGTCCACCTCGCTGACGTTGTGGTAGCAGAGGACCGGAATGGAGCGGCCGAGGGGGATGCGGATCATTGTACTCTCGCTTGCATGGGCAATGGAGTGGTAGCAGATGGTCCGGGCCAGGGCAAGAAGGACGGTATCACCCGGCGGCCACACGCTGGATGGTGGCCTCAAGGTGCTCCTTCTCAAAGGGCTTGCTGACGTAGTCGTTCATCCCGGCCTCCAGCGCGGCCTCGCGGTCGCGGGGGGTGGCGTGGGCCGTGAGGGCGACGATGGGGATGTCGGCCACATGGCGGAAATCCTCGGCCGTGCGGATGAGGCGCGTGACCTCCATGCCGTTCATGACCGGCATCTGGATGTCCATGAGGATGACGTCGAAGCGGTCGTGGCGAAGGATCTCAAGGCACTTCTCGCCGTTTTCGGCGCAGGTCACGGCGTGACCCAGGCTTTCGAGCAGCCGTTTGGCCATGAGCATGTTCACCCGCTCGTCCTCCACCAGCAGGATGCGCAGGGGGTTGGCCGCTGCCGCCGATTCCTCTGGCTCGATCCGGGCGCAGATTCCCCGCTCGGGGACACGGACCTTCACGTTGAACAGGACGGTGGTGCCCACCCCAAGCTCGCTGTCCACCACGATGGAGCCGTTCATGAGCCTGACCAGCCGCTTGACGATGGGCAGCCCGAGGCCCACGCCCTGATATTTTCGCGACAGGGAGCCGTCCACCTGGGTGAAGGCGTCGAAGATGTAGTTGACCTTGCTGTCCGGAATACCGGAGCCGGTGTCGGTCACGGAGAAGAAGAGCCGCTCGTGTCCCGGCTCGCGGTGAGGCAGGGCATAGGCCTCAAGGATGATGGAGCCCGAGGCCGTGAACTTGATGGCGTTGCCGAGCAGATTGAAGAGCACCTGCCGGATGCGCCCCTCGTCGCCAATGTAGCAGGGCCGGGCCGAGGAGTCGATGCGGTGTTCGAGGCTCAGCCCCTTTTCGTCGGCCTGGAGCCTGAAGAGGCTCGCACACTGGCGCATGAGCCCGTCGAGATCAAAGGGCTCCTCATACAGGTCGAGCTTGCCCGCCTCGATCTTGGAGAAGTCGAGCACGTCGTTGAGCACGCGCAGCAGGTTGCGCGAGGACTGGATGGCCATGTCCACATAGCCGCGCTGCTCGCCTCCCGTGGCCGAGGCCCGGATGAGCTGGAGCATGCCCATGACGCCGTTCAGGGGGGTGCGCACCTCATGGCTGATGTTGGCCAGGAACTCGTCCTTGGCCATGTTGGCCTGCTCGGCCGCCTCCTTGGCCACCACCAGGGCGTCCTCGAACCGCTTGCGCTCGGTGATGTCGGTAAAGAACCCGGCCAGGAGCACGCGGCCATACACCCTGACCCGGGCCGAGGATATGTCCACCAGGATATGCTCGCCCGAGCGCGTCAGGCAGGGCACGGCCGCGCTGAAGCTCACGTCCTGCCGACTGTGGCGCAAGAAATTCTCGGAGACGGCCTCCAGGTCCTCGGGCGGATGGATGTCGCTGACCCGAATGGCCCCCACGTCTTCCGGCCCAAGGCCCAGCAGTCGCAAAAAGGCGGGGTTGGCAAACTCGATGGTCATGGTGTTCGGGTCCACCAGACAAATGCCCGCCGGGTTGTTCTCCAGCAGGGTGCGGTACTGTTCCTCGCTTTCCGAGAGCCGGTTCAGGGCCTCGTTGCGCTCGGCCTCGCGCTCTTCGAGCAGCCGCCCCATGGTGTCAAAGGCCTTGCCCAGCTGGCCCATCTCGCCGTCGTTGTAGTCGATGCCGCTTGACTGCATGGTGCCGCTGGAGCCCACCCGGCAGGCCGCTTCGGTCAGCTTCTCCAGGTTGCGGGCCAGGGTACGGCCGCCCGCATACCACGCCAGGAGCAGGGCCAGGGCCAGGGACACGGCAATGGTCACCCCGCCCAGCACGGCCTGATCGTTGACCTGTCGAAGCACCTCGGACTCCCTGAAGCCCATGAACATGTACATGTAGGGCGGCTGGTCCGGCCCCAGCCGGACTTGCTCGTAGGCCACGATGCGGCGCGGCCCGTCAGATCCCTTGGCCCGGATGATGCCAGGTCCGTCCGCCTGGCTGGCGGCCAGGAAGACCTCGTCGCGGATGGGCGTGCCCGGCGGGGTGGCGTCGCTGGCCGGATGGCGGAAGAGCCTGCGCCCGGCGTGGTCGCAGATGCCCAAAAACGACCCGGGCGGGAAGGACGCCTGATCGAACAACTCACCGAAATGACTCAAGTCCGCTCCGATGATGAGGATTCCCCGCATTTCTCCCAAGGGACCGTACACCGGCATGGCAAACGGGAAAATGGGCTTGAGGATGGCCCGCCCCACCACGAACTCGCCCGCCGCAAACGCGCCGGTCTGTTTCGCCTCGATGACGTGCTTGCGGTCGGAAAAATCGAAGTCATGGGGACCGGGCAGGCTTCCGGCCACCACGCGCCCGTCCATATCGAGGAGGAAGGCGTTGGTGTAGATGGGGTTGGCCGAGATGAGCGCAGCCAGAAGGGAGTACACACCGCCCGGGTCGGCGGTCTGCACGGCAGGCAGGGCGGCCACGGTCTGGAGCAGGGTCCGGGTGGAGTCGGCCACTCGGCGCTGCACTTCGGTGTACCCGCGCAGCAGCGTGGCGGTGTCCTTGCCCGCCATCTCCACGGTGTGCCGCCGGGCGGCCATCTCGTTGAAGGCGAGGACCACGAAGGGCGGCAGGGTGGCCATGAGCACCAGGATGACCAGCTTCTTGCGGATGGAGCCGTGGAAGAATCTCAGCATGGCTGCCCTGCCGCCCGGCGCACCCCGGCAGCGGACACCACGCCCGCGCGCCCGCTGATCAGCCATCGGGACCGCCGGAGATTGTCAAAGAGACCCGCTACGCCCATGCGTCACCCTCGATTATTGTCTGCAATACTCCCCTGCCATCATTTCTTCTCCATTGAAACCCGTACCATCGGCATGACGCCATGGCAACCGCATTTCTCGTTTTGAACGCCGCCTCAACGGAGTATCGGCACGAGGTGCTGGACACAAATGTCATTTCTGCCGTAGGCTTGACCTGAAACGAGACCGTACACCGCGAGGAGAGTCCATGCCACTCAAGATACTGGTCATCGACGACGAGCGCCCGACCCTGTCCATGTTCCGCCTCATGCTGGATGCCTACGGGTTCGAGGTCTTCACGGCCGAGAACGGGGAGGAGGGCATCGCCCTGTTCCAGGAGCACGCCATGCCCATCGTGCTCACGGACATCAAGATGCCGGGCATGGACGGGCTGGAGGTGCTGGCCAGGATCAAGGAGCTGTCGCCCACGACCGAGGTGATCATCATCACCGGCCACGGGGACATGGATCTGGCCATCAAGGCCCTGGGCCTCGACGCCACGGACTTCATCAACAAGCCCATCCGCAAGCCCGCTCTGGACGCAGCCCTCAGGCGCGCCCGGGAGCGCATCGACCTGGCCAGGAGCCGGGACGAGGATTTTGCCGTGCGTGTGCGCGACGGCGTGGCGGTCATCGAGATTCGCGGCGCGGTCAACTCCGGCTCCGAGGCCCGGCTCAGGGCCGCCCTTGACGAGGCGCGCGCCGCCTCGGCCGGGCTGGTGCTCTCCTTTTCCGAGAACACGTCCATCAACGGGGCGGGCATCGCCCTGCTGACCCAGCTGCTGCTGGACTGTCGCAAAAGCGGCACCCCGGTGGCCATGACCGGGCTCTCCGAAAACTTCAGGCAGGTCCTGGCCATGGTCGGCATGACCACCCTCGCCCCCCTGTGCGACACCGAGGAGGACGCCCTGGCGTCCATCCTCACCGAGCCAAGGAGCACCCCATGATCACGACGCATCGCGCCCTGCCCCTGCTGCTGGCCGTCATCCTTTGGGCCGCCCCAGCCCGGGCCGAACTGCCCGCGGCTGGCGACACCCTGCCGCCCTTCACCATGGCCCCCCTGGCCGTGGAGGAGGACGCGGCCGAACTGGGGCTGGCGGCCAACGGCCCCTTCACCCTCGCCGACCTGCCGACTCCCTACGTGCTCGTCGAGATCATCGGGGTGTACTGTCCGGTCTGTCACGAGATGTCGCCGCAGTTGACCCGGCTCACCAAGCGCCTCACGCGGGCCGGGCTCGACTCGCGCATCACCCTGCTCGGCATCGCCGCAGGGGGTACGGCCATGGAGGTGCGCTACATCCGCCAGCGCGAGTACGCCTTTCCCATCGCCCATGACACGGAGTACGAAATCCACAGGCTGCTGGGCGAGCCCAAGACCCCCTTCACCATGATCGTGGACCGCAGCGGCAGGGTCCTCTACGCCCATCTGGGCCTTATCCCGGACATGGACGAACTCTTCAGGCGCATTCAGGCACTGGAAGAATGAGCAGTGATCGGCCCAGGACCTCTTTGACGGCAAACCCGGGGCTGCCCGGGGACCGGGAGCCGGGAACCGGACGCCGACTGTTCCACCTCAAGACCCTGTTCGAGGCGGCCACCGAGCTTTCGGCCCCGGCCGACGCCGGGACCACGCTGCGGCGATTCCTGCCCGTGGCCATGGGGCCGCTGGGCCTGACCTTCGGCCTGGGCATCGTGCTCGGGCCTGACCGGCTCGACGTGGAAAGCCTCGGGCTCATGCCCGCCGACAGGGAGCGCTGCCAGGGGGCCGGAGCCGAACTGGCTGACAGATTCTTCCCGGAGGAGCCCCAGGCCGCCGCGCCGCCGCGCCCCACGGTACTGACCGGCCCGCATCTGGCCAGTGATCCGCACCTGCCCGCCGGAACCAGCGCCGTGGTGGCCATGCGCCTTGACCAGGACTCCCGCGCAGTGCTGGTCCTCGGCCCCAGGCTCACGGGAGAGTCCTATGGGCAGGACGAGGCCGAACTGCTCCAGGGGCTGGCCGACATCCTCTCCACCGCCCTGAAAAGGGCCTGCGCCGACGAGCGCGTCCACACCCTCAACGCCTCCCTGAGCGAGAACAACGACCGCCTCAGGCAGGCCCTCGAGCACATGGAGCAGGCACGCGACGAGCTGGACCGGCAGGCGTTCCGGCTGCGCACCCTGTTCGAGACATCCCTTGAGCTTTCGAGCCTCAACGATCCCCGCGCCATCCTCGACGCCTTTCTGCTGACGCTGATGGGCACCTTCGGCTTCTCCCGGGGATGGATCAGCCTGCATGGTCCCCAGGCCGGACAGGCCGACACCGCCTATCGCGGCCCGGACCCGGGCGAGATGGCGGCAGTAGCCTCGCCCGATGGCCGCGAGAAGATCCTGGCCCGGTTCGTGGAACTCAAGGACAGAATGCCCCGCGCCAATCAGGCCGAACTGCTCGACGACGCGGACGCCGTGGCCGCCCTGCCCGCCCGGGCCGACTTGGCCGTGCTCTTCTCCCTCGACCAGGACTGGCACGGGGCCATCGGCCTGGCCGACCCGCTGCCGGACCAGGGCATGGACCCGCAGGGGGTGCAATTCCTGCGCTCGCTGCTCGGCATCTTCATCGTCACCCTGGGCAACGCCTGGCACGGCAGGCAGGTCAGCCAACTGAACACGGCCCTGAGCGCCCGCAACGAGGAGCTGCAAGCCACCCTGGATGCCCTGACCTCGGCCAGGGAGGAGGTCACGGTGCAGACCGAGGCCAGGGAGCGCATCGTCGGGCTGGTCCGGGGCGAGGTGGCCCGCGCCTGGCGCGCCTCCTGGTTCGACGCCTGCATGATGATCCTGGCCGGGGTGGTGCTCGGCGCGCTCTTCAACTCCGCCAGCCCGGGCGGCATCGAACTGGTTCCCAAATCACTCTTCGCGCCGCCGCCCGCCCTGATCGCGGCCGACGAGGCTCGGCGCATGGCCGAGGCAGGCGAGGCCGTGATCATCGACGCCCGCCCTGCGGACTTCCACCGGCAGGAGGCCATCCCCGGTTCCGTGAACCTGCCCAAGGAGCTGTTCGATTTCGTCTATTCCATGAAGCTGGCCACTCTGGACCCCGAGACCCCGCTGCTCGTCTACGGCCGGACCATCAGCCGTCACTACGACGCGGACGTGGCCCGCGAACTGAAGCTCCTCGGCCACGGCAACGTCCTGGTCATCGACGGCGGCCTGAAGGCGTGGGAGCGGGCCGGATACGAGGTGATCCGATGATCGAACTGCTCCGGCGCATCCTGACCCACCCCTGGCTGGCCCTGGCCTTCCGTCTCTACATCGGCGGGCTCTTCGTCTATGCGGCCATGTACAAGATCAACTACGCGGCCGAGTTCAGCGAGACCATCGCCTCATACCGGCTGGTGCCCTACTGGGCGGTCAACGCCCTGGCCGTATTCATGCCCTGGACCGAGATCGTCTGCGGCGCGCTGCTCATCCTGGGGGTGCGGGTCCGGTCTGCGGCAGCGGTCATCGCCGCCCTGCTCGCGGTGTTCACCGTGGCCATCTTCGTCAACCTGCTGTGGGACGCGCCCATCAGCTGCGGCTGCTTCAAGACCATCGAGGACCCCATCAGCTGGTGGACCGTGCTGCGCGACCTGGCCTGGATCGCCATGACACTTCACGTCTTCCGGTACGACTCGGTCCTCCAGGCGGACCGGCTCTTCCTCGGCAAGCTCGGGAGGATCGAATCATGACCCTGCGAACGGCACTCGCCTGCCTGCTGGCCCTGGCCCTGACCCTCTCTGCCTGCGCCCCGGACAGGGAGGACCACGCCACCGGCCGGTACACGGCCGCCACCGGCGACACCGACATCGTCCTGACCCTGGCCGAGAGCGGACGTGGCACCTGGAGCACGGACACCGACGAGATCACCTTCAAGTGGTCCACCCCAAAGGCCGACCATCTGTGGCTGCACACCCGCGAGGGCGGCGTGATCCAGGGGCGTTTCAATGACGGGCGGCTGACCATCGCCCTGCCCGGCGTGGGAGAACTGGTCTTCGAGCGCCAGTAACCGGGCCTTTTCCCTTTCAAATCGCGCTAAAACAACGTAAAGTCGGGACTCGACACGTCCAGGCCTGCCTGAGGGAGGCGGGGCTGGACTACCCCCGGCATAACCGGGCGGAGCCGTGCCATGATCGTCATCGTTCTGTGCTCGACCATCCTCCAGTTCGCCGCAGGCTGCCTCGCCCTGGGCCTCATCACCCACGCCGGGCGCAAATGGGCCTGGCTCCTGCTCTCCACGGGCATCTTCATCATGGCCTTCCGCCGCGCCCACACCCTGGTCGGCATCATCGCGGGCCAGGACACCCCCACCCTGCCCTATGAGGTCCTCGGCCTGATCATCTCGGTCCTCGTCTTCCTCGGCATCCTCCTGATCGGCCCACTGCTGCGCGCCATGCGCGACTCGGCCGAGCGGCTGGCCAAAAGCGAGGAGCGCTACCGCACCGTGGCCGACTTCACCTCTGGCTGGGAATACTGGCTGGCCCCGGACGGTTCCTTTGTCTATGTCTCACCCGCCTGCGAACAACTCACCGGCCACGCGCCACGCGAATTCATGGACGACCCCGGCCTGTTTGCCGCCCTGATCCACCCGGACCATCGCGAAACAGTGCTGGCGGCCATGGCCAGCGTGGACGGCATGAGCAAACCCGCATCCTTTGACTTCAAGATCATCGACAGGCAGGGCAACGAACACTGGGTGGCCCACAGCAGCCTGCCCGTGTTCTCGGACAGCGGCGCCTACCTTGGCATACGCGGCTCGGCCAGGGACATAGACCACCGCAAGCGCCTCGAAGACGAGCTGCGGGCCAGCCGCGCCCTGTATGAAAGTCTGGTCCAGAACGCCCACTGCCTCGTATTGCGCCTGGACCGCGAAGGCGTCGTCACCTTTGCCAACCGCTTCGCTCTTGAGCATTTCCAGTGCCCGGTGTCAGCCCTGATCGGCAGACGGCTGACCGACCTGCTGGCTGAGGGACGCAGATCCGACCAGGACCGGGCGGCCCACCAGGAGATGCTGGCCGACCTGACCAGGACCCTGGCCTCGGGCGAGCGCATGGATTTCGAGTGCGAGATCGTGGGCCGCGGAGGTGGCCGGTTCTGGACGGAGTGGATCAGCACGGCGGTGCCGGGCCATCAGGGTGGAATCAGCGAGTTTGTCTGCGTGGGCATCGACGTGACCCGGCGCAAGGAGCTGACCCGACTCAAGGAAGACATGACGCGCATCGTGCGCCACGACCTCAAGTCGCCGCTCTCGGGCATCATCGGCATCCCGCGCATCATCAGGAAGGAGGAGAACATCACCCCCCGGCAGGCCGAGATGCTCAAGGCCGTGGAGGACGCCGGAACCATGATGCTCGCCCTGATCAACCAGTCGCAGGAACTCTACAAGCTGGAAACCGGCACCTACGAGTTCCGGTTCGAGGAATTCGACCTGACGGCCATGCTGCGCGAGGTGGTCACCAACACCCAGCTCGGCCGCGACCGGCCCGTGCCCGTGCCCATCACCGTGGACGGCCGCCCCGCCGAGGAGGCCGGACCGGTGCGCCTGTGCGCCGAGCGGCCGCTGATCTACTCCATGCTCTGCAACCTGATCAAGAACGCGGTGGAGGCAAACGAGGGCAAGCCCGTGACCGTGGATATCCACACGGGCGAGGACTGCCGCATCAGCATCGCCAATGCAGGGGTGGTCCCTGTGTCCATGCAGACGAAATTTTTCGAGAAGTATTCCACCGAGGGCAAGCGGGGCGGCCTCGGGCTCGGCACCTACAGCGCCCGGCTGGTGGCCGAGCAGCACGGCGGGTCCATCGCCATGTGTTCGTCACCGGAATCGGGCACCACGGTCACGGCCCGGATTCCCCTCAGGCAACCCGACACGGCGTGCCGGTCCAGCACGGACCGGAAACAGCCATGACAGCGCCGCCAACGCGTGGCCGCGACGCTGCCCGGGTTATCAATATCAGGCGGCGGGAGTGTCCGTGACCGTGCTGCCGTGCGAACCGGAGCGCAGCCCGTCCAGGGCTCCGGCCTTGAACATGGCGTCAGCGCAGCGGGCACAGTAGTGGTGCCCCTCCTGGGATCTGGCCGCAACGGCGCTGTCCCGGATGGGGGTGAAGCAGACGGCGCAATGACGCACCAGGGGCTGGAAACAACTCTCTTCGACCTCGACGGACTTTCGGCATTCCATGGCGAATCCTCCCTGAGATGAAACGTCCGGCGGGCTTCCGCCCGACGCCATGGGGACACTACCACACCACTGCGGCCCCCATGTGACGAACGGGTGACAATCTGCCCGCTGCGGCCACATTTCCATCGCGACCCGCCCTTGACGCGGCCTTTGGCCTTGCCTACCCTTTGGACTGGATGAGACCGTGAAACCGGGAGGTGCGCATGGCCCCGATTTTCGAGAAGACGGCACAGGACGGCGACTGGCTCCTGCCGGAAAACGCCCGCAAGCAGCTTGAGGACGCCTTTGCCCATCTCAAGAATCCCGTGACCCTCGAACTCTTCACCCGCTCTGGCGTCAACGACGAGTTCGCGGACTTCACGGCCCGATTCGCCGGAGACCTCGCACGGATGTTTGACACCATCACCCTGACCCGGCACAACATCCCCTCGCCCCGGGCCGACGAGCTGGGCGTGACCGCCTCGCCCACCCTGTGCGTGGCCCCGGAACGCTGTCATGTCCGGTTTCTGGGCGCGCCTCTGGGCGAGGAGGCCAAGTCGTTCATCACCGCAATCCTCCTCGCCTCCCTGGAGACCAGCACCCTTTCCGAACCCTCCCTGGCCCTGCTCGACGCCCTTGACGGCGAGCGGCTGGTCCAGGTCTTTGTCAGCCCCACCTGCCCCTATTGCCCTGGGCAGGTCATGCACGCGATCAAGTGCGCCATGGCCCGGCCCAAGCTGATCCGGGCCGAGTGCGTGGAAATGAGCGAGAACCCGGAACTGGCCGACCGCCACCAGGTGGGGTCCGTGCCCCACACCGTGTTCAACGACGGGGCGCACACCGCCCTGGGCCTGATGCCCGAGGAACGGTTCGTGGCCGAGTTGGTCCATCTCAAGTCCGCCGAGGAACTGCTCCGGGAGGGCGTGCTGCCGGGCGCGGACCGGGGCGGATACGGCACCATCGAGCCGGGCGAACTCGATCTGGTCATCGTCGGAGCCGGACCGGCCGGACTCACGGCTGGCATCTACGCCGCCCGGGCCGGGCTGCGCACCGTGATCCTCGAAAAAGGCATCGTGGGCGGCCAGGTGGCCCTGACCCCGGTGGTGGAGAACTACCCCGGCTTTGTCAGCGTGCCGGGCAAGCAGCTCATGGACATCATGACCGAGCACGCCCGCCAGTACGTGCCCGTGCACGAGGGCGAGGGCGTGGAGCGCATCGAACCGGGCGAGACCTTCAGCGTGACCACCAACCGGGGCGCGTACTCGGCCCGGGCGATCATCCTGGCCACGGGCGCGACCTACAGGCGGCTGGGCGCGCCCGGCGAGGAGCGCTATTTCGGACGCGGGGTCAACTTTTGCGCCTCCTGCGACGGCTACCTGTACAAGGGGAAAAAGGCCGCCGTGGTGGGCGGCGGCAACACGGCCCTGACCGACGCCCTGCACCTTGCCAGCCTGGGCGTGGAGGTGACCATCATCCACCGCCGCGACACCTTCAACGCTCAGGTACCCCTGGTCGAGTCCGTGAAGCGCGCGGGCATCCCCGTGCTCTGGAACACCGAGGTCGAGGAGATCCTGGGCGACGAGCGGCGGGTCAGCGGGCTGCGCCTGCGCACCGCCAAGGACGGCTCGACCCGCGACCTGCCCGTGGACGCGGTCTTCGTGGCCGTGGGCCAGAGCGCGGTGGCCGACCTGGCCCGGAGCTTGGGCGCGGACCTGGACGAGGGCGGGTTCGTGCGCGTGGACCGGGCCATGCGCACCAGCGTGCCGCGTGTCTACGCGGCGGGCGATCTGGTGGGCGGGCTCCAGCAGATCGTCACCGCCATCGGCGAAGGCTCGGTGGCAGCCATGAGCGCCTTTGAGGACATCAGCCACCCCCATTGGGAGAAGTGACCGCCACACAGGGGCCATGCCCCGGGACACCCCGGCCACTTCCTTTGACTTTTGCGCCAACTTGCTGATAAAGAGAGCGGGTTCAACAGACCACCAGTCGATTCATCAAGGGGGATGTTTTGACAGACGGCAACCAGCATCCTGGCGCCGACCCGGCCGAAGGGGAGCGCGCGCCCGCAGGCACGTCCCCCGGCCTGCCCGACCCTGGCGGGTCGGACTACTTTTCCCGCTCGAACGGACCAGACTTCTGGGTGGAGCCGGCAGGCCCCGGCACCATGGCCGACATCACCCTGCCTGCGCACCTCACCCCCACGGCCATGGCCGCAGGCGACCTGACCGGCGATGGGCGGGCGGAACTGGTGGTCGGCCACAGTTCCGGCCTGACCATCCTGCGCCACGACGGCGGCTGGTCGGCCGAGAGCGTGCGTCTGCGCCTGGACGCCCCCCAGGCCATTGCCGTGGCCGACGTGGACGGCGACGGCCACGCGGACATCGTCCTGCGCACCGGCACAGAGCTTGTGCTGCTCAAGGGGCACATGGGCAGCTTCGGCGTCCACGTCCTGAGTTGGCCCAACCTGGGCAACAGCCCGGTCCTGGCCGTGGGCAGCTTCAACATCACCACCCCCACCCTGGAAATCCTGACCCTCAACGCCAACACGGGCGCGCTGGGCATCATCGCCCACGACGGCACATCCTGGCAGGCGTTCAGGACGGTCTACGAAACCCACGCCGTCACCGTGCACGTGCAGGACTTCAACAACGACGGCCGAAGCAACGTGTATGTCGAGGACATCAACGGCCGCCAGACCTGGCTCATCAGCGACGGCAGCGGCAATTTCTCGCCCCAGCCGGTTATCCCGGCCATGGAGCTCACCCCCGGGGACAAGAGCGGCCCGAGCTTCAACACAGTCCAGTCCGTGGGCGGCGAAACCCAGGGCACATCCACAGACTCCGGCAACAGGGGCGTATCGCAACCCGCCGCAGACACCAACGGCAAAGAAACCTCTGCGGCCTTCGACCCCCTGGCCGAGCCGGATGAGGACAGCTTCCTTGCCCTTCACGACGCGGCGCTTCCCACGGTGGACGCCTCGGCCAGCCTCGCTGGCGTGCGCTTCGACCTGCGCGAGACCGGGGGCGTCAACGGCGTGGGCTCGGCCTTCGGCGACCACATCACTGGCGACGACCAGGCCAATGTTCTCTTCGGCGGCCACGGCAACGACTGGATCGATGGCGGCGCGGGTGACGATACCCTCATCGGCGGGCCGGGCAACGACTGGCTCATCGGCGGCGCAGGCAACGACCTGCTCCTGGGCGGCGACGGCGACGACGTGCTCTTCGGCGACCAGGGCGACGACCGGCTCTTTGGCGGCCAAGGCAACGACATCCTCTTTGGCGGCAGCGGCAACGACACCCTGGTGGGCGGCGCAGGCAACGACATCCTGCTGGGCGGCGACGGCAACGACCTGCTCTACGGCGGCGAGGGCCAGGACATCCTGGTGGGCGGGCCCGGCAGCGACACCTTCCACTACCAGTCCCCCACCGAGGGCGGTGACATCATCGCCGACTTCACCCCGGGCGAGGACAAACTCTCCTTTGCCTTCGGCGCCCATGCCCTGCGCATGGCCGGCGATCCCCTGATCAAAACCGCCGGGGAAGCCTTTGTCTGGGAGGCCACCGACCCGTCATCGGGTCGGCTCCTTTACGACCCGGACACCTCGGTGGCAGGCGATGAGATCCTCCTGGCCGAAATGACCCTGACCGACCCGGACGCAACCCTGACTGTGGACGACATCATCCTGACCTGACCGACTGGCATGGCCGCCCCCGGCCCGGGCGGACATATCCGGCCGCGCTCCGGTCCAAACCACCCGCCCTTCCTTGACAGTTTCGTCGCCCCGTGCTAGCTGTGACGACGAAAAATGACCGTAGGTCATTTTCTGACCAACGGTCACACAACGCGGCAGGACAGGAATCGCCATGGCCAAGAAGCAGCAGGAAAAATCCCGGCAGACCATGCAGGAGTTGATGGACTCGGCCTTTTTCCTGTTCGGGTCCAAGGGATTCGTCCAGACCTCTGTGGCCGAGATCACCGAGCACGCGGGCTATGCCAAGGGCAGCTTCTACCGCCACTGGAACAGCAAGGACGAGCTGTTCCTGCTCATCGTGGAGCAGAAGTTCCGCCACTACCGGGCCGAGCGCAACGGCCGGGTGGACCGGGCCACGAGCCTTGAAGAGGTCATGAACATCATCTGGGATTTCCTGGAGTCCATCCTCGACGATGAGAACTGGTCCTCCATATTCCTCGAGTTCACGGTCTACTCGGCGCGCAACGACGTACTCAGGCAGCGCATGAACAAGTCCGGCTACCGGCTCTCCAACGCCATCTTCGCCGATCTGGTGCGCGACCACATCGTGACAGACTACCCGCCCGAGAAGATCGGCGCGCTGAACACGGCCCTGTTCGAGGGATTCCTCATCCACCGCGCCCTGGGCACCCGGCTGCTCAGCGTCAAGGATGTTCGCGACTCGGCCATCGCCATGGCCCTTGGGCTCGGCACCCGGCAAGGCTGAAACCGGCGGGCGCGCGCCCGGCCGGACCAACCATATCAACCAGCGAGACACGCCATGAAAAAAACGCTCCTGACCCTGACCGCTACCCTTGCCCTGACCCTGATCACGGCCGCCACCGCCCTGGCCGGACCCGTCAGACTGACCTACTCCAACTTCTTCCCGCCCACCCACGTCCAGTCGCAACTGGCCGAGGAGTGGTGCCGCGAGGTGGAAAAGCGCACCGGCGGCGCCGTGGTCATCGACTACTTCCCGGGAGGCACCCTGACCCCGGCCCAGCAGACCTACGACGGCGTGGTCGAGGGCATCGCGGATATCGGACTCTCCTGCCTCGCCTACTCGCGCGGCCGGTTCCCGGTCATGGCCGCGCTGGACCTGCCCATGGGCTACACCACGGCGGCCCAGGCCACGGCAGCGGCCAACGCGGTCTATGCCAGGTTCACCCCGGCCGAACTGGCCGACGTGGCCCCCATGTATTTCCACGCCCACGGCCCGGGCCTGCTCTTCACCACCCCGCGCCCGGTGGCCACCCTCGAAGACCTCAAGGGGCTCAAGATCCGCTCCACCGGCAACTCGGCCCAGCTGGTCGAGGCCCTGGGCGGCACCCCGGTGGCCCAGTCCATGCCCACCTGCTACCAGTCGCTGCAAAAGGGCGTGGTGGACGGCTCCATGCACCCCCTGGAATCGAACAAGGGATGGAAGCTGGCCGAAGTGGTCAAATTCGGCACCGAAACCTTTCCCGTGGCCTACACCACCACCTTCTTCGTGGTCATGAACAAAACCAAGTGGCAGCGCCTGGACGAGAAGACCCGCGCCATCATCAGCGAGATCAACGCCGAGTGGGCCGTGCGCCACGGCGCGGCCTGGGACGAGGCCGACGAGGAGGGCAAGAGCTACTTCCTCGAAAAGGGCGGCAGCTTCGTGGCTCTGGACGAGACCGAGGCCGCGCGCTGGGTCACGGCCGCCGAGCCGGTCATCGCCTCCTACGAGAAGGCCGCTGCCGAACGCGGCCTGGACGGCCCGGGCGTGGTCGCCTTCCTCAGGGCGGCCATGGACGAGGCGAAGTAGCACACCGCGCGACAACGCCCATGGCGGCGGGTCGGCGTTCACATACACGGAGGGCCAAGGCCCTCCCCGGATCAATGCAACCCCGGAGACTCCGATGAAAAAAATGTTTCTGTCGCTCGTTGCCCTGGCCGTGTTCTGTACGGCCCTGCCCGGCCCGGCCTCGGCCGATGCCGTCAGGCTGACCTATTCCAACTTCTTCCCGCCCGCCAACCACCAGTCGCAGCTGGCCGAGGCGTGGTGCCGCGAGGTGGAGCAGCGCACCGGCGGCAAGGTGGTCATCAACTACTACCCCGGCGGCACCCTGACCCAGGCCCAGCAGACCTACGACGCCGTGGTCGAGGGCATCGCGGATATCGGGCTCTCCTGCCTCGCCTACACGCGCGGCCGGTTCCCGGTCATGGCCGCAGTGGACCTGCCCCTGGGCTACAAGACCGCGGCCCAGGCCACCAACACGGCCAACGCCGTGTACGAGCACTTCAAGCCCGAGGAGCTGGCCGACGTGGAAGTGATGTACTTCAACGGCCACGGCCCAGGCCTGCTCTTCACCACCAGCAAGCCCGTGTCCACCCTTGCGGACATGAAGGGACAGAAGATCCGCTCCACCGGCAACTCGGCCCAGCTGGTCAAGGCCCTGGGCGGCACCCCGGTGGCCAAGCCCATGCCCGAGAACTACCAGCTGCTCCAAAAAGGCGTGGTGGACGGCTCCATGCACCCCATCGAGTCCAACCTCTCCTTCAAGCTTGGCGAGGTCTGCAAGTTCGGCACCGACAGTTTCGACGTGGCCTACACCACGGTCTTCTTCATCGTCATGAACAAGGCCAAGTGGGCGGCCATCGACGCCGAGTCCCAGGCCGCCATCCGCGAGATCAACGCCGAGTGGGCCGACAAGCACGCCAAGGCGTGGGACGAGGCGGACATTGAGGGCCGCCGCTACCTCATCGACCAGGGCGGGACCATCATCGAGCTGTCCCCCGAGGAGTCGGCCCGCTGGGTCGAGGCGTCGCGCCCGGTCATCGACGGCTACATCACGGAAACCGACGCGCGCGGACTCGACGGCGCGGCCATCATCGAGTACACCCGCTCTACCCTGCAATAGCCAACCATTGCGGCCGGACGGCTTTGCCCGTCCGGCCGCCAACGCGAGGATTCCCGTCTCATGGAAGAATTGAAGAAAGGTCCCCTCGACCGCATGGAGTGGGCCATGCGTACCATCGCCGCCGTCTGCCTCTTTTCCATGGCGCTGCTCACCGGAACAGACGTGCTCATGCGCGGCGTCTGGAACACGCCCATCTTCGGCTGCGAGGAGATCGTCTCCATCCTGGGCATCGTGGTGGTCGGGTTCGCCCTGCCCTATGCCCACCAGCAGAAAAGCCACATCGGCGTGGAAATCTTCGTGCGCCGCCTGCCGCGCCGCACCCGCCGCGCGGTCAAGTTGATCACCACCACGGCCACCCTGGCCCTGGTGGCCATCGTGGCCTGGCGCATGTACCTGTATGCGCACACCCAGTCCCAGTCGGGCGAGGTCTCCATGAACCTGGAGCTGCCCGAGTACATGATCATCTACGTGCTCGCCTTCGGCTTCCTGGTCTACGCCCTGTTCCTGGCCCGGGACATAGTCCGCTTCTTCAAGGGCAGGGAGGACTAACATGGACCCGACCATGGCCGGAATCATCGGCATCGTCGTAATGGTCTTCCTGTTCATGACGCGCATGCCCGTGGCCTTTGTCATGATGCTCGTCGGCTTTGTGGGCTTCTCCTTGCTCACATCCTGGCGGGGCGGACTAAACCTCATGTCGCGCAACATATACGACGCCTTTGCCTCATACGAATTGTCCACCATTCCCCTGTTCATCCTCATGGGGCAGATCGCCTTCAACTGCGGCATCTCGAAAAGGCTCTACAACACGGCCTACCACTTCCTGGGCAGCACCCGGGGCGGGCTGGCCATGGCCACGGTCTCGGCCTGCACCGCCTTTGGCGCGGTCTGCGGCTCCAGCCCGGCCACGGCGGCCACCATGTCCACCGTGGGCATCCCGGAGATGAAGCGATACGGCTACGCCAACTCCCTGGCCACGGCCTCGGTGGCCTCGGGCGGCGGGCTGGGTATGATCATGCCGCCCAGCGTGGTGCTAATCATCTACGGCGTGCTCACCGAGCAGTCCATCGGTGCCCTCTTCGTCTCGGGCATCTTCCCGGCCTTTCTGCTCACGGCCCTGTTCGTGGGGGCCATCGCCATCCAGTGCCGGATCAACCCGGCCCTTGGCCCCAAGGGCGAGTCCTTCCCCTGGTCCGCCAAGCTCAAGTCCCTGGCCGGACTCATCGACACCCTGATCATCTTCGCCCTGGTCATCGGCGGGCTGTTCCGGGGCTGGTTCACGCCCACCGAGGCCGCGTCCATCGGCGTGCTCGGCGTCCTGGCCCTGGCCGTGATCAAGCGCCAGCTCTCCTGGGGGGCCTTTGTCAACTCGCTGCACGAGACCCTGCGAACCTCGTGCATGGTCATGGTGCTCATCGCGGGCGCGGTGGTCTTCGGCAAGTTTCTGGCCGTCACGCGCATCCCCTTTGACATCGCCAGCTGGGTCTCGTCCTTTGACATGCCCCACTTCGCCATCATGGCGGCCATCATCCTCATCTACTTCATCGGCGGCTGCTTCATGGACTCCCTGGCCCTGATCATGCTGACCATCCCGGTCTTCTTCCCGGTGGTCACCAGCATGGGCTACGACCCCATCTGGTTCGGCATCATCATCGTCCTGGTCACCGAGATGGGCGTCATCACCCCGCCGGTGGGCATCAACGTCTACGTGGTCTACGGCATGTGCCAGAAAATCGCGCCCAGCGTGACCCTGGAGCAGGTCTTCCGGGGCATCGTACCCTTCATGCTGGCCATCATCGTGGGCATCGCCCTGCTCTTCGTCTTCCCGCAGATCATCCTCTACCTGCCGGGCCTCATGTACTGACCCGGCCCGCCAACGACAAAGAAGCCCCGCGCATTCCGGCAAACCGGAATACGCGGGGCTCTACACTTTGGGACGCGGCGACTGGCCGGACGCCGCGTCCCCGGGGAATCTCTCTACAGCACGTCTGACGGGGCCACGGCGTCGATGCCCAGAGCCTGACCCACGGCCGGGCAGGTCAGCGTGCCCTTGTGGGTGTTCAGGCCCAGGGCCAGCCCGGGGTCCTTCCTGAGGGCGTCCATGCCGTCGCGGGCGATGCGCATGGCATAGGGCAGGGTCTGGTTGACCAGGGCAAAGGTGGAGGTGCGGGGCACCGCGCCGGGCATGTTGGCCACGCCGTAGTGGACCACGCCGTCCACGGTGTAGACCGGGTCGTCATGGGTGGTGGCCTTGATGGTCTCCACGCAGCCGCCCTGGTCCACGGCCACGTCCACGATGACCGAGCCCTCCTTCATGGTGGGCAGCATCTCGCGGGTGACCAGCTTGGGGGCCTTGGCCCCGGGCACGAGGACCGCGCCGATGACCAGATCCGCGCCGCGCACTGCGGCCCGGATGTTGGGCTCGGTGGAGGCCATGGTGGTCAGGCGGCCCTGGAAGATGTCGTCGAGGTACTGCAACCGGCGATGGGAAAGGTCGAGGATGGTCACCTGCGCGCCCATGCCCACGGCGATGCGGGCCGCGTTGGTGCCGACCACGCCGCCGCCGATGACCACCACCGAGGCCGGAGCCACGCCGGGCACGCCGCCCAGCAGCATGCCGCGCCCGCCCTGGTTCTTCTCAAGATAGTGCGCGCCCACCTGGGTGGCCATGCGTCCGGCCACCTCGCTCATGGGGGTGAGCAGCGGCAGGGAGCCGTCGGGCAGGGTCACGGTCTCGTAGGCAATGCCCGTGGTGCCCGCCTTGAGCAGGGCGTGGGTCAGGGATTCGGCTGCGGCCAGATGCAGGTAGGTGAAGAGAATGAGGTCGTCGCGCAGGTAGCCGAACTCGGACTCCAGCGGCTCCTTGACCTTGATGACCATCTGCGCGCCCCAGGCCTCGGCCGCAGCGACCAGCTTGGCTCCGGCGCTGACGTATTCCTCGTCGCTCAGGCCGCTGCCCAGGCCCGCGCCAGCCTCCACCAGCAAGGTGTGCCCCTGGCGCACCAGGGTCTCCACTGCGCCCGGCGTCATGGCAACGCGATTTTCCAGTGTTTTGATTTCCTTGGGAATGCCGATGATCATGACGGGCTCCTTGGTGTTAAAAAAATCGTCCGCACACGGCGGGTTATGCGTTGAACTCTTTGACCACGGCCTCGGGCAGAAAGAGCCACTTGCGCCGCGATTTCATGACCACGAAGGACTCGCTGGAGTTGACCCCACCCACCTTGGAGAGGTCCTGGTCCAGAAAGTCATAAAGGTCTCCGATGTCCTCGGAGCAGACGATCTCCACGATGATGTCGTAGCGGCCCGTGACCACGGCGCACCAGTTGACGCGCGGCAGGGAGCCGATCTGGGCCAGCTTCTCGTCCAGCTGCTCGTGACTGTGCAGGGAGATGCCCACCAGGGCCACGGTCAGCCCACGCGCCTTCATGGGGTCGATGAGTCCGGCGATGCGGAGCACGCCAGCGGCCATGAGATTCTTCAGGCGCGAGCGCACCGTGGGCGCGGTCACGCCCATCTCCTCGGCCACCTTGCCGGGTGAGAGCTGTCCGTCAGCGGTCAGGGCCGCCACCAGCTTCCTGTCATGGGGGTCGAGGGGATGTTTCACCTTGGTCCTCTCCGGGCTGCCTTCTTTCATTCTGAAATTCTCGTTGGGTATTTTTTATCGAAAGGATAAATTCATTGTCAACTTGTTTTTGATTTGGAAGCCGCCCCACCCCATCAGCGCAGCAGAAGGCACAGGCCCGCCCGCACGGGCGATCCCCTTGCCGACGCGGGCGGCCCGTTATTTTCTGACGAGGAGCCGGCTGATGCTGCCGATGAGGTCGTGCTTGAGGATGGGCTTCATGATGAAGTCGCCGATGCCGATGTCGCGCAGCCGGTCGTAGGAGACCGCGTCCGAGAAGCCGGTGCACAGGATGATGGGCATGTCCGGGCGGATCTTGAGGATCTCGCGGGCCAGCTCCATGCCGGTCATGTTGGGCATGGTCTGGTCGGTGATGACCAGGTCGAAATCTGCCGCCCGGTGCCGGAAGGCCTCCAGCGCCTCGATGCTCGACGTGCGCGCCACCACCTCGAAACCGCAGGATTCGAGCATCTCGCGGCCGATGTCCGTGAGCGGCTTCTCGTCGTCCACGAAGAGAATGCGGCCATCGCGGAAGACCAGCTCGGCCGTGGCCTCGGCAGTGGGCCGCTCGGCCACGGAGATGCGGGGCAGGAAGACATGGAAGGCCGCGCCCCGGCCCGGGGCGTTCTCAAGCTCCAGGTGGCCGTCGTGCCGCCTGACGATGCCGTGGACCATGGCCAGCCCCATGCCCGTGCCCTCGCCCTGAGGCTTGGTGGTGAAGAAGGGGTCGAAGATGCGGCCCACCACATCCGGGTCGATGCCCGGGCCGGTGTCGGCCACGCTCAGGCGCACGAACCGCTCCGGGCGGCCCAGCTCGGCGGGCGGCCGCACCGGGTCGGCCTCGCGTCCGTCGGCCAGGGTCACGGTCAGGGTGCCGCCGCCCTCGCGCATGGCGTGGGCCGCGTTGCCGCAGAGGTTGAGCATGATCTGGTGCATCTGGGTGGGGTCGGCCAGCACGCTGTCCTGGTCGGTCTCGATGCGCGAGATGATCTCCACGTTGGCGGGCACGCTGGAGCGCAGCAGCTTAAGCGCCTCCTTGATCAGCGGGGCCAGGGTGATGGGGTGGCGCTCCTGGGGCCCCTGGCGCGAGAAATTGAGAATCTGGTTGACCAGATCGCGGGCGCGTCTGCCCGCCCGGGAGACCTCGCCGATGCGCCGCTCAAGGCCCGAGCCGGACTCGGCCCCGCTCTCGATGATCTCCGCATAGCCAAGGATGACGCCCAGGATGTTGTTGAAGTCGTGGGCGATGCCCCCGGCCAGGGTGCCCAGCGCCTCCATCTTCTGCGACTGGCGCAGCTGCTCTTCCAGCCGCTTGGACTCGGTGATGTCGAAGATGGAACCGCGCAGCTCCTGGGTCTCGCCCTCCTCGTCGCACACGGCGTCGAGGTTGACGATCAGGTGCCGGGCCAGGCCCCCGTGCCGCACCACCACCGCGTGGTTGGACAGGCGCGCCTCATCGCCCAGCAGGTCGCGCAGGGACTCGGCCGCGCCCATGGACTCCCAGAGGTCGTGGATGTTCACCCCGTGGGCCTCGGCGGGCGAGCCGAACCCGAAGAGCGCGGCAAAGGCGATGTTGCATTCGAGGATCTGGCCGTCGCGGTCAGCGGCCACGTTGGCGGTGATGTCTTTTTCAAAGAGCAGCCGGTAGCGCTGCTCGCTGGCCCGAAGCTGGCGCAGCACCACGGCGCGCTTGGAGATGTCCAGGCGCAGCCTGCGGTTGGCGGCGTTGAGCTCCGAGGTGCGCGCCTCCACCTTGCTGGCCAGGGTCTCGTTGAGGTCGCGCAGCCGGTTCTCTGCGTCCCACTTGGCGCACAGGGACATGGCCACCTGCTTGAGCTCGGGCGAGCGGAAAGGCTTCTGGATGTAGAGGAGCTTTTCGGGCGGGGTGACGCGCTTGTTGATCTCCTTGAGGGGCACGTCGACCCGCGAGGAAAGGAGGACTATCTCCATGTCCGGGTCCAGGGCGCGGATGCGCTCTGCCAGCAGCAGCCCGGCCAGGGGCGGCACCTGCGCCGCGCCCACCGGCTCCAGGTGCATTTCGATCAGGGCCACCGAAAAGGGATGCCCCTGCTCCACGGCCCGGGTGGCCTCGCTCCAGGCCGCCTCGGCCGTCAGGCACGGGACCACCTCCAGCACCGGCCTGCGCGCCTCGGCCTCCACCTCCTCGCGCGACGGCAGCCGGACATGGTCGCCAAAGAGCGCCTCCAGCTCCGACGGCTCCTCGCTCTCATAGCACAGGACGTCGCGGTAGAAGGTGAGCATGTCCTCGGCGTGGTCCACGGCGAGGACGCGGTATCGGCGTCCGGTCTCGGCTGCCAAGGCGTGCCCTCCGGCGCAGCCCGGCCCTGCGGACCGGGTACGCCTGTTTTCCAGAACATACTGAAACGCCCGGGAAAAGGAAAGGGCGGGACCGGGCACGATCTCCCGCCGCCCGCCCCGCCCATTGCGTTCATTGCCGCCGGGAATCATGCCCGGCTTCACGTCCCTTTCCGGCCGGTCACAGGCGCTCGCCTTGGGCCGAGGGAATCGCCCGCTCGTAGACCGTGGCCCGCTCAAGGTCGAGGGCGGCCAGCACGTCGGGCCGGTCGGCCTGGGCCTCGGCCACGGAAGCGTAGCTCCCCACCAGCACACGGAACCAGACGCCCTTGTCGCCCAGATCGATCCGGTTGACCCACGGCTCGTACCCCTTCTGGCGCAGCGTGGCGCAGTGGGCAAAGGCGTCGTCGTGATCCCGCCACGAGCTGACGTGCAGCCCGTAGGTCTTTATGTCGTCCCCGAGACCTTGCTCCGTGCCGCTGGCACTGGCAGGGACATGCGCGATGGTGCGCACATCCCCCCGCAGAGACGGGCCTGCGGCGGCGGGTGTTGCCGCAGGCCCGTGGGGGGGCTGCCCGGCGTCGGGGAAAGACGCCTTGGGCAGCGGGTTCGGGGTGGAACCATCCATGGAACGCGCGGCGGCCGACTTGCGGAAACGGGCGGCAAGCCTGGCGCGGTTGAGATTTTCGGCGGCCATGACGTAGTAGCTGGGGGCCAGCTCCACGGCCCGCTCGAAATAGGGCACGGCCTTTTCCGGCTGATCGTCGGTCAGCAGCACATAGCCCAGGTTGTTGTTGGCCCGGGCGTCGCCGCCCGCATACTTGAAGGACTCCAGGGCCTCGTCCAGCCTGTCGAGCCGGACCAGGGCCAGGCCCAGGTTGTTGTAGGTGCGGGCCGAGACGGACCCGGCCTTGAGGGCGCGGCGCAGCGCGTCCACGGCCAGGCCGTATTCCCCGCGCGCGATGTGGACCACGCCGAGGTTGTTGTATATCTCGGCCGCGCCCTCGCCCTGGTGCAGGTCCAGGGCGGCCGTGTAGTGGGCTGCGGCCCGGTCATGGTCCCCGGCCCGGTCGTTGAGGATGCCAAGATAGCTGTTGGCCTTCCACAGCAGGGGATCGAGGCGCACGGCCTTTTCCAGGTGCGTGCGCGCCTCGTCATACAGCCCGGCCCTGAAATAGACCGCCCCGGCAGCGCCGTTGGCCCCGGCGTGATCCGGGTCGCGCGAGAGCACTTCGAGGTATTCGGCCAGGGCCTGCTCATCGAGCCCCTTGGCCACCAGCAGGTCGGCCTTCTTGACCCGTGCGGCCAGGGCGTCCGGGTCAAGGGCGATGGCCTTGTTGTAGTGCATGAAGGCCATCTCGGGCTTGTCGCGGCGCAGATAGCCATCGCCCACCTGCTCGTGCTGGGCCGGGGTCAGGGTGATGGGCCCCTCCTCGCCGTAGGCGAACTCCTTGAACGACTGGTCGCGCTTGGACGCCGCGCATCCGCCGAGGATCAGCCCGGCCAGCAGCAGCGTCATGATGACGATGTGACTCTTCATGCCGTGTCTCCTTTTTGCCCGCCTGTTGACCATCTTCGGCCCTGGTCCGTCACATCTCGATCCGTGCGAACACGTCGATGAACAGGATGACGGCCGGGCCCATGATGGCCACGAACAGGGCGGGCAGTATGAATCCCACCAGCGGCAGCAGGAGCAGCACGGGCAGCTTTGCAGCCCGCTCCTCGGCCCGCTGCGACCGCTTGGTGCGCATGGCGTCCGAGTACACCCGCAGGGTGCGCCCGACGCTGATGCCGAAAATATCCGCCTGGACCAGCAGCGAGGTCAGGCTGTTCAGGTCGTCGAGCCCCACCCGGTCGGCCAGCGCCCGGAGCGCGTCGCCGCGCCCCTTGCCCGCCCGCAGCTCCAGGGTCAGCAGCTTGAGTTCCGCGCTGATGACCGGGCCGGAGGTGCGCGTTTCAAGGCAGACCCGGTCCAGGGCCTGGTCAAGCCCCATGCCGGACTCCACGCAGACCACCAGCAGGTCCAGGGCGTCCGGCAGCTCGTTGGCCACGGCCAGTTGCCGCTTGCGGATGCGCCGCCTGATCCACAGCTCGGGGCCGTAGACACCCAGGGCGGCCAAGCCCACGGCCACGAAACAGGTCAGGGCCACGGACATCTCCACCAGCCCGAGGAGGCGCGCCCCCAGGAACAGGGCGGGCAGACCGAGGGCCAGAACCGCCTTGGTCCCCTGAAATATTGTCACTGCGCCGGAGGAGCGCAGCCCGGCCTGGACGAGGGCCCGGCGCACCCGGTTGGCCTCGTCCGCGTCCCGGGGTGCCACTCTGGAGCCCAGCCCCTCGAAGAATCCCCGCACAGCCCGGCGCAGATCGCCGGACAGGGATCGCCCCCTGCCCGCCGAGACCGACCCGTCCGGGGCCGACCTGTCCGGGGCCATCTGCTCGCGCAGCCGCGCCGCCTGGCCCGCGCCGCCCAGGTAGGCGACCACGCCCAGCCCGGCCACCAGCACGGTGGCAAAGGCGAGCCCAGCGGCGATGAGGGGGATGAGCGCGCTGTCCATGGTCTCCGTCCTCTATACCTTGATGTTGACCATGCGGCGCATGATGACGATGCCGATGATCATTGAGGCCACCGCGCCCCAGGCCATGGAGCGCCCAAGCTCGTTGGTCCACAGCAGGCTGATGTAGCCCGGGTTGATGAAATAGAGCACGCCCGCGATGAAGAAGGGCAGGGCCGAGAGGAGCAGGGCCGAGATGCGTCCCTCGGCCGAGAGCACCCGGACCTTGCCGAAGAGGACGAAGCGCTCGCGCACCAGCCGGGCGATGTTGCCCACGATCTCGGCCAGGTTGCCGCCGGTTTCGCGCTGGATGTTGACCGAGACCACGAAGAACTTGAGGTCTTCCACGTCCACCCGGGCCTGGAGGTTGGCCAGGGCGCGGTCCACGTCCAGGCCGTAGTTGATCTCGTCGATGGTCTTGCCGAACTCGCTGCCGATGGGGTCCGCGAACTCGCCCGAGACCATGCGCATGGCCCCGCCAAAGGTGTGGCCGGACTTGAGGGCGCGGCTCATGAGGTCCAGCGCCTCGGGCAGCTGCGTCTGGAAGCGGCCCATGCGCCGGGCCTTGCGTCGGCGCAGATACCAGAGCGGTAGGGAGCCGAGCAGCCAGGCCAGGACCATGCCCACCCACAGCCGGTCGCCCAGAGCGAGGCCCGCGTAGGCCCCCATGAGGCCGAGCAGGCCGCAGGCGAGCAGGTACACGCCCGCCGTGCCCCGGGCATCGGCCTGGGCGATGGTCCGCCTGAGGTTGGCGGCAAGCCGGACGTTGGCGAGCATCCGGTTGAGCCAGGGCATGGCGCTCATGTCGGCGCGCCTGCGCAGCAGATCGAGGCTCGCGGCCTCGCTGCCGGTCATGGCAAAGCGGTGCAGGCGACGCTGGGCCCGCTCGCGGGCGGCGTCCCGGCCCGAGCGCAGCAGCGAGACCACGCCCGTGACCAGCAGAAAGACGATGAATCCGCCGCCAAGGGCCACCAGCAGCGACACGGTCATGACCGCCTCCCGGCCCCGGTCTTGTCCAGAGGCGAGACGTCAAACATATCCCGGGGCAGCGGGCGGCCCATGCGCTCCAGCTTGGTTGCGAACCTGGGGCGGATGCCCCGGGCGGTGAAGTGGCCCTCCACCCTGCCCTCGGCGGTGACTCCGGTCTGCTCGTAGGCGAATATCTCCTGCATGGTGATCATCTCGCCCTCCATGCCCGTGACCTCCTGGATGGAGACCACCTTCCTGCTGCCGTCCACCAGCCGGGTGGCCTGGATGATCACGTCGATGGCCGAGGAGATATAACGCTTCATGGACAGGGGCCCGAGGTTGAGCCCGGCCATGGAGACCATGGTCTCAAGGCGCATGAGGGCGTCGCGCGGGGTGTTGGCGTGGACCGTGGTCAGGGAGCCGTCGTGACCGGTGTTCATGGCCTGGAGCATGTCCAGGGCCTCTGAGGCGCGCACCTCGCCCACGATGATGCGGTCGGGCCGCATGCGCAGGCAGTTCTTGACCAGTTCACGCTGGGTGATCTCGCCGCGCCCCTCGATGTTGGCCGGGCGGGTCTCCAGCCGGACCACATGGTCCTGCTTGAGCTGGAGTTCGGCCGCGTCCTCGATGGTGACGATGCGCTCGTCCTCGGGGATGCTGCGAGACAGGCAGTTGAGCAGCGTGGTCTTGCCCGAGCCGGTGCCGCCGGAGATGACCACGTTGAGCCGCGCCCTGACGATGCCGTCCATGACCTGGGCCATGGCCTCGGTCAGGGAGTCAAAGGCGATGAGGTCCGACGTCTCCAGCGGGTCCTTGGAAAACTTGCGGATGGACAGGGACGGGCCGTCGATGGCCAGGGGCGGGATGATGGCGTTGACCCGCGAGCCGTCGAGCAGGCGCGCGTCCACCAGGGGCTGCGACTCGTCGATGCGCCGCCCCACCAGGGAGACGATGCGGTCGATGATCTTGCGCAGGTGGTCGTCGTCCTTGAACCTGGCCGGGGTCAGCTCCAGCTTGCCCGAGCGTTCCACATAGATCCGGCGGTAGCCGTTGACCAGGATGTCGTTGACCGTGGGGTCCTTGATGTAGGGTTCCAGCGGCCCCAGGCCGATGACCTCGTCCTGGACCTCGGCCAGCATCCGCTTGCGCTCGGCCAGGTTGAGGGGCGCGTTCTGGAACTCCTCCCAGAGCAGTCCCTCGGCCACCCGGGCCACCTCGGCGCGCATGTCGACCTCGCTCAGGGTGTCCAGGAGCGAGAGGTCTATCATGTCGATGAGCCGGTCGTGGATGCGCGTCTTGATCTCGAAGTAATGGTCGGCCATGTCCACGCGGGCGGGCCGGGGCGCGCCGTGGGCCGAGCCCTTGGTCGCCGTGGGGCCAGCGGCTCTGGCGGACTTGCCGCCCAGCAGGGCTGCCAGGCTCATGACGCCACCTCGGCCACGTCAGTGCGCCTTGTCCCGCCCGAACGGTTCGCCAGCCCTGACGGAGCCGGGGTGCGCCGCCTGCCGAAGAGCGAGCCCAGGAACGAGGCGCGCTGCGGCTCGGCGGCCGGGCGATGATCCAGTTCGGCCGCCAGGCCTTCGATGGCCCGCGAGGCGGGCGAGCGGGGGAAGGCAGCCACCAGGGGCGTGCCCTGGTTCAGGGCGGACAGGGCCGAGGCGAAATCGTCGGGCACCACCCAGGCGATGTCGCGGCCCAGGGCCTCGGCCGCCTCAATGACCCCGATGGTCGCGTCGCGGGGCACGCGCAGGGCCGCCAGCCGCAGCCGGTCGTCCAAGCCGTGCTGCCGGACGCCCTCCAGCACCCGGGCCGCACTGGCCAGGCAGGGCAGGGTCAGGTGCAGGGGCACGCACAAGTCGTCGGCCCGCTCCAGTTCGACGGGCATCGCGCCCGCCAGATGGGCGGCATCGGGCCAGGCCGAGTCCACGACCACGAAATCATAGTCATGCCGCGCCTGCTCCAGGATCATGCCCAGGGACGCCTCGTCGGGCCGCTCGCCGTGATCCGGCCCGGGCAGCACGGCCAGCCCGGAGCCGTGTTCGGCCACCACGGTGCGCAGGTAGGTGGCGTCCAGCCGGGAGATGTCCTCCATCAGGTGGCCCCATGTATACTCGTGCTTCAGGTCCAGAAAGAACGGGATTTCGCCCACCGGGCGGCGCAGGTCCAGGAGCAGGGTCCGGCCCGGGGCGCGGCGGTTGAGGCACCAGGCCAGGCTGGTGGCCAGGGTGGACCCGCCGAGCCCGGGCTTGCACCCGGCCACGGTGACGATGCGGCCGCCCTCGCCCGTTTCGCCGCCCGCGTCCCTCCGCATGACCGTGCGCATGACCGCGGCCCGGAACTCTTCCTCGTCCACCGGAAAGGACAGAAACTCGCGGATGCCGCTGCGCATGGCCCGGATGAGCAGATCAGAGTCAGCGGCCCGGCCGGTCAGATACACATCCTCCACCCGGCCCGATTCCAGGGCCTGGATGATCTGGGGCAGGTCCTCGTCCACGCCCTCGCCCGGCTCGTACACGAGCACGCCGGCCTCGTCCGCTTCCGGGTCGGCCAGCCGCACCAGATAGCTGGCGGCCACCATGCGCTCGATGCGCCTGCGCTCCTCGCGGTCTGTCACGGCCAGCGTGACGGGCATGATCCTGTTGCTCATGGCTCCCCCCGGACCGTCATCGGCCCTGGATGATGATTTCCGACACGCTCTGCCCGCTGTTCGGTTCGGTGCGCGGCCCTTGCTGATAGGTGGCCCCCACCTCGGCGGCGTAGCGGCCGTCAAGGCCCGTCACGGGCGCGTCTGTCCCGGCGCCGGGGTTGAGTATCTGCTGGGCCACGGCCTGATGCACCGAGCTGCCAAAGGGCGCGGTGGACTCCTCGTGCCGGACCAGGGCCCCGCACCCCATCTGGAGCATGATGCCGATGATGGCCAAATAGACTGGGATATTGCGCATGATGCCTCCTATCGCGGCCAGGCGTGGCCGAAGTCGCCGTCAAAGCCCGAGGTGGGCCGGACCACTGTGTCCGAGTTGGTGCGCCTCTGCGCCCCGGCCACGGCGGCCGCGCCGGTTCCCTGCCCTTCGAGCAGGCCGAGCATGTAGAATTCGTAGTCCGAGGGTTCCTTGAAGCCGTCGCCGGGCAGTGTCTGGCGGGCCATGTCCAGGGGCTTGACCAGATGGGCGGTGACGATGATCACCAGCTCGGTCTTGTTCTTCTGGTAGTCCGAGCTGCGAAAGAGCGTGCCCAGCACCGGGATGTCGCCCAGTACCGGAAAGCGGTGGTTGTTTTCCTTGAGGGACTCGCTGATGAGCCCGGCGATGGCGAAGCTCTGTCCATCGGCCAGATCGACCACGGTGGACGCCTTGCGCGTGGCGATGGCCGGGATCTCGTAGCCCTGGTAGCGCAGGGCGTTGGTGTAGTCGAGTTCCGAGACCTCGGGGCTGACGTGCAGGTTGATGGACCCGGAGCTGAGGACCGTGGGCGTGAACTCAAGGCCCACGCCAAAGGGCTTGAACTCGATGCTGACCGTGCCCAGCGCCCCGGGCTTGGGAATGGGCACCTCGCCGCCCACCAGGAAGGCCGCGGACTCGCCGGACACACAGGTCAGGTTCGGCTCGGCCAGCAGCCGAGCCAGGCCGTGGGCCTTGAGGGCGTCGAGCATGCCCACCACGCTGGTGGAGCCGCTGTTGTACTGGACCACGCTGTTGATCTTGTCGGTCAGCTCGATGACGCTGGACCCGGTATTGCCCAGGCTGGTCAGGCTGTTGAGGAAGGAATAGACCGTGAAATTGCTGAAGGTGGCGGCCAGGTTGACGCCCATGCGCTTGAGCGCGGTGCGGCTCATCTCGGCCACGCGCACTTCGAGCATGACCTGCTGCACGCCGTCCACGCGCAGGAGGTTGACCACCTTGCCCGGGGCCTCGGCCTCGGCCAGGGAGAGGACCGAGGTCAGGTCGCCGGTGTTGGAGACCGAGCCGGACAGGGTAATGGACTCGCCGGAGGAGAGCACGCGCACCGAGCGCTCGCGCGGCAGGATCTCGTGGATCATCCTCTTGAGCCGGGTTATGTCCGGGGTGATGACCAGGTCGTACACGCCGCTGACCCGGCCGCCGGACCACAGAGTCAGGGTGGTGGTGCCCAACTGCTTGCCGGTGATGTATATCTGGGTGGGCGAGAGGACCACCACCGAGGCGGTCTCGGGCTGGGCCAGCGAAACGCGGCTCACGGGCGCGGCCGTGCTCAGGATGGTGGACTTGGAGACCACGAGGCTGATGACAGCCGGGGCCTCGGTGTCGAGAACCTCCACCTGGGCTGCGACCGGCATGACGGACACGGCCAGGAGCAGGATCGGGACGAGGATGCGGAAAATGCGGGCAATCATGGCGGTCTCCTAGAACTTCAGCGTCCGGGTTTCGCCGCCGGTGATGACCTCCACCGCGACCTGATTGCGCCGCGCCGGGGCGGGCTTGGGGGCCGGACGCAGGGCGGCCAGGGCCTTGTTCACGGTCACGCCGTCGGTGAGTACATTTTCCTCGTCAGCCGCGTTACGCAGGGCGAAATTCAGGGTTCCCTGGGTGGCGGCCAGGGCCAGGCGCTCGCTCTCCTCGGGCGTCAGCTCCAGGGTGTAGACATCCACCGAGGCCACGGCCCCGTCAGCGTCGGGCGCCTGGAGCTGGGTGCCGGTGGCCAGCACCTTGACCCGCTCCAGCACCAGCTTGGTCACGGGCTCGTCGTTGTTGCCACGCCCCTGGACCAGAGAGACGATGACGTCCACGCGGTCGCCGGGCCGGACGAATCCGGACAGTCCCATGACCGCGTTGCCCTTGACCGACATGGCCCGCTTGCCCGGCTCGATGAGGGCGCTCACGCCGCCGCCAACCACCGAGGCATCGGCCAGCTTGGCCTCGGTCACGGCCTCGTTGGCCCCCACGGCCACGCCGAGCACGCGCCCGGCCACCTCGCCCGGCGAGCCAAAGGCCCCGGCGGGCATGGAATCCGGCGTGAAGCCGCGCGTTTCGAGCATGGCGGCCGTCAGGCGCACCCCGGGGCGCAGATCGGATACGGCCACCACCACGGGCACGGTCACGGCCTTGGGCGCGACCATGGGCTGCCGGGCCACGCTGCTGGTCCACATGAAGATGAGTACCCCGGTGCCCAGGGCCATGATCAGGGCGATGCCGATCTGAATGAGTGCGCGGGCTGATCTGCTCATGGTGTTCTCCCCCT
>NZ_JASTWE010000022.1 GCF_030282845.1 Pseudodesulfovibrio pelocollis
CTAAAGGGGGGGCCAACGTATCCTTTTTCCAGGGCATCAAATACGATTCTTCGCGCCCTTTCGATGATAGCCTGTACAGGATCAGCGCCGTTGGCGAGCTTTAGCACCGAACGATTTCTCCAAACGGCCTTTGATTCGACCACAAAGCCTCCAGCTTAACTGCTCAATATTGATAACAAAAAGTGTTGAATTATTATTGCATACCAACGAAATAAAGTCAAAAAGTTCACGAGCGTCAAGATTGCCTTTTCTGCGCACTGTGAAAGACATTCAATATTTCAACAGCATCGCCCGTGATGCGGTAGGGAAAGACGTAAGGAGGGATGACCAGTTCGCGGGTCATGGGGATACGGCCGGGGCGGCCGCTTTCTGGGAATTGCCGGAGGCGCTGGCAGCCGTGCCAGATGCGGCGGGCTTCGGAGCGCATGGTTTCGGAATCGGCCCGCTCGGCGAGGTAGGCGCGAACCCGATCAAGGTCCTGGAGCGCGGCCGGGGTCCAGCGGATGTCAGTCGGCATCAACGTTCAGGCCCCACCTGGAGAAGGCTGCCTTGACCTCTGCGTCTGTGGCGAAGTTCCCGGCATCGGCCTGGGCGACGCTTTCGTTGATCCGGGCCACCTGCCATGCCTGCTCTTCGAGAAACTGCTCCAGGGCGCTGGCCACGAGGAACGACTTGCTGCGGTTGGTGGCCTTGGCAAGCTCGCTCAACTTCTGGGCGGTCTCGGCCGGGATGCGGGCGGTAACGGTACTCATGGGTGACTCCTCTCATACAATGTACACAGTGTATACATTGTGGTCAACGCCCATCCGCTTCGCTGATTCGGGGTGGATGTTCGTTGAGCCCAGTGCAAAACGCCTGCGTATTGCCGAGTGTGGCTGCCCTGTCTTTCCCGGGTCAGCGGCTGACCGAGAGCAGGCCGTTGAGGGCGGCCATGACGGCCTGGGCCTTGACGGCCTCGCGGGTGCCAGTGAAGGTGTAGAGCCGGGAGCGGGTGCCCGAGGGCCAGGCCCAGGCCATCCAGACCGTGCCCACGGGCTTGTCCGGGGTTCCGCCGGTTGGCCCGGCGATGCCGGAGATGGACACGGACACGTCCGCGCCCACGGCCGCGAGCACGCCCCGGGCCATGGCCAGGACCACGGGCTCGGACACTGCGCCGTGTTCGCGGAGCAGGGCCGGGTCCACGCCCAGCAGCTTTTCCTTGACCGGGTTGGCGTAGGCGACCACGGACCCGGCGAACCAGTCGGAGCTGCCGGGCGTGTCGGTCAGGGTGCTGGCCAGCAGGCCGCCGGTGCAGGATTCGGCCGTGGCCAGCAGGCTGCCGTTGGCGCGCAGGTTTTCGCCGAGTTCGGTTACGGCAAGGGAAATGAGGCGGGTGTCCATGGACGTCCTCCTGATGGGTTCGGACATGGTGGCGTGCTCCGGGTTTTACAGGATGGCGGCAACGGTTGCAATCCTTGCCGCAAGGCCAGTATGATGCGCCAAGGAGAGCCCATGACCGTCACCCCGTCCGAACTGTTCGCCCTGGCTCTGAGCCGCCATCGGCAGCCGTGGAATTTCACGGTCCAGCTCGCGGCTCTGGCGTGCTTCGCCCTGGCCCTTCTCCTGCACAGCTTTCTGCTCTTTGCCGCTGGCCTGATTCTGCTGGGCTTCGGATTCTTCGAGCTGGACCTGCCCGAGATGCCGCAGGGGCGCTGGCGCAGGCTGGTGCATGCGGCGGTGGAGTGGGAAAAGAACTGGTCGGTCCTGCCCTGGACCTTCCGCAAGGTGGCTCGGCTGTGCTTTGTCCTGCTCCTGACGGGTTTGCTGATCTGGGCCTTGTGGACCCGCGATCTGGCCGTGCTGGCCCTGTTTGTCGCCTTCGCCTATCTGGCCCGCGTGGTGGCGGAGAACCGGGCCGGGGGCATCGACCCCTAGCAGACTGTTGAAAAACGGCGATCTGCTGTCGTTAAGTGACTGTAGGCGAGTCTTCGAGCCGTACAGAGAACTTATTCAAAAAGTTCACAAATCCGCAGGACAGCGGATTTGGACGTCGGCTCCTGCCGACGCCCCGAAGGGGTGAGCCCCAGGACGGGGCGAATCAAATCCTCGCGTACAGGAAGTACGCTTCGGCCTTGACCTTGTTTCGCGCCTAGCATCTCACCATTTTTGAACAGTCTGCGATTATGAGATTGTCAACGGCTGGCAGAGACATTCCTCGCGGTCCGCAGGGCAAAATCGTGGACGGACGCGGTGGCGGCTGGTAGGGTGGGGCGACCCAAATTCATCGGAGGAATTCATGAGCGACGACACCAACGCCTGCAAGCAGTGGCTGAACGAAGTCACCTGGGACATGATTCACGAGGACGCCGTCACCCTGTACCTGGAGTGGGGCAACAACAACTACCGCGACGCCATGCGCTCGCCCGTGACCACGAGCGGCGAGTATTCCATCTACTTTGCCGTGGATACCTGGGAAGAGCCCAAGGTGGTGCTCATGCGCATGGACAACTACGGCTCCACCATCCTCTGTTCCAAGAAGCTCCCGCCCGCCCTGGCCAAGGAGCTGCACGACGACATCAAGGGCATCAAGGGCATCCTGGAGCTGCCGCCCTACGTCAAGGAATGGCTGATCAAGGAACTCGAAAAATAGACCGGCCCGTCATTTGCCCGAGGGCCGCTCCGGCGACGGGGCGGCCCTTTGCCGTCCATGCCTCCCTGTTCGGCGACAACCCGGTTTTCCCCTTTTCAGCCGGGCCGCCTTGGAGTATGGCAATGGGTCTTGGCGGGCACTGAGGCCCGCGATCACGACATCATCGGAGACCAGCCATGCATATACCAAAAGGATACCGCTTCGCCGCCGTCCAGGCGGGGCTCAAGAAGCCGGGCAAGTTCGACCTCGGAGCCATTGTCAGCGATGTTCCGGCAGTGGCCGCGGGCGTGTTCACCACCAACAAGTTCAAGGCCGCTCCGGTCCTGCAATGCCGCGAGATGCTGGCCGACGGCCGGAAAATGAGCGGCTTCCTCGTCAACTCGGGCCAGGCCAACGCCTGCACCGGCGACCTAGGCCGCGCCAATTGCCGCGAGACGCTGAATCTGGCCGCCCGGGCGCTGGACGTTCCGGCGGACGAGCTGCTGCCCGCCTCCACCGGCGTCATCGGCGCGCAGTTCGACCTGGCCAGGTGGGAGGCGGCCATGCCCGCCCTGGCCCAGAGCCTTGAGACCGGCACGCCCGAGCTGGTGGCCCGGGCCATCATGACCACGGATACAGTGCACAAGCTGGCCCATGCGCGCTTCGGGATGCCCTCGGGCGAGGTGCGGCTGCTCGGCATGTGCAAGGGCGCGGGCATGATCAGCCCCAACATGGCCACCATGCTCAGTTTCATCCTCTGCGATGCGGACATCTCGGCCGAGGCGTGGCAGACCATGCTGGCCGATTGCGTCAACCTGACCATCAACCGCATCACCGTGGACGGCGACATGTCCACCAACGACTGCGTCATGGCCCTGGCCAACGGCGCGTCAGGGGTGGCCATCGAGAGCGAGGACGACTACATCGCCCTGCGCAAGCATCTGCTGGGCGTGCTGGAAGAACTGGCGTACAAGATAGTCATGGACGCCGAGGGCGGGACCAAGGTGGCCTTCATCCAGGTCTCCGGTGCCAAGAGCGACGCCGATGCCGAGAAGGTGGCCCGGGCCGTGGGCAACTCGCCCCTGGTCAAGACCGCGCTCTTCGGCTCGGACCCCAACTGGGGGCGCATCGTCTGCGCGGCAGGCTACTCGGGCGCGGCCTTCAAGCCCGAGGATCTGGTCCTCAAGATCGGCGGAATCCTCGTGTTCCGCAACGGCACGCCCGAGCCCGGCGACATGGACGGCCTGCTGAAACCGATCATGCAGGAGCGCGACATCGTCATCCACATCGACATCGGCGACGGCCCGGGCAGCACCCTGCTCCTGGCCTCGGACCTGAGCCGGGACTACGTGTCCATCAACGCGGACTACCGGTCCTAGACAGGCTGTTGAAAAATGGCAATCTGCGTCGTTGCTTCAAAAGGTTCAAATCCTCGCGTACAAGGAGTACGCTTCGGCCTTGAACCTTTTTCGCGCCTAGCATCTCACCATTTTTGAACAGCCTGTTGGTTCTGACGTTTCAACGGCCAGATGGGCTGGCATGGGAGTTTTGAATGGCTGACATGGACGGACGCGACAGGCTGAAGCGGCTGGCGGATTTCCTCTTCGAGTGCGGCATGCTCAGGAAGACGCCGCGCACGGGCTATCAGTTTCTGGGCACGGGCAGCGAGAACGTGGCCGAGCATTCGTTCCGTACCGCGGTCATCGGCCATGTGCTGGCCCGGATGGCCGGGGCCGACGTGGCCCGCACCACCTATCTGTGCCTGTTTCACGACCTGCACGAGGCGCGCACTGGCGACTACAACTACGTCAACCGCATCTACAACTCGTCCACGCGCACCCTGGCCCTGGAGCACGCCCTCAAGGGCACCGGCCTTGAGGAGGACGTGCTCGGCTACTGGAAGGAGCTTGAGGAGACCGCCACCCTGGAGGCCCGGCTGGCCCAGGACGCGGACCAGCTCGACTTCATCCTCAACCTCAAGGAGCAGGCGGACCTGGGCAACCCCTACGCCGCCAAGTGGCTCGAGATCGCGGTGCAGCGGGTGCGCACCCAGTGGGCTCGCGAGCTGGCCGAGACCATCGCCGTCACCGACCACTCGGACTGGTGGTTCCTCGGCCCGGACCCCTCCTGGTGGGAGCGCAAGAACGGCAGCAAGGACAGGAAGTGACCTCTGGGAGGATGTCACGATTTTTCTCTCTTTCGTTGCGTTTGCCTTGCCGTTTCCAGATATTTTAGGTAAAGACCCTAATCCACGATTTTCATGCGGGTTTCGCGTTATTCCGAGGTGTGATACGGGGAAATCTTCGGGAAACCACAATCCACAATAAAGAAGAGGGCCCCTGCGGGGATGCCCCCGGGGGTGGAGTAGTAGATGGCCGAAAAGGCTCAGGGCGGTGTGTTTTTCCTGGCCCTTCCGGGTCGGGCGTTCGGGAGGGTGCTGAGCGAGTTGGGGGGGACTTTCCTGTTCTTCCTGCAAGCTGTCGCGCTCATGTTCGCCGGATGGGGCCAGTTTGCCAAGACGGTTCGCCAAGTGTACTTCATCGGCGTCCAGTCGGTCACGGTCATCGCGCTCATAGGACTCTTCACGGGCATGGTCATGGGCATGCAGCTTTATTACGCCCTGTCGGTCTTCGGAGCCGACGGCTTCCTGGGCACGGGCGTGGCCCTGTCCATGGTGCGCGAGCTGGCCCCGGTGCTGACGGCCATCATGCTCACGGGCCGGGCCGGGTCGGCCATGACCGCCGAGATCGGCGTCATGCGCATCTCCGAGCAGATCGACGCCCTGACCATCATGGACATCAACCCCATGCGCTATCTCGTGGCCCCCAAGATGGCCGCCTGCCTGATCAGCTTCCCCATCCTGACCGCCTTTTTCAACCTCATCGCCCTGTGGGGCGGCTGGCTCACAGGCGTCAAGCTGCTGGGGGCCAACGAGGGCGTGTACTGGTCCAGGGTCCAGGGCTCACTGGACTGGAGCGATATCGAGGGCGGGTTCATCAAATCGCTGGTCTTTGCGGTCCTGGTCTGCACCATCTGCTGTTTCGAGGGCTACAATACCCACACCCGCTCGGGCCACGCAGGCCCCGAGGGTGTCAGCCAGTCCACCACCAGCGCGGTGGTCAAGTCCTGCGTCGTCGTTCTCGCGGCCGACTACATCCTCACGTCGCTGCTTTGGTAGGGGGGGCATGGGCAACGCACCGAGCATCCGCCTTGAGGGGCTGAGCATAGGATACGGCAGCACCGTCGTGGCCAGGAATCTGGACATCGAGTTCCCGGGGGGCAAGCTGTCCATGGTCGTGGGCGGTTCCGGCTCGGGCAAATCGACGCTGCTCAAGCACATCCTCAAGCTCCAGCCCACCAAGGAGGGCAGGGTGTTCATCGGCGGCCACGACATGAGCGGGCTTTCCGCCCGGGAGCAGCGGTGCATCCGCCAGCGCACGGGCGTGCTCTTTCAGGACGGCGCGCTGCTCGGCTCCCTGCGCCTTGGGGACAACATCGCCCTGCCGCTGCGCGAGCACACCCGGCTGACCGAGGGCGAGATCATGCGCATCGTGAACGATCGGCTGGCCATGGTCGGCCTTGATCACGCTGCCAACCTGTTCCCGAACGAACTTTCCGGCGGCATGCGCAAGCGGGCCGGTCTGGCCCGGGCGCTGGTCATGGACCCCCAGGTGCTTTTTTGCGACGAGCCCACCTCGGGGCTCGACCCGGTCATGTCGGCCGAGCTGGATCAGTTGATGCTTGAGATGATGTGCCAGTTCGACATGACCATGGTGGTGGTCACCCACGACCTGCGGAGCATGCACGCCCTTGCGGATTTCGTGGTGGTGCTCGGCGACGAGCGGTGTCTGTTTCAGGGCACCATCGAGGACCTGGACGCCACCAAAGACCCCTATCTGCGCCGGTTCCTGGATCGCTCGGCCGGGGAGCGGGCCACCTCGCGCCTGACCCTGCCACCCATCAGCCAGGACAAGATGAAACTCGACTGCGCCGACATTCTTGGCGCAAAAGCCACAGGCCGAAAGGATGGACGATGTTCAAACTGAATAAGGAAACCGCCGTCGGACTCTTCGTGCTCGTCGGGCTGATCGCCATCACCTACATGAGCATCAAGCTGGGCAACGTCCAGCTCTTCACGGACAGGTATTACTCCGTGCACGCCAATTTCTCGGATATTTCCGGCCTCAAGATCAACGCGCCCGTGCAGATGTACGGCGTGGACATCGGCTACGTGAAGACCATCTCTCTTGACCAGGATAAAGGCATGGCCAGCGTGACCATGATGATCGACAGGCAGGTCAGGCTGACCGACGACGCCATCGTCGGGGTCAAGACCAGCGGGCTGATCGGCGACAAGTTCCTCAAGATCGCGCCGGGCGGCCTGGGCGACCCCATCGAGGACGGGGGCTCCATCTTCGACACCAACCCGGCCATCGACCTTGAAGACCTCATCAGCAAGTTCGCCTTTGGCAAGGTGTAAACGCTCCAACGCAACAGGACGGAAATATGCTTTTCAAGCGACTGGTTCTTCCCATGTTCCTTGTCTGCCTCCTTGCGGCCCCGGCCCATGCGGACGTCTCGCAGACGCCCACCAGCCGGGTCAAGGAGGGGGTGGACCTGCTCATCTCCGTTTTGAGCGACCCCAAGGCCGAGGACCCGGCCCATCGTGACGAAATGGTCCAGAAACTGCGCGCCGAGGCGGAAAAGTTCATCGATTTCAAGCTGGTAACCATGTATGCTGTGGGCAGACCCTGGACCACCATGACCCCGCAGATGCAGGACGACCTGACCGAGGCCTTCATTCAGCTGCTTGAACGTTCCTATCTGAAACAGATTCCGTCCTACGGCGGTCAAGACGTGAACTACACGGGCGAGCAGGTGGAGGGCAACCGGGCCAAGGTATTCACCGAGCTGGTGGACAAGGACAAGAAAATAATAGTTGAATTCCGGTTGAGAATCGTTCAAGAACAATGGATGATTTACGATGTGGTCGCCGAGGGCGTGAGCCTGGTGGCCAACTATCGGAGCCAGTTCTCGCAGGTGCTGAACACCGGAACCCCCGAGGACCTGTTGAAGCAGATACGCGACCGGATAGAGAAACTGGACAGCGGCCAGGACGACGGAAGCCAGGGCGATGGAAGCCAGGTAACGGCCGAACCGCAACAGGGATAGATACGACATGACCGCACGGATTGCAGTCTGCCTCATGGTCACGGCCCTTCTCCTGATGGGAGGCGGGGCTGTTTTTGCGTCGGATACCGACCGGAATGGCTCCCTCAGCGTGGCCCAGCTGACCGACATGCGGGGTGCCGGGGCCGCGTCCGACGCCAAGGCCGCCGAGGCATCCGGCGATTACGACGACTTCGACGATTTCGACGAATACAGTGATGCCGAAGGGCTCGTGGCCGACCCGTTCAAGGGGTGGAACATGGTCTGGTTCCACTTCAACGACGCCATGTACCATGGCGTGTTCAAGCCTGTGGCCACCGGGTACGCCTGGGCCATTCCCGCCAAGCCGCGCCAGTGGGTGCGCAACTTTTTCACCAACATGCTCTTCCCGGTCCGCTTCGTGAACAACGTCTTCCAGGGCAAGTTCGACGCGGCGTACATGGAAACCTCCAAGTTCATCGCCAACACCAGCTGGGGCCTGCTCGGCTTTGCCGACGTCACCTCGGGCATGAAGCGCAACTGGGCACCCGAGCGGCCCACGGCCGACGGCTTCGGCCAGACCCTGGGCAAGGCGGGTTTCGGCCACGGCGTGTATCTGGTCTGGCCCTTCCTCGGTCCCAGCTCCATCCGCGAATCCGTGGGCTGGGTGGGTGACACCTTCCTTGACCCGCTGACCTACGCCGACCTGAACTTCATCGAGTACGTCGGTATCCGCGCGTACAAGAATGTCAACCAGCTCTCCCTCGAACTCACGGGCAACGAGTACGAAACCCTGACCGATGGGGCCATCGACAAGTACGCCGCGGTGCGCGATGCCTACATCCGGTTCCGGGCCAAGAAGGTCAGGGAATAGTTCGAATCCCCATGAAGATAGCGGTCATTTCCGACACCCACCTGGGCGAAGCGCCCGCGTGGCTCGATCGGGTTTACGAGCAGTGGCTCGGCCCGGCCGATGTCCTTGTCCACTGCGGCGACATCACCTCCTACCGGGTCTGGGCATACCTCTGCCGCCACGAGCGTTTCCTGTGCGTGCGCGGCAATTGCGACTGGGACGCCCTGCTGGCCCAGGAGCTTCAGCCCATGCTCACGGCCACCGTCGGCCCGCTGACCGTGGGGGTGGCCCACGGCTGGGGGCCGCGCTCCCAGGTGGCCGCCACCGTGACCCACGCCTTTGGCCCCGGCCACGACCTGATCTGCTACGGTCATACCCACCGCCGCGACTGGTCCGTGGTGGACGGCGTCCGGGTGGTCAACCCCGGCTCCCTGGGCGAGTCCGGCTCCCTGGCCCAGATCACCGTGGCCGATGACGGGACCATGGACTGCCGGTTCATCGACGCATTCTGAGATCTCACCGCTTCCACTTATCCTGTTCCTGCCACCCCTCTTTTCAACACATCGCCGCCCGCCCGCCGGGCCGTATCGCCTGGTCGCAACAAGGCCACGAATGTGCCGCGCAGGAGTGCGCATCAAGGGAGCCGTCTGAAAAGCCCGGTTGCACTTTTGTTTCGGTAATGGCATGGATTTGCTGTGCTGAAAAAATTGAAATGTCTCTTCGTTGCGGGAGTTTTTGGCCTGCTGGCCTGTTGCCTGCTTTCGGCCCGGCCGTGCCTTGCGCGGGAGCCGGGCGAGCTTGTTTTCGGCATGTCCGCCCCCTTCACCGGGGTCAACGGCGAAATGGGCATCGAGTTCTATCGCGGGCTCATGGCCTACATCGAGCACTTCAACCGGGACGGCGGGGCCTCGGGCTGGACCATCCGGGTGCTGCCCGCCAACGACGGCTACAACCCCCAGCCCTGCTTCACCAACACGGTGGAGTTCATCTCCCGCGACGATGTCTTTGCCCTGTTCTCCTATGTGGGCACGCCTACGGTCGCGCACATCCTGCCCCTGCTCCAGATATTCAGCCAGCGCCACACCTATCTGCTCTTTCCCCTGACCGGGGCCCAGCCCATGCGCACCGAGCCCTTTGGCCGCCACGTATACAACCTGCGCGCCTCCTATTTTCAGGAGACGGCCGGGCTGGTGGACAACCTGATGGGTGTGGGGCGCAGGCGCATCGCCGTGTTTTACCAGAATGACGCCTACGGCCGCACCGGCTGGGACGGCGTGCGCCGCGCCCTGGAGAGGCACGGCGAGCGCATCGCCTCCGAGGCGGCCTATGCCCGGGGCGATTCCTTTGACCACGACTTTTCCGCCGAGGTGGACCTGATCATGGCGGCCCGGCCCAACGCGGTCATCTGTATCGGCACCTACGCCTCCCAGGGCGCCTTCATCCGCGCCATGCGCGACAAAGGCCACGACATCCCGGTGGCCGGGGTGTCCTTCTCGGACAGCGACAAGATGGTCGAGCTGCTGATGCTCGAAGAACGCCGGTCCGGGCGCAGGTACACGGACAACCTCATCTGTTCGCAGGTGGTGCCCTGCTACGAAGACACAAGCCTGCCCGCCGTGCGCTTCTACCGCGAGTTGATGGACAGCTACCGGGGCGCGCCCCTGGCGGCCGGACAGGGCTACAGCCCCAGGCGCTTCAGCTATGTCAGCTTCGAGGGGTTCCTCAATGGCGTCATGCTCGGCGAGATCGTGCGGCGCATGGCCGACGACCCCCGGCGCGGGCGCATTCCCGAGGTCATGGAATCCATCATCGACCTGGACATCGGCATCGGCGTCAACGTCAATTTCGGACCCGGACGCCAGCAGGGGCTCGACGCGGTCTATTTCACCACCGTGGTGGACGGGCATTTCCAGCCCATCCGCGACTGGACGGAGTGGCGGGAATGAAAGCTCCCAAGCTCTTTTTGAGGCCGCTGCTGTTCATGGTGGTGATCTTCGGGCTGATCTCGGTGGTCACCTCGGCCACCTCGGCCCAGCGGCTCAAGCGCGAGATGACGCGCGAGTACGAGTCCAAGGCCCTGGCCCTGGCCGGGAGCGTGGCCGAGTCGGATCTGGCCACCATCCTCAGCCAGGACGCGGGCAGCGTGCAGGCGCGCATCGACAGGTACCGGCGCATCGCCGGGGTGTCCTACGTGCTGGTGGCCGACGAGCGCGGCGAGATCATGGCCCACACCTTCGTGCCCGGCGTGCCCCGGGTGGTGCGCGAGATGGTGGCTGGCTCGGCCGGGCTGCCCGGCGACGAGTATGTGCTGCGCGACATCGTCCACGAGGGCAACCGCGTTCTGCACGTCACCCGGCCCATTCTCTCGGGGCTGGCCGGGGCCGTGCATATCGGCATGGATTCCGAGACCATCGCGGGCCATATCCGCGAGGCCGTGTTGGAGCAGCAGGTGGTGACCCTGGTCCTGTTCGGGGCCAGCCTGCTCATTGCTTTCATCTTTGTCCTGAATATCTCAAAGCCTCTCAAGCTGCTGGCCGAGTATGCGGGCCGCGTGGCGGCCAAGGATTTCGACAGTGTGCCCGAGATAGACTCGCGCGACGAGGTGGGGCAGCTGGCCCGGGCCATGCGCTCCATGGCCGGGCACATCGCCGAGCAGGTGAACAGCCTCGAGGAGCGGGTGCGCGGCAAGACCCGGGAGCTTCAGGAGGCGCGCGACGCCCTGCGCCAGAAGGTGGACGAGCGCACCAGCGAACTGCTGCGCGCCAACACCCAGCTCAAGATCGAGATCGCCGAGCGCAAGGTCATCGGCGATGCGCTGCGCAAGGCGGAGAAAAAATACCGCACCATCTTCGAGAACGCGCTGGAGGGCATCTACCAGACCTCGCCCAGCGGGCGTTTCCTGAGCGCCAACCCCTCACTGGCGCGCATCCTGGGCTTTGCATCTCCGGAGGAGCTGATGGGCTCGGTCTATGACATCGGCACCCAGATGTACATGGAGCCCGGCCGCCGCAAGGAATTCCTGCGCCTGATCGAGGAGACCGGCGAGGTCAAGAACTTCGTCTCCAAGGTGCGGCGGCGCGACGGGCGCATCATCTGGATATCCGAGAACGCCCGGCGCATCACCGACAGCGACGGCGTGGTCATCTGCTATGAAGGGTCGGTGGAGGACATCACCCTGCGCAAGAAGGCCGAGGACCAGCTCAAGCGCCAGGCCTTCCACGATCCGCTGACCGGGCTGCCCAACCGCGCCCTGTTCCTGGACCATCTGCGCATGGCCATGGAGCGCGGCAGGCGGCGCAAGCACCTGTTCGCGGTCATCTACATGGACCTTGACCGCTTCAAGGTCATCAACGACTCCCTGGGCCACGAGACTGGCGACGAGCTTTTGCGCAGCGTGGCCCGGGTGGTCGAGAAGTGCGCCCGTTCCGTGGATACCGTGGCCCGTTTCGGCGGCGACGAGTTCGCCATCCTCATCGAGGAGATATCCGCGCCCAGGGACGCCATCGCCATCGCCCGGCGCATTCTCGATGGCGTGCGCCAGCCCTTCACCATCGGCGGCAACGAGGTCTTCACCTCGGCCTCCCTGGGCGTGGTGCTCAAGACCGACGGCTACGACCGGCCCGAGGCCCTGCTGCGCGATGCGGACACGGCCATGTACCGGGCCAAGGAGCGCGGCAAGTCGAGCTTCAAGGTCTTCAACCAGAAGATGCACGATCAGGCCCTGCGGCTCATGGCCCTGGAGACGGACCTGCGCCGCGCCGTGGATCTGGGCGAGTTCGAGGTGGCCTACCAGCCCATCGTCTGTCTCGACACCCGGCAGATATGCGGGTTCGAGGCATTGGTCCGCTGGCGGCATGCCGAGCACGGCATCATCATGCCCGGCGACTTCATCGCCCTGGCCGAGGACACCGGGCTCATCTACGCCATCGACAACTTCGTGCTGGCCGAGGCCTGCGGGCAGGTCAAGCAGTGGCAGATCAGCTTCGGCCCCCAGATGGGCGAGCTGCTGACGCTGAACATCAACATCTCGGGCAAGCACTTTGGCCAGCCCATGCTGCTCAGCCAGGTGACGCGCGCCCTGGACGACTCGGGCCTGCACCCCAGCGCCCTGAACATCGAGATCACCGAAAGCGCCCTCATGGACGACCCGTCCATGGCCGAGGAGGTGCTCAGGCAGCTCAAGGCACTCGGGGCCAGGGTGTGCATCGACGATTTCGGCACCGGGTATTCGTCGCTCTCCTATCTACAGCGCTTCCCCATCGACGTGGTCAAGGTGGACCGCTCCTTCATCGACGGGGTGGAGGGCAAGCAGGACAGCCAGGCCATCGTGCGCACGGTTTTCTCCCTGGGCAAGTCCCTGGGGCTCAAGGTGGTGGCCGAGGGCGTGGAGACCCCGGCCCAACTCGCCTTCCTGGAAAACGAGGGCTGCCGCTATGTTCAGGGTTTTCTCTTCTACCGGCCCATGTCTGCGGCCCAGGTGGACGAACTGCTGGCTGGCGGCTCCATCGGCTCGTGACCTGACCGGCATGGCGCCGGGCAGGGCTTGGCGACTCGAAGTTCTTCTCATCGCGGGCGAATCGATGTATGCTGGGCGCAGGCCCGGCTGGGCCTGGCCACAACAACAAGAAGAGCGACAAGCCATGACCACGACAAGTCCCGAAGGATTCATCGAGGGCGTGTTCTCCATAGAGCGCATGGCCCGGATCGGCACCGGCTCCACGGCCAAACGGGTTCGGCAGACGGCCCTGTACTTTGCCCGGCAGGTGGACGAGACCACGGTGGAGATGCAGGGCCTCAACCAGAAGAACGTGCCCTACGGCCCGGTGGAGCGCATAACCAAGGATCAGCTGCTGGCCGACTATCTGCCCATGCCCCAGCTCTTCAAGGAGGTGCTGGGCAACCTGCGCCAGGTGCAAAAGGCCGTGGCCCGGGGCGACAAGTTCCGCAAGCGCGGGGAGAACTTCACCGCCGAATACGAGTACGCCAACGCCTTGAACCTGGACGAGCGCAACGTGCGCGCCAACTTTGGCATCGGGCTGTGCCTGCTGGCCCGCGACGAGACGGACAAGGCCAAGCAGGTCTTTGACCGCATCCTGGGAATCGAGTCCGCCTTTGCCGACGAACACAAGCACCTCTTCAACGAATACGGCATCGAACTGCGCAAGAAGAAGCTCTTCGGACAGGCCGTGGACTATTACCGGCGCGCCATCGAGCTTTCGGACGCGGACGAGAACCTGTGGTACAACATGGCCCGGGCCCAGTTCGAGCGGGGCGACTTCACCAAGGCCCTCGAAGGGGTGACGCGATGTCTTGAACTGGCCCCGGATCATGCCGAGGGCCGGAAGATGCTCGATTACATGACAAGAAAGGACCTGGGCTAGGGGTTTGCCCCGGCTCGGTTCATGGAGTAAACGTGGCGGCCATCAAGGCTTTTCTCATCGCCGGGACACACAGTGGCTGCGGCAAGACCTCGGTTTCGCTTGGCATCATGGCGTCGCTGGCGCGGCGCGGCCTGCATGTGCAGCCCTTCAAGTGCGGCCCGGACTTCATTGATCCCGGCCACCACGCCCTGGCCTGCGCCCGAGGCGGCCAGCCCGTGGCCAGCCACAACCTCGACGGCTGGATGCTGGCAAGCGAGACCAATCGTGACATATTCAACCGCTACGCCGCCGGGTGCGACGTGGCCGTGGCCGAGGGGGTCATGGGCCTGTTCGACGGCATCTCCGGCACTGGCGATGAGGGGTCCACGGCCCAGCTGGCCAAGATCCTCGGGCTGCCGGTCATCCTGGTGGTGGACGCGCGCTCCATGGCTCGTTCCGCCGCTGCCCTGGTCTCGGGCTACGCCCGGTTCGACCCGGCCGTGCCCATCGTCGGGGTGGTCTTCAACCGGGTGGGCGGCGAATCCCACGCCGAACTGCTCAGGGAGGCCATGACCCTGCTGCCCGATGTCCCGGTCCTCGGCTGCCTGCCCCGGGACGAGTCCTTGGCCGCGCCCTCGCGCCACCTGGGGCTGGTCACGGCCGGAGACGACCAGGAGGGGCCGGACCGCTACCAGCGGCTGGCCGATTGGGTGGACTCGGGCATGGACATGGACGCGCTGCTGGCCGGGCTGCCGGCGGTGGAGGCCGTGCCCCCCTTCGAGCCCATACCCGAGCTTGGCACCGTGACCATCGGCGTGGCCCGCGACGCTGCCTTCTGCTTTTATTACGAAGAGAACCTGCGCTTGCTGCGCGAGGCCGGTGCCCGGCTGGCCGAGTTCTCGCCCATCGAGGACGAGCATCTGCCCGCAGGCATACAGGGGCTGTATCTCGGCGGCGGCTATCCCGAGCTGTACTCCTTCGAGCTGGGGCAGAACACCCGGCTGCGCCGGGAGATCAGGGAGTTTTGCGAGGCCGGGCATCCGGTCTACGCCGAGTGCGGCGGGTTCATGTACCTGATGAATGACCTGGCCACGGGCCGGGGGCGCTACGCCATGGCCGGGGTCTTTCCCCTGCGCGCCGAGATGGACGAGAACCACCGCGCCCTGGGCTATCGCGAGATATCCACCCGCGCGACCACGCTCCTCGGCCCGGCCGGGGTGACGGCCAGGGGCCACGAGTTTCACTATTCCTTCATCCGCGAGGGGCTGGACGACCCCGTGCTGACCCCGGTCTACACCATGCGCGGCCGCAAGGGGGTCATCGACAGTCCCGAGGGGTTTGTCGCGGGCAACACGCTCGGCTCCTATGTCCATCTCCATTTCGGCAGTTGTCCGTCCCTTGCCGGTGCCTTTGTCCGGGCTTGCGGTGGCGTGACCGGGGGGACGTCAGGGGAGGGCGCGGATTCCGGCCCCGGTCCCTTGGGCCCTGAACCCGGCTGGACCGGCTAACGGGCCACGCGCCATGCAGAGTGCCCATCATCCCCGAGACGCTGCGCGGCCAGACCCTGCATCCTCGCGCTCCCTGTGGGCCTGGGCCTTCTACGACTGGGCCAATTCCGGCTTTGCCGCCCTGGTCCAGACCTTTGTCTTCGCCGCCTTCTTCGCCCGGGCCGTGGCCGAGAACGAGACCGTGGGCACGGCCCTGTGGGGCAACATGATGGGCGCGGCCGGGCTGATCATCGGCCTGGGCGGCCCGCTGCTCGGCGCGGTGGCAGACCGCAGCGGGCGGCGCAAGCCCTGGCTGGCGGTCTTCACCGCCCTGTGCATCGCGGCCACGGCCTGCCTCTGGTTCGTCCGGCCCGACCCCTCCTATATCTGGCTGGCGCTGCTGCTGGCCGGGCTGGGCACCATCGGCTCGGAATACGCCATGCTTTTCTACAACGCCATGCTGCCCGGGCTGGCCAGCCAGGAGGCCATGGGCCGCTGGTCGGGCTGGGGCTGGGGCCTGGGCTACGGGGGCGGGCTGGTGCTGCTGATCATCGCCCTGTACGGATTCGTGGAGCCCGACGCCTGGTTCGGCCTGCCGCGCGGCGAGGCCGAGCATGTCCGGGCAGTGATGCCCCTGACCGCCCTGTGGTATCTGGTCTTCTGCCTGCCCCTGTTCCTGCTCTGCCCGGATGCGCCGTCCAAGGGCGTGAGCCTGGGCCGGGCCGTGTCCGAGGGGCTGGCCCAACTGCGCGATTCGCTGCGCCGGGTGCGCGAGTACCGCGACATCGCCGTGTTCCTGCTGGCGCGCATGCTCTACAACGACGGGCTGACCACCATGTTCGCCTTTGGCGGCATCTATGCGGCGGGCACCTTCGGCATGACTCCGAGCCAGGTCATCATCTTCGGCATCGGGCTGAACATCACCGCAGGGCTCGGGGCGGCGGCCTTTGCCTGGCTCGACGACCGGGCCGGATCGCGGGCGACCATCATCGTCTCCCTCATCGGGCTGATCGTGCCCGGCACCTGCATGCTGCTGGTGGAGAGCCAGACGTGGTTCTGGGTCTTTGGTCTGAGCGTGGGCATTTTCGTGGGGCCGGTCCAGGCGTCGAGCCGCACCTATCTGGCCCGGCTGGCGCCCGAGGCGGTGCGCGGGGAGATGTTCGGCCTGTTCGCCCTTTCGGGCAAGCTGACCTCGTTTGCCGGGCCGCTGCTGGTGGGCTGGCTGACCCTGGCCTCGGGCAGCCAGCGCGTGGGCATGGCCTCGGTCATCGTGCTCTTCGTGCTCGGTCTTGTCGGCATGATGTTTGTGGCCCCGGTCCATTCACCCAAGGAGGAATGATGGCAAAGGAATTTCGATTTGCCCTCACGGATGAGGAGCAGGGCTTCCTGCGCGATCTGGTGCGGCTGTCCATCGCCTCGCGCCTGAACCCGGCCAGCGAGCCCGGCGAGCCACCCGAGCCGCCCAGTCCGACCCTGCGCGAGCGGCTGGGGGCCTTTGTCACCCTGAAGCTCGGCGGCTCGCTGCGGGGCTGCATCGGCAATGTGCGCGGCACCGGCGAACTGTATCGCACGGTGTGGGACATGGCCCGGTCCGCAGCCTTTGAGGACCCGCGTTTTCCGCCGCTCACGCCCGGCGAGTTCGAGGCAGTGGAGTACGAGATTTCCGTGCTCGGCCCCATCGAGTCCTGCCCGGATTCGGCCCTGGTGGAGGTGGGCCGCCACGGGCTGATCATGTCGCGCGACGGCCGCTCGGGGCTGCTGCTGCCCCAGGTCCCGGTGGAATGGGGCTGGGACCGCGAGACCTTCCTGGCCCAGACCTGCGTCAAGGCGGGGCTGCCGCGAGACGCCTGGCGCGAGCCGGCAACCACCATCCTCTGGTTCGAGGCCGTGATTTTCTGAACCCTGGCGTGAGATGAGGCGGATTCTTCTGTCGACAACAAGACGTTGGACACGGTATATTGATCATGTCCTTCCTTTCCACGGACCGGGAAGACGCGGCGTCAGACAGGACACGGACGGATACGACCAAATGCTGATCGGCGGACGGCGAGAGGCCAGAATGGACTTGGTGCTTCACGAAATCATGGCGGCTGACCCGCCGCGAGACCGGGACCGGAGGCGGCCCGCATGATCAGGAAGGTTCCGGTGGAAGAGCTGCGCCCTGGCATGGAGGTGGTCAAGCTCTCAAGCGAGATCTGGGAGCATCTGCCTTTTCTGTACACCCGGCCGGGGGTGATCGAGTCTCGGAGCCAGGTGGAGCGCATCCGCGCCGAGGGCTATCTGCATGCCTTCATTCAGGTGGGCGAAGGGGGCGAGGCCATGGATCGGCGGCTCGACGGGCTGCTGGCCGGGCCGGATTCCCTGCCGCCGCCCAAGCCCCGGGTGCCCTTCGAGCAGGAGATGGAAGTGGCCCGCGTCACCTACGACAGGGCCATGCACCACGCCAAGCGCATCATCCATGACGTCAAGCTCGGCCGAAAGGTGGACTACGAGGCCTCGGTGGAGACAGTGGACGCCATCGTCAACTCCGCCATCCGCAACCCCGACACCCTGCTGTGCCTCTCCAAGCTCTCGGACTACGACGACTACACCTACGCCCACTGCATCAACGTGGCTGCCATCGCCGTGGTCTTCGGCGAATACATGGGCCTGGGGCGCGAGGAACTGGTCAGGCTTGGCCTTGCCGGGATGATGCACGACCTGGGCAAGACCGCCGTGCCCTCGCGCATCATCAACAAGCGCGCCCGGCTCACGGATGTGGAGTTCGAGGAGATCAAGCGCCACCCGGAATACGGCTGCGACATCCTGGTCCGCCAGCGCGAGGTGACAGACGACGTGCTCGAAGCCGTGCGCGACCACCACGAGAAGTTCAACGGCTCGGGCTACCCGGAGCGGCTGGTCAACAGGGACATCGCGCCCTTTGCCCGGATCATCAGTCTGGCCGACGTCTACGACGCCCTGACCAGCGACCGCTCCTACAAGGACGCCATCCTGCCCAACAAGGCCCTGGCCATCATGTATGGCATGCGCGGGCAGGATTTCGACCCGGTGGAGGTTCAGATGTTCATCAAGTGTCTGGGCATCTTCCCCTCGGGCAGTCTGGTCAAGCTCAATACCGGCTTCTACGGCGTGGTCTACGAGTCCAACCCGTCCCTGCCCCTGATGCCCAAGATCAAGATCATCCTCGACGAGGACCTGCGCCCCATTCCGTCCGAGCTGGTGGACTTGGCCGCAGCCCAGGCCCTGGGCAACCGGAACCTCGAAATCCTCGAATGCGCCGACCCGGCGTCCTATCGCCTGAATCTCAGACCGTACCTGACACGCAGTGGATGAATGAAATGAAGAGAAAACACGAAACAGGGCGGTTGGCCGCAATCGGCCCCACGGTGTCCGGCCGGTCCGGCCGGGCCCGATGCCTCGTGGCGGGGAGGCGGGCATGATGGATACCGACACCTGGCTTCTCCTGGGCGCCGGGACCGCTGCCCTGCTCATGGTCAAATGGTTCGTGGGCAGCCGCAAGGTCACGGTCTACCGCATCAGCCCCGGCTCCCTCAATCGCTCCAAGAATGTCATGCTGCGGGTTCTGCCCCTGGTGGAGGACGGGGCTGAACACCCCCTGGACGAGACCTGTCTTCCCTGCGACAAGACCACGGTCAAGAGCGCGGCCAAGATTCTGGCCTATCATTTCTGGAAGGAGAAGCAGCACGAGGAGCTGGACCGGATCAAGCAATGCTTCATCGCCCTGTCGCGGTTTCAGAACAGGGATCTCGACCCCGAGGCGCGGGAGCGGTTGCAGAGCCGTGAGCGGGCCCGGCTGGCGAGCGAGATCGAGTGTTTCCTGACCAACGCCATGGCGCGCAGGAAGTAGCCGCGCCTGCCCGGCCGCGCAATGGGTGGTGCGTCGGCCGTCTGTCCTTCCTTTCCCATCAGACGCCTGTGGCGTCAGTCGTCTTTCCCCTGCTTTTCCATCGTCTCGCGCCGCATGGCGTCGAACCGCTCCCTGAGTCGGGCCATGATGTGGTCGTAGCCGCCCGGGGCGTGGGGCACCATGCAGCCGGTGCAGTCCTTGATCCCTGACTCAAGCAGCCTGCCGTTACCCCCGCAGTCGCTCAGGAAATAGAGCGGGCAGAAGCAGAAGAGGCAGTTGAATTCGTCGGGCCGGTCAGTGGCGTGGCAGGGGAAGTACCGGCACTCCCGGTTGCAGAAGAAGCGGTGACTGTTCGGCTCGGTCACTTGAAGGTCACCTGCCGCGCCGGTTTTTCCCATGCGTCGTCGTCCGGGAATCGGGAGAAGGGGAAGGGCCGGTCGTTGTCGTTGAGGGTGGTGTAGCGCATGAGCCGGTAAGCGTAGCCCGAGAGGGCGTTGCAGAAGCGGCGCAGGGGCTCGCTGTGCCGCTTGGCCACCAGCAGATAGACGAATTGGAAGAGGGTGGCGATCTGGATGAGCAGGCCGGTTACCTCAAGAAAGATGAGGCAGGCCAGGGTGACCAGGAGCCGCTTGAGGATGTCGCCGCGTCCGGCGGTGGTCGGGATGGTCGGGTCAGCCATGGGGCCTCCGTTGTTTGGGGTTGGCGTCGAAGGAGAGCCTACGCCAAAGGGAGAGGCCCGGCAAACAGCGCGGGGCTATCCTATGACGATCTCGCTGGTCCGGGCGTCCCAGGAGATGGTGGCCGCCTCGGTGCGCCGGGAGATGTCGAGCTTCTTGGAGCCCATGACCACCACCACGCCGGGATGAATGAGCCGGTGGACCCTGATTCTGATTCCGGCCAACTCTTCCTGGCGGGCCAGCGTGCGCTGGTTGATCTCCTCGGACACGGCCTTGCGCCGCTTGATCAGCGTCACCCGGTGCTTGAGGACCTCGGCCACTGCCGCCCGCTTTTCGGGCCGGGTGCGGGTCAGGATGGTCTTGGGCGGGTCGTGGCCCAGGGCGTCGTCGATCTTGCGGATGGCTTCCTTGAGCCGCTTGCGCTCGGCGCGCAGGGTGTCATCGTCGTCGTGTTGTATCTGGATGCCCACTACGGTGTTCACGCCCAGTTCCGAGCCCAGTTCCTTGATCTCCATGCCCTTGCCGGTGATTATTTTGCCCCCTTGCACATGGCCCTTGCCCCGGGTGCCCAGCAGGCGCCCCTCGGCGCGGATGTCCGAGTTGGTGATGTCGTTGGTGATGATCACGTCGCCGCCCGCGCGGATGCGGGCGTTGGTGGCGTAGGCGCAGGATACCGAGCCTCCGGCCCGCACGGTGCCGCCGTCAGGCATGAGGATGCCGCCCGAGACCTCGACGTTGCCGCCCGCCGAGACCGTGGCGCTCTCGATGGACCCGGCCACGATGACGTGCTTGGGCGCAGAGACCGAGAACCCGGCGTGGATGGAGCCGAGAATCTTGACCGAGCCGTACTCGATGATGACGTTGCCGGTGCCAAGGTCCACGTTGTCGTTGATCAGGAGACACTCCGTGGCCGAAAGGATGTTGTCCTCCAGCGACAGCACCCCCTTGGCCCTGGAGATGAAGGTGATCTCGTCGTCGAGGACGTCGATGTTCTCGCCCCGGCGGACCACCATGGGCTTGCCCCGGCTGGCCGGGATGGTCTTGCCGTAGATGTCGATACCGCCCTCGCCCGCGCTGGGCGGGTGCAGCCTGGCCACCACCTGCTCTGCCTCAACCATGGGATGGGTTCCCCGGTCGCGGAAATCCAGGCGGCCCGACTCGTCCTCGGTTCCGGCCAGTTCGCGGGTGGAGACCAGCAGTTCAAGCCAGCCGTCGCGCCCTGGCGACGGGACCCTGCCCGCCACCACCACCTGATCGGGCACGGGTTGGCCTTGGTCCCTGGCCCGGCCGAGCAGGGCCTTGAGGCGGCCCAGGTCGATGTCGATGACCACGCCGAGCTCTCGCAGCTCCTTTTCCACCCGCTCGGCCGAGATGGGCTGGCCCCGGAAATCCTTGTGGTGCAGCGTGGCCTTGACGGTGGTCAGGTCCTCGCTGATGTGCGTGAGCGGGTCCACGGCGAGGGTTCCCTCGCGCAGCCGGGCCATGCCCCACACGGTGGAGACGTAGGCGTTGGTCAGGGCGTCGAATTCCACGTTCTCGCCCATGGTCACCTTGATGTCTTCGGGCTCGAAGTGCTCTCTGGGGTGGATGACGCGGCCGTCGATGGTCTCGCCGTCGCTGGCGTGGCACGGCGGGTGCTTGCGGGCAAAGCGGTCGCCCGGAAAGACGGGAAAGTCGAGATTGCCCAGGGCCACCAGCGAAGCGTGGCGCGGCTCCTGGACCTCGACGCCGCGCACCAGCACGATGCGGCGGATTTCCTCGTCGCGCTGGATGGAGTCCACCACCTCGCGCGCGGCCTGCTCGTCCACGGGCAAGCGCACCCCGGCCTGGGCCACCTGCCGCTTGAGCAGCTTGACCGACGGCCCCTCGCCCCCGCCCTGGGGCGGGAAGTACCGGCTCACTCCGAGCTTCATGCCGTCCTCGGACAGGGCGAAACGGAATTGGGCGTCGCGGCGTTCAGCCATCACTCCCCCCCGTCGCGCCGGGAAACGACGCGGATAGTCACGGTATCAGGGCCGGGTGGGTGGTCCGGTTCCGGGGGTGGGGTGCGGGTGTTTGCGGTCAAGTGTGCCCCTGTCTTCTGCAAAATGTCGCTGACGAGTGTGTAACTTTCGTAACATACGGTGCGAGTGCATGGCAACTTCGCACCGCATCATCGATTGGTCGGGCCGGAGCGCGAGAGCCGCCAGTAAAGCTCCTCCAGAGTTGCCGCCAGGTCGGCGTAGATGCCGCCCGGCTCCGGGGGCAGACCGAACAGGGCGCGCCGCTGCTCGCGCAGACCCTGTGCGGACACGGCGTCGGGCGCGGAGTGGAACATGGTCATGGACAGCCGCTCGGCCAGCAGATAGCCGGACAATCCCCGGGCCAGCAGGGCCATCAGGGTTCCGAAGCCGCGCGCGCGATGGTCCCAGAAGGCCAGGGCCTCGTCGCCCGGCTGGCGGGCCATGGCCTCGCAGATGAGTGAATACAGGGCGTTGATGCCTGCGCCGGGCAGGCCGCGCCGCCAGCCCAGGAGCCAGGGCGTGCGCCAGAAGAGCAGAAAGTGGCTGGTGCCCGTGGCGATGACCCGCTCCATGGCCCGGCGTGCAGCCATGAGCACCGGATCGTCCCAGACCACGGGCAGGGCGGCCACATCCCAGGCCGGGACCGGCCCGCCTGCCTGTCCATGCCCGCCAGCCAACGCCTGATCGAGAATGTGGGCCAGCCAGCGGTTGGCCTGGGGCGAGGCGGGCGTCTCCAGGTGGGCGTAGCTCAGGATGACCCGGCCCGCGCCGAAATCATTGGCCGTGGCGCAGGGCGTGCCTTCCATGAAACCGGGGTCCAGGTGGATGCCGTAGAGGTTTTCCCAGTCGTTCATGGTCCCCTGGGGCAGGGTGGACAGGTTGAGGTCCGCCACCCAGAAGTCCGGCCCGGGCCTGCCGTAGCGGGCCAGCACCGTGACCGAATCGTCCACCGGATCGAACCGGCCCGGCCACCAAACCGGGAGCAGGGGGTCCGCGTCGGGCCCGAGCATGTCAGGCGGCACCAGGGGGGCGCTCCGGTTCAGGGAGGCATGGACATGGCCGGAGAGGAAGTGGTGGAGCCGGTTGGTGTACCCCTTGCGGGTCCAGGGGGAGAGGCCGAGGCCGTAAGGGCCGGTCAGGGCCAGCCCGGCCCCGCCGCAAAAGCCGAGGTAGGTACCGCCGCCATGCACGAACTCGCAGATGGCGTCCATGCCGCGCAGCCCCAGCCTGTCCGCCTTGCCCTTGGCCCGGCCTCCGGGCACGATGAGCAGGCGCGGTACCTCGCCGGACTTGCCAGCGAGCACGCCATCAGCTATCTCGGAGCCGCGCACCAGACGATGGGGAATGCCCCACGCCTCAAGGGCGCGCGCGGCCATCAGGCCCCAGAAGTGGGACTCGTCCCAATATATGTGTATGCTTGACATAATCGGCTCCCTCGACAAGGGTAGTCCGCACGCTACCAACCGGCAGGCGCGACCGCAAGGGGAGAAGAACGAATTTTGGATATCCGGGGGAAACTTTTGAAAAGTTTCCCCCTTGCATCCAGTTTCGCCTTTTGCAACCAGGCATTTCGCGCCACCGTGGCAGCATCGATATCGAACCCCCTCCACGCCGCCGTCCGCCTCTTTGATGACGGCCAGCCCGACAGGCGGCGTGGCACAAAAAGTTTTGGAGGGTCCAGGGAACCTTTTTCAAAAGGTTCCCTGGCCGCCGGAGGCAAATCATGGCCCGCAGGGAACTGGCCAAGGCATACGAGCCTTGGGATGTCGAGGAAAAATGGGAACGCCGCTGGGAAGCGGACAAGACCTTCACCCCGGACCCGGACGGGCCGGGCGAACCGTATTCCATCGTCATCCCGCCGCCCAACGTCACCGGCGTGCTGCACATGGGCCACGCCCTGAACCTGACGCTCCAGGACATCCTGTGCCGCTTCCACCGCCAGCAGGGGCGCAACGTGCTCTGGGTGCCGGGCACGGACCACGCGGGCATCGCCACCCAGAATGTGGTGGAGCGCCAACTCAAGGAAGAGGGCAAGAGCCGCCACGACCTCGGGCGCGAAAAGTTCATCGAGCGCGTCTGGGAGTGGAAGAAGGAAAAGGGCGACCACATCCTCGGCCAGATCAGGCGCATGGGCGCGTCCGTGGACTGGACCCGCGAGTGTTTCACCTTTGACGACCAGCGCGCCCGGGCCGTGCGCGAGGTGTTCGTCGAGCTGTACCGGCAGGGGCTCATCTACAAGGGCGACTACATCATCAACTGGTGCAACCGCTGCCACACCGCCCTGGCCGACGACGAGGTGGAACACGAGCCCAAGCCCGGCCACCTCTACCACATCAAGTATCCCCTGGTTGACGGCTCGGGCCACCTCATCGTGGCTACCACCCGGCCCGAGACCATGCTCGGCGACACGGCCATTGCCGTGAACCCGGAGGACGAGCGCTTCAAACACCTCATCGGCAAGGAGGCCGTGCTGCCCCTGGTGGGCCGCAAGCTGCCCATCATCGGCGACGCCTACGTGGACGTGGCCTTTGGCACCGGCTGCCTCAAGGTCACGCCCGCCCACGACATGAACGACTGGGAACTGGGCCGCAAGCACGACCTTGAAGTGCTGGCCATCCTCGACGAGGACGGCAACATCAACGAGAACGCGCCCGAGCGCTATCGCGGCCTGCACAAGGAAGAGGCGCGCACCATCATCATCACGGACCTCAAGAACGAGGGCTTGTTCGTGGGCGTGGACGACCACGACCACTCGGTGGGCGCGTGCTACCGCTGCAAGTCGGTCATCGAGCCCCATGTCTCCACCCAGTGGTTCGTGTCTATGAAGCCCTTGGCCGAGAAGGCGCGCGCCGCCGTGCCCGCACAGACGCAGATTTTCCCCGAGCACTGGACCAAGACCTACTACGAATGGCTCGACAACATCCGCGACTGGTGCATCTCGCGCCAGATCTGGTGGGGCCACCGCATCCCGGCCTGGACCTGCGAGAAGTGCGGCGCCCTGACCGTGTCCATGGACGACCCGAGCGCCTGCGAATCCTGCGGCAGCCGCAACATCATCCAGGACGAGGACGTGCTCGACACCTGGTTCTCGTCCGCCCTGTGGCCCTTCTCCACCTTGGGCTGGCCCGACAAGACCCCGGAGCTGGCCCGGTACTATCCCACCTCCTGTCTGGTCACCGGCTTCGACATTCTCTTCTTCTGGGTGGCGCGCATGATGATGATGGGGCTCCAGTTCATGGAGCGGGTGCCCTTTGACCATGTCTACATCCACGCCCTGGTCCGCGACGAGAAGGGCAAGAAGATGTCCAAGTCCACGGGCAATGTCATCGACCCCCTGGACATGATCGAAAAATACGGGGCCGACGCCCTGCGCTTCACCCTGACCAGCTTCGCGGCCATGGGCCGGGACATCAAGCTCTCGGAGGCGCGCATCGAGGGCTACAAGCACTTCATGAACAAGATCTGGAACGCGGCCCGGTTCGCCATGATGAACCTGCCCGACGAGATTCCGGCGGTGCCGCTCGATCAGGCCCAAAGCCTCGCCGACACCTGGATTCTGCACCGGCTGGAGGAGGTCAAGGCCACCGTGGCCGAGGCCACCGCAGGCTACCGCTTCAACGAGGTGGCCCAGACGCTGTACAAGTTCATCTGGTCCGAGTTCTGCGACTGGTACCTGGAGATGATCAAGCCCGCCCTCTACGGCGAGGACGAGGCGGCCAAGGCGGCCACCCAGCGGGTGCTGTGGACCGTGCTCTCCGAGACCATGGTCCTGCTCCATCCGGTGGCCCCGTTCATCTCCCAGGAGATATGGTCCGTGCTGCCGCGCCCGGCAGGCGATGACCGCTCCGAGGACATCGCCACCCTGCCTTTCCCGGCACCGCGCCCCGAGTGTCTGAACCCGGACGCCATGGCCCGCATGGAGTTGTTCATGGGCGTGGTCTCGGGCATCCGCAACATCCGCACCGAGCTGCTCATCGAGCCCGCCAAAAAGCTCGACCTGCTGGTGCGCACGGCAAACGACGCGGACAAATCCGTGCTCGAATCCACCCTGGACCTGATTCGTTTCCTGGCCCGGGTCGAGAACGTGACCATCGGCCCCGAGGTGAAAGGCCCCCGGGCGTCGGGCGCGGCCGTGGTCCAGGGCAACGAGCTCTTCGTGCCCCTGGCTGGCGTGGTCGATTTCGAGGCCGAGCTGGCGCGCCTGGACAAGAACCTGGCCAAGCTCGACAAGACCATGAAAGGCGTGTCCGGCAAGCTCGCCAACCCCGGCTTTGTCAACAACGCCCCGCCCGAAGTGGTGGAGGGCGAAAAGCGCAAACTGGCCGAGATGGAAGAGGAACAAACCAAGCTCGCCCAGCTCAAGGCCCGCCTTGAGAGCGTGATGGGGTAGAAAAAACGAAGCCCCTCGTTGGAGGGGCTTCGTATTGAACCTTGAGGACATCACCGGCTTGGAGCCGGGAGGGGTTTCTCTCAAGGACAGCGAAGAAGATATAACAACGATGCGCATGAAAGGCAAGCACCCGGACAATGTCTGATCAGCTACCGACGCAGGGACGTCTTCAGGAATTGGTCAGCGGGTTGTCTGTCGAGCGCCTTCAGCCGTACAGATTGCCCAGAGACATCAGCCCGGACGAGGGTGAATACGATTGGCTTCTTCGGTACATATGGAATATCAAGCTGTGCGAATCGTTGTACCCTGGACTTCAGAACCTTGAAGTCGCGCTGAGAAATGCTATTCATAACACCCTTTCCGAGGCATACGAAACAAGGTTCTGGTTTTTGAAAGAGGGCTTGCTGAAAGTTGGCGAACGCGAGCAGATAAGCCGGGTCGAACGACTTCTCCCGCCAGGGAAAAAGAAGATTGCCGGGAAGTATATCGCTGAATTGGGGTTCGGTTTTTGGATTTCACTTTTCCACAAGCGGTACCATGATTCACTGATGCCCAAGATCATGAAGGCCGCTTTTCCCCGCAAGGCGCATCCTTTGAAAAGATCGCAGGTGGTGAGGGAGCTTGAAGCCATACGCAAATTGCGCAACAGGGTGTTTCATCACGAACCCATCTGGAACAATCCACGCCTTGCGGTTCTGCATAATCATATTTTGCAGTATGTCGCTTGGCTCAACTATGAGTTATTCATTGTCACCAGAGGAGTGGACGGGTTTGAAGCCATCCACCAGTCCGGTACAGCGCCGTATAAAGAAATAATCGCGGAAATCGGTTAACCGCGCATGTCAGGAGAGCATACCATGGCAAACGTCTTTCTCGTCGGAGCCGGTCCGGGCGATCCCGGGCTGCTCACCTTGCGGGCCAAGGAGATCATCGAGACCTGCGATGTGATGATCTACGATTATCTGGCCAATGCGAATTTTCTGAAGTGGTGCAAGCCCGACTGCGAGATCCTCTATGTGGGCAAGAAGGGCGGGGACCACACCCTGCCCCAGGACCAGATCAATGAACTGATCGTGGACAAGGCGCGCAGCGGCAAGACCATCTGTCGGCTCAAGGGCGGCGACCCGTACGTGTTTGGGCGCGGCGGCGAGGAGGCCGAGGAACTGGTGGAGGCGGGCATCGACTTCGAGGTGGTGCCGGGCATCACTGCGGGCGTGGCCGCCCCGGCCTATGCTGGCATTCCGGTGACGCACCGCGACCACACCACCAGCGTCTGCTTCATCACCGGCCACGAGGACCCCACCAAGGGCGAATCCGGCAACAACTGGGCCGTGTACGGCCAGTCCAATTCCACGCTGGTCTTCTACATGGGGGTCGGCAACCTGCCCATGATTGCCGAGAATCTGATGAAGAACGGCCGGGCCGCAGACACCCCGGTGGCCCTGGTGCGTTGGGGCACGCGCTGCAACCAGCAGTCATTCGTCTCCACCCTGGAGAACGTGGCCGCCGACGCGGCCGAGCGCAAGTTCAAGGCTCCATCCATCATCATCGTCGGCGGGGTGTGCTCCCTGCACGACAAGCTTGGCTGGTTCGAGAAAAAGCCCCTGCTGGGCAAGGGCGTGGTGGTCACCCGCGCGCGCGAGCAGGCCAGCGGGCTGGTGGACATCCTGCGCGGCCACGGGGCCTGCGTGCATGAGTTCCCCACCATCGCCGTGGAGCATCTCGACGACTACGCCGAGGTGGAGACGGCCATCCTGCAACTGGCCCGCTACCAGTGGGTGGTCTTCACCTCGGTCAACGGCGTGAAATTCTTCTGGGAGCAGCTTTCGACCATCGGCCTTGACTCGCGCATCTTCTGCGGCATGCAGATCGCGGCCATCGGCCCGGCCACGGCCGAGGAGCTGACGGCGCGCGGCATCATCCCGGACTTCGTGCCCGACAAGTATGTGGCCGAGCATGTGGTGGAGGGGCTCCTTGCGCTGGGCATCCAGGGCCAGGACGTGCTTATTCCGCGCGCCAAGGTGGCCCGCGAGGTCCTGCCCGAGGAGCTGAAGAAGGCGGGGTGCAACGTCACGGTCCTGCCCGTGTACGAGACCCGGCTGGTCCAGCAGTCAGGTGATGAGATAGTGGCCGCCCTGGACAAGGGCGCCATCCAATACGTGACCTTCACCTCGTCGAGCACGGTGGAGAACTTCTTCGAGCTGATCCCGGCTGACACCCTGCGCCAGTACCCGGACGTGACGCTCGCCTCCATCGGGCCGGTCACGAGCAAGACCCTGGCCCGCTTCGGCTTTACCCCGTCCATCGAGCCCGAGGACTACACCATCCCCGGGTTGGTGGCTGCCCTGGTGGGCACCGTGACAGCGGACAAGGGCTGATCGGGGCGCGGCCCCCTCGTGCAATAAAAACCGGTCATGCGGCCTGTGCCGCCAAGCGTTTTTCAGGAGTGCCCATGTCGTTGCCCATCGCCGTCCTTGTCTCGGGAAGCGGGTCCAACCTGCAGTCCATCATCGACCGTATCGAGGAGGGCGTGCTTGATGCCGAGGTCCGGCTCGTGGTCTCCAACAAGCCCGGGGTCTTCGGGCTGGAGCGGGCCAGGAAGCACGGCATCCCCACCAGGGTGCTGACGCATACCGACTACGCCTCGCGTGAGGCGTTCGACGCGGCCATGGCCGAGGTTATCGTGGCCGCGGGCGTGGACCGGCACGGACTGGTGGTCATGGCCGGGTTCATGCGCATTGTCACCCCGGTCTTTCTCTGCGCCTTTCCGCACCGGGTGGTCAATATCCATCCGGCTCTGCTGCCCGCCTTTCCCGGCGTCCACGGCCAGGCCGACGCCGCTGCCCACGGGGTCAGGATTTCCGGCTGCACCGTGCATTTCGTGGACGAGAAGATGGACCATGGTCCGATCATCATCCAGGCCGCCGTGCCCTGCCAGCAGGGCGAGGACGGCGAGGAGCTCGGCCCGCGCATCCTCAAGCTCGAACACCGCATCTACCCCCAGGCCATCCAGTGGATCGCCGAGGACCGGCTGACCATCCGCGACCGCCATGTCGAGCTTCGGGTATCGGGCCGCCCCAGGGCCGAACAACCCCGGGCCGCCGATGTCGAACCGCCGACCAATGCCTTGGTCTGGCCCCCCCTTGAGGCGGGATTCTGAGCCGGGCAGGCCTGCTCCAAAAGGACTGCATGAAAGATTTCCTCAGATTCATCGTTGGGTTCCTGCCCTGGATTTCCTTTGGCGTCCTCGCAGGCCCTTCCCTGCTGCGTCTGGAAATCGCCATCCTTGTCAGTTTGGCTCTCACAGTCATTGTCGGCTTCGGGCAGCTGAAAAAAGGCTTCATCCTTACATGGGGCACGCTGCTGTTCTTTGCGGCTATCGCCGTATTGGTGATTCTCATGAAAAATGTCTGGACCATGACCCACATGGGGTTGCTGGCCCCATCGGGCATGGCCGCCATCGCATGGTTCTCGCTTGCGATAGGCAAGCCGTTTGTGGCGCAGTTTGCTCGTGAGAACGCCCCGGTGGACCGCTGGAATCACCCGCAGTTCATTGCGAGCTGCCGTTATTTGACCATCGTCTGGGGTTGCCTGTTCCTCGTTTCCACGGCTTTGGCTTTTGCCAAATATTTTCATGTTGTTGCGGACTGGGCCAGCACCGTGCTTTCCATCGCCTCGGTGGTCTTCGGAATAGCCTACACGGAATGGTACAAGAAAAAAGCCAGGGAAAACGCCAAGTAAAATAGCCAGATACTGGTATCCAGATTCCCTTTTCAGCCAATCTGAGTGGGCAATCCGCTCAAGCCAGCCTTTCCCCGTCAAAATCAAAGACCGCGTGGTCAACCTCGCACCGGCTGCCGGAAAAGGCGCGGGCCGCCCCGGCCGCTTCGGCCTTGAGCCGGGCGAGCAGGGTGGGCAGGGCCGGGTCAGGCCGCAGCAGGTCGAGCACCTGCCGGGCGGTGTTGGCCGTGCGCACAGTGGGCAGGAGGCCGGGGGCGCAGCCCGCCTCGGCGCAGCGGTCGGCCAGCCGGGCGAAGTCCACGGGATGGCTCTTGGCGTGGGTGGAGGCCAGCCCCTGAGCCTGCTTGACCAGCTTGCCGAAGAACAAAGTCCACGTCACCCGGGCGAAGCCGCGCTGCGCCGCAGCATCCATTGAGAATTCAAAAAAATCAGCAGCCTGTATCAGGGCCGTGGTCGAGGTGTCGGGGTGGGCGTCGAGGTAGAGCCGCTCTGAGCGGCGGCCCGTGGTAAAGACGGCGTGGGTGAGGCCCAGGGCGCGGGCCACGTCGAGGCCCTCGGCCACTGTCGCCTTCCAGGAGTCGTGGGAGTATGGCTTGACAATGCCCTGGGTGCCGAGAATGGAGATGCCGCCGACGATGCCGAGGCGGGGGTTCATGGTCTTGGCCGCCAGCCGTTCGCCGTCCGGCACCTCGATGACGACACGGACGCGACCCGCGAAATCCGGCCCGGTCACGGCGCGCACCCCGGCCTTGATCTGGCGCAGCGGCTCCGGGTTGATGGCTGGTCTGCCCACGGCCACGGGCAGGCCGGGCAGGGTGGTGACGCCAACTCCTGCGCCGCCTTCTATCTCAACAACCATGTATTCAGCGCCGGATTGATGCAATTCGACCAGTGCCTGAATGTCGCAGCCGTGGGTGGCGTCAGGGTCGTCCCCGCCGTCCTTGATCACGGTGACGCGCACCGTGTCGCCGTGGGGCTCATAGCAGGCGATGGGCACGTCGAGGTGGCCTCCCGGGGGGAGCGGAACCGCGACGCTGCGAGGCCGCGCCCCGGTGCGCAGGAAGACCACCCCGGCCATGGCCGCGGCCGTGGCGCAGGTGCCAGTTGTGCGGCCCGTGCGCAGACGGCCCGAGTGTTGGCGGCCCGTGTTTTGGTGGTTGGTCATGACCTTTTTTCGATGCGCTCCGGCCCTGAATAGATATGGGTGCCCGCCTGGGTCGAGATGTTCTGGATCATGTTGCGGAACAGCAGGACATGGAAGGGATACATGGCAAACCAGTAGAGGAGGCCCGCCAGCCCCTTGGGCAGGAAGCGCGCGGTCATGGTGATGTCCACTGCGTTTTCCCAGTGGGTGTCGAGCCGGAATTCGAGCAGGGCTTCGCCCGGCAGCCGCATCTCGGCCAGCAGCAGCAGCCTGCGCCCCGGGTCGCTGGCCAGTACGCGCCAGAAATCCAGCGCGTCGCCCACGCGCACCGTGTCGTCCCGGCGCGGTCGGCCACGGGACATGCCCGGCCCGGCCAGCATCCGGTCGATGAAGCCGCGCAGCCGCCACAGCGGGTCGCCATAGTACCACCCCTGCTCGCCACCGATGCGCTCCACCAGCGCCCAGACCTTGGACGGGTCGCCCTGGAGCCGGGCCTTGTATCCCATCTCGTAGCTCGCGCCGCCCGCGTAGGCCGGGTCGTCCCCGGAGGCCCATTCGGGCAGGCAGGCGCTGCCCACGTCAAAGAGACAGGTCTCCACCTTCTGGTGCTCGGTCTTGTCCAAGGCGCGGCGGATGGCCTCGCCACAGGAGATCAGTTCCTGGGGCACCAGTTCGCGGATGGCATCGTCGCGGCAGATGACCTCGTTGCGCAGCCCCTCGATCAGCGAGCGGGCCAGGGACATGGGCACCGGGGTGATCAGGCTGACCCAGAAGGACGAGAGCCGGGGCGAGAGAAAGGGCGTGGCCAGGATGCGCCGCCTGGGGATTCCGGCCACTTCGGCGTAGAGATGGAACAGTTCGGCGTAGGAAAGGATGTCCGGTCCGCCGATGTCCAGAGTCAGCCCGGAGGTGGCCTCGTTTTCGAGGCAGCCGACCAGGTAGCCCAGGACGTTGCGGATGGAGATGGGCTGGGTGCGGGTCTTGACCCAGGTGGGGGCGAGCATGACCGGCAGCCGGTCGGCCAGATAGCGCACCAGCTCGAAGGAGGACGAGCCCGAGCCGATGATCTGGGCGGCGCGCAGAATGGTCACCCGCGACGGGGCCAGTGTGAGGATGCGGCCCACCTCGGCCCGGGAGCGCAGGTGCTTGGACAAGGGATGGTCGTCGATATCCTCGCCCAGTCCGCCGAGGTAGATGATGCGCTCAAGACCGGCGCCCTGGGCTGCGGCCACCATGTTGTAGGCCGCGTCGCGCTCCTGCTCGGCGAAGTCGCGGCCGGGCTGGGTCATGGAGTGGACGAGATAGAAGGCGGCCCGGCAGCCCCGGCAGGCTTTGCGCAGGCTCCAGGCGTCGTGCATGTCGGCACGCACGATCTCGACATTGGGGTTGTCGGCCCACTGGCGGGCGCGGATCTTTTCCACGCTGCGCCCGGCGGCGCGGACCGTGAATCCGCGTTCGAGCAGCAGGGGCACGAGCCTGCCGCCCACATAGCCGGTGGAGCCGAGCACGAGAACCGGGCGGGTGTCCATCAACTGCCTCCAGTGGCTGGCGCTAGGAGGCTGTTGAAAAACGACGATCTGCGTCGTTGCTTCAAAAAGTTCAAACCCTCGCGTGCAAGAAGTACGCTTCGGTCTTGAACTTTTTTTGCGGCTAGCATCTCACCATTTTTGAACAGCCTTCATTTTTTGACCTTTTCAACGGTAAGTTAGTCCTTGGGGGTGCGGGTGTGGAAGCGGTATTCGCCGTCGCGGATGACCCAGCCCCGGTCGTTCATGCACTGGCTGTACACCTTGTACTGCCGGTTCTTGTCCAGGGGATACTGCTCGCCCGCGATCACGTCGCAGGCCCGGGAATCCTGGTCGAACCGGACACTGGCCTCGTGGGAGTCCTTGATGTCTGGGTTCTCCCACTGCTTGGCGCAGCCTGCCATGAGCGAGGCGGCAGGTAGGACGAAGAGCAGGGCGGCCATCAGGCACAGGGGGCGGAGAATGCGGCGCATGGGGATTCCTTTGGCGGTTATTCGCCCTTTATTCGTCCATTATTCATCTTTGAGCTCGCGGCTCATGAGGTCCTTGACAGCGCAGGCCGGGTCTTTGTCTTCATACAAAATGGCGTGGACCTGTTCGGTGATGGGCAGTTCCACTCCCAGCTTGCGGGCCAGATCGTGCAGGGCCTTGGTGGTCTTGACGCCCTCGGCCACGGCCTTCATCTGGCCGACAATGGCGTCGAGCTTCATGCCCTGGCCCAGTTTGAGGCCCACCTGCCGGTTGCGCGAGAGGTCGCCGGTGCAGGTCAGGACCAGATCGCCCATGCCCGAGAGGCCCATGAAGGTGCGGATCTGCCCGCCCATGGCCTGTCCCAGGCGGCTCATCTCGGCCAGCCCGCGGGTGATGAGGGCGGCCCTGGCGTCGTGGCCGAAGCCCAGGCCGTCGGAGATGCCTGCGGCGATGGCGATGACGTTCTTGACCGCGCCGCCCAGCTCCACGCCGCGATAGTCGGGCGTGAAGTAGACGCGAAAGGCCGGGGTGGAAAAGGCGGCCTGCAACTCGTGGCCCAGCTCGTGGTCCTCGCAGCCCAGCGACACGGTGGTGGGCATGCCCGCGCTGACCTCGGCGGCAAAGGAGGGGCCGGAGAGGGAGGCATAGCGCGGATGCTTGCCGTCCAGCGCCTGGGCCACCACCCGGCTCATGGGGGCCAGGGTTGAAAGTTCTATGCCCTTGGAGGCGCAGACCATGACCGGGTTGTCGGGCAGGATGTCGCGAAAGCCCTCCAGGGCCGGGCGGATGAACTGGCTGGGGATGACCAGCAGGAAATAGTCGGCCCCGGCAAAGGCGGTCTTGGGGTCGGATTCCACGGCCAGGGCGTCGCTCAAGCGCACGCCGGGCAGGAAGGTGGCGTTTTCGCGCGTGTCGCGGATGGCGGCCACCACCTCGGGCTCGCGCGCCCACAGGGTGGTGCTCACCCCGTTTCTGGCCAGCATGTCGGCCAGGGTGGTGCCCCAAGCTCCGGCACCGAGAACGGCTATCTTCATGGAGAAACTCCTTTTGTGCGTGATGGCCCATGAGCATACGTGTGGCCGCCGCCGGTGGCAAGCCCCGAGCGAACAGGCTTGGCCCCGGTTGCATCATCGGGCGCGGGCGGGTATAGAGCACAGCCATGGCAATACGATTCACCCAGACAGAAGAGCGTATTCTGGCCCTGGCGGGCACCGACCTGCCGGACACCGAGCAACCGTTCCTGAGCATCGCCGAGCAGGCGGGCGTGGACGAGCAGACCGTCATCGACCTGCTGGCCGATCTCAAGAAGCGCAAGATCATCCGCCGCTTCGGGGCCACCCTGCGCCACCAGAAGGCGGGCTACGGCCACAACGCCATGGTCGCCTGGCGCGTGTCCCCGGAGAGGGCCGACGAGGTGGGCGAGATATTCGCCGCCCGGCCCGAGATCAGCCACTGCTACATCCGCCGCACCTACCCGGAGTGGACCTACAACGTCTACACCATGATCCACGGCGAGCGGCCCGGCCAGACCGACGAGGTGGTGGCCGAGTTGGAGAAGATCACCGGCATAGACGACCATTGCACGCTCAAGTCGCTGAAGGAACTCAAGAAGACCTCGATGGTCTATTTCAAATAGGAGCCGCCCATGGATTCCAAGTCGCTTTACGCCAAGGCCAAGACCCTCATGCCCGGCGGGGTCAACTCGCCGCTTCGGGCCTGCCGCTACGTCAACGCCGAGCCTGTCTTCATCGACCGCGCCAAGGGGGCGCGCATGTGGGATGTGGAGGGGCGCGAATACATCGACTACGTCCTGAGTTGGGGGCCGATGATCCTCGGCCACCAGGACCCGGCCGTGTCCGAGGCCGCCCACCGGGCCGTGGACAAGGGCTCAAGCTACGGCGCGCCCTGCCTGGGCGAGATCGCCCTGGCCGAGAAGATTTCGCAGCTCATCCCGTCCATGGAGATGATGCGCATGGTTTCCTCCGGCACCGAGGCAACCATGTCAGCCCTGCGGCTGGCGCGCGGCTATACGGGCCGCAGCAAGTTCGTCAAGTTCATCGGCAACTACCACGGCCACGCCGATTCCTTTCTGGCAGCGGCGGGCAGCGCGGCGGCCACCGTGCCCGGCACCCCGGGCGTGCCCGAGGAGATCGTCCGCCACACCCTGCTGGCCCATTACAACGACCTTGCGGCCGTGCGCGCCCATTTCGAGGCCAGCGGTTCCGAGATCGCCTGCGTCATCGTGGAGCCTGCCGCGGGCAACATGGGGCTGATCCTGCCTGCGGACGGATTCCTCCAGGGCTTGCGCGATTTGTGTACCGAATACGGGGCGCTGCTCATCTTCGACGAGGTCATCACCGGATTCCGGCTGGCTCCGGGCGGGGCGCAGGAGCGGTTCGGCATCACGCCCGACCTGACCACCCTGGGCAAGATCATCGGCGGCGGGTTCCCGGTGGGCTGCTACGGCGGTCGCCGCGAGATCATGGAGCACATGGCCCCGGTGGGCGGCGTGTTCCAGGCCGGAACCCTCTCGGGCAACCCCGTGGCCATGGCCGCCGGGCTGGCCACCCTTGAGCGGCTTGAGCAGTGCGACTACGCCGGGCTTGAGGCGCGCACCCAGGCCCTGGCCCGCGAATTGGCGGCCATCATGGAGTCCAAGGGCCAGGCCGTGTCCCTCAACGCCATCGCCTCGGCCTTCACCATGTATTTCTCCAAGGGGCCGGTGACCAACATGATCGAGTCCGGCAAGTGCGACTCGGCCGCCTACGCCAGCTTCTGGCAGCAGATGCTGGCTCAGGGCATCTACCTCGCGCCCGCCGGGTTCGAGTGCGCCTTCACCTCCTTTGCCCACACGGACGAGGATTTCGAGAAGACCCTGGACGCGGCCCGCAAGGTCCGCTTCTGACCGGGGGCGGCCGCCTGTTCCGGTTCGCCGGACCGGGAGCCGGGGAGCGCGGACCATGCCCGAGCCTGTCAAGATCGCCGTCTACGCCCTGACCGGGCAGGGATACCCCCTGGCCGTGCGCCTCGCCCGGGAGATGGGCGGTGTCCTCTTTGCCACCCCCCGGCTGGCCCGGGGGGCGGATGTACCCTTTGATTCCCTGCCTGATCTGGTGGGCGGCCACTTCCATCGCTTCGACGGGCACGTGTTCGTGGCCGCTGCGGGCATTGTGGTGCGCTGCATCGCGCCGCATCTGCGGGGCAAGGAGGTGGACCCGGCCGTGGTCTGCCTCGACCAGGGCGGCCGGTTCGCGGTCAGCCTGCTCTCGGGCCACCTGGGCGGGGCCAACGATCTGGCCTCCCGCTGCGCGGCCATCAGCGGCGGGCAGGCGGTGATCACCACGGCCACGGACTGCGCCGGGCTGCCCTCGCTGGACCTGCTGGCCCGCGACCGGGGCATGGCCATCGGCAACCTCGGCCGGGTCAAGGCGGTGAATGCGGCCCTGCTGCGCGGCGAGGCGGTCCAGTTGCACGATCCGGGCGGGTATCTGCGGGCAGAAGATCCGAAATATTTCAGAGTAGTGGACGATCCGGCCCGGTGGCGGCAGGGCGAGCCGGGGGTCTGGGTCTCCTGGCTCCGGGACTGCCCGGACGAGGCGGCGCTGCGTCTGTATCCGCGCGCGCTCATGCTCGGCGTGGGCTGCCGCCGGGGCGTGAGCGGGGCGGACATCTCGGCCCACATCCGCGAGTCGTTCCGGGCGGCTGACCTCTCGTTCCTGAGCATCGGCGGCCTGGGCAGTGTCGAGGCCAAGGCCGACGAGCCGGGCCTGCTCGACGCGGCCGAGGGGCTGGGCGTGGTGCCCGAATTCTTTGCCGCCGACCGGCTGGGCGCGGTGACCGTGCCCAATCCCTCGTCCGGGGTGCTCCAGCGCATGGGCACCCCCTCGGTGGCCGAGGCGGCGGCCATCCTGCTGGCCCGGGGCGGCCCGCTGATCATGGAAAAGACGCCAACAGACAAGGTCACGCTGGCCGTGGCGAGGAGCGAATCATGCTGACAGCCGTGAGCCTCGGGCCTGGGGACGCGAGCCTGCTGACCCCGGCGGCCCGGGAGGCCATCGCCGGAGCCGACGTGGTGGCCGGGTACAAGGGATACATCGATCTGGTGCCTCCGGAACTGCTGGCGGGCAGGGAGGTGATCTCAACCGGCATGATGGGCGAGGTGGAGCGCGCCCGGGCGGCTGTGGAGGCGGCCCGCGCCGGGCGGCGCACGGTCATGGTCTGTAGCGGCGACGCGGGCATCTACGCCATGGCCGGGCTGCTGCTGGAAATCCTGGAGGCCGAGGGGCTGCTCGACACCGTACCTTTCGCCGTGGTGCCCGGGGTGCCCGCCTTTGCCGCCGCAGCCGCCCTGCTGGGGGCACCGCTCATGCACGACTTCGCCTCGGTCAGCCTGAGCGACCTGCTCACCCCGTGGGAGGTCATCGAGAAGCGGCTCAAGCTGGCGGCTGAGGCGGATTTCGTCATCGCCATCTACAACCCGCGCTCCAGGAGGCGGGACGACCATCTGGCCCGCGCCCTGGCCATCATCGCCGGGAGCCGCGCCCCGCAGACCCCGGTGGGCGTGGTGGGCCGGGCCTACCGGCCGGGCCAGAGCGTGACCCTGACCACCCTTGATGCGGTGGACACGGCCGGGGTGGACATGCAGACCGTGCTCCTGGTGGGTAACTCCGCCACCCGCGCGGCGGGCGGGCGCATGCTCACCCCGCGCGGCTACCACCGCAAATACGCCATGAACCGGGGCGGGCAGGAAGAATGACCGGCCGGGGTGCTTGCCCGGGACCATGTCGGGCCGGGTGTGCGGCCGATGTGGAAACCCCTTGCCTTGCGGGGTGATTTTCAGGTAAACCCAAGCGTCTACGATGGCATCCCCCGCTTGACAGGGGGGGGATACTTATTTATCCCGCACAGTAGAGAGTGTGACGGTTTCTTATTCATGCAACAGGAGGAAGTAGGTACATGAAAAAATCTCTGATGATCTGTCTTATGGTCGCCGCGTTGGTGTGCGTTTTCGCGCTGCCCGCGGTTATCGCCGGTGCCGCGGTGCCGGAAACCGTGACCATGAGCGCCCCCGAAGGCTCCGAGATGACCCGGTCCGCAGTGGTCTTCCCGCACAAGGCCCACGAGACCCTGGGCATCGACTGCTTCGTGTGTCACCACACGAACGATTCCAAGGACTCCATCACCGGCTGCTCCGTGGACGGTTGCCACACCGACAACAGCAAGGAAGCCAAGAAGGACCCGACCGGTTTCTACCAGGCCTTCCATGGCAAGTCCGACGCCTCTTGCCTGCAGTGCCACAAGAACGAGAAGAAGGCCGGGAAGAATCCCCCGGTGGCTTGCAAGGACTGCCACAAGTAGTCTGACGGCCGATCCCAAGGGGAGCTGTCCACGACAGCTCCCCTTTTTCAAACTCCCGCCTTCCGGAGGTATCAATGACCCCGGCTCCACCGCCCTCCCACAAAGACGACAGCGTCGATGTCAACGACATGCTGAACGCCGGCAAGCCCGAGCACGAGGGGCTGGACCCGGATTCGCTTGATGCGGATTTCGAGCAGGAGCTTGAGGATCTTTTTTCCGATGACCTTGAGGAGGAGCAGGCGGCGGGCGACGAGGACGACGGCGAGCCCATCGTGCTCGACGAATACGTCACCGTGGAGAACGACGGCATTGACGAGGACATGGACATGGCCCCTGGTGCCGGGAATGACACCGGGGATGACGACGAATTGATGCTTCTGGACGATCTGGCCGACGACGATGGCGAGGTGCTGCTCCTTGACGACATGGCCGCCGATGTCGACGATGACCCGGCCGATGCCGTGACCAAAGCCCTTGCCGATGCCGAGGACCAGGACATGGCCGCCCTGCTTGAGGACATCGCCGAGGCCAACGAGCCCGAGCCGGAGTCCGCCGAGGACGATGAGGTCATCGAGCTGGACGACCTGCTGGACGAGCCTGCCGAGGACCTGGATGATCTTGACGCCCTGTTGGCCGAGGCCGGGGACGAGCCCGGGAACGAGACCGGAGACGACGACATTCTTCTGCTCGACGAGGTGGTGGCCGAGCCGGACGCCGAGCCGGACGCCGAGCCGGACATGGAGCCGGACGCCCTGGACGCGGCCCTGGCCGAGGAGATGGATTCGGACGCAGCCCAGGCCCAAGACATTCCCGTGAGCGAGGCCGTGCCCGCAGAGGCGCTGGACCAGCTCATGGACGATCCCGAGGCCGACTCGGCAGACGACGGGCTTTCCGACCTGACCGGCCTGGACGCCCTTGAGGACGACATGGAGGACATGGACAGCCTGCTGGACAACGTCGAGGTGGATGTGTCCGACGTGATGGGCGATTCCATGACCGCCGACATTGGTGCCGACATGGGTGCCGACATGGACGACGACATGGGCTCCCTCTCTGATGCCGATATTTCCGACATGGACCTGCCCGAAGTGGACATGTCAGGCGTGGGCCGGCCCGGACCGGCGGTAAGCGCCGCAGCGGCAGCCATGGCGGGTGACCCCGATGTGGATGCCATGGACATGGACGGCATGGACCTGGGCGACGAGCTTGCCCGCGAGGCCATGCCCCCCGACGCCGGGCTGGACGTGTCCGACGACGTGGACATGGACCAGCTGCTGGCCGATGTGCGTCCCGAGGCCTCGGCGATGGGCGAGGCCTCCCTGCCCGAACTCCAGGCCAAGGTGGCCCGGCTCGAAGCCCGCGTGGCCGAGTTGGAAAGCCGCATCCGTCAGGAGATAGCCAACCTGCTTCCGGCCGAGGCCGCCCGCATCATCCGCGAGGAAATCTCGGCCCTGGCCAGCGAACTGGAAGACTAGCCGCGCAGCGCAATCCGCCCCTGACACGGTTCGAGGTTCCCTTTGATTTCGGTCCGGACGGCCAGCCAGGCCGTTCCGGGCCGCATTGTTATTGTCCGTTTTCTCAGCCCTGCCCCGAGCCGAGCCTTGCGCGGCCGCATTCCGTCAGTATACTGTTGAACCGCTTCCGGCGTCCAGAATGGTCCTCCAGGCCGGGAGCAGGGTGTCGAGGCTGTTGGCCAGCAGGCGCATGAAGCGGACCTCCAGGTCGATCATCGACCTGTCGTCGCGGCGCAGCCATTCCGAGAGCCAGGCCATGCGCAGGGCCAGGACCGTCTCGGGCAGCAGGGCCAGGGCCGGGGGCGGCAGGCATTCCTCGTCGCGCAGGGTGCACAGCAGGGCAGGGGCCAGCCCCCGGACTAGGGCGGCCGGGTCCTCCATGCCCACGCAGCCAAGGCAGTTGGCCGCGTCGTAGAGCACGGGCCGATGCCCGGCAAACTCCCAGTCGATGACCGCAGCCACGCCGTGGCCATGCCAGATGACGTTGCCGGGGTGGAAATCGCCGTGGCAGGGCGCGGTGTCGAGCCCGGCCCACGCCTCGGCCAGGGGCGCGATGGCGGCCATGACCGGGGTCAGGGTGCGGTATAGATTCGGCTGCCGTTGCCCGATGGTCGTCATGAGCGCGTCAATGTAGGCGGGCAGGGAGAAGCCCGACTCACCGTCGAATTCGTGCGATCCGGTTCCGGCCCGGCGCAGCGCGCCCAGAAAGCGGCCCAGGTGGACGCCCCGCTGCGGCTGGTCCACATAGTCGGGCTGGGGGAGCGGGTCGCCCGGCACAAAGGGCGAGAGTTGCCAGTGCGCGCCCTGGCCGTGAACCACGATCCGGCCGTCCGGTCCGGTCAATGGGGCCGGGATCGGCAGCCCGGCCTGCCGGAGCCGGTGCAGGAACGTGCCGATGCGCTCGCGCCGCGCTACGCTGGCCGGGCCGAGCCGTTCAAGCACCAGGACACGCCCTGCGGCGTCCTGCACTGCGGCCCGGGCTTCGCACCGCTCCGGGCTGCCCTGTAGGGGGATGTCTGGTCGGTCGTGGCCCGGCGTCAGGCCCCAGAGGGTCAGGTGGCCCGCTTCGGGGGCCGGGGCCGGGGCCGGGAAATGGTGCATGGGGTTCTCCTTGTGAGGCGGCGCGTCAGTCCACTGTAGTAGGGGGCGGCGAGCCTCGCGTCAACGTGGCGACTGTTCCTCGCAATTTCCTTTCTCCACGCTCTGTGCTCTCAATTCCCGTTCCGGCGTCATCTTCGGGAACGTGCGCGGGCTCACGAGGGTTTTCCTTCGTGGGGAACTCATGTATGCTGAAGGTTCGTGGCTGAGTTCAGCCGCACCCCCAAACGCGAGTCAGGAAATCATGGCATTGAGAGTGAGCAAACGGCGGCCCCTGGTGGCCCAGTCCGAGATACGGAGCATGTCCATCGAGTGCGCCCGGGTCGGCGGCATCAATCTGGCCCAGGGAGTGTGCGATCTGCCCGTGCCCGAAGTTGTCGTGCGCGGGGCGGCCGAGGCCATGGAGCGCGGTCACAACATCTACACCCGCTTTGACGGCCGGGCCGAGCTGCGCCGGGCCATCGCGGCCAGACAACTGCGCGACACCGGTCTGGACGCGGACCCCGAGACCCAGGTGGTGGTCTCGGCCGGGGCCACGGGCGCGTTCTACTCCGCCTGCCTCGCCCTGCTCGACGAGGGCGACGAGGTGGTGGTCTTCGAGCCCTACTACGGCTACCACATCGTCACCCTGGCCTCGCTGGGCATCAGGCCGGTCTTCGTCACCCTGGCCCCGCCAGACTGGGAATTCGCCGCCGCCGATCTGGAGCGCGTGGTCACGCCGCGCACCCGGGCCATCATCCTGAACACGCCCTCCAATCCGGCGGGCAAGGTGTTCAGCCGCGAGGAGCTGGCCCTGGTGGCCGACTTCGCCCAGGCCCACGACCTGTTCGTGTTCACCGACGAGATATATGAGAGCTTCGTCTTCGACGGGCTCGCGCACATCGCCCCGGCGACCATGCCCGGCATGGCCCGGCGGACCATCACCATCTCCGGCCTGTCCAAGGTCTTTGCCATCACCGGCTGGCGCATCGGCTACGCCCTCTGCGACCCGGAATGGGCGCTGGCCATCGGGCATTTCAGCGATCTGGTCTATGTCTGCGCCCCGGCCCCGCTGCAACTGGGCGCGGCACGCGGCCTCGATGAACTGGGGCCGGGCTATTACCGGGGCGTGGCCGAGGACCATCAGCACAAGCGCGATCTCTTTTGCTCCACCCTGCGCGAGATCGGGCTGACGCCCCATGTGCCAGCCGGGGCCTACTACACCCTGGCCGATGTGTCGCGCCTGCCCGGCGACACGGCCAAGGCCCGGGCCATGCACCTGCTTGCGCGCACCGGCGTGGCCTGCGTGCCCGGCTCGGCCTTCTATCAGGGGGACACGGGCGAGACCCTGGCCCGATTCTGCTTTGCCAAGGAAATGAACATACTTGAAGACGCCATGCGCAGGCTGAGGAAGCTCACGTCATGACAGAGAAGGAAAGAAAGGATTTCAAGCGGCACGCCAGCGAGGAGATCGAGTCCATCAAGGCGGAGATTCCCCGGCTTGAAGCGCTGCTCGTGCCCGTGGCCCCGGACAACGCCATCGGCCGCATCTCGCGCATGGACAACATCGTCAACCAGTCCGTGGCCGAGGCCCAGCTCTCCAAGGCCCGGGTCCGGCTGGCCCGCCTGAATGAAGCCCTGCGCCGCGTGGACGACGACGAGGACTTCGGCCTGTGCATCGCCTGTGGTGAACCCATCCCCATGGCCCGGCTCAAGGCCATGCCCGAAACCCAGTATTGCGTGGAGTGTGCGGAGTAGGGGGCAAAGTTGATCGGATGGTTCAATAATCAATCCTTGGAAAAATCAGGGATTAACTGGCTCCATATCCTTGTCATTGACAGAAATGTTTTCAGCGAAAACAATAGAATGTGGTTAATCGGAATCCAGCACTCTAACAAGAGAACTCTATGAAGCCGCCAGCACTTACCGATGCACAGAAAATCAGATTGTCAATTCTTAGGAAGCAACTGCTTGAATCTTGTGCAGTAGGTGATGTTGTTGCAGGGAGGAAGGCGATAGCTGATCTCAAACCGCTTCTGATTAGAACTGGTCATCACACAAAATATCATGAGCTGCTTCTTCATTACTGTGAGACGTTAATTCTAAAAAAAGAATATCAGGCTGCAGACAGCCTTCTCTTAGGTATACTTAAAAATACAAATGATAATACAAGAATTCACCAAGAGGCAAGCGTTTTGCTCTCTATATGCAAGCTGCATAATGGCGATATTAAGTCATCAGAATTATATCTAAGAAATGCTCTGCACTCCACGGCGATCAAAGGTCTTGAACGTAGAAAGGAATTCTTACACTGGATATCAAAACGATTTGAAGAAGAGTCGTTGCTGGTTTCCTTTGGAGAAAACCCGTTTGAGATAAATACCGATGCAATTGTCGCCGAGATTCAAAACAATTTTATATCAAATGTAAGCGCTAAACAGCTATTGGAAAACATAGGCAATAGTGTTCCGCCAAAGTCTATCGACTTTATGAAGAAAATATATGAGATGGCCAAGAACCAGCTTCCACACAACGAAAAACCTATGCTTCCCCCTGCACTGGGTTCTTCAGATTCTTGCGAGGTTGGGAAAAGGGTATTCGATGGAATATCAAGAAGAATCTGGATGAAAATCTGTCCTCGGAACAGCGGTATGCGGCAGTCCCTTTCTTGCTTACAGGATCCGAAAATTGTTAGTATTGCAATCTTGACGGAGATTGCAAGTCAAGGCTATGGGCTTCCAGTTAATACAATGCTTGCAAGCCTTACTGCGTATATTTTGAAGATATCATTAAATAAATATTGTGACGAGTTTAAGCCGGAGCCTTTAATGCGCCAAAGATATAAGCGCGAGGGGCGTAATAGTTGATCGCCCAAGCAGCACTCAATTAGCTCCCGACTCCACACAGCCGTGGTTGTTGTCGTCGAACGCCGTGTCTGGTACTTCGGACACGGCTTTTTCATTAGTCACCCAAGGAGCGAGGGCATGAGCCAGCACAAGAAATACGGGTTGGAAACCATGGCCGTATGGGCCGGGGAGGACAAGGTGTCCGGGGGCGAGGCCACCCAGGTGCCGGTGGTGCACAGCGTGGCCTTTGCCTATGACGACCTGGACGAGTGGCTGGACGTGTCCCTGGGCAACCGGCCCGGGCACATCTACACCCGCAACACCAATCCCACGGTGGCGGTGTTCGAGGAAAAGGTGCGGGTGCTTGAGGGGGGCGAGGCGGCGGTGAGCGCGGCCAGCGGCATGGCCATCATCTCGGGCGCGCTCTTTGCCCTGCTGGGTTCGGGCGACCGGGTGGTCTCGGTCAAGGACACCTACGGCGGCACCAACCGGCTCTTCACCGAGTTCCTGCCCCGCCAGGGCGTGGCCGTGACCCTGTGCGAGACCACGGACTTCGCGGCCATCGAGGCCGAGGTGGCCAAGGGATGCCAGGCCCTGTACCTGGAGACGCCAACCAACCCGACCATCAAGATTCTCGACCTTGCGCGGCTGGCGCGGGCGGGCCGGGCGGCCGGGGCCGTGGTCATGGTGGACAACACCTTTGCCACGCCCATCAATCAGAATCCGCTGGCTCTGGGCGCGGACCTCGTCCTGCACAGCGCCACCAAATACCTGGGCGGCCATGCCGACGCCCTGGGCGGGGTGGCCGTGGGCAGCAGGGAGCTGATCAGGAAGATCTACGCCTACCGCGAGATAGCGGGCGGGGCGCTGCACCCCATGTCCGCCTATCTGTTGATCCGGGGCATGAAGACCCTGCACCTGCGCATCGAGCGGCAGAATGCCAATGCCCTGGCCATCGCCCGGTTCCTCGAAGCCCATCCCGGCGTGGAGCGGGTATTCTATCCCGGCCTTGAGTCCCACCCCGGGCACGAGATCGCCCGCAGGCAGATGCGCGGCTTTGGCGGCATGCTCAGCTTCGTGACCAAGGGGGGAACCCTCGACGACGCCGGGCGCGTGCTCTCGCGCCTCCGGCTCGCCCGCCGGGCGGCCAACCTCGGCTCGGTGGAGACCATCGCCGGAATCCCGGCCACCACGAGCCATGTGGAATGCACGGCCGAGGAGCGCCGGGCCATGGGCATCCCCGAGAGCCTCATCCGCTACTCCGTGGGCATCGAAAACGTGGAAGACTTGAAGGCGGACCTGGACCAAGCCCTGTGTTGAGGGCGCGGCCCTTTGCCCCCGCTTCCCGGCGGGCAAGGCTTGACTCCGGCCCGGTTCTGGCTTAACAAACCACCTCTTTGCCCGCGCTGGACGGGTGCTTTGCGCGTGGATAACGGGGATAACCCGGGAGAGAGGACACTTGTTCGAGAGCCTGCAAGAGAGACTTGGCAACGCCTTTCAGAAATTCAAGGGCCAGAAACGACTTGACGAGGACAACGTCAGAGAGGGACTGCGCGAGGTGCGTCTTGCGCTCCTTGAGGCGGATGTCAACTTCAAGGTGGTCAAGGGCTTTGTCGATCAGGTGAAGGAGCGCGCCCTGGGCGAGGAGGTCATGAAGGGCCTCAACCCGGGCCAGCAGATCGTCAAGATCGTCAACGAGGAGCTGACCGAATTGCTGGGCGGCGAGCAGCAGGGGCTGGACCTCGCGGCCAAGCCGCTCAAGCTGATGATGGTCGGCCTCCAAGGCTCGGGAAAGACCACCTCCTCGGGCAAGCTGGCGCTCTACCTGCGCAAGAACCACGGCCGCAAGCCGTACCTCGTGCCTGCCGACGTCTACCGCCCGGCCGCCATCGACCAGCTCAACACCCTGGCCCGGCAGCTGGACGTGCCCGTGTACCCGTCCACCACGGACATGAACCCGGTGGACATCTGCCGCGACGCCATGGCCAAGGCCGCGGAACTGGGCTGTGACCTGATCCTCTTCGACACCGCAGGCCGCCTGCACATCGACGAGACGCTCATGAACGAGCTTGAGAACATCAAGCAGGCGTGCTCGCCGCAGGAAATCCTGTTCGTGGCCGACGCCATGACCGGCCAGGACGCGGTCACCGTGGCCGAGGCGTTCAACGACAAGCTCGGCATCACCGGCGTGGTGCTGACCAAGATGGACGGCGACGCCCGAGGCGGCGCGGCCCTGTCCATCAAGACCGTGACCGGCAGGTCGGTCAAGTTCGTGGGTGTGGGCGAGAAACTTTCGGAGATCGAGCTTTTCCATCCCGACCGCATCGCCTCGCGCATTCTCGGCATGGGCGACATGATGACCCTCATCGAAAAGGCCCAGTCCGAGATCGACGAGGACGAGGCCAAGGTCATGGCCGAGAAGATGGCCAAGGCCGAGTTCGATTTCGAGGATTTCCTCGGCCACATGCGCAAGCTCAAGAAGCTGGGGAGCATGGAGGGGCTGCTCAAGATGATTCCCGGCATGGGCAACGTCATGAAGCAGCTGGGCAAGGATGCCCTGCCCGAGGACGAGATGCGCCGCACCGAGGCCATCATCTCGTCCATGACCCGGCAGGAGCGCCGACAGCCCGCGATCATCAGCCAGAGCCGCAAGGAGCGCATCGCCAAGGGCTCCGGGGTCAAGGTGGCTGACGTCAACGTGCTCATCAAGAATTTCAAGCAGATGAGCAAGGTCATGCAGGCCATGATGGGCGGCGGCAAGAAAAAGGGCAAGTTCGGCCTGCCCAAGCTGCCCGGCCTGGGCGGCGGGGGCATGCCCGACATGAGCGCCCTGGGCGGGATGCCGGGCATGGAGGCGTTGGGCATGGGTGGCGCTGGCGAGGAACCAGCCAAGCACACCATCTCCAAGAAGACGCTCAAGGAGCGAAAGAAAAAGAAGCTCAACAAGCAGGCCCGCAAGAAGAAAAAGAAATAGGGACAAAAAGACGACGTCGTCTTTCCACGGATAATCATCTTGCCAATATGTAGGCAAAAACGTATTACAACACTATTGGGGGTATAAGTACCATGGCTATGAAAATCAGACTGACCCGGATGGGTGCCAAGAAGCGTCCCTTCTACCGCGTGGTGGCTCTTGACAGCGCCGTGCGCCGCGACGGACGCCCTGTGGAGTACCTCGGATACTACAATCCGATGGTCGAGCCCGCCGAGGTCAACCTCGACATGGAAAAGATCGAGAAGTGGCTTGCGCAGGGTGCCGAGCCGAGCAATACCGTTCGTTCCCTGCTCAAGAATGCCGGCAAGTAGCACCGTGCTTCTCTCGTCCGGCTTTCCGTTCGGCAGCTCATGTTCAGGGCGCGAAAACCAGCGCCCACACCGGAGGAAGACGTCATGCTGAAAGAGATGATCGAGTACATTGCCAAATCGCTGGTGGACAATCCGGATGAAGTGCGCGTGACGGAAGTGGAAGGCGAGCAGACCTCGGTCATCGAACTCAAGGTGGCCAAGGAAGACCTCGGCAAGGTGATCGGCAAGCAGGGCCGCACGGCCCGCGCCATGCGCACCCTGCTCGGAGCCGCCTCTACCAAGATCAGGAAACGCTCGGTTCTGGAAATTCTCGAATAGAGCCCGGCGACCCCGCCGTCAGCGGGGCGCGCCGTGACCACGGTTTCCCCGGGGCATAGCTCCGGGGCACAGGAAAAGCTCAAGGCCCGGGCGCACCCAGGTGCGCGGGGCTTGAGCTTTTCGCGGCATGGCCTTGGTCGCGGCCTCCTTGTGCCATTGGCCCGGCGAGCGGCCGGGCATGGGGCGCAGGCCAAACCGGACGGTGAGGACATGAAACAGACCGGATTCGTGATTGTTGGTCAGATCGTCAAGCCCCACGGCATCCGCGGGGAACTTTGCGTCAAGAGCCACGCGCAGTCCCCGGAGCTTTTCGGGCAGGTGCCGTCCATCCATTTGCAGGAGGGAGCCAAGCCGCCCACAGCCCACACCGTGCTTGCCTGGCGCGAGCACAAGGGGCAGGTGCTGCTCACCCTCAAGGGCGTGGCCGACCGCGACGCGGCAGAGGCCCTGCGCGGCCGCGAGGTGCTCGTGCGCGAGGCCGACCTGCCCGACCTGGACGAGGACGAACACTACCTCTACCAGCTCATGGGCTGCCGCGTGACCCTCGAAGACGGCACGGACCTGGGCGTGCTTGAACACTTCTTCGAGACAGCCGAGCAGGACACCTGGGTCATCGTCAACGAGGCGGGCATCGAGATCCTGCTGCCCGCCGTGCCCGAGTTCGTGCTCGACGTGGACCTCGACGCCGGGGTCATCGTGGTCGCCCCGCCGGAGGGGCTGCTCGATCTCTACCTCAACCCCGAGCCGCCAAAGGCCAAGCCCGACCGCCCCAAGCGCGCCAAGAGCGGCAAAAGGGCCAAGGCCTCATGAATTTCCACATCGTTTCCATCTTTCCGCACTATTTCGAGAGTCCGCTCTCCTCGGGCCTGATGGGCAAGGGCGTGGAAAGCGGGCTGGTCGCCATTGATCACATCGACGTGCGCCACTTCGCGGGCGGCATCCACAAGTCCGTGGACGACCGACCCTTTGGCGGCGGCCCGGGCATGCTTCTCAAGCTCGACCCCATGGTCAAGGCCCTCTCGTCCATCGCCTCCCCGGGCCGCATCCTCATGCTCTCGCCGCGCGGCGCGCCCCTGACCCAGGCCCGCGTGCGCCAACTGGCCAGCGAGGAAGACATCACCCTCATCTGCGGCCGTTACGAGGGCATCGACGAGCGGCTGCTGGACCTCTTTCCCATCGAGCTGGTCAGTGTGGGCGATTTCGTGCTCAACGGCGGCGAGGCCGGGGCCGTCTGCCTCATCGAGGCCGTGGCCCGGCTCCTGCCCGGGTTCATGGGCCACGCCGATTCTGGCGACGACGAGAGCTTCTCCTCGGGCCTGCTCGAATACCCGCACTACACCCGCCCTGACGAGTTTCAGGGGCTGGCCGTGCCCGAGGTGCTGCGCACCGGCGATCACGCCAGAATCGGGCAATGGCGGCGCGAACAGTCGCTGGAAGCCACCCTGAGGGACCGGCCCGACCTGCTGCCCGAGGCCCGGCTGACCGTGGAGGACGTGGACCACCTGCGCTCCCTGCGCCGTACCAGGCTGGGCCGCAACCTGTACATCGCCCTGGTCCACTACCCGGTGCTCAACAAGTTTGGCGAAAAGGTGGCCGTGTCCGTGACCAACCTCGATCTGCACGACATGGCGCGCGTGGCCCGCACCTACGGCCTGGGCGGATTCCACGCGGTCACACCCATTGAGGACCAGAAGGCGCTGGCCCGGCAGCTCCTCGCCCACTGGCGCGACGGCGCGGGCAAGGACACCAATCCTGACCGGGCCGAAGCCTTCTCCACGGTCAGGGTTTTTGACGATATCGAGGTGGCGGTCCTTGACATCAAGGCCCAAACAGGGCAATGTCCCCGCCTCGCAGCCACGTCAGCACGGCTGGACCGCGCCCCGGGCGCAGAGCCTGCGCTGACATATCGCAACGTGCGGAAATGGCTGGAAGAATCGCCGGTTTTGCTCGTCTTCGGCACAGGCCACGGCCTGGCTGAGGAAGTGCTGGAAAAAGCCGAAGGCGCGCTCAGGCCCATCCGGTATCTGGACGATTACAACCATCTGTCGGTCAGGAGCGCGGTGGCCATCACCGTTGACCGCCTCATGATGGATGAATACTAGAATAAATTTTCCGTTCACAAGGAGAATGACCATGGACATCATCAAGCAGATCGAATCCGAACACCTCCGTCTCGACATCCCGGAGTTCAAGGCCGGTGACACCGTCAAGGTCCACTATCGGATCGTCGAGGGCGAAAAGGAACGCATCCAGGTTTTCCAGGGTGCCGTGCTGCGCCGCCGTCGGGGCACCACCAACGCCTCTTTCACCGTGCGCAAGATCTCCGATGGCGTGGGCGTGGAGCGCGTGTTCCCCACCAACTCCCCGTTCATCGACAACGTCGAGATCGTCTCCGAGGGCAAGGTCCGCCGCAGCCGCATCTACTACCTGCGCAACCTGCGCGGCAAGGCCGCCCGCATCAAGTCCAAGCAGATCTGGGAATAACCCCGATCCCGCGATAGAGACACCCAGCCCGGAGCGCGCCAGCGCTCCGGGCTTTCGCGGTTTGCGGGCAGGGCAATGCGTTCTGGGGTGGGGCGTGGAAGGCAGGAAGAGAAAGGGCCGTCGCTGGCGCTCCTCCAGTTTTTTTAATGCCCTCCCGGCGGGGTTACTTTCTTTTGCTGGCCCAAAAGAAAGTAACCAAAGAAAAGGGCCTTTCTATCTTGGCCGCCTGCACTCCACGGCCAAGAATCTGATCCAATCGGGGCTGCTCCCGAATCAAGTCGCCGAAGCGGCTCCGTGATTCGAAGAGCCGCAGCCCGCGCTTGGTCAGCTTCTAGGCCTTGGGAGGCTTAATGGCTGGTGTTTACGGAGGACAAAAAATCACGGTCGCAGAGGGCGGGATGGGTCTGCGATCGCATCATCACTCTTCTTTATATCTACGCTGATCACATCATTTTTGGTTTTGCTTACGCTAGCCGGGCAATGGGCGGGAGCGTCGCAGCGCCAGTTCGTCGGGGCGCGTCTGGGGCGAAACCCGGCGGAGGCGGAGTCTTCGACGCCGACAACTGTTTCGCCAGCGGCCCGACGTTACTGGCGCGCGGCGCGGGAGACCCGATCACAGGTCTTTAAAGAGCGACTTTTGCTTCCTTTTGGGCGCTCCGGTCCAAAAGGAAGTCGGCCCGAAGGGACGAAACCCGTCCCATAAAAAACCGCCAAAGGCGGCTTCCTCATCTCTTCCCTCTTTCCTCTTTCCCTTTCCCTTGCCCTTTCTCCTTCTCTTTTTCTGCCAAATGAGGCACATCCCCCTCATGTCCCTCACCCTGCAAACCCAACACCCGCAAGCCTCCATCGCAGGCATTGACGAGGCCGGCCGTGGCTGCCTCGCCGGGCCGGTGGTCGCCGGGGCATGCATTCTTCCGGAAACCTACGACCTGCCTGGTCTGACCGACTCCAAGAAGCTCACCGCCGCCAGGCGCGAGACACTCTACCCCCTCATCAGGGAGCAGGCCGTGGCCTGGGCCGTGGGTGTCTCCTGGCCGGGCGAGATCGACCGGGTCAACATCCTTCAGGCCACCTTCCTGGCCATGGGTCGGGCCGTGCGCGCCCTGAAGGTGTCCCCGTGCTTTCTGCGCATCGACGGCGACAAGACCATCCCGGTCCACGCCCTGGGGCTGTCCGTGCCCCAAGAATGGGTGGTGGGCGGCGACGGCACTGTTCCGGCCATCTCGGCGGCATCGGTGCTGGCCAAGACCTTTCGCGACCGGCTGATGATCAAGCTCGGGCAGCGGTATCCCGGCTATGGGCTGGAAAAACACATGGGCTACGGGACACAGGTACACCTGGAGGCCATCATCAGGCTCGGTCCGTGCCCCATGCACAGGCTGACCTTTCGGGGCGTTCGGCCCGAGCCTGCGCCGCAGCGGCAGGCCAGTCTGATTTGAGTCCGGGGTCTTGCCCGCGCTGGCGTCCCACACCCCTCTGTGCTAGCTTGTCCCCCATGGAAATGCCGAACTTTGTCACACCCGCCAGACGGCGCGGCGACCTCGGCGAGGACGCGGCCGCCCGGTATCTGGAGAGCCAGGGTATGCGCGTAATCGAGCGCAACTGGCGCTATCGCCAGTGGGAGCTGGACCTGATCTGCCGCGACGGCGACACGCTGGTCTTCGTGGAGGTCAAGACGCGCGCGTCCGGGTCCATGAGCACCCCGGCCGATGGGCTGGGCCGGGCCAAGCGGGCGCGGCTGGTCAAGGCGGCGGCCCGGTACCTGAGCGCCAAGGGACTGTGGGACGAGCCGTGCCGGTTCGATCTGGCGGCCGTGGTGGACACGGGCGCGTCGCTGGATGTGGAACACACCGAAAACGCCTTTGATGTGACGGGGATGCGATTGTGAGCGGGGCGGGAAAACTCTGGGTGGTGGCCACGCCCCTGGGCAATGCGGACGACCTGTCGCCGCGCGCCCGGGACATTTTGACCGAGGCGGACATCATCCTGGCCGAGGACACCCGCCGAGCCGGGCTGCTCTTCAAGCGGTTGGGGCTGGCCCGCCACGGCAGGCTGGTCAGCTTCTTCGAGCACAACGAGGAAAAGCGGCTGCCCAAGGTGCTCGGCTGGCTGGGGGAGGGCATGGCCGTGGCCCTGGTCTCTGACGCCGGGACGCCGCTGCTCTCGGACCCCGGCTTCACCCTGGTGCGCGCCTGCCGCGAGCAGGGGTTCGCGGTTTCGCCCGTGCCCGGGCCGAGCGCGCCGGTGGCCGCCCTGTCGGCCTCGGGGCTGCCGCCGCTGCCCTATACCTTCCTTGGGTTCACGCCGCGCAAGAAGAGCCAGACCGAGGCGCTCTTCCTGGCCCATCGCGACACCGGAGCGACCCTGGTCTTTTTCGAGCGCAAAACGCGCCTTGCGGGCACCCTTGAGATCGCGGCCGACATCCTGGGCGACCGGGAGTTCTGCGTGGCCCGCGAGCTGACCAAGGATTACGAGGAATTTCTGCGCGGTCGGCTGGGCGATCTGACCGGCATGGACCCGGAGTTGCGCGGCGAGCTGACCGTGATCATCGGTCCGGCCACGGACGGGGAGAAGACCGACGAAGCCGGGATAGCCCGGCTGGTGGCCGAGGAGGGCGCGGCGGGCGGCAGGCCCAAGGAGATCGCCCGCCGGGTGGCCGGGCGCGCTGTCGGCTGGACAGCCAAAGAGGTCTATGCCACCATGCGTCCCGCATGAGCCTCAACACCGCATACCGCAAGGTTCTGGACGGCCGGTCCCTTTCCGACGCCGACATCCGGTTCCTGGTGGAGTTGCCCGATGAGCGCGTCCCGGAACTGACGCGCCTGGCCCACACGCTGCGGCTGGCCCGGTTCGGCGACCGGGTGGAGTTGTGCGCCATTGTCAACGCCAAGTCCGGCGGCTGCACCGAGGACTGCGCCTTTTGCGCCCAGTCTGTGCGGAGCCGGGCGGACAGCCCGCGCCACGGACTGCTCCCGGCAGGCGAGATTGAGGCGGCGGCTCGGGCGGCCCGGGCGCACGGCGCGACCCGTTTCGGCATCGTGGCCAGCGGCAAGGATGTGGGCGCGAAAGATTTCGAGGGATTTGTCGCGGCGGTCGAGGGCGTGGCCGGGCTGGGACTGGCCCCGGACCTGTCGCCGGGCATCCTGGATCAAGCGCAATTGAAACTGTTGAAAAATGCCGGGTTGCAGGGGTATCATCACAACCTTGAGACCTCGGCCTCGTTCTTTCCCAGCATCTGCACCACCCACGGGTACGACGAGGACGTGCGGGCGGTGCGCGCCGGGCTGGAGGCCGGGCTGCGCGTCTGCTCGGGCGGCCTCTTCGGCCTGGGCGAGGGCTGGGACGACCGGGTGGAGCTGGCCCGGCTCCTGGCCTCCCTTGGGGTGGACTCGGTGCCGATCAATTTCTTGCAGCCCATCCCGGGCACCCCGCTGGCGGGGCGCGAGGTACTCGCCCCGGCCGAGGCGCTCAAGGTCATCGGGCTGTACCGGTTCCTGCTGCCGGACGCGGCCATTCGGCTGTGCGGCGGGCGGCTCTCGGTTTTCGGCCCGGACGCAGGGCGCGATGTGCTCGGCTCGGGCGCCAGCGGCCTGATGATCGGCGACTACCTGACCGTGCGCGGCGGCGATGTGGACCGCGACCTCGCGGATATCCGGGCCGCGGGCCTCAGGCCCGAGACCATCACCATGGACAATTAACCTGAAAGAAGACACATGCCCAAGGATTCCCTGACCGATCTGCACCAGCTTGTCTGGACCGCGCTCCTGGCCGCCACCATCGGCGCGAGCGCGTATCTCATCGTGCCCATCGGGCCGGTGCCTATTTCCATGCAGCCGCTGTTCGTCTTTTTGACGGGGTTTGCGCTTGGCCCCAAGCGGGGGGTCATGGCCGTCGGTCTGTATCTTCTGGCCGGGACATTGGGACTGCCCGTGTTCGCGGGCGGCAGGTCCGGCCTGGGCCACCTGTTCGGCCCCACCGGAGGATACATCTTCGGCTGGTTGGCAGCAGTCTGGCTATGCGGGCTGGCCCGGCAGCCGGACGGGACCGTTTCCTGGATGCGCGGTGGCGGCTTCGGACTGGTCGCGCTGCTGGTGCTTTATTCCATGGGCGCGACCTGGCTCAAGTTCGCCCTGTCCTTGAGCTGGCACAAGGCATGGCTGGTGGGCGTGGCGCCCTTCATTCCCTGGGACGCGCTCAAGCTGGCCGCAGCCCTGGCCGCAGCCAGATACATGACGCGCATCGGGCTGTTGCCCGGGCGCAGGTAGACGCCCGGCGCGGTCCGGCCCGGAGCACGCATGAGCGTCATGAGCGAAAGAAGCCTGACAAGCCTGCGACAGGACACCCTGGTGGTGGCCTGCCTGCGCAGTTTCATGCGCTGCTACATGGCCGGGGCGGGCTTCAACACGCGCGGCATGCAGAACATCGGGCTGGTCTACGCCATGCAGCCGGGGCTGGCCGCCATCCACTCGGAGCCGAAGCAATACCGGGCGGCCCTCAAGCGCTATGTGCGCCACTTCCAGTCCCATCCCTTCTGGATGCCGTGCCTTGTGGGCATCTATCTCAACGTGGAAAAGTCCATTGCGGCCGGGCGGTTTCCCTCGGCCATGCTCTCCAAGGTCAAGGACACCACGGCCTATTCCCTGTCGGCCATCGGCGATTCGGTCTTTGCCGGGAGCCTGCTCATCTTCTGGGCGCTGCTGACCATCTGCCTGCTGCTCACCGGGCACACGGCCGCGCCGCTGGTGCTTGGCATCTGTTTCTTCACGGGGCTCCAGGCCTTTCGCGGCTACACCTTCGTCTGCGGCCTGCGCCAGGGGTTCCGGTTTCTGGAGCGGCTCAAGCGGTGGGACCTGATCAACTGGGGGCGGCGCATCAAGTACCTCAACGCAGGCCTGCTGCTGTGGCTGTGGGCCATCATCTGGCCGCGCCCCCTTGACCGGTGGGAGTGGCTGGCGGGCACGGCCGCGCTGATGCTCTTTGCCCGGTTCGTGCGCACCGGGGTGCTCTCGCGGGTGCTGGCTGCCGCGGTTTTCGTGATCGGCATTGAGCTTTTCCCCACGATGGAGCGGCTGGTGCGGGAATTTTTGAGCTTGTGATTTTTGGTACAATCCGACATAGAAAGAAGTGTCAAACAAGCAGGTGGTCATGACCGAATCAAACCAGAGCACGGGCGAAGAACAGGGGGAGTATCTCTCCCGGCAGGTGGTCGTTGCCAACGAACACGGGCTCCACGCCCGCCCGGCCGGGAAACTCGCCCAGCGCGCCCAGGGTTTTGCGGCGCAGATAAGTATCGTCCTCGATGAGCAGGAGGTGGACGCCAAGTCCATCCTCGACGTGTTGACCCTGGCCGCCGGTCCCGGCGACGTGCTGGAGATCCGCGCCAGCGGCGACGACGCGGCCCAGGCCGTGGAGGCCCTTGAAACGCTGTTTCGCAAAAGGTTCAACGACTAGATGGCAGACAAGATTCTCTCCGGCATTCCGGTGGCCACCGGCATCGCCATCGGCAAGGCGTTCTTTGTCAACCGCAACCACAAGGCGCATCTGCCCCGGCACACCGTGCCTGCGGCCGCGATGGACGCCGAGGTGGAGCGGCTGCACGACGCCTTTGCCGCCGTGGAGGCGGAGCTGACCGTCATCCGCGCGCAGGTTCCCGTCGACCTTCGGGACTACGGCCTGCTCATCGACACCCATGTGCTCATGCTCAAGGACCCCAAGCTCTCGGGCGTGGCCGAGGAGTATGTGCGCACCCTGGGCCTCAACTGCGCCTGGGCGCTGGAAAAGGCCGTGGCCGATCAGGAGGCCGCCTTTGGTGCGGTCCACGATCCCTACATCCGCGAGCGCATGCAGGACGTGCGCGTGGTGGCGGACAAGGTCCAGGCCAAGCTCATCGGCCGCGAGACCGACCTGACCGCCATCCCGGGCCGGGTCATCATCATGGCCCACGACCTGACTCCGGCCGACACCGTGGAGATCCAGGTCAGCCGGATCATGGGCTTTGCCACCGTACGCGGCGGCAAGACCTCGCACACCGGCATCATGGCCCGCTCCATGGGCATCCCTGCCTTGGTGGGCGTGGACATGCTGGAGGATTTCGTCCACGACGGCGATCTGGTGGTCATCGACGGCCTGACCGGCCGCATCGTGGTCAATCCCACCGAGGCCGAGCTTGAGGAATACAACGAGCGCGCCGCCTCTTTCGAGGACTACACCCGCAAGATCAAGCGCGGCTGCCAGCTGCCGGCCGAGACCTTCGACGGCTCCCGCGTCCAGGTGCTGGCCAACATCGAGCTGGTGGAGGAGATCCCCGCCGCCCTGGACAACGGTGCCGAGGGCGTGGGCCTGTACCGCACCGAATACGCCTACCTGAACCGCACCGATCTGCCCACCGAGGACGAGCTGGCCGAGAAATACATCGATCTCGCCGCCATCCTGTCGCCGCGCAAGGTGGTATTTCGGACCCTGGACCTGGGCGCGGACAAGTTCATCTCCGCCTTTGGCGAACTCAACGAGACCAACCCGGCCATGGGGTTGCGGGCCATCCGCTTCTGCCTGCGCAACCCCGAGCTGTTCAAGGTCCAGCTGCGCGCCATCCTGCGTGCCTCGGCCTATGGCAACGTCTCCCTCATGTTTCCCATGATCTCGGGGGTCAAGGAGGTGCGCCAGGCCAAGGCGTGGCTGGCCCAGGCCAAGGCGGAACTGCGCCGCGAGGGCGTGGCCCACAACCCCGAGATGCCGGTGGGCATCATGATCGAGCTGCCCTCGGCCGCCATGATCGCCGAGTTCCTGGCCCGGGAGGTGGACTTCTTCTCCATCGGCACCAACGATCTCATCCAGTATTCCATCGGTGTGGACCGGACCAACCACCATGTGTCCTATCTCTACCAGCCGCTGCACCCGGCCACCCTGCGCACCATCAAGCTGGTGGTTGACGCCGCCCATCAGGCGGGCATAGAAGTCTCCCTGTGCGGCGAGGTGGCGAGTGACCCGTTCTGCGTGCCCATCCTGCTCGGCATGGGCATCGATTCCATCTCCCTGACGCCCCAGGCCATCCCGGGCATCAAGCGCATCATCCGGCAGACCAACATGCACGACTGCCGAAAGCTGCTGCGCAAGGTGCTCGAATGCCGTACCGTCAGCCGCATCAACGGACTGGTCATGGACAACATCTTCAAGTCCTTCCCGGACGAGGTCACGTTCTTCTCGTCCCTGCTCGAAAACGACGAATCGCCGT
>NZ_JASTWE010000023.1 GCF_030282845.1 Pseudodesulfovibrio pelocollis
GATAAAAGCGCACTTTTTGGGTACTTTTTGGGGCGCCAGCCAAAAAGTACCTCGGCCCGAAGGGACGAAATCTTTTCCAATAAATTCATGCAGCAAGAGCATGGCAACTGCATCGATTGCCACGGCTGCGGCCCCCCCCGGTTCTGCCTGGAAGCCGGGGTTGCGCCCCCTCCCTTCCATGCTGTACACGGGATAATCTTTTTCCAAGGAGACCGCACGTGAACAGCCGCATCCTCCGGGCAGACATCCTGCTTTTTGCCACCGCCGCCATCTGGGGGTTCGCCTTCGTGGCCCAGCGCATGGGCATGGACCACATCGGCCCCCTGACCTTCAACGGGGTCCGCTTCGCCCTGGGTGCCCTGGCCCTGGTGCCGCTGGTGGCGTACATGGAAAAGCGCCGCACCCCGGGCTTTGTGGGCACCGACAGGAAACGGCTGGCCGTGGGCGGCGGGGTGCTCGGCATCGCCCTTTTCTGCGGGGCCACCCTCCAGCAGATGGGGCTGGCCGAGCCGCAGCTGGCGGCCCTCGGCTATGAGGCGTCCACTGCGGGCAAGGCGGGGTTCATCACCGGGCTCTATGTGGTCTTTGTGCCCATCTTCGGCCTGCTCCTGGCCCAGCGGCCCGGCTGGGGCACCTGGCTCGGCGCGTCCCTGGCCGTGGTGGGCATGTATCTGCTCTCGGTCACCTCCGGGGTGTCCATCGCCTTTGGCGACCTGCTCGTTCTGGTCAGTGCGCTCTTCTGGGCCGGGCATGTGCTGCTCATCGGCAAGCTCTCGCCCGGCATGGACGCGGTGGACGCGGTCAAGCTCTCCACGATCCAGTTCACGGCCTGCGCCGTGTTGAGCCTGATCGGAGCCGTGGCCACCGAGGAGATCACCCTGGCCGGGCTGCACAGCGCGGCCCTGCCCATCGCCTACGGCGGGCTCATGTCCGTGGGCGTGGCCTACACCCTCCAGGTGGTGGCCCAGCGCGACGCCCAGCCCGCCCATGCGGCCATCATCCTGAGCCTTGAGGCCGTGTTCGCGGCCGTGGGCGGCTGGCTGATGCTGGGCGAACTGCTCTCCCTGCGCGCCCTGATCGGCTGCGGTCTGATGCTGGCGGGCATGATCTTGAGCCAGCTCAGACCCTGACCCGCCCCCGGCAGTCTCCCGGAAAATTCCCCGGTCCGCCCCGCGTCAGGCGGGCAGGCGCAGCAGGCAGCAGAACCCCTGGGAAAGATGGCCGTGCATGGTCTCGAAGACCGTCTCCTCGAAGAACAGAGGCTCGAAATCGAGAAACAGGGCCTCCATGTGGCTGCGGTCGTGGTGGCGCATGGTCCCGCCGTCCTCCACGTCGAAGATACCGTAGATTCCATATTTCTCCTGGCCGAGCTTGTAGCGGTCCAGGTTGCGCCGGTCGCGGTTGAGCAGGAAGTCGTTGACGTAGAGCAGCCCGCCCGGCCGCAGCACCCGCTTGAGCTCCAGCAGGGCCTCGGCCTGTGCCCGGGTCTCGATGATGCAGGTGAACACGCCGAGCATCAGGGCCGCGTCAAAGGCGTTTTCCTCAAAGGGGAGCGGCCCGCCGGGGTAGGCCACCAGGTCCAGGCCCGGATGCTCGGCCCGGCCCCGCTCCACGAGGGTCTCGGAAAAATCGATGCCCGTCAGGGCCGTGTAGCCCGCCCCGGCCAACTCTGCCAGGGTCCGCCCGTAGCCGCAGCCGAAGTCGAGCACCCGCGCGTCCCTGGCCACATGTTCCTGAAATACGTCCATCCTGAACGGCGTGGTGAAGGTCTTGTCCCTTCCCCGCTCCGTCCAGTATCTTCGTTGATCCTGCATACCCCTCCTTCGGGTGGTGCGTATCGCGATTCGGTCCGTGCCGCTAGAGGGTCAAACGGACATGATACAGCCCTCGGCCGCGCTGCACGCGCATGAACACGGCGCTGTTCATCCTGTTTCGCAAAAAGGCGTTGAGCAGGTCAATGCCCGAGGCCAGCCGCCGGTTGCCGATCTGATGGATGATGTCGCCCTGTTGCAGGCCCAGTTGGGCGGCCGCGCTGCCGGGCCGCACCCGGGTCACCTCGGCCCCGCCGCCCTGGCGGTCGGCGAGTTCGAAGCCCCAGCGGGCCAGCACCAACTCCAGCGCCTTGGCCTTGTCCAGGGGCTGAGGCCGCAGGGCCAGTCGGCGTTCACTCTCGTCGCGCAGCACGGTCAGGGTCACGGTCTCGTTGCGGGTGATGCCGAAGAGCCGGGCCAGGTAGTCGTCCTTGCCCGCCAGTTCGCGGCCGTTGAAGGCCAGGATGATGTCCCCGGGCCGGATGTCCGCCGCTGCGGCCGGGGTCTCGGGATGGACCTCGGCCACCAGCATGCCGCTCAGGCTCTTGAGCCGGAAATAGCGCGCCGTGGCCTGATCCACGTCCTGGCCGAAGAGGCCGAGCCAGATGGGGGCCACGTGGCCCGTGTCGAGCAGTTCACGGACCACGAGCTTGGCCTTGTTCACCGGGATGGCGAAGCCGATGCCCTCGGCCCCGGCCCGGATGGCGGTGGTGATGCCGATGAGCTGTCCGTGGATGTTGAGCAGGGGCCCGCCCGAGTTGCCGGGATTGATGGCCGCGTCGGTCTGGATGAAGCTGCCAAAGGCGCCGCGTTCGGTGGTCATGGGCCGGTTCAGGGCCGAGATCACGCCCGTGGTCACGGTATGGGAGTAGCCGAACGGGTTGCCGATGGCGATGACCGTCTCGCCGATGAGGATGTCGTCGGAATCGCCCATGGACACCTGGGGCAGCCCCTGGGCGTCGAGCAGGCGGAGCACGGCCAGGTCGAAGTCCGGGTCCGAGCCCACAAGCTCGGCCTCGTACTCGCGGCCGTCGAGCAGGCGCGCGGCGATGTCGCCGCCCCCGGCGATGACGTGGGCGTTGGTCAGCACCAGCCCCTTGGCCCCGTCTATGATCACCCCGGAGCCCAGATTGTGGGACGGCCCGGGACGCTGGCCCGGGAACCCGCCGAAAAAGCGGTCGAAGAATGGATCGCCAAAGGGCGAACGCGCCCCGGGCTGGTCGCGCCGGATCACGGTGATGTTGACCACCGAGGAGCTGGTGGCCTGCACGGCCCGGACCACCGGGGTGCGCCGCTCGTCCGTTTCAGTGGCCCGGCTTTGGGCCAAAGCGCCGCCCGGGATGGTCAGCGACACGGGCAGCGTCAGGATCATTGCCAGGATTAAGGACAGGAGGCGCGGCCATCGGTCCATGCTAGCGCGCCCTCCCGGCCATGGCCCGCAGCCGGGCGATGCGCTCGGCCACCGGCGGGTGGGTGGCGAAGAGGGAGGACGCCCCGCTCCCCCGGAAGGGGCTGACGATGAACATGTTCTCCGTGGCCGGACTGCCCTGCATGGGCACGCGCTCGGCAGCGGCGTCGAGCTTGCCCAGCGCCCCGGCCAGATGGAGCGGATCGCCGCTCAGGCGCGCCCCGGCCTCGTCGGCCAGGTACTCGCGCGAGCGCGAGATGGCCATCTGGATCATGCCTGCGGCAATGGGCGCGAGAATGGCCAGGGCAATGGCCGCGATGGGGTTGCCCCGCTCCCCGTCGCTGCGGCCGATGCCGAAGATGGCTGTCCACTGGAGCATGTTGGCGATGAAGACGATGGCCCCGGCCAGCACGGCGGCCACGGTCTGGATGAGGATGTCGCGGTTGGCGATGTGGCCCAGCTCGTGGCCGAGCACGCCCTTGAGCTCGTCGGGGTTGAGGATGGCCACGATGCCCCGGGTCACGGCCACCACGGCGTTCTCCGGGTTGCGGCCCGTGGCAAAGGCGTTGGGCGCGTCCTGGGGGATGAGGGCGATGCGCGGCTTGGGGATGCCCGCCCGGGCGGCCATCTCCTCCACCACGGCGTGGATGTGGGGCGCGTCGCCGCGCGACAGGTCGCGCGCCTTGTACATCTTCAGGACGATCTTGTCCGAGTACCAGTAGCTGCCCACGTTCATGACCATGGCCAGGCCAAAGGCGAGCACCAGCCCGGTGCGCCCGCCCATGAGGCCGCCAAGGAAGAGCAGCAGGCCGGTCAGCAGGCCGAGGAAGAGCAGGGTCTTTATATTGCTCGTCATGGTGTCTGTATCCTCCGGAAAATCATGATTCCATCAGATAGGCACTGTGGCGGCGGCGTCAAGCGCTGGCCGCCCGGGACGCCAGGCCCGTCAGGCAAGACAGGGCGCGGAAAAACGGCTCAATCCACCGGAATCCGGCGGCGGACGGGATGTGTCTTCATCAGGGTCACGGTGAGCAGGCCATCCGTGAACACGGCCGAGACCTCGCCGCCGGTGACACGGCCCGGCCCGGAACACAGCCCGGCCAGGGCGAAGCGGCGGGCGAACGGCCCCACGGCCCGCTCCACGGCGTGGTGGCGCACCACCCCGGCCGTGCGGCCGGGCGACGAGCCGTAGACCCACAGGTCCTGGCCGCGCAGCTCCACGGTCACGTCCTCCTGGGTCATGCCCGGCAGCTCCACGACAACGACCACCCTGTCGGCGCACTCCAGCACGTCAGCCACAGGCACCCAGCAGCGGCCGACGCTGCCGCGTTCCTCCGCGTTTGCGGCCGCAAGACCGGCCATGTCCGCCCAGGGGGGCGCGTTCACCTTGCCCATGCCTGCTCCCGAGCACCCGCTCGCATCAAGAATTATTTGCCCCTCGCCGAAAATCCATATAACAATGCGAGTCATAGCTCAACCTGTCAAACCCGCGAGGAGCCCCATGAAAACCAGCCAGGAAAAACTCGTGACCCCGGCCGAGACCGCCATCGACACGGTGGGCGAGGCCAAGATCAAAAACCCCTTGAGCCTGGGCCGGTTCGTGGACGAAGACGAGGCCGTGCTGGTCCACATCTCGCGGGCCAATGTGGAATTGCAAGGCAAGGGCGGCAAGGGTCGCCGCGCCTTTTTCGAGCCTGCCGGGCCCAGGGACAGGGTCTATTACGATCCGAGCAAGACCAAGTGCGCCGTGGTCACCTGCGGCGGCCTGTGCCCCGGCCTCAACGATGTCATCCGCGCCATCGTCATGACCGCCATCCACGAATACCGCGTGCCCTCGGTGCTGGGCATCCGATTCGGCCTGGCCGGGTTCATCCCCGAGGAAGGCCACGACATCGTGGAACTGACCCCCGAGCGTGTCAGCCGCATCCACGAATTCGGCGGCACCTTCCTGGGCAGTTCGCGCGGGCCCCAGGACCCCGAGGCCATAGTGGACGCCCTGGAGCGCATGAACGTCTCCGTCCTCTTCATGATCGGCGGCGACGGCACCATGCGCGCCGCCAGCGCCGTGATCCGGGAGATCACCAAGCGCCGCCTGTCCATCGCCGTGGTCGGCCTGCCCAAGACCATTGACAACGACATCGACTTTGCCTCGCCCTCGTTCGGCTTTGACACGGCCGTGGAGACTGCCACCGTGGCCATCAAGGGTGCCCATGTGGAGGCCACGGGCGCGCCCTGGGGCATGGGGCTGGTCAAGGTCATGGGCCGTGACGCAGGCTTCATCGCGGCCCAGAGCGCCCTGGCCTGTCAGGCGGTCAACTTCGTGCTCATTCCCGAGGCTCCCTTTGACCTGCACGGCGACAAGGGATTCCTGGCCGCCCTGGAATCACGCATGAGGCGGCGCGGCAACGCGGTCATCGTGGTGGCCGAGGGCGCGGGCCAGGACCTGCTCGACGCCACCAGCAGCACCGACGCCTCGGGCAACAAGGTGCTCGGCGACATCGGCGGCCTGCTCAAGCGGGAAATCCTCGCCCACTTCAAGGCCCAGGGCATCGACGCCACCCTCAAGTACATCGACCCGAGTTACATCGTCCGCTCGGTTCCGGCCAACGCCAACGACCGCATCTACTGCTCGTTTCTGGGCATCAACGCGGTCCACGCGGCCATGGCCGGGCGCACCAACCTCGTCATCTCGCGCTGGAACGGCCGCTACGTGCACATCCCCATCGACCTCGTCACCCGGGGCAAGAAGCGCATCCTGACCGACTCCAACTACTGGCGCGCCGTGCTCGAATCCACGGGCCAGCCCCCCAACATGAGGAACGCCTGATTTTTTTCGATAGTCTTAGTTATTATTCTTGATTTACGAAGAGAACAGGTTTAGCTTTCGCCTACCATCGGACTGACGCATCTGGACTTTTTGATCGGCATTATCCGCAAGGGGGTTTGTATGGATGTGCTTATGCTTTCGCGGCTGCAATTCGCGGCGGCAACCATGTTTCATTTTCTTTTTGTCCCGCTGACGCTCGGGCTGTCGGTGCTTATCGCCTGCATGGAGACCGCCTATGTGCGCACGGGCAACAAGACCTACCAGAAGATGGCCAAATTCTGGGGCAAGATCTTTCTGGTCAACTTCGCCCTGGGCGTGGTCACGGGCATCACGCTGGAGTTCCAGTTCGGCACAAACTGGTCGCGCTACTCCTCCTTCGTGGGCGACATCTTCGGCTCGCTGCTGGCCATCGAGGCCACGGCGGCCTTCTTCCTGGAGTCCACCTTCATCGGGGTGTGGCACTTCGGCTGGGAAAAGCTCTCGGCCAAGGCGCACGCCATCGTGGCCTGGCTCATCGCCCTGGCCTCAAACCTCTCGGCCATCTGGATCCTCCTGGCCAACGGTTTCATGCAGGACCCCACCGGCTACATCATCCGCAATGGCCGGGCCGAACTGACCGACTTCATCGCCGTGCTCACCAACCCCTTTGGCTGGTACCAATTCTTCCACGTCATACCAGGAGCATTGTGCCTGGGAGGCTTTTTTGTCATGGGCGTGGCCGCGTGGCACCTCCTCCGGGAGAGCAACGTGGAATTCTTTCAGAAGTCCTTTGCCATCGGCGCAGGCGTGGCCCTGGTCTTCTCTGTCTTCACTGCCGTGGAGGGGCACTTCCACGGCAACCACATGTCCCAGGTCCAGCCCGCCAAGCTGGCGGCCATGGAGTCGCACTGGGAGACCCAGCGCAACGCGCCGCTCTACCTGCTGGTCATCCCCGGCGAGGACGGCAATCTGGTGGAAGCCCTGCCCATCCCCGGGGCCTTGAGCTTCCTGGCCTACAACGACGTCAACGCCGAGGTGAAGGGGTTGAACGACATTCCCAAGGAGGACCGCCCGCCCATTGTCCTGACCTTCCTCGGATTCCGAATCATGGTGGGCATCGGCACGGTCCTGCCAATGCTCGCCCTGTTCGGCTGGGTGATGCGCAACAAGATCAAGCAGTACCCGCTCTACCTGAAGATCCTGCCCTGGTGCATTCCCCTGCCCTACATCGCCATGCAGGCGGGCTGGGTGCTGGCCGAGGTCGGCCGCCAGCCGTGGATCGTCTACGGGCTCATGCGCACCTCCGACGCCGTCTCGCCGGTCACCACCGGGACCGTGGCCTTTTCCTTCATCCTGATGTGCCTGCTGTACACCCTGCTGGGCGCGGCGGGCATCTGGCTGATGGTCCGACTGGCCAAGAAGGGTCCGGAAGACCACACGCCCATTCAGGTCAAGGCCGCTTAACCCAAGAGACCACAAGGAGACGCTGCAATGATGGAAACATTCGTTGAAACCGGAACAGTCCACTACTATCTGGCTGTGACCTGGTTCATCCTGTGGGGAGTGCTCTGGGCCGTCTACTTCATCTTGGACGGCTTTGATCTCGGCGCGGGCACGCTGCATCCCTTCCTGGCCAAGACCGAGGAGGAAAAACGGGCCATCCTCAACGCCACCGGCCCCTTCTGGGACGGCAACGAGGTCTGGCTCATCACCGCTGGCGGCGTGACCTTTGCCGCCTTCCCCTACGCCTATGCCCAGATGTTCAGCGGGCTCTACACCGCGCTGTGGCTGCTGCTCTTCGCGCTCATCGTGCGCGGGGTGTCTTTTGAGTTCCGCTCCAAGGTCGAGAGCGTCGCATGGCGCAAGACCTGGGACATCTGCCACGCAGTGGGCAGCTTCCTGCCCGCCCTGCTGCTGGGCGTGGCCTTTGCCAACATCTTCCGGGGCCTGCCCCTGGACGAGACCGGGTTCAGCCAGGCCGGGCTGTTTGGCCTGCTCAACCCCTACGGCCTGGCCGGAGGCGTCCTCTTCGTGATCATCTTCGTCATGCACGGCGCGCTGTGGCTGTGCATCCGGACCACGGGCGACCTGCGCGGCCGAGCCGAAAATGTGGCAGTCAAGCTGTGGCCGGTCCAGGTGGTGCTGACCGTGCTCTTCCTGGCCTACACCGCCGTGGAGACCCAGCTCTTCAGCAACTTCTTCCTCTACCCCGCACTCTTCGTCATCCTGGCCCTGCCCGTGGCCGGATTGGTGCTGATGCGCGTCTACATGGGCGCGCGCAAGTGGTGGATGGCCTGGGGCGCTTCCTGCATGTACATCGGCGGCACGACCATGTTCGGCGTGGCCGGCATCTTCCCGGCCATCATCCCGTCCAACCCCAACCCGGGCAACAGCCTGACCATCATGAACTCGGCCTCGAGCCCGCTCACCCTGAGCATCATGCTCGGCGTGGTCCTGGTCTTCCTGCCGGTGATCATCGGCTACCAGTTCTGGGCGTACAAGACCTTCGCCACCCCCATGGGCGAGGGGGACATCCACTACTAGCCCGCCCCTGCTTCCACAAAATGAGACGCCCGGCCTGCAACGGCCGGGCGTTCTTCGTTCAATGTCCCCGCGCCTGTCGCGGGTGGTCAGGGGCTAGTGGAAGGTGTTGGCCTTCTTCCAGGCTTCCCATTCCGCCTCGGTCAGCTTGCCGTCCTTGTTGGTGTCCGCCTCGGCCATGATCCGCTCGGCATTGAGGGGGTAGTGGGTGGAAATCTCGGCGTGGATCAGCGTCCGGTCGCCGTCGGTGTCGATCTCCACGAAGCCGGTGACGAAATGGACCCGCTCAAGCTTGTACAGGATCGACTTGTTCAGCGCGCCGTGCTCCAGGTAATACAGGCTCATGGTCTGCTTGCTGGTGCGCTGGCCCATGGTGTAGCCGTCGTCGCGCTCGGCGATGTAGAGGTTGCCGTCGTCGCCGAAGATGCCGGTGAAGGTTTCCTTTTGCAGCACCTTCTTGGCGTCGAACCAGAGCTTGTAGCCGGAGAAGAGCTGGCCCTCCTGGACGTCGATGACATAGGCGCACTTGCCCTCGCGGGCACCGGCGGCCTCCATGATGTAGGAGGTGCCGCGCCAGGTGCCGCGCAGCTCCGGGGGCTGGGCCATGGCGACCGAGGCGGTCAGGACGAGGGCGGCAAGCAGGGTCGAAAGCAGCGCAAATCGTTTCATGGGGGGGTACACTCCTGTGGTGAAAAATTACGGATTTCTCAATGGGGTATCCCTGTTTTGCGGGACCGAGTCAAGGGGGAGACAAACGGCGGACAAGAGGCGAAGCCGAGCCGGGGTCAACCGGACAAGCCCTGACCGGGACCGAGGCCCCTGCCGCGCGCCCTGGACAGGGTATGGGAGGGCAGCTCGCCGAAGAAGCGCTTGTAGTCGGCCGAGAACTGGCCCATGTGCCAGAATCCCCAGCGCGTGGCCGCGTCGGTGATGGAGGAGGCCCGGCCGCACTCCATCTCGCGCCGGACCATGTTCAGTCGGCAGATGTTCATGTAGGCCTTGGGCGTGAGCCCCAAGTGCTCCTTGAAGGCGTAGATCAGGGTCCGCTCGCTCACCCCCACGATGCGGCAGATGTCCGAGAGCTTCAGGGGCGAGGCCAGGTTTTCGCCGATGTAGCCCAGGCTGCGGCGCACCACGCGCCTGCGCGGCGACTCCACGGGAACCCGGCCCGGCGTGTCGAGGGCGGCGAGGCAGGCACCTAGGCTCCCGGCCACCGCCTGCCATGCGGCATCGTCGCCCCGGCCGGTCAGGGCGGCCTCGCGCACCGCCCACAAGGCGGCGCGCAACCGGGCGACGAGCGCGTCGGGGGGGGACAGCAGCCTGATCGGCCCCTGGTTGGGAATCGCCACCGGACAACCCGTGGCCTTGACCATGGCCGCAAAGGCGTCCTCTTCCACGGACAGGCCAAAGAGGTTGGTCTGCGCAAAGGAAACGCTGTCGATGCGGGTGCCGCCAGGGGTCAGGACAATTTCGCCGCAGCCAAAGGACTCGCCATGGGCATTGGAGGTCAGGCCCGGCTCGGCATGGAGGGCCAGGGCCACCCGGCCCGACGGAATCACGCCGTGCCGCCGGACGCTTTTTTCCACGCGCCACTGGGTGAAATGATAGGGCGCGCGCCGAGCCGAGAACACCTCGACCCCGCATCGGCCGCCCCCGAGCTGGGCAAAATCAATCCGCAAGCCCGGCACGGCGTCCGCCGCCCGGCACAAGGAATCGAAACAGGTATGCGAAACCGCCTTCGCCGTCATATGCACCTTCCCCAGCCGCACCTTGCTGCAATCCGCCCGCCCCGGCAACCCCCTTTGATCATTCCCCTGATTCGACACAAGTTGTTTTTCTTGAGTTGACAAAATTCGCGGTATCAGGTCAAATTGTTTTTCAAAGATTGACATCCTGAGGTGCATATGCCTATTTTTCCAGTGATCGAACGGCTCGACTCCCTGGGCGGTTTCGCGTCGCCGTCCCTGTTGCGGACAGGCCTGGCGCGGCCGCTCCCCCTGGCCGGGGAGGCGGTCACGGCGGGATTCCCCTCACCCGCCGAGGACTACGTGGAAAAGACCCTGGATCTGAACGAATACCTCGCGCCCCGGCCCGAGGCCACCTTCTTCGTGCGCGTGGCCGGGGACTCCATGACCGGCGCGGCCATCCACCACGGCGACATCCTGGTGGTGGACCGATCGCTCACTGCCCGGCCCGGCCATGTCGTCATCGCCCGCATCCACGGCGAGTTCACGGTCAAGCGGCTGCGCCGCACGGCCACGGGCATGGAGCTGGCCCCGGAGAACCCGGACTACGCGCCCACCCCCATCACCCCGGACACGGATTTCGAGATATGGGGCGTGGTCAGGCATGTGCTCCATGCCCTGTGACCCGACGCGGCATCGAAACACCCGGAGCAAACCATGCCCCCGCGCTACGCCCTCATCGACTGCAACAACTTCTACGCCTCCTGCGAGCGGCTCTTCCGGCCCGATCTGCGCCAGCGCCCGGTGGTGGTCCTCTCCAACAACGACGGCTGCGTCATCGCCCGCTCGGCCGAGGCCAAGGCCCTGGGCATCCCCATGGGCGCGCCGTACTTCAAGTACCGCGCCCTGCTGCGCCGCCACGGGGTGGCGGTCTTCTCCTCCAACTACGCGCTCTATGGCGACATGTCGGCCCGGGTCATGGGCGTGCTGGCCCGCTTCTGCCCCGAGGTGGCGGTCTACTCCATTGACGAGGCCTTTGCCAACCTGAGCGGCGTGCCCGGCGGGGCCGACGCCTTTGCCCGGCGGCTCAAGGCCACGGTGGAGGCGTGGACAGGCATCGCCATCTCCATCGGTATCGGGCCGACCAAGACCCTGGCCAAGCTGGCCAACCGCTTTGCCAAGAACCACCCCCGCCTGCGCGGCGTCTTCGACTTCGCGGCCAGCCAGGACCCGGACCGGCTGCTGCGCCACACGGCCATTGCCGACATCTGGGGCATCGGCCGCCGCCACGGCGCGCGGCTCGCCCGGCACGGGGTGGGCGACGCCCTCGCCTTCCGCGACCTGGACCCGACCTGGGTGCGCAGGAAGATGACCGTGACCGGGCTGCACACCCTGCTGGAGCTGCGCGGCCAGCCCTGCCACGCCCTGGCCGACGGCCCGGCCGACCGCAAGACCATCCTCTCCTCGCGCTCCTTTGGCCAGCCGGTGGCCGGGCTGGACGAGCTGCGCGAGGCCACGGCCCTGCACATGGTCCGCGCGGCCGAAAAGCTGCGCCGCCTGCACGCCGTGGCCTCCTGCGCCCATGTCTTCCTGCACACCAACCCCTTCCGGCCCGGGCTGCCCCAGCACAACGACAGTGCTTCGGTGCCCCTGGCCGTGGCCACGGCCCACACGCCCACCCTGATCCGGGCCGTCCACGCCGGGCTGGCGCGCATCTACCGGGAAGGCTTCGAGTTCAAGAAGTGCGGGGTGATGCTCTCGGGCCTGGAGCCGGTGGACGGCCGCTGGCTCAGCCTGCTCGACCTGCCGCCAAACGACACCCCGGCCCACGCCCCCCTCATGCGCGCCGTGGACACCCTCAACGCCCGCTGGGGCCGCGACACCGTCACCTTCGCCGCCGTGGGCCCCCGCGAAGCCGCCTGGCACATGCGCCGCGACATGCGCTCCCCGCGCTACACCACGGCCTGGCCCGAACTGCCCGAAGTGCGGGCGTGAACGGGGATGTGATATTTTACGCCATTAGTGTTGACAAATATCGACCAACATGCATGATCAGGAAAAAATCATCCCAATCCAATCATGGAGGCAAGCCATGCAACGAGCAATCCTCTGCCTTTTGTGCCTGATGGCCCTGACCCTTTCGGCCTGCGCCGCAAAGGATCCCGTGCAAACCATCCTGAAGGACTACAATATGAGCGTCGTGAGTCCGCCACGCGACGGCATGACCTTGGGCGAAATATTCGCAGATAAATATTTGAGTTCCTCCGTCGTTTCCTCCAATAGCATGGACGCAGAAACCATCGAAAGAATCATGAAAAACAATGGAAGAAAGGCTACCCTGACTTCCGTCTCCTCCAACAAGTCCTACGACATTGACGCCAATGCCACGTACATCGGGGACACTGCGGCCATGCTGAAAATCCTGGGCGCGACTTCGTACAGTGTGACCTTCCGCGACGCAACAATCTACTCTCTCCCTCTGGACAACCTGATGAACGAACTTCTGCCGACGACCAAGAGGGAGTCGCTCGAAACGGCACTGAATAAAAACTACTACGTTTCATCGCTACTCGAAGTGGGTGGCATGGAATACACGTTCAAGGACAGTTCCGGGGCCTCGGCCAACCTGGGAGCCGAACTCGATAAGGTCGCCACAAATCTTGAAGGTGGCTTTGACAATTCCAAAGAAGGGAGCTTGATTATCAACGAACCCAGGTTCATCGGCTATAGAACAAAACAGATACTCATCACCAAAGAGCTCGAAGAGAAAAACGAGGTGCTGTATGCGGAGGTTGACGGAATAGTCTCGCAAATCACGAGACGTAGCGCGACCGCCCCCATTGACGGGACCGTCTCACTGGTCACGAGGCGGGCCGCGACAGACCCGGCGGACATCGCCCGCGGGGCGAAGGTTGTTATCACAAGACTCGTGGTGCCTGCCGGAGAGGCCGCGCCCACTCGGAGGAGCCCGGGCGCAACGGTACCCGTGACTGTCACGAGGTATGTCATCGAAGCCCGGGATGTGACGCCGGAAGAACTGAAACAATCACGGTAGATAGCCTCAACCGAGAGACATGAAAACCACGCGGCCCCCGCACCTCTGATGAGGGGCGGGGGCCTTGATGAGCATGGCTCCCGGCTTATGCCATGACACCGTCGGCCATGTGGACCGTGCGGTGGGCGCGGGCCGCGTGGGCCTCGTCGTGGGTGACCATGACCACGGACAGGCCGTCGTTGCCCAGGTCGGCCAGGAGGTCCATGACCGATTCGCCGGTGGTCCGGTCCAGGTTGCCGGTGGGCTCGTCGGCAAAGAGCACGGCCGAGCGCTTGACCAGGGCGCGGGCAATGGCCACCCGCTGCTGCTCGCCGCCCGAGAGATGGCCGGGCAGCTTGTCCCCCTTGCCGCCCAGGCCCACCCGGTCGAGGCAGGCGTCTGCCCGGCGGCGCACCTCGGCCGAAACCGGGGCCAGGGAGTGGAGAAAGGGCAGCAGCACGTTCTCGCGCGCGGTCAGGCAGGGCAGCAGATAGTGGAACTGGAAGACCATGGCAAAGTCCTCGCGCCGCAGCCGGTTGAGGGCGGCTGGCGGCAGGGCGGTGATGTCCTCGCCCTTGTAGCGCAGCTGGCCCGAGTCCGGGGTGAGCAGGGTGGACAGGATGTTCAGGAAGGTGGTCTTGCCCGACCCGGAGCGGCCGACAATGGCCACGAACTCGCCCGGGGCCACGGTCAGGCTGGCCCCGGCCAGAGCCGGGCTCTCCACGCCCCGGGTGCGGAAGGTCTTGATGATGTTGGCAGCTTCGAGCATGGGCACTCCTAGAGCGAGATGAGGGCCTCGGACGGCTCCACGGACGACGCCTTCCAGGCCGGAAAGAATGCGGAAAGGACCGACACGGCCACGATGAGCAGGCAGGTCAGGGCCAGCCCGGCCGCGCTGAAGGCCAGGGTGGCCCCCTCGGTGATGTCCAGGGCCCCGATGACGCGCAGGCTCAGGGCGTGGCCCGCCACATAGCCCAGGCATCCGGCCGCCGCGCCCAGGACCACGGCCTCGAAGCAGAAAATGGCGAACACCCCGGGCCGCGAAAAGCCCAGCGAGCGCAGCAGCCCGATCTCCCGGATGCGCTCGTTGACGCTTGAAAGCATGGTCGCGCCGACCATGGCGCAGGCGATGAGCAGGATGATCAGGCTGACCGAGAGGATGAGTCGCTGCACGAAGTCCACCGAGTACATGCGCTGCCTGACCACGGATTGCAGGGCCTGGACCTCGGCCCCGGGCAGGGCCTCTGCGATCTGATCGACGATCTCCTCGATGGGACACCCGGCGCACAGGGCCGCCACCTCCACATAATCGGCCCGGCCCGGTCGGCCAAAGGCGGCCTGGGCAAAGTCCATGCCCGTGAAGAGCACGGAATCGTCGTCCCCGCCCGTGGGCCGGAGCACGCCGGTGACCACGGCCGTGCGCGAGCCCAGGGAGAGGGTGTCGCCCGGGACCAGCCCAAGGCTGGCCGCGGCCCGCGACCCGGCCAGCACACCGTCCTCGCGGGCGGGAAACTCGCCGTCCACGGCCCAGTAACCCTTGATGGCCATCTCGCGCTCCCAGCGCACACCGATGACGCCCACGGCCGTGCCGTCCACCCGGGCCATGGACACCAGCTTGGGCGCGATGGCCGAGACGCGGCTGCCGTGGTGGATGGCGGCGATGCGCTCCATGGTCCGGGCCTCGTCCAGGTCGCTGGCCCCGAGGAGCATGTCGCCCATGGAAAATCCGCCGTAGCTCACCGTGAGCTTCTCGGTGCGGGGCATGACCAGGATATTGGCCCCGTAGGCCACCAGCTTCCTCTCAAGGGACTCGCCCACCACGCCCGAGACCAGGTTCAGGGCCACGATGGAGGCCACGCCCAGGGTGAAGACCAGCAGCAGAAGCAGCGACCTGGCCCACTTCATGCGTAGGTTGCGCAGGGGGATGACGAGGATGTTCATCTCAGAAGTACCCGCGTCCGGCCATGATGTCGCGCTCGCGGATGGTCACCGCCTCCGGCCCGATGGCCCGGTCCAGGGGCGAGGGATTGCACCCGCCCTTGACCTCGTTGATGCGCGAGGCGTGGAAGCGCTGGCCGCAGTTGACGCAGACCATGAACTCGCCGTCCTGCACATAGCCCTTCTTCTCGCGAAAGCACTCGTCGCAGGCGTCGAAGGCGGCCCGGATCACCCCGTCCGGGCTTTGCAGCAGGAAGAATCTCACCTCGAACCCGTCACGCTTGAGCACATAGTAGTGGGCCTTGCCATCGCTCACCTCGGTCAGGGGAATGGTCACCACGCCGTCGCGCGGCTTCACGGTCTTGAACTTGCCGCCAAAGCCGAACAGGGCGTGGGCCGTGCCAGCGGCGGACAGCAGGCAGACGGCCACCGTCAGGGCGAATATCGTGCGCTTCATTACTTAACACTCCAAGCTTTGCTCTCCGGCCTTCATTCGGGCCAGGGTTGATTTCATACCTCCATGGTATGAAAACAGGGCGGCCCAAGGCAAGGCCAAAGGTTCTTCTTGCACGGCCCATGCCATGGAAAAAGCATCGCCATTGCCGCCCCTTGGACCTCCAGGCAGGGTGCAAGCGTCAGCCTGTCGTGCAAAGGCGTGCACGCCGAGGCGCGGAAACCTGCACATAGCCATGGAGGATATTCCATGCCCGCCACTTGATTCATTCGTTTTTTTCGGTATATTCATTACCATGCGGCACGACTCCGACACGCACCTGACCAGGCGGATCACCGGCTTCCTCGCCTCCCGCGAGGAGTGGCTCATGGAGTGCGTCCTCAACCACGCCGAGCGGCAGGGGTACACCGCCTACACCAGCGCCTTGCTTGAGGCGTGGCGGAGTTCGGTGGCCCGTTTGACAAGCGCCCTGACCGCGACTCTGGAGCGGCACGGCCCGGACTGGGGCGAGTTCTCCCCGCAGGAAACCTTTCTCGACGATCCGGCCTCGGTCTTTGCCGTGGCCGAGTCGGGCCGCCACCGGGAACGGGGCATCACCCTGGACATGTTCCTCGGCCTGCTCAAATACTACCGCCGCGCCTACCTCTCCCTCATCGACGAGCATGGAGCCGAGGCCCTCGGCCCGGAGCTGACAGGGCCGGGCCGCGCCTTTGTCGAGCGCTTCTTCGACCGGGTGGAGGTGGCCCTGATCGTTGACTGGTCAGGGGCCAGCGTCCCGGACGACCGTTTGGCCGAAATGCAGGAGGCCAACCGCGCCCTGACCACCGAAAAGAACATGTTTCTGACCATGTTCGAGAGTCTGGACACGCCCGTGTTCCTCCTTGACGACGATCTCAACGCCGCGGTCATGAACCGGGCCGCAGCTCGGCTGCTGGGCCTTGAGCGCCAGCCCGGGCAGATATACCATGGCAGCCTCGGGGTCGCCGGAGTCGCCCCGGATGCCGAGGGAGCCGGGGTGCCGCTGCGCCAGGCCCTGCCCTGGCTGGCCGAGGCGCTGGAGCGCGCCTGCCCGCTGGAACCGGGTCGGGCCGCCTGCCGCTTCGACGCCGCTGGCGAAACCGCTGACGGGGTGCGCCGCTACGGCGTGGCCGTGTCGCGCATGGGAGACATCTCGGGCAGGTTCACCCACTCCATCGTCGCCCTGGAGGATGTGACCAGCCGCGCGGCCATGGAGCAGCGGCTGGCCCGGGAGCATGAGCGGGCCACCCACTACCTGGACATCGTCGGCTCCATTGTCGTGGCCCTGGACACGTTCGGCAACGTCACCCTCATCAACCGGGCGGGCTGTACCACCCTGGGCTACCAGGAAGACGAGATCCTCGGCCGCAACTGGATCGACCTGATCATCCCGGACGAGCAGCGCGACGAGACCAGGGACTATTTCTACTGCGTCAGCTGCGGCGATGCCGACCTGGAAGCCGAGTACACCAACTACGTGACCACCCGCACGGGCGAGCACCGGCTCATCACCTGGAAGAACCAGCTGCTGACCGACGAGAGCGGCGCACCCTTAGGCGTGCTCGCCTCGGGCACGGACATCACCGAGCAGCGCGCCGCCGAGCAGGCCCTGGCCGAAAAGGAATTGTGGCTGCGCAGCACCTTCGTGTCGCTGGGCGAGGCGGTCTTCATCCTCACCCCCGACGCCCGCATCCTCGACGCCAATCCGGCGGCGCAGGCCATGTTCCAGATGAGCGACGAGGAATTGTCCGGCGCGCCCATGGACATCCTGCACACCGACCGCGACAGCTTCATGGAATTTCAGCGCCGCGCCCATGGCTCCCTGGAGGCAGGCGACCAGGCCCACTTCGAGTACACCATGCGCCGCAAGGATGGCACGGTCTTCCCCACCGAGAACTCGGTCGCGCGCATCATCGGCGACGACGGCTCTGAACTGGGCACGGTCAGCGTGGTGCGGGACATCAGCAACCGCAAGGAGGCGGAGCAGCAGCTCAGGCGCAGCGAGGAAAAATTCCGGCGCATCTTCGAGACCATCGAGGACGGCTACATCGTCACCGACATGGACGGCACCATCAGGATGGTCAACCCGGCCACCTGCGCCCTGCTGGGTTACTCCGAGTCCGAGCTGGTAGGCCGGAGCATGGGCGGGCTCTATGTGGACGACAGCGAGCGGGCCAGATTCGCCCTCGCCCTGGAGGCCACGGGCGCGTCCAGGGGCCACCAGCTCAAGGCCCGGCGCAAGGACGGCTCGCAGATCATCGTCGAGGCCAGCGCCCATCTCGTGTTCGACGAGGCGGGCAGGCCCGTGGCCAAGGAGGGCACCTTCCGCGACATCACCAAGCGCATCGAGGCCGACCGGCAGCTGCGCGAGCGCGAGGAGCAGTACCGCGCCCTGTTCGAGAACAACCGCGCGGTCATGCTCCTTGTGGATCCCAGGACCGGGCGCATCGTGGACGCCAACCCGGCAGCGGTCCAGTTCTACGGCCACCCGGCCGAAGCGCTGCGCTCCATGGCCTTCTCGGACATCAACGCCCAGGACGAGACCGCCATCTTCAAGGAGATGGTGGACTCCCGGCGCGAGAATCGGGCCTACTTCATCCACCGCCACCGGCTGGCAAACGGCGAGGTCCGCGACGTGGAGGTCTATTCCGGCCCCATCATGGTCCAGAGCAACCAGCTCATCTATTCGGTGATCCACGACATCACCGAGCGGGCGCGGCTCGAACGCGAGATGAAGCGGCTGGCCACCACCGACGCCCTGACCGGCGCGGACAACCGCCACGAATTCTTCCGGCTGGCCGAGCTGGAACTGCGCCGGGCCAGACGCTACGGCAACCCCCTGAGCGTGCTCATGCTCGACATCGACTACTTCAAGTCCGTGAATGACACCCACGGCCACCAGGCCGGCGATGCGGTGCTCAAGGCGCTCTCGGCCCTGGTGCGGGCCGCCCTGCGCGACACCGACATCTTCGGGCGGCTGGGCGGCGAGGAGTTCGCCATCATCCTGCCCGAGACCGACCTTGCCGGGGGCGCGCTGGTGGCCGATCGGCTGCGCCGCGAACTGGGCGGGCTCACGGTGCGTCTGCGCGATACCGCGGTCAACTTCACCGTGAGCATCGGCGTGTCCGAGCTTCGAGACAAGGACCGACTCATCGATGATACCGTCAACCGGGCCGACGAGGCCCTCTATCGGGCCAAGCGCATGGGTCGCAACCGGGTCGAGACCGGCTGACCCCTGCTCATTCTCACGCGAAAGGCGTGTCGGCTCAAGGCCTTGCGGCGTGGCGTCCTGCTGCGGGGCACCCATCTCCCCCAAGCTCACAGGCCGGGTTTTCCTGGAAAAAACCTTGACGTTTGCCAAGGGGTTTGGAATATGGTTGGGAGCTTTAAGTGACCTTTTTCACAACGTACTCAAGCCCGGCTTGGGGAATTGCGTGCCCCCCGGAAGGGAATCTTCCGGGATGCACCTGATTTCATTGGCCTTGAAGAGAGAGCGGATGCGGTTTGAAACCGAGCTGGCCGATCGAAAGACTGAACTGTCGGAAAAATGGGCGGATCTGGTTCTCGGGTCCTACCCCAAGGAGACCCGGAAAATCTGGGGCCGACAAAAGGATCGTTTCCAGAACCCGGTGGGGGCCGCCATCTTTGATGCGACCCGGGAGCTGTTCGATCTCATGCTCGAATGGAAGGATGCGGAGAAGATCGCGTCCGGCCTGGACAAACTCATCCGCATCCGGTCCGTGCAGGACTTTTCGCCCTCGCAGGCCGTCAGCTTCGTCTTTTTGCTCAAGAAGCTGCTGCGCGAGGAGTTCTTCAAGCCCATGCAGGCCGGGGGCAGGCTCGACGAGCTGCTCAGGTTCGAGGCCAAGGTGGACAACCTGGCCATGATGTCCTTTGACATCTATGCAAAGGGTCGCGAGACCATGTACCGGCTGCGCGTGGAAGAGGTGAAGCGCGCCCAGAGCAGTCTGCTCAGGAAAGCCGGCATGATAGCGGACGTTACGGCCGATTCGTCGGCTGATTAGGACGCGCCGCGGGGTTGTGGTTGGCATTGGGGGATTCCGGTGGACTGCGCCGAGGGCAGACAGAAACCGCGCCATGCGCGGGTCGGCCAGCGCGCGTACCGCAGACCGCCATCCATCATCTCCGCCGACGGCGCGGGCCGAATGTGGCAGGCCATCCGGGAGTGTCCCGGCCGGTCCAACTTTCAAGCGAGGTGACGGTAGATGAATGCTCTTTACTCACTTCTGTTCGTCTTTCTCCTGGTGTTGATCCCGTTGTTCGGGGTTGATGCTGCGCACATGAAGACTATCTTCGGTGTCTGCATCCCGATCACGGCGTTCATCATCTTCCTGCTCGGCTTTATCTATAAAGTCGTCAACTGGGGCCGGAGCGCAGTGCCGTTCCGCATCCCCACAACCGGCGGTCAGTTCAAGTCCTTCGACCCCGTGCTGTTCAAGCAGAACAAGTACGACTGTCCGCAGACCGGCGCCCAGACCTTTGTGCGCATGGTTCTCGAAGTGTTCGCCTTCCGGTCCCTGTTCCGCAACACCGAGGCATCGCTGCACGAGACCAAGGGCGGCCCGGTGGTGGCCTACAAGTCGAGCAAGTGGCTCTGGCTCTTTGCCATCACCTTCCACTACTCCTTTTTCATCATCGCCCTGCGGCATCTGCGGCTCTTCCTCGAACCGGTCCCGTTCTTCGTCAACGGGCTGGAATTCGTGGACGGCCTGCTGCAGATCGGCGCGCCCACCATGTATCTGGCCGACATCGGGCTGGTGGCTGGCGTGCTCCTTCTCCTGGGCAGGCGCATGATCAATCCCCGAGTCAACTACATCTCCTACGTTTCCGACTACTTCCCCCTGTTCCTGATCCTGGCCATCGCCCTGTCGGGTGTCTACATGCGCTACTTCGCCATGGTGGACGTCATCGCCATCAAGGAACTGACCATGGGGCTTGTGACCTTCAACTATCACATCCCGGAAACCATCGACGTCTCCTTCTTTGTCCACGTCTTCCTGGTCAGCGTACTCATGGTCTACTTCCCGTTCAGCAAGCTGATGCACCTGCCGGGTGTCTTCCTCTCGCCCACCAGGAACATGCCCAACGACACGCGCGCCAAGCACCATGTGAACCCCTGGAACGATCCCAACATCAAGGCCCATTCCTACGCCGACTACGAGAAGCACTTCGGTCCGGCCATGGCCGAGGCCGGCCTGCCGCTGGACAATCCAGAAAACGCGGGTGCCGAGGAAAAGGCCTAGGGTTCACCAACAGGCGAGACCTCTTTATCTAGGAGAGAAGAATATGTCCGACATGCCCAAAGCTGACGAGCTCTTCAAGAGCATAGACTACACGCCACCCCTCACGGGCTGGATGGAAACCCCGGTGGATTTCTCGCCGGGGAACTGGTGCTACCCCGCCAAGCCGGAGAAGATCGAGTACATCAACTCCAAGCTCCCCGGCCTGTGGGGCACGCCCCGCGAATGGTCGCCGGGCGACGCCGACTGGAAGCTGCCCCCCAACTGGAAGGAGACCGTGGTCAACGGGTTCCGCGAGCGTCTTGAGAAGTTCCGCACCCTCAAGCTGTTCATGGACATCTGCGTGCGCTGCGGCGCCTGCGCCGACAAGTGCCACTTCTTCATCGGCTCCGGCGATCCCAAGAACATGCCCGTGCTTCGCGCGGAGCTGATGCGCTCTGTCTATCGCGGCGAGTTCACCCTGGCGGGCAAGATCCTCTCCCAGCTGACCGGTTCGCGCGTCATGGAAGAGGATGTGCTCAAGGAGTGGTTCATCTACTTCTACCAGTGCACCCAGTGCCGCCGCTGCTCGCTGTACTGTCCCTACGGCATCGACACCGCCGAGGTGACCATGATGGCCCGCGAGCTGATGCATCTGGTGGGACTGAACACCAACTGGATCATGGAGCCGGTCTCCAACTGCAACATCACCGGCAACCACCTCGGCATCCAGCCCCACGCCTTCAAGGACATCGTGGACTTCATGGTGGACGACATCGAGGAGATCACCGGCCGCAGGGTCAAGGCCCCGCTCAACGAGCACGGCCACGAGATCCTCTTCATCACCCCCTCGGGCGATGTGTTCGCCGATCCGGGCATCTACACCTTCATGGGCTACCTGATGCTCTTTGACTACCTGGACCTGGATTACACCATGTCCACCTACGCCTCCGAGGGCGGCAACTTCGGCTCGTTCACCAACAACGAGGTCATGAAGAAGCTCAACGCCAAGATGTATCACGAGGCCAACCGCCTCGGCTGCAAATGGATACTCGGCGGCGAGTGCGGCCACATGTGGCGCGTGGTGCACCAGTACATGGACACCATGAACGGCGACACCCAGGGGCCCCAGATGGCCACCCCCAAGTCGCCCATCACCGGCACCGTGTTCGACACCGCTGCCGCCACCAAGATGCTCCACATCGTCGAGTTCACCGCCGACCTGATCAAGCACGGCAAGCTCAACCTCGACCCCAGCCGCAACGACCACCTGCGCGTCACCTTCCACGACTCCTGCAACCCCGCCCGGGGCATGGGCCTGCTGGACGAGCCGCGCTACGTGCTCAAGGCAGTGTGCAACAACTTCTTCGAGATGCCCGAAGGCACCACCCGCGAGCAGACCTTCTGCTGCGCCGGCGGCTCGGGCCTCAATACCGAGGAAATCCTTGAGATCCGCCTGCGCGGGGGCCTGCCTCGCGGCAATGCCCTCAAGTACGTGCAGGACAAGCACGGGGTCAACACCCTGGCCTGCATCTGCGCCATCGACCGCGCCACCCTCATCCCCCTGGCAGACTACTGGGCGCCCGGCGTCCAGGTCACGGGCACCCACGAACTGGTGGCCAACGCCCTGGTCTTCGAGGAGGGCGAGGAGCGGACCATGGACCTGCGCCAGGAGCCGCTGCCCGGCTTTGAGGACGAGGACGACAACTGGACCCCCCCCAACGCGGAGGAGGCATAAATGAAAATGCACTACGGAGCCCCGATCATAGTCGGCCTGGTCATCTTCGTCGGAGCGCTGTGCGCGCCCTTCGTGGTGGGCATGGCCGTGACCAAGACCTACAAGCAGCCCGAACTGAAGATGCCCGCCAATGAAAAGGAATGCGTCGAGTCCAAGGAGTTCATGCGCGAAAAGCACATGCAGCTGCTCAACGACTGGCGCGACTGGGCCCTGCGCGACGGCAAGCGCATCTATACCAACCACGCTGGCAAGGAATTCACCATCAGCCTCCAGAACACCTGCATGAAGTGCCACATCTCCAAGGCGGACTTCTGCGACAAGTGCCACACGGACGCCGGTGTCTCCCCCTACTGCTGGGACTGCCACATTCAGCCGGAGGGTTTGAAGTAATGAAGAACAACAGACGATCCTTCATCAAGCTTGCCGGTATCGCCGCCGCGGGACTTGCCATAGCCCCCAAGGCCATGGCCGCCGCCATGGGGGGGAGCGCCCCGATCAAGGAAGACCCCAAGGGCATCACGGCCAAGCAGTGGGCCATGGTCATCGACACCACCAGGCTCAACACCGCCCAGGGCATCGAAAAGCTGGCCAAGGTCTGCCACTCGGTCCACAACGTGCCCTTCATCGAGGGCAAGCAGGAAGTGAAGTGGCTGTGGCCCGACATCTACGAGCACTCCTTCACCGAGCAGGAGAACCCCTATCTGGCCGACGCGGTCAAGAAGCGCCAGTACGCCCTGCTGTGCAACCACTGCCAGAACCCGCCGTGCGTGCGCGTGTGCCCCACCAAGGCCACCTACAAGCGGCCTGACGGCATCGTGGACATGGACTACCACCGCTGCATCGGCTGCCGCTACTGCATGGCGGGCTGTCCCTACGGCTCACGCTCCTTCAACTGGGGCGAGCCCCGCGACCACCTGGACCTGGCCGCCCTCAACAAGGAGTACCCCACCCGCATGCGCGGCGTCGTCGAGAAGTGCAACTTCTGCGTCGAGCGGCTGGCGGTCGGCAAGCTCCCGGCCTGCGTGGAGGCGAGCAACGGTGCCATCCACTTCGGAGACCTCAACGACCCGAACTCCGAAGTCCGCGCCGTCCTGCGCGAGCGGTTCACCATCAGGCGCAAACCCTCCGCTGGCACCGAGCCCAGCGTGTACTACATCATCTAGGGGGAATCAGAATGCTCGAAATAGCCTTGAAAGGTTCCAAAAGATACTACGGCTGGATCGCGTTCCTCCTGGTCCTGATCGCCATCGGGTCCATGGCCTGGCTCGACCAGATCGTCAACGGTCTGAAGATCACTGGCATGGGACGCGACGTGTCCTGGGGATTCTACATCTCCCAGTTCACCTATCTGGTCGGTCTGGCCGCCTCCGGCGTCATGATCGTCCTGCCCAATTACTTCCACAACTACAAACCCAACAAGCACATGGTCATCTTCGGCGAGTTCATGGCCATCGCCGCCTGCATCATGTGCCTGCTCTTCATCGTGGTGGACATCGGCCAGCCCACCCGCATGCTCAACGTCATCCTGCACGCCACGCCCAATTCCATCCTGTTCTGGGACATGATCGTGCTCAACGGCTACCTGGGCCTCAACCTGCTGGTGGGCTGGGTCTGCCTCCAGGCCGACCGCGCCCGGCTGCCGCATCCCAAGTGGCTGAAACCCTTCATCTACACCTCCATCATCTGGGCGTTCTCCATCCACACGGTGACGGCCTTCCTGTACCAGGGCCTGCCCGGCCGCCATTACTGGCTCACCGCCATCCTGGCCGCCCGCTTCCTGGCCAGCGCCTTCTGCTCCGGTCCCGCCATCCTCCTGCTGGTGATGATGGCCACGGAGAAGTTCACCACCTTCAAGATGCCCAGAAAGGCCGTGACCACCCTGGTCAAGATCATCATGTACGCCATGTGCGTGAACATGTTCTTCTTCGGCCTTGAGGTCTTCACCGCCTTCTATTCCAACATGCCCGGCCACATGCATCCGCTGGTCTACCTGTTCGCGGGCTACCACGGCCACACCGAGCTGGTCGGCCTGATGTGGACCTTCATCGCCCTGGCCGCAGTGTCCATCACCCTGCTGGTCACGCCGAAGCTGCGCAACAACCTGAAGCTGCTGCCCTGGACCCTGGGCATCCTCGTCATCGCCACCTGGATCGACAAGGGCCTGGGCCTGCTCATCGGCGGCTTCAACCCGACCCCGTTCCACACCATCACCCCCTACTGGCCCACGGCCAAGGAGTTGCTGGTGTCCATGATGGTCTACGCCATCGGCGCACTGGTGGTCACCATCCTCTTCAAGATCGCCACGGGCGTGAAAGAGGAACTGGGCCAGTCCCAGGCCATGGCCTGCGGCTGCTCCACCGAAGACGAATGCGACTGCACCCACGGATGCGTCTGCACCGAGGAATGCACCTGCAAAGAGGCTTAACTGACCGTTGATTAAGTCAAAATACGGAGGCTGTTCAAAAATGGTGAGATGCTAGGCGCGAAAAAAGTTCAAGACTGAAGCGTACTTCCTGTACGCGAGGGTTTGAAATTTTTGAAGCAACAACGCAGATCGCCGTTTTTCAACAGCCGCTAAAGCCCTGCCACATAACGTCACCTCGCCGGGCTGAAGACACGGGCCTCGCTCCCCAAGGAGCGAGGCCCTCTTCGTGCCCCGGCCACAGCTTGTGACAAAAGACCACAAGCGGCCAAACAATTGCGCCCGCGCCGCACCCGTGACATACTCCCTTGTCCCGGACAGCCCGCCAGCATCCGGGAACAGACCACCACAAAGGGGAGATCAGATGAATATAGGCCAATACACCTTCGAGGAATTCAAGCAGAAAGCAAAGGAATTTCACGGCTACCCGGCCCCGGGCCTGCTCATCGGCGGCTACATGGTCGAGGCGGCCAAGGCGCGCCTGCCCGAGGGCACCCTCTTCGAGGCCATGGTCGAGTCCGGCAAATGCCTGCCCGACGCGGTGCAGTTGCTCACCGTGTGCAGCATCGGCAACAACTGGATGAAGATCAAGCTGCTCGGCCGCTACGCCGTGTCCCTCTACGACAAGTACACCGGCCAGGGATTTCGCGTGGCCATCGACCAGGACAAGCTCGAAGACTGGCCCGAGATCAAGGGCTGGTTCATGAAGCTCAAGCCCAAGGCCGAACAGGACACGGACAAGCTCTTTGCCGAGATCGAGGCCGCAGGGGACACCATCTGCTCCATCCGGCCCATCACCATCGACCGCAAATACCTCGGCCACGGCCACATGTCAGCCATCGACGTCTGCCCGGTCTGCGCCGAGGCCTACCCCAGCAACGACGGCCCCATCTGCCGCGGCTGCCAGGGCGAGGCGCCCTATGCCAACAACATGGAAGACACCGTCTGTCGCGACGATGCCCCGCCGCTCCGCGCCATACCCGTGGAACAGGCCGTGGGCAAAAAGGCCCTGCACGACATGACCGGCATCGTGCCCGGCGAGTCCAAAGGCCCGGTCACCAGCGCGGGCGATACCCTGGGGGCGGGCGATGTCTGCCGACTGCAACGCATCGGCAAGCACAACGTCTTTGTCCAGGAAGACCTGCCCGGCGACGAATGGGTCCACGAAAACGACGCGGTCAAGGCCTTTGCCAAACGCATGGCCGGTCCCGGCATCACCTTTGATCCCGACCCGCACGAAGGCAAAATCAACTTCCACGCCCAGGCCGCAGGCATGCTCTCCATCGACCTCGATGCCCTGGAGCGCTTCAACCTCTCCCCGGATGTCATGCTCGCCACCCGGCACGACGGCGCCCTCATCCCCGAGGGCAAGGGCGTGGCCGGAACCCGCGCCATCCCGCTCTACATCTCGCGCGAGAAATTCAGCCGCGCCCTGGCCGCCCTGGGCGACGGACCCGTGCTCCAAATCCTCCCCCTGCGCCGGGCCAAGGTCGGCATCCTCGTCACCGGTACCGAAGTCTTCCAGGGACTCATCGACGACAAGTTCATCCCCATCATCTCCTCCAAGGTCATCAACCTCGGCTGCCAAGTTACCAGCACCGACATCGTGCCCGATGACCAGGCCGCCATCACCACCAGCGCCAAGGCCATGCTCGCCGCCGGATGCGACCTCATCGTCACCACCGCAGGCATGTCCGTGGACCCGGACGACGTCACCCGCGCCGCCCTCAACGACGCCGGACTGCGCGACGCCCTCTACGGCGCGCCCATGCTGCCCGGCACCATGACCCTGGTCGGCCGACTCGGCCAGGCCCAGATCATCGGCGTGCCCGCCTGCGCCCTGTTCTACAAGACCACGTCCTTCGACGTCATCCTGCCCAGACTGCTGGCCAACCAAACCATCACCCGACGCATGTTCGCCAGACTCGGCGAAGGCGGCTTCTGCATGAACTGCAAAACCTGCGCCTTCCCCAAATGCCCCTTCGGCAAATAGCCAAGCAGGATGCCTCCGGCGGCCAGGGGGAAGGGGAGAGGAAAACCTTTTGATGCGGGCCGTCCATGGCCCGCACCCCTTCGGGGCGTTGCGGCAGGCCGCAACGTCCAAATCCGCTGTCCTGCGGATTTGTGAAAAGGGTTGTCCCTCTCCCCAGGGCAGTCGCATCGTGCAATTGCAGGATGGGACAATCGATTTCACCTCAAGGTGCAGAGTGGGGGTTTGATGCGTTTGCCGAGCTCTTTTTCTGCTCTTTCTCTCTTCGGCCACTTGCAGCATTGATAGAAGAGTTTCGTCCCTTCGGGCCGACCTACTTTTGGACCGGAGCGCCCAAAAGTAGGCAAAAGTCGCTCTTTAAGACGTGTGATCGGGTCTCCCGCGCCGCGCGCCAGTAACGTCGGGCCTCTGGCGAAACAGTTGTCGGCGTCGATGACTCCGCCTCCGCCGAGTTTCGCCCGAGACGCGGCCCGACGAACTGGCGCTGCGACGCTCACGCCCATTGCGGGGCTGTCGTAAGTGAGACTGACAATGGTGTGATCAGCGTGGATATGAAGACAATCTCGCGAGATCGGAGGCCCATCCAGCCCATTGCGACCACAGTCCTCGCGGCCTCCGAGTGCGCCAGCCCTCAAGCCTCCTAAGGCCTAGAAGCTGACCAAGCGAGGGCTGCGGCTCTTCGAATCACGGAGCCGCTTCGGCGACTTGATTCGGGAGCAGCCCCGATTGGATCAGATTCTTGGCCGTGGAGTGCAGGCGGCCAAGATGGTAAGGCCCTTTTCTTTGGTTACTTTCTTTTGGGCCAGCAAAAGAAAGTAACCCCGCCGGGAGGGCATTCAAAAAAACTGGAGGAGCGAAAGCGACGGCTCTTTCCCTTCCTCTTAATCCTCACCTCGACCATCGCAGCATGGACAATCTCCATCCAACCAAGGTGCTACTTGCAAATTCGATGCGCTTGTCCTGTCCCCATCACCTCTCTTCCTTGCCCGTAAGCCTTTCCAGACGGCGTAGACCCACAAAGTTTTGAAAGAGGGGTCCGGGGGGGATAACTTTTTCCAAAAGTTTTTCCCCCGGAATTCTCCCATCAAATGCTTCCCACAAACATGGCGGTGCCGAGGATGGCGATGGAGGCGGCTCCGCAGATGGCCAGGGTGGCGTAGGCGATATTGAAGAGTCTGGCGTTCTTGCCGGACATGCGCAGGGTGAGTCCGCGCGCGGCCACGGCGGCCCAGGCGAAGAGGGTGGTGGTCAGACCCATGCCTGCGGCCATGACGATGACTGCGGCGAGTCCGGCCCAGAAGATGTTCAGGCCGATGGAAAAGGCGAGGATGACGGCGGCTCCGGGGCAGGGGATGAGGCCGGTGACGAATGAGACCAGGAGTACGCGCCGGGTGTTGACGCTTTCTCCCAGGGCCTGATGGTCGATGTGGCAGGATGTTTCGGCCACGAGTCCGCCGCGCGAGAGGTCGAGCAGGGCCTTGGCGGTGAGGAAGAGGCCCATGAGGGCAAGGAGCGCGTAGCTGGCCGGTTGCAGAGCGCGGCTGGCGGCCTGGAATCCGCCCATGCCGGTGGAGAAGAGCAGGTAGGCCGCGCCCACGGCAACGGCGGCCGAGGCCATGTGGACAAAGGTGATGGCGTTGCCCATGATCGCGCCGGAGAGGAACGAGCCGGGATTGCTCAGAAAGTAGGAACAGACCACGGTCTTGCCGTGCCCCGGCCCCACGGCGTGGACCACGCCGTAGAGAAAGGACAGGGCCAGGAAGGTCCACAGGGCCGGTCCCAGGGGGTCGTCCTTGATGTCCGTGGCAAAGCCGTTAAGGCGGATGTTGAGTTCTTTCTGGATGGCGCGGACATGGCCCATGATCCACTTGAGGGGACCGGGCGGGCCGGAGGCCTCCAGTGGGGCGAGGATGGGCTCGATTTCGCTGTCCGGGGTGCCGGAGAGGGAGAGGTGGACGGCCTCGGGCACGATGTAATACCAGTAGGTGTGGTCCTTTGCAGGGTGGACGGCGTGGCTGATCTGGGCCGTGCCGCCCACCTCGAAGGTGATGGCGTCGCGCAGCAGCAGGATATCGGTATAGTATTCGGGGTCAAAGATCGCTGCCCGGAAGTTCCTGACCTGGTCGAAGCCGAGCCCGAGGGACATGGTGAAGTCGTAGACCAGCCGTCCGTCCGTCAGGCTGGCCCGGAAGGCGGTGACAGCGGGCCGGATGCGGCGGCCTGCGGATTCGATCAGGGTGAAATAGCCGTAGTTGGCGAGGTAGTTGAAGGCTCCCTCGCGGATGGCCTGCTGGCCGGCCGGGGTGGCCAGCCTGTTTTCGTCCAGGCCGAGGTCGGCCATGATGGCCCGGGTGAACATATCGTCAAAGAGCCAGTGCTGGCGCAGTTCGGAAAGGCCGGCCTCGTCCACGACAAAAGTGAGGGAGACATCCACATAGACGTGGGGGTGGGCCGCCGCCCTGGCAGGGAGCATCAGGGCGAGGGCGAACAGAGGGAAAAGCGGGAGGGCGGGCCGCAGCCGGGCTGCCAGGCCCCGGAGGGCGCGCGTCTTGGATACGATGGGCCACATGACTGTTGGTTACTAGTGTACTCCCGAAACGAAGGCAAGGGCGGAGACGACCGGAAATTCACGGACAATGTTGTCATGGCCCGCCATTGCGGGTATTGTGCGTGGCGCACCCCCTGTACCCGAGGAGTCTTCATGCCGAATTTGGTTTTCCTGTCCATTGTCAATTCCGCTCCCGGTCCGTTGCGGCGCATTGGCGTCGTGCTGGCCGCGGCGCTGCTGTTCCAGGCAGTGCTCGCGCTGCCGGGCGGGACCGCGCGGGCCGACGAGGTCGGCGTCCTGCGGCTGGCCGTGGCGGACATGGCCCCCTACGGATTTGTCCACAATGGCGAACCGGCCGGGCTGGCCGTTGAACTGGGCGCGGCCCTGGCGGCCGGGGCGGGCGGCGAGGCGTCGGCCACGCTGTATTCCCGGCGCGAGGCCCTGCGTGCCCTGGCCCAGGGCGAGGCGGACATGGCCGTGCTGCCGGGCGGACCGCCCCCGGGCAGAGGGGTGGTCAACGCAGGCCCCCTGCTTGAATCGTACTATGCGGCCATCGCCCGGAGCGGGACCCCGCTGCGCTCGCGGCACGACCTCGCGGGCAAGACCGTGGCCGTGGTCCGCGACGAGCCGGGCGACCCCCTGCTCTCCACCCGCCACGGCGTGGCCCTGCTGCCCGTGACCAGCCTGTCGCGCGGGCTCAAGCTGCTCCTGGCCGGACAGGTGGACGCGGTGGCCGCAGAACGCCTGGCCCTGCTCCACGCGGTGGATGCCCTGCATCTTCCGGACCGGGCATTGGGAGCGCCCCTGCCCCTCTCCCCGGTGCGCGTCGATCTCCTTCTCTCGCCGACCCTTGACCCGGGCCTTGCCCGGCGGCTGGACGAGGCCAGACAGCTCCTGACCGAGCGCGAGGACTTCCGGGCCATCGCGGCCCGCTACGGGCTGTAATTGGCCGGGCCATCGGCGCAACCTGCCGTGCCAAGGTACAATGATGATGACACGGCACCGCGAGTTGTGTAGGAAAAAGAGCTGGAATGAGGCGTCAAGAATCCCCGATCCAGCCCGTTAGCCGGAAGCGTTCATGAGCCACGACACGTCCACGACCAAGCGCCCGCTCCTGTCCAGCAGGTCCATCTCGCGCGATCTCACGGCCAGTCTGGTCTGCATCGTCCTGCTGGTGGCCACGGCCATGGCTGGCTACGCATACTGGCAGCAGTCCGAGGACATGTGGCGCAAGGCCGGGGAAAAGGGCGAGGACACCATCACCAGCGTGGCCGAGATTCTGGCCGTGCCCATCTGGAACCTGGACTACGACAACGCCCGCCTCATCGGCTCGGTCTACACCCACGACGAAATGGTCCAGGCCATCCGCATCTACGGCTCGCGCAACGAGGTGGTCTTTGCCCACGAAAAATTCTCGGGCGTTCCGCCGGACTTCAGCAAGGTCCGCTCCATCGTCTTCGAAGGGCGTACCATCGGCCGGGCCGAGATAGACTTCACCCTGAGCCGTGAAAAGCAGCAGCTCGACGAGCAGATGCTCGTCTCCAGCCTGATCATCGTGGTGGCCATCTCGGTCATCCTGGCCATCACCGGCCTTTTGCTGCGCATCTTTCTCAACAAGCCGCTTAAGGTGCTCCAGCAGGGCATCGCCCGGGTGGCCAAGGGCGACTTCTCCTACGAATTCGGCGAGGTGCGCCACACCGAACTGATCGAGATCGCCACCCGGTTCCGGCGCATGTCCGCCGAGATCGAGGCGCGGGAGAAGAAGCTCCAGGCCATGAACAAGACGCTCCAGGAGGCCGAGGAAAAATACCGGGGCATCTTCGAGAACGCCATCGAGGGCATCTTCCAGGCCACGCCCGATGGCGTGTTGCGCCGGGCCAACCCGGCCATGGCCCGCATCTTCGGCTACGAGTCCCTGGACGAGTTCCTCTCCAATGTCCGCTCCCTGGGCTCGCGGACCATGGTCAACCCGGACCGGATGCAGGATTTCTACAAGCAGGTGCGCGAGCGAGGCGAGATCAAGCGGTTCGAGGCCGAATACTACCGCCGCGACGGCAAGACCATCTGGGGCTCCCTCAACGCCCGGGCCATCTATGCCGACAGCGGCGAGATCGTGTTCATCGAGGGCATCCTCGAAGACATCACCGACCGCAAGAAGGCCGAACAGGATCTGGCCGACCTCAACCGCCACCTGGAGCAGCTGGTGCGCGAGCGCACCGAGGATCTGGTCAACAAGGCCCGCGAGCTTGAAGAGGCCAACCAGCGGCTGCGCGAGCTGGACGAGATGAAGTCCGCCTTCCTCTCCTCCGTCTCCCACGAACTGCGCACCCCGCTCACCTCCATCCTCGGCTTCGCCAAGCTGCTGCACAAGGAATTCACCCGCAACTACCTGCCCCTGACCAACGACCCGGCCCTGCTCAAGCGCGGCCAGCGCATCCAGAACAACCTGCTGATCATCAGCCACGAGGGCGAGCGGCTGACCCGGCTAATCAACGACGTGCTCGACCTCAACAAGATCGAGTCCGGCAGCATGGGCTGGCGCGACGAGCGGCTGAACATGGGCGATGTGGTGGAAACGGCCGTGCAGTCCGTCACCGGCCTCTTTGCCCAGAACACGCGGGTCCGGCTGATGGCCGAGATCGACCCGACCCTGCCCGTGGTCATCGCCGACCCGGACCGCATGCAGCAGGTGCTCATCAATCTGCTCAACAACGCGGCCAAGTTCACGGACGACGGCAGCGTCACGGTGCGCGCCTTCCCCCGCTTCGGGCAAGTGCGGGTCGAGGTGGCCGACACAGGCCCGGGCATCCAGCTCGACGATCAGTCCCGCATCTTCGAAAAATTCCACCAGAGCAAGGCCGCCGCAGTGGGCGACAAGCCCAAGGGCACCGGCCTTGGCCTGACCATTTGCCGCGAGATCGTCGAGCATTACGGCGGCCGCATCTGGGTCGAATCCGAGGTGGGCAAGGGCTCGACCTTTGTCTTCACCCTGCCCGCCGCCTCCTGAAACGCCAAGCCCCGACATGCGAACAGGCCGTCCCGAATCGGGACGGCCTGTTCGCGTATTGCCAGGAAAAAAGCGGGGGTTGATCCCTTCCCGGGCCGCCTTGGCCCGTTACCCGGCGCGCCCTCCGGCCCCCTCGACCACGCGGCGCAGGGCGGCCTCGGCCAGGGCGCGCATCCGGTCGGTGCGGGGCCGGGAGCCGGTGCGCTCCAGCAGGGCCAGATAGTGGTCCAGGGCGGGTTCCATCAGCGGATGGCCCGGACCCAGTGCCGCCTCATACGCGGCAAGCCCCTGCTCGTAACGGGCCGCAGCCTCGTCGAACCGACCCGAGCCATCAAGGAACAGGGCCAGGTTGCACAGGGCCTGAGCCGTCTCGGGATGGTCGCTCCCAAAGGCGTGCTGACGCACGGCCAGACTCTCGCGAAAACACGTCTCGGCCCTGGCCGCGTCGCCCAGAGCGTCACAGAGCAGGCCCACGGTGGTCAGGTCTGCGGCCACCTCCGGGTGGGTCTCGCCTAGGACGGCCCGGTTGATCTCCAGGGCGCGCTCGGCCAGGGGCAGGGCCTTGGCCGGGTTGCCCGCCGCCTCGTGGAACAGCGCCAGGTTGCCCAGGCAGGAGGCCACGGCAGGATGCCCCTCGCCGTGGACCTTGATCAGCACGCGCAGGCATTCGAGGAAATCCGCCTCGGCCTGATCGAACCGGCCAAGGGCCTGCCGGACCACGGCCAGCGCGTTGAGGATGGGCGCGGTGACCGAGTTGTCCTCGGTGAAAATCTGCCGTTGCAGGGCAAGGCAGCGGTCAAAGACGGCCTCGGCCCGTTCCAGGTCTCCGGCTGCCCAGAGCACAGTGCCCAGTCCTTCGAGGTCGGCGGCGATGTCAGGATGCCCCGGCCCCTTGATCTCCGTGTCCACAATCAGGGCGAGATCCAGCAGTTCTGCGGCCTCGCGGTGGCGGCCTTGTGCGTGCAGCGAGAACCCGGCCTGATGGAGCACCCGGTTGGCCGCCGGGGTTCGCAAGCCCCTTTGGGCCACCAACTCGCGGCAGGCGAGGGTGTGCGGCATGAGCCACTCCACCACGGGCCAGCTCCCGGGATCGGCGTCTGGCAGCACCAGATTGAGGCCATACACGGCGCGCCCGGCCCATTCGATCGCCTCGGCCGGGTCCAGTGAATCGCGCAGCACGGCCCGCACCCCGGGCACCACCTGATAGGTGCGCGCGTCCGGGTCGGTGACCACCAGCCCCCGGGCCACCAGGGGCTCAAGGGTGGCCGTTGCCGCAAAAAAGGCCGCCGCCGGATTGATCAGGGACGGATTGTGGGGCGCGCCCTCCACGGACAGGGCGAAATCAAAGGGCAACGGCTCCGGGGCGAGCATGACGGCCATGAACAGGGCCTCGGCCCCGCCCGGGGCCTCGCTGGCCAGTTCTCTGGCCGCGGCCACAATGGAAGCCGGGTCTGCGGCCAGAGGCGCGGCAGGGTCCGAAACAGAGTCCGGGGCGGTGGGTCGGCGGGCGGGGTCCTGGTCATTGGGGCTCACGGCTGTCTCCTTGCTTGCCCTGTCCCTATCCCGTCCGGGAGCGAAATTCAAGGAACCCGGCCTTGGGGCATGAAACCAAATCCGGCGACACACGGCAAAGGCCGCCGCCGGAACCTGTCCGGCGGCGGCCCGCGAATGCGCTTGACCGATTGTCATCGCTTGATGCTGATGAGTGTGTTGAGCAAGGAGTCCGTGGTGGTGATGACCTTGGTGTTGGCCTGATACCCGCGCTGGGTGATGATCATGTCGGCGAACTCCTGGGCCATGTCCACATTACTCGTCTCAAGGGAGTTCTGCGCAAAGGAGCCCCGGCCGCCCTGGCCCGCCTTGCCCACGATGGCCTCGCCCGAGGCATCGGTGGACACGAAGTTGTTGTTGCCCACGCGGCGCAGCCCCCACTCGCTGTTGAAGCGGTAGTTGGCGATCTGGTAGAAATTCTCGGTCTGGCCGTTGGAGAAGTACCCGCTGAGGAATCCGTCCTGGTCCACGCTGGTGTTGAGCAGATAGCCCCAGGTGTAGCCGTCCTGAATCTGGAAAAGGGTGAAGGAACTCTGGTCGTAGCTGGTGGTGATCCGGGCGTCGCGCTTGGGATCGTCCATGGTCGGCAGGTTGTTCGCATTGAGCCCCACATCGGCCGCCGTGGCCCCGCCCGGCTGCCAGGACGACGACCTGGATGTCAGACCGAAGTCGTAGCTCATGGTCACCATGTCGCCGATGGCTCCCCCGTTGCTGCCGTAAGTGAAGGAAAACTGCGGCTGCCCCTCGGCACTGAACGAGGCCGGGGCCCAGTTGCTCAGGTTCTTGCCGTCGGCCCTGGCCCCGTGGTCCAGGGAATAGGCCGTCTGCTGCACCAGATCCCCCCGATCGGTGAACACCAGCACCCCCATTCCGGCCAGCCCGGCCGACGATGTGTTGAAGGCACTGGTTCCGTCTGCCGAGCCGGGCAGCGTGACCAGATATTCCCAGTACATGTAGCCCGGAACCGCGTTGGACAGGGTCGATGCGTCCACAGGGTCGAAATAGACGGTCAGATTGCGTTCGTTGCCCTCGGAATCGTACACGGTCAGGCCGGAAGAATAGGCGGGCGCGTTGTCCCCGAAGGGTTTGCCGTCGGCGCGGCTGCCGTCGTAGGCAGCCAGCATGGCGAAAAAGGGATTGGTCTGGCTGGAATGCTTGTCACCGGACAGGGCGTCGAGGTTGGTGACCATCTCCACCGAGGTGGTCGCCCGGGGTTGGGAGCGGACCACCCGTGTCGGCTGGCCGTCGATGATCACATCCTCGTAGGGCAATTGCACGTCCGAGACCTGGGCCGCCACAACCCCGGTGTCGCGATCCACGACATAGCCCTGGAGCCTGAAGCCGTGAGGGTCCACCAGATAGGCGTCGAGATTGAAGCGGAACGCCCCGGCCCGGGTGTAGTGGGTAGCGCCTGAGGCCGATGTCGAACCCGGGTCGCGCACACCGAAGAATCCGTTGCCGGAGATGGCGAGGTCCGTGGTGGTGGAGGTCAACTCCAGGCCGCCCTGGGTAAATATGTTGCGCACCGCGGACATGGCCACGCCCATGCCGATCTGGCTGGAGTAACTGCTGCCCGAATCATACTGCCCGCCGCCCGCGGCGAACTGCCGGCTCATGACGTCGCAGAACAGGGCGTCGGAGCGCCGAAAACCGATGGTGCTGACGTTGGCGAGGTTGTTGCCCACCACCTGCATCCGGTTGCCGTGCGCGATGATGCCCGTGGCGCCCACAAACAAGCTGCTGAAACCCATGCATTCCTCCAATCCGGCCCGCATCGGGCCCGGCGGGGAGCGCCCCGGGGGACCCGGCCCCGGCAACATCTTCCCCATTGCTTCTCCGCCGGGGGTTGAGCAAGGAGCATGCCACGGGAAAAATGATCCGCCCTCCCCGCAGCATGTTATTATAATTGCTTTGCCACTCGAAATATGGGCAAAGTTAAGTCATTGACCGCAAAATGGGGAGGAACCATGCGCATTGTTCAAAATCTCGGGGTCGGCCAAAGGCTGATCCTGGTCATCTCTATCGTCATCGTCGTGCTGCTCGGTGCCATCGTCACCGACGTGAGCCTGAGCACCAAAAACCTAACCTTGTCCGTTTCGGACAAGATCCTGTCACAAAACAGCAGAACCGTGTCCTCGACCCTGAGCGGCTGGCTCGGCGACAAGCTGCGCTATCTCAATCTCGCCGCGCAGAACCAGTTCGTCATCGAAGCCGCGCTGGGCGGCGATTTTGAGGCAGCCACGGACTGGCTGATCAAGGCCAAGGAGGCGGACCCGGCCCTGGAATCCCTCTTTGTCCACGACGCCCAGGGCATCTCCGTGGTCACCACCAACCCGGGCGGGCGCGGCCAATCCTATGTGACCCAGGCCTACTTCACGACCATCGTCAGGGAAGGCAAGGCCAACTACATCTCCAACATCATGCTCTCGCCGGTGAGCAAGCAGCCGCGCGTGGCCATCGCCGTTGCCATCCGGGATCAGGGACGGACCGTGGGCTACGTGGGCATGTCCATCATGGCCTCGGCCTTCACCGCCGCCTACATCGACCCGATCAAGGTCGGCTCCGAGGGCTATGCCTTCATTCTCGACCCTGACGGGCGCATACTGGCCCATCCCAACAAGGACCTCATCTTCGAGGATCTGAGCCAGCACGACTTCATCCGGGCCATGATGGCCCGCAAAACCGGCTTCCTGGAATACCAATGGCAGGGATTGACCAAGTACATGGCCTTCAGCCAGGTGCCCGAGACAGGCTGGATCGTGGCCCTGGCGGCCGACCAGGACGACCTCATGGCCGAAGCGAGCCAGCTGCAGATGCGGCTGCTGCTTCTCGGAGTGTTCGGGCTGGCCCTGGCCATCCTTGTCATCTTCCTTGTCTCGCGCAGGCTGATCACCCGGCCGTTGGCCTCCATCGCGGCCCAGGCCGAGGCCATCAGCGGCGGCGACCTCGATGTCCACTTCGACACCAGCTACAGCGGCGAGATGCTCATGCTCAAGGACTCCTTCGAGCGCATGGCCGGGCAGCTGCAACGCATCGTGGGCGACGTGCACGCGGCGGCCGAGCAGGTCTCGGCAGGTGGCGAGGAGTTGAGCGCCACGGCCCAGGACATGTCCATCGGTGCCAACAATCAGGCCGATGCCGTGGACAAGCTCTCTTCGGCCGTGGAGGAGATCGCCTCCAGCATCAGCCAGAACGCCGAGAACGCCCGCGAGACCGAGTCCCTGGCGAGCAAGGCGGCCCAGGACGCCCAGCAGGGCGGCGAGGCCGTGGCCGAGGCCGTGCATGCCATGACCGAGATCGCAGACAAGATCACCATCATCGAGGAGATCGCGCGCCAGACCAATCTGCTGGCGCTGAACGCGGCCATCGAGGCGGCCCGGGCCGGAGAGCACGGCAAGGGATTTGCCGTGGTGGCGGCCGAGGTGCGCAAGCTGGCCGAGCGCAGCGGCGCGGCCGCAGCCGAAATCGGCCAGCTCTCGGCGTCGAGCAACGCGGTGGCCAACCGGGCGGGCAAGATGCTTGAGCAGCTGGTTCCCGACATCCGCAAGACCGCCGAGCTGATCCATGAAATCTCCGCCGCCACTGGCGAGCAGCGGGTGGGGGCCGAGGAGATCAACAACGCCATCCAGGACCTCGATACCGTGGTCCAGCGCAACGCGGCAACCTCCGAGGAAGTGGCCTCCACCTCCGAGGAGCTGGCCGGTCAGTCCGTGCAGTTGCAGCAGACCATCGGGTTCTTCCGCCTCGGCGGGGAGCACGGCGGGCATGCGCCCAAGCGGCCCGCCAAGGGACCGAAGGTGAGCCGCACGGCCCCGGCCGCCCTGCCCGCCTCGTCCGCCAAGGGAGCAGGCCACGGCGACGACGAGTTCGAGCGCTTCTGACGCAGCCCGGCCTGAAACCGCCTTCACCGGGGTGGCGGCTCGCAAGGAGCCGCCACCCCTTTGCATTCGCCCCTTGCCATGACGCCCGGGCCTGCGTAGGGTGACTGCCTCGGCAAGCGAGAGTGAACCCAACCAGTCAACACACGGAGCCAATGATATGAAACGCCTCATCGTCCTGCTCGGCATCGCCCTGCTCGGCCTCGGCCTCTTTGGATGCAACCAGCAGCAGGCCGGACCCTCCATCGGCGTGGTGGACGAAGCCGCCGCCTTCCAGAACAACTCGGCGGCCACCGCGGCCATGACCTACCTCCAGGAGCTGGGCACCCCCCTGCAACACAAGGCCGAGGCAGCCTACAAGGCCATGCAGGAGGACCAGAGCGAGGAAAACGTGACCGCCTACAAGGCCGCCATGGGCGAGCTGCAGAGCGTCATGAACGAGGAGCAGCAGCGCGTGGTCGCCCTCATCGACGCCAAGTTCAACGAAGTGCTCGAAAACTATCGCAAGGAAAAAGGGCTGAGCGTGATCCTCAGCCGCCAGTCGGTCATCGCCCTGGACAACGCCGTGGACATCACCGCCGACATCTCGGCCGCCATGGACGCCATCACCCTGGACCTGACGCCTCCGGCCCGCCCGGCCATGGAAGAGGCCCCGGCCGAGAACCAGTAACCCTCCTCCCATCGACAAGAAAAGGCCTGTCCGCACACGCGGGCAGGCCTTTTTCATTCTGTTCAGGTGTTGGAACGAACGCGGTCCGACAGGTCAGCTGCGGGCCAGAAACTCGCGCATGGCCAGACGCGCGGCGTCGAGCCTGCCGGTGAACTCGGCGTAAATCCGCCGGGTCTTGTCCATGTCTCCGGTCTTGACCGCCTCCTCCATGGCCAGGGCCAGCTGGGCGTTCTCGGTGGAGCGGACAACGCCGCACATGCCTTTGAGGGAATGGGCCAGCTTGGCCGCCTGATCCGCGTCGCCCTGATCCAGGGCCGAGCCCAGAGACTCGGACCGCTCCGGGCTGTCCTCGAGAAAGGCGTTGATCAGTTCGGCGGCCAGCTCCATGTCTCCGGCGAGGCTTTGCACAAATCGTTGTTCGTCAAACAGGGGTTCACTCATGGTCCGGACTCCGGGCCTGCGTCGGCCCTGGCTTGCGTCTGTCAAACACGTGTTCACATTCCACGTACCATTGTCGGCCGGTCAATGGAATGATTTTTCCGATTCAGGACACAGGGACGCGTACAAGGCCTCGTAGCGGCGGGCAGCCCCGGCCGGAGAAAACCCGGCCACCACGCGTTCCCTGGCCGCAAGGCCCAGCGCCCCGCGCCCGATCCGGCCCAGCCCGGCCATGCGGACCATGGCCCGGGCCAGGGCCAAGGCATCGCCCGGACCCACCACCGCGCCGGTGTCGCCTACCAGGGCGGCGCTGTCGCCCACATCCGTGACCACGCTCGGCACGCCGCAGGCCATGGCCTCGCCCACCACGTTGGGCAGGCTCTCGCCGAGGGAGGACGAAACGTGCAGGTCCATGGCCGCCATCACCCGCTCCATGTCGGGCCGCTCGCCCAGGAGCCGGATGCGGCCGGGATCAAGCCCGGCCTCGGCCAGCCACGCGGCCAGCCGCTCGTTGTCGCGGTCCACGCCGTGCCCGGCCAGAACCAGGACCGCCCCGGGCAGTTCCCGGGCCGCCATGCCCGCCGCCAGCAGCAGAGTGCGGTGGTCCTTCATGGGGTCGAACCGGGCCGCGTGGCCGATGACGAGGTCGTCCTCGCCCAGGCCGAGTTCGGCGCGCACCGCCAGCCGGGCATCGGCATCGGGCCGGAAGCGGTCGGCGTCGAACCCGTTGGGAATGATCTCGAAGCGCCGGGGCGCGTAGCCCAGGCCGAGGTGAAAGTCCCGCGCGGCAGCCGAGTTGGTCACCACCGCGTCCGGGAAGCGTGAAAGGGCGGCGCAGGTGCGCAGCGTCAGGGCCGTGGTCCGCCGATAGCGGACGAGGTCCATGAAGGCGCAGCGGATGTTCCAGACCAGCCGGGGTCGGCCACCCATGGGAAAGGCCAGGGCGCGGGCCACCAACCCGAGAAGATCGGCGTGGTAGAGCCAGGTCTGGACCAGATCGGGCCGGTAGGAGCGGAGCATGCCCGCCAGCCGGGCCAGCCCGACCGGGGACGGCACGCCGCGCCGCATGTGCAGGGAGTCCACGCCCACGCCATCGCGCTCCAGACGCCGCCCCATCTCGCCCGGCGCGACCAGACTGACCACGCGGCAGGGGAAGCGGGCCGCGTCCATGGTGGTCGCCAGCCGGTGGAGCGTGGTTTCGGCGCCCCCCACATCGAGGCCGGTGATGACGTGCAGTATCTTCATGATGATTTCGCGGCCTGTGCGCCGCCCGTCCTGAACTAGCACCATCCCGTGCAAAAAACCATAGCCGAGGCCGGACAATCAGCCATTGTCAGCCCTTGTTCCAGCCCGTGCGCAAGCCATGAAGGCAGTCGTCTCCGGCCTCGCGATTCCAGCGGCCGCCCTCGAAGACGAGCAGGACCTCCTGCATGGCCAGGGTCCGGCAGTTGTTGAGGCAGACCTTGGTCCGCTGCGCCTCAAAGGAGCGGGCGACCTTGCGCGTGGGCGGCAGGTAGCCGCGCACCCAGACATCGCGCCACGGATCACCCGAGACGATGAACGGATAGGCGCGCTCGGCCGTTGCCGCGCCGCGCCGAGGCGCGGCCACCACCGTGGGCCGGTCCAGGCGCACCGACTCGGAGCTGTCCAGAAACCTCAGCCGCGTGCCGCCGCACAGCAGCGCCCCGCAGCGGGCATCGCCATAGACAAAAACCAGGGAGTTGTCCGGCTCGGTCAGCCGCCGCACCCGCCGGGCCAGCCCGGCCGGGGAGACCTCGACCGGCAGATCGGCCAGAGGCGACACCTCGACCCCGTTGAGACACTTCACGGGATGGCGGGGCACCAGCCGATCTTCCAGCCAGGGCACGGGCTGGAAAAAACGCAGCCGCGCGCCCAGCCCGTCCAGCCGGGCCGCAGCCATGGCCGCCAGGGCCATGTTTCGCTGCATCGGGCCGTGTTTCGATCCTTTGGACCGGGCCAGCAGCAGCCTGCCGCAGAGCATGGCCAGATCGGCAGGGCCGCGCCCGGCCAGCATCCGCTGCCCGGCCAGAGCGAACAGGCGGCTCAGAGGAGGCGCGGGACCGGGGCCGCCGGGCCAGGGTTGCATCCGGTCGGCCAGCACGGCCAGGATGCGGCAGAGAAACCGGACAACACCGGCCTCGTCCGCCATGCCAGAGGCCCAACGGGCCACCCGCGCCGCCGCATCCTCTTCCAGGCTGGCCGCCAGGGCCACGAGCATGGCCGCCCCGCGCAGGCGGGAGTGTCTGCCGCGCGCATCCCGCGACAGGCCGCCCGACTTGGAGCCGGACTCCTGCTCCGCAAGGCCGGTCGATCCGCACCCGGCCCCTTCCCTGCCCAAGACCTCGCGCCGCCATCCGGCCCAGTCGCCATCGAACCGGCTGGCAGCACCGGCCAGGGACTCCAAGCCCTCGGGCAGCCAGTATTCAGCCACAGGGTATCCGGCCTCCATAAGCTCCAGCAGCCCGCACAGACGGCCGGGTGTGGGCAGGCTACACACGGCCGCGCGCAGTCCGCGCGTGCGCCTGTCCGCCAGCATGGCCGCCAAACCGCCCTCGGGCCCGCCACCATCCACCAGATAGCCGCCCCGCGATCCGCGCACCAGATACGCATCGCCGTATCGTATGGGAAGCACCCTGAATTGCGTCATTTTCACCGCCGCCAGAGATTCGGAAACGCTGTATGGTGATTAGCTTATGCAATATTGATGCGTCAACCTATATTGGCAATATGCATATAAAATGCTGCTTTTCTCGGATTGGAGAAAAACCGGTGAATTCAGTGGGGTAGGGACGACCCGTGTTCGGCCCCCCGGGCCGGACTCCGGGCATTGGTCTGGATAATCAAGATGTTGGCGACAGAAAAACCTGTCTTCATAGAGGAAATCGAAAACGTTGACAAGTCCAAATCATACAATTATATGCCATCAGTCAAAAAAACGTACAGGAGACTTCACAGCCAATGAAAACATTCATCAACTACGCGCTAACGCCCGTGCTGTGCGCAGCCATGGTCATCCTCGCTGTAGTTGCATTTGCCAAACAGCAGGAGATCGACACGCTGCGCCACAAGCTCGCCCTGTCCGAGCAGACCGCCGTGGCGCGCAAGAACATGGTCGAGGAGGCCCGGCTCATCCAGCGGGCCATGCATGCCAACCCGGTGCGCACCGTCACCGTCACCGCCTACAACCCCACTGTCGAACAGTGCGACGACGACCCGCTCATCGCCGCCAGCATGCGCAAGGTCCGCGCAGGCACCATTGCCGTGTCCCGCGATCTCTTCGACCAGGGCTGGGTGTTCGGCCGCAAGGTCCGCATCGAGGGGCTCGGCATCTTCGAGATCAACGACCTGATGAACAAACGCTTCACCCAGCGCATCGACATCTTCATGTGGGACGAGGGCGAGGCCAGACAGTTCGGCAAGCGCAGCATCAAGGCCGCCCTGCTCGAAATCTGACCCGCCGCCGGGCCTGACCCCAAACCCGGCATCCGACCACTCCATACGATCACGGCCACAAGGGCCACGCATAGGGCGCGCCCCCCGGAAAACAGGGGGCGCGCCTTGTGCGTTTCGTGATTTGATCTGGTAGGCCTTGGGTGGTTCAGTCGAGCCAGCGCAGTTCCACTTCGCGGCGCAGGGGAATGCGCGCGTAGCGGTACTTGGGATAGCCAAGCATGAGGGCTGCGTAGACGCCGTGCCCCTCGGGCAGGCCCAGGGCCTCGCGGATGGGGCCGTAGCCCTCGGCCGCCTCCATGAGAAACCCGGCCCAGCACGCCCCCAGCCCGTGGGCGTGGGCGGCCAGCTCCAGGTAGGCGGCGGCCAGGGAACAGTCCTCGGCCGGGTTGAACCCGTCCTCGGGCGCATGGGCCACGGCCACATGGGGCGCCCCGTGGAGCACCTTGTCCACGCCCCGCTCCCAGTTCCTGATGACCCCGGGAAAGACGTTGTTGATGGCCATGAATTCCACAGTCAGCCCGGCCAGTCGTCGCGTGGCCTTGCGGGTGCGGGTGACGATCCAGCGGGCGGGCTGGCCGTTCTTGGCGCTGGGCGCGAACCGGGCCACGTCGAGCAGGTCGGCCACCACCCCCTCGGGGATGGGCTTGTCGCGATAGGTGCGCACCGAGCGGCGGCCGCGCAGGAACTGGTACGCCTGCTCAAGGCTGATCCCCAGATCGCGCTCCACGGGCGGGCACTGGTCCGGTGCCAGCCCCCGGTTCACGGGCATGGCGGGCAGGGTCAGGGCTGCCACGGGACACACGGCCACGCAGTGGCCGCAGCCGATGCAGGTCTTCCTGGCCGCCGGCCTGAGCCGGGGGAAGCCCTCGCCGTCCTCCACGATCAGGGAATAGGGGCACTCGGAGGCGCAGGCACCGCAGCGCTTGCACAGCGATGTGTCGCAGAACACCCGGCCAGTCCCCCTACCGGGTCGCGCCGAGCCGGGCGGACACGGACGGGACCACCGCGCCCATGACCCCGCGCAGGGCCTCGGCCAGGATGTCGGAGCGGGTGGAGTAGCCGGGCACGACCACGTTCTCCACCTCGCTGGTGAACCGTTCGGAATGGATGATGGCCCCGTCGCGCTGGAGCATGATGCTCACCGAGACCTTGCCCGCCCAGGTGGTGGTGCCGGTCTGGTTCAGCTCGGTGGCCAGGACCTCGCCGGTGATCAGGGGCGTTGAGCCAGGGGCCACGCTGGAGGTGCGGTACTTGGGATCGCACCCGGCGGCCTTGAGCTCGTCGAACAAGGCCCATCCCACCCAGTCGGCCACGTCCGAGAGAGGCTCCAGAGCCGCCCCCTTCCTGTCCGAGCCCAGCTTGTCCACGGGCCTCTTGTCCGCGAACTTGAAGACGATCACCTCGCCCACGCAGGGACCGGCCTGAGGCCCCAGGGCGTAGGTCAGCTTGACAGCGTTCTCCTTGGCGCATCCGGCGGCCAGGGCCAGCAGGCACAGCAGGGCCAGACACGCGCCCGCCCTTGCGGTGGCGCGAAACGATCCGCGCACCATGGCGCACAATCCGATCATGTTCCATCTCCTTGCCCGTCCGGGGTCTTTTCGTTCCCGGCGGGCGGTTCGTCGCGTTTATCAAGTTCTCTGTCCATGCGGTCCAGAATTTTCTTGGTGATGCCAAGCAGCCTGTCCAGGCTCTCCTTGACAAAGGTTCTGGCCTTGATGTCCAGCTCGTCGTCCAGCGCCTCGCGCGCCGCGTCGCCGGAGGGGCTGTCCGGGGACGCCGGGGCCGTTCCTCCGTCCAGGGGGGCGGCACCGGCCATGAGCGCTTCGCGCACCGCGTCGATACTGCGGCGCACCAGCGAGAGTTCGTCGCGCAGGGCTTCGTCCCTGGCGCGCATCTCCTCCCTGAGCGCCGCCACCTCGGCCTCCAGGGCGCTGACCCTGTCGCCATCAAAGTCCCTGCCTCGCGGGGCCTGGTCGCAGGCCGCAAGCCCCAGCAGAAGAACCAGCCCGGCCAGTGTCGCGGAAATATGCCCGTGTGTCCGTCTCATGCCCCAGCCTGTTACCACACAGCCAGCCGCCCTGACAATGCGTTCACGCCCACCCGAATGATCGGACCTTGATTTCGACGCGAAATCCCGTACAATGCGGATGGTTATGAACAGCAATCGGCCCCGGGCCGCAAGACACGAGGCGATACCCCGCAATGCTTCCCATCCGCACACTGGCCACGGCCCTGCTCCTGCTCTGCCTCACCGCCCCCGCCCTGGCTGGTGACTTCGTCGAAGCCCCCCGACCGGACACCTTTCGCGGGCTGGCCTGGGGCACCCCCCTGGCCGACATCCCCGACCTGGAACGCGTGCCCGGACCCAACTACCGCAACACCTACCACCGCGACGAAGAGCGGCTCACCTTCGGCGAGGCCGAGATCGTGTCCGTGGCCTATTATTTCCGCAAGGACCGGCTCTACCGCGTGGGCGTGGCGTTCAAGGGCCGGGCCAACCATTTTCTGATCAAGGAACGCCTGCTCGGCCAGTATGGGCAGGGCCGGGGCGTCGGCTCCCGCTACGGCTGGATGTGGCCCGACTTCTCGGTGGAGCTGACCTACGACGACTCGGCCGGAAGCGGTGCCCTCTACTACACCTTTGAGGGCAAGCTCGACTGACCGGCCCCCACGACAGGACACGGAAGCCCATGGCACAGGACAAACCGCCCTCAGGCAGAATCAAGGCCCGCTACACGCTCTTCTACGTCCTAAGCGTGGCCGCGCTGGTGGCGCTGCTGTGCACCAACTTCGGCGTCATCTACACCCTGGCCCTGGCTCCGCCGGAAGATCCCGAGATGACGATGAAGCTCGTCTACATCGTCATGGTGGCCGGATTCCTGGTCCTGGCCGCCCAGGCCCTGCTGATCTTCACCCGGGTGCTGGCCGCCCTGGGCCGCGACAGCCGCGAGATGGAGCAGATGCGCGAGCAGATCGACCAGCTCTCGGTCTATGACGATCTGACCAAGGTCTACAACCGCTACAAGTTCGAGTCCGTGGCCGAGCGCGAGATGGACAATGTCCGCCGCTACGCCACCCCCCTCTCGGCGGTCATGTTCGACATCGACGACTTCAAGGGCATCAACGAAAGCCATGGGTACAAGACCGGCGACCTGCTGCTGATCAATCTGGCCCGGTTCGTTGGGGCCAGACTGCGCAAGACCGATTACGTCTTCCGCTGGCGCGGGGGCAAGTTCATCATCCTCGCCCCGCACACCGACATCGACAAGGCGGCCATCATGGCCGAAAAGCTCCGCCAGATCGTGGGGCACAAACTTTTCGGCGGCAAGATCCGCATGCGCCTCTCGCTGGGCGTGGCCCAGTGCCGCAGCGACGACACCGTTGAGACCTTCCTGCACCGGCTCCAGTCCGCCCTGACCGGGGCCAAGAGCCAGGGCAGAAACCGGGTCGTGCTCGCCAGGGACTGATCCCCGCCGGCATGACGGGCTGATCTCTTGGGGCTGCGTCTTTGGACCGCGTCCGGGGCCACTTCTCGGGGAGGGAACATGGCTCGAATCATACGGGAATTTCTCGCCCTCTACGGCCCGCTGGCCCTGGCCATCGTCCTGGCCTCGCTCTGGTTCCTGCACAGCCGCGACCAGGACCACCTGGACGCCGTGCGCCAGCGCCAGCCCCTGATCCTGGAGCACGAGGCAGCCATCATCGAGCGCGCCGTGGACGCCCTGTCTTCGGATGCCCGGTTTCTGGCGCGGCTGGCCGGGCACACCCTCGGCGCACCCGCCGGAACGAGCCTGCCCGGCCTTGAGCGCACCTTTGCCGACTTCGCCCTGGCCAGACCCCACTCCCTCATGGTCCGCTTCATCGACACCCACGGCATGGAGCGCCTGCGGGTGGATCAGGCGTGGTCCGGCCCGGTCTCCATGCCGCCGGAACTGCTCCAGGACAAGAGCAACCGCTACTACGTGAACGAGGCGCTGCGCGCCAATGTGGGCAGCGTCTTTGTCTCGGACTTCGACCTGAACGTGGAGCACGGCCGCATCGAGGTGCCCCACCGGCCCACCCTGCGCTTTGCCAGCCCGGTGGCCGACCCGGGCGGGACGGTCCTCGGCCTGGTGGTCATCAATTACGACGGCAGGCACTTGCTCGATCAGGTCCGGCGGGCAGGGGCCACCGGCGAGGGAGTGACCCTGCTCTGCGACGATCGGGGCTTCTGGATGCTCGGCCCCTCCACCGACGAGGAATGGGGCCGAGACCTCGGCCGCCCGGAGGCCGCCATGGCCGCCCGCTTTCCCGAGGCGTGGCAGACCGTTTCGAGGCAGGAGGCCGGTCAGACGCAGACCAGTGAGGGACTCTTCACCTTTGTCACCGTGGACCCAGCCTCGCGCGCCGCCCCGGATCACACCTCCCTTGCGGACGGTCAGGGCGCCGCGCAGTGGCGGCTCATGACCTGGGTGCCCCCGGCCGCCCTCTCCCCCACCTGGGTCACGCCCTTTTCCGGGCTGGCCGCGCTCTTTTTGCTGACCCTGGTGCCGGGATGCTGGTTCCTGGCCAGCTACCGAGTGCGGCAGGCCGAGGTGGAGGCGCGCCTGCGCGAGAGCGAGGCGCGCACCCTGGCCATCAGCCAGTCGGCCCAGGACGCGATGATCATGATCGACGACCAGGACCGTGTCACCTTCTGGAACCCGGCCGCCGAGCGGCTGTTCGGCTATGCGGCCGACGAGATCATGGGCCAGCGGATGCACTCCCTGCTGGTGCCCGAAGGCATGCGGGCCAGTGCCGAGGCGGGCATGGCCGGGTTCGCCCAAACGGGCCGGGGCCATGTGGTGGGGCAGGTGGTGGAACTCGACGCCCTGCGCCAGGACGGCACCCTCGTGCCCGTGGAGGTGGGCGTGGCCTCGGTGCGGCTGGACGGCCGCTGGTACGCCGTGGGCACCCTGCGCGACATGACCCGGCGCAGGCGCTACGAGGCCGCCCTGCGCCGCAGCGAGGAGACCAGCCGCACCCTGCTCAACGCGCCCGACGACGTGGCCATGCTCATCGAGCCAAGCGGCAGGATAGCGGCCATCAACGAGACCGGGGCGCGCCTCTACGGGCAGGAGGTCAAAGCCATGATCGGCCGCGCCATCTTCGACTACATGCCCGGGGAACGGGCCGAGGCAATGCGCGCCATCCTGCGGGGCATCATGGAGCAGGCCGAGCCCGCCCGGTTCGAGGCCACCCGCGACGGCCGCCGCTACCACGCCAGCGCCTACCCCGTGACCGGGCCGGACGGGGCCGTGGAACAGGTGGCGGTCTTTGCCCGCGACGTCACCGAGCAGCGGCTGGCCCAAGCCGCGCTCCAGCGCTCGGAGCAGCGCTTTCGCGACGTGAGCGCCGCGGTTGGCGAATACATATGGGAAACCGACGAGCACGACACCTTCACCTTTGTCACCGATGATGTCTTCACCGTCCTCGGCCGCACTGCCGAAGAACTCCTGGGCCGCACCCCGGCCACATTCCTCGCCCCGGACCAGGCCGACGACTTCGCGCGCTGGCGGGCCGACCTGTATGCCAGGCGCGAACCCTTCTCCAAGGTCGAGTTGCAATGCGTCACCCGGGACGGCCGCACGGTCTGGCTCCAGTCGAACGGCGTGCCCTTTTTCGATGAGGACGGCCGGTTCCAGGGCTATCGCGGGGCTGACATGGGCATCTCGGACCGCAAACAGGCCGAGGAGGCCATCAAGACCAGCGAGCGCAAGCTGCGCGCCCTGGCCGAGTCCGCCTACGACGCCATCGTCATGATCAACGGACAGGGCCGGGTCTCCTTCTGGAACCCGGCCGCGGAACGCCTCTTCGGCTTTGCCGAGGACGAAGCCATGGGGAGGCCCATCACCGATCTGGTCACCCCACCCGAGTTGCGCGACAAGACCCTCGACGCCCTGCGCCAACTGGCCGCAGGCAACGGCCCGCCTTCGCTGGGAACCCTCCAGGAGGTCGAGGCCGTGCGCAAGGACGGCTCCCGGTTGCCGGTGGAGCGCTCCGTGTCCTCCTTCCGCCTCGGCGACGAGTGGTACGCCGTGGCCACTATCCGCGATATCACCGAGCGCAAGGCCACCGAGGCCCGCCTGCGCGAGCTGGCCACCACCGACAGCCTGACCGGCCTGAGCAACCGCCGCCGCTTCATGGAGCTGGCCGAGCGGGAGTTCGCCAGAGGCAAGCGCTACCAGGGCGCGCTGACCATGCTCATGATGGACATCGACCACTTCAAGCGGGTCAACGACACCCACGGTCACGACGTGGGCGACGAGGTGCTGCGCGAGCTGGCCCGCATCTCCCGCGCGGCCCTGCGCGAGCCGGACGTGCTGGGCAGGCTGGGCGGCGAGGAATTCGGCGTGCTCCTGCCCGAAACAGACGCCAGGGCCGCCATGGAGGTGGCCGAGCGGCTGCGCCGGGCCATCGAGAACACGCCCATCGCCACGGCCGCAGGCGAGATGCGCATCACCGTGAGCATCGGCGCGGCCACCTCGGAATGCGACGCCGAATCCGTGGCCACCCTGCTCAAGCGGGCCGATGTGGCCCTGTACACGGCCAAGGAGGCAGGCCGCAACCGGGTGGTGGCCGGATGACGACGAGGCACCCCGTATTTGCTTCACTTTTTCGCGGCCTCGGCGTATGCTGGGGCATGGTCGGGATGCCGACCCCAAACCCCGTGACCGGGAAACACTGATGCGCCCACGCCGTTTGTCTTCGTTCTTCGAGTTCACCTCCCTGGGCATGCTCCTGCCCGCGGTGCTCACGCTGGCCCTGTTCGGCGGGTCCATTTTCCTCTATCTGCTCCCCTCCATCCACAACGCCTTCATGGACGACCGGCGCGAGAACATCCGCATGCTCACCGGCACGGTCATTAACACCCTGGCCCATCTGCAGCAGCGGGTCGAGGCCGGGGAACTCGCCCCGGACGAGGCCCGGACCATGGGCCGCGACCTGATCAGGGCCATGCGCTACGGCCCTGAGGGCAAGGACTATTTCTGGATCAACGACGACACCCCGCGCATGATCATGCACCCCTACCTGCCGGAGCTTGAGGGGCGCGAACTGGCCGACTACACCGACCAGAAGGGCAAGGCCCTGTTCATGGACTTTGTCCGGGCGGCCAACTCCACCGGGGGCGGATTCGTGGACTACCACTGGCAGTGGAAGGACCAGCCCGATGTCGTGGCCCGCAAGCTCTCCTTTGTGCGCAAGTTCGAGCCCTGGGGCTGGATCGTGGGCACGGGCATCTACCTTGACGACGTCCAGGGCGAACTGGCCCGCTACCGCACCCGGCTGACCCTCATCTTCATCGCCATCCTCCTGGTGGTGGCGGGCATCGAAGTCTATGTGCTGCGCAAGTTCGCGCGCGGCGCCAGGGAGAGAGCCAAGATACGGCTGCAACGCGAGCGGCTGCTCGAAGCCCTGCGCTCGGGCGAGGAGCGCTACCGCACCATTGCCGACTTCGCCTACGACTGGGAGATATGGATCGGCACCGACGGCGGGGTGGTCTACTGCTCGCCAGCCTGTGAGCGCATCTCGGGCCATCCGCCCGAGCGATTCTTCGAGCGGCCCGGGCTGCTGCGCGAGATCATCGTGCCCGAAGACCGGGAGGCGTGGGACAAGTATCTGGCCTTCATCAACAACGAGGTGGGCGGCTCCCTGGATTTCCGCATCGTCACCCGCAGCGGGCAGACCCGCTGGCTGGGCGTGGTGGGCCGGGCCGTGTACGGCATCGGCATGAAACCCCTTGGCATCCGGTGCAGCTTCCGCGACATCACGGACCGCAAGGAGATGGAGGAGCAGCTCAGGCATCAGGCCCTGCACGACCCCCTGACCGAACTGGCCAACCGCACCCTGTGCCTGGACCGCATCGGCCAGGCCATGCGCCGGGCCGGACGCCGGGGCAGCTATTACTTTGCCGTGGTCTTCCTGGACCTTGACCGGTTCAAGATCATCAACGACTCTCTGGGCCACCGCTTCGGCGACATGGTCCTGGTGGAAACGGCCAACCGCCTCTCGCACCATGTGCGCACCCTGGATACGGTGTCGCGCTTCGGCGGCGACGAGTTCGTGCTGCTGCTTGACGAGCTGGCCAGCCCGGGCGAGGCCATCCGCATCGTCAAGCGCATCCGCGAGGAACTGGCCCAGCCCTTCCATTTCAACGGCCACGAGGTGCAGACCACGGCCAGCTTCGGCATCGTCCTGAGCCCGGTCCCGGACATCCGCTCCTCCGAGGTGCTCCAGCGCGCCAACATCGCCATGCATCAGGCCAAGGAGGCGGGCCGCAACCGGTTCAAGGTCTTCACCGCCCGCATGCTCGAAAGCGCCGTGGACCAGCTGACCATGGAAAACGACATGCGCCGGGGCCTGGAATCCGGCGAGTTCCATGTGGAGTTCCAGCCCATCATGGACCTTGGCGGCTCGGACATCATGGGTTTCGAGGCCCTGGCCCGCTGGCAGCATCCCGAGCGCGGTCCCATCCCGCCCTCGGAGTTCATCCCCATGGCCGAGGAATCGGGCACCATCATCAAGCTCGGCGAGTGGGTGCTGCGCGAGTCGCTGATGACCCTGGCCCGCTGGCGCAAGCAGACCAAGGGAGCCGATGACATCTTCATCTCCGTCAACCTGTCCGGCAAGCAGTTCGCCCGCGCCGAGTTGGACAAGCTGGTCATCGACGCCCTGCGGGCCGCCGAACTGCCGCCCGAGGTGCTCAAGCTTGAAATCACCGAGTCTGCGCTCATGGACCACCCCGAGGCGGCCATCCACGTCCTCAAGCGGCTGCGGCGCATCGGGGTGCGCTTCTCCATCGACGACTTCGGCACGGGCTACTCCTCCCTCTCCCAGCTCCAGCAGCTGCCCGTGGACACCCTCAAGGTGGACCGCTCCTTCATCTCGCGCATGAAGACCGACCCGGAAAACATGGAGATCGTGCGCGCGGTCATCGCCCTGGCCCACTCCCTGGGCCTCGACGTGGTGGCCGAGGGCGTGGAGGACGCGGGCCAGCTGTGTTCGCTCATGGAGCTTCGGTGCGAGTCCGTGCAGGGGTTCTACTTCCACAAACCCCTGTCCCCCCACGATGCAGAGGCCCTGCTCCACCGCCGCGCCGAGGGCGGCGACGCCGCGCCCGGACACCAGATGCGCGAGGCCAGACAGGATTGCGAGGACGAGCAGCTGCGCCGCGAGGCCGAATCCGCCTGACGTTAAAGCCCCTTGTCATCGCCCCCGGTGATGCTTACACTCTTGGCATGACCAGACAATTCGATCCAGAACTGCTGTATGTGGAATGCAGCCAGTGCGGTCAGCCCATCCTTTGGGGACACGGCATGACCTCCAGGCTGCTGGCCATGGCCGGGATTGACGCCACCGCCCTGGACGAGCGGTGCGTCATCGTGTCCGAGGGCTGCCCGGCCTGCCGTCCCGGCGAGACCTCCTTCACCACCCAGGTCGTGCGCCTGGGCCGCGAGAAGGAAGGCCGCCAGATCCAGCCCGCCGCCACCAACTAACAACACCCACCGCCCGGCACGAGGCCCACCGCCCCGATGCCGGGTCCGTTTGCGGCCGGTTCCTCCACCGGTCCGTTCCTGTCTCCCCGGCCTTTCGGGGACACCGCTCCCTCCCGACCTCTCCATCCCCGCATTACTCGGCCGCATAATCGGGCGGCATACCCTGTCAACAGGGAATGTCAGCCCCCTCACGCCCTCTGACGTGCTTTTTTCGCCCGTTCTCCATCCCGGCCAAAAACCCGGGCTAGCCTGTGCAGCATATCCCGACACGCCCGCCCGGGCTGTCGAAACAGCAAGGAGACGCGGACATGAGCATAGCCACCCCGGCACTGACCAATTTCACGGCGGGCGAGATCAGCCCCCGCCTGGCGGGCAGGATCGACCTGTCGCGCTATTTCAACGGCTGCCGCACCCTGGAGAACTTCCACGTCCACCCCCACGGCGGGGCCACGCGCCGCAGCGGCCTGCGTTTTGTCACCGAGGCGCTGGGCCAGGACCGGCCCGGACTGCTGGTGCCCTTCGAGAGCAACGCGGACGAGGCGTACGTCCTCGAATTCGGCGAGGACGGCACGGGCCAGGGGCGCATGCGCGTCTTCTCGGGCAACGGCCCGGTCCTGATCGACGGCTCCCCCCTGGTCATGGACGTGCCCTACCGGGCCGACCAGCTTGAGCGGCTGCGTTACGCCCAGTCGGGCGAGGTACTGGTGCTGGCTCACCCGGATCACCCGGTGCGCACCCTCACCCGCAAGGCCCACGACCAGTGGGAGCTTGAGGAGATGACCTTCACCGGCCGCCCGGCCTCCTGGACCGAGGGCAATCACCCGTCGGTTGTCGCCTTCTTCGAGCAGCGGCTGGTGCTGGCCGCCACCCCGGCCCAGCCCGGCACCCTGTGGTTCTCGCGCACCGGCGACATGACCGACTTTCGCCTGCGCACCCGCGAGGCCCCCCTTGACGGCTGGCGCGACCGCGAGATCGTGGACGCAAGCGGCGACGGCCTGCGCGACGGCCGCCCGGGCGACACCTTTGCCCTGCTCGACGGCGACGGGTTCGAGAAGCTCGACGGCCTCAAGGGCCAGCACCCGGACGGCACCACCCGCTACTATCGCTACAAGGGCGCGGCCAACCTCACTGCCTCGGGCGCGGACCGGACCGTGACCTTCAAGGCCAACCCCTCGGGCTTCCAGATCGAGCCCGTCCGCGACGCCGAGGGAGAGCTGAACGCCGCTTTCTGGGACTGCTTCGAGCCGGGAGACCGGACCGAGGCCCCGGCCGGTGAAGCGCCCCTTGACGACGACGCCATCGAGGTCACCCTGTCGGGCAGGCAGGCCAACGCCATCGAGTTCCTGGTGGCGCGCGGCAAGCTCTGGGTGGGCACGGCAGGCGGCGAATGGACCCTGGGCGGTTCCCTTGGCGACGCGGTCACTCCGGCCTCCATCAAAGCGAGCCAGGAGGGCACCTGCGGCGCGTCCGCCACCCGGCCCGAGGCCGTGGGCTTCGCCACCCTCTACATCCAGCGCGCCCGCCGCAAGATCCGCGAGATGGCCTACCGCTACGAGTCCGACGCCTATGTCTCGCGCGACCTGACCATCCTCTCGGAGCACATCACCCGGCCCGGCCTGACCCAGATGGCCTTTGTCCAGGAGCCGGACTCCATCCTCTACTGCGTGCGCGCCGACGGCGTGCTCCTGGCCCTGACCTACGAGCCGGATCAAGAGGTGGCCGCCTGGTCGCGGCTGCCCACGGACGGCACCGTGGAGTGCGTCACCGCCGTGCACAACCCGGCCGAGGGGCGCGACCAGCTCTGGGCCGTGGTCCGGCGCTCCGTGGGCGGCCAGCCGCGCCGCCATGTGGAATACCTCGAAGCCGAGTTCAACGGGGTCATGGAAGACGCCTTTTTCGTGGACAGCGGCGTGACCTACGCTGGCGCGCCCGTCCAGACCCTCACCGGCCTCGGCCACCTGGCCGGGCGCACCGTGGACATCCTGGCCGACGGCGCGGTGCAGACCGCGCGCACGGTCCATCAGGACGGCACGGTCCATCTCGACCTGCCCGCGTCCAAGGCCCATGTCGGCCTGCCCTATGTCTCGCTCCTGCAACCCATGCGCCTTGAGGCGGGCAGCTCCCGGGGCACGGCCCAGACCAAGAGGAAACGAATCACCAAGGTGGCCGTGCGCTTTCACGACACCCTGGGCGGCCGGGTCGGCCCCTCGCCGCAGCGGCTGGAGCCGGTCTACTTCCGCTCGCCCGCCGTGCCCATGGGCCGGGCCAGCGCATCCTTCAGCGGCGACAAGACCGTCAACTTCCCCGGCGGCTGGACCCCCGATGGCCTGCTGACCGTGGTCCAGGACCAGCCCCTGCCCATGACCGTGCTGCTGGTGGTGCCCACCGCCGTTGTCAACGAATGACCCGGGCCGAGCCCGGAGACCCCTCAACCCCATAACAGGAGAACAGACCATGGGAATGGACCAGCACGCCGGAGGAATCTTCCAGCAGGAAGTGAACCGGCAATCCGTCGGACTCTTCCGGCAGGGATCAAACCTGGCGGGCAGCATGTATCAGCTGCTCACCGGAACAGGCGCCACGCCCGGCCGGGCCGGTGAAGCCGAGGAGGCCGCGCACCTTCAGGAACTGGAGGCGTCCGCCAGGGCCCACGACATCCTCGGGCGCACCGATTCGGACGCCGACGCCCTGCGCGCCGGGCGCGAGGCGGAACGCGCCTCCAAAAACGCGGCCTGGGGCGCCTCGAACCTGGCCATGAGCGGCTCCAAGGCGCTGCTGCGCGAGTCGGCCAGGATCAGGGACGGCCAGGACGAGGAGGACATCCGGGCCGAGGGGGCCGAGGCGGCCCGCGATGCCCTGAATCAGGGCCGTGCCACCGGAAACATGACCCGTATCAACGGATCGGCCAACCCCCTGGGCTCAATCCTGTCCCAGGGCTCGAAAATCTACAAATAGGGAGAGGACCATGACCGTCTCATCCATCGAATCAAAAACCCTGTACGCGGGCAACGGCTCCACGGCCAGCTTCGCCATTCCCTTCATGTTCCTGCGCGACGACGACATCGAGCTGGTGCTCTCCACGGCCCAGGGCGAGCACCCCCTGGCCGTCAGCACCGACTACACCTTGAGCGGCGCGGGCAACCACACCGGGGGCCAGTGCTTCCTGACCGTGCCCCCGGGCCAGGGCGAGGTGCTGGTCATCCGGCGCAACCCGGCCATGGTCCAGGAGGTGGACTACGTGGAGAACGACGCCTTCCCGGCCGCCACCCACGAGGCCGCCCTGGACAAGCTGACCATGATCTGCCAGGCCCTGGCCGAGCGGCTGGACCGAACCATCACCTTCCGCGTCTCCTCGGCCGTCACCGGCGTGAGCCTGCCCGAGCCGGAGCCGGGCCGCGCCCTGGCCTGGAACGACACCGGGACCAACCTGGCCAACAAGGACGTCACCGGCCAGGGCTCGGTGTTCCTGCCCCTGTCCCTGGATCAGGGCGGCACAGGCGCGGCCACGGTGGCCGAGGCCCTGGCCAATCTCGGCTTCACCCCCCTGGGCGCGGCCCTGGCCGCTGTCCCGGACGCGGCCCAGGCCCGTCAGGTCCTCGGTGCCCAGCCCGCCAACCCCGCCATCCTCACCAGCGACAGCGCCGCCACCCTGGCCGTGGGCTACGCCGAAACCTCCGCGCCCTACACGGATGGCGACATTGTCGTCGCTGCCGGGAGCCTGCGCACCGTGGACACCACCGA
>NZ_JASTWE010000024.1 GCF_030282845.1 Pseudodesulfovibrio pelocollis
TTCTGTGTTGTCGCTCATCGCCCACCTCGCCCGTCCAGCGCACGCCGCTCCGCACCCGTCAAACCGCCGCCCTTGCCCCGCCTCGGCCCTTCCACAGCGCGATCCGTGCGCACCCCCAGCCTGCGCAGCACCGGCGCGATCTCGGCCCGCCAGAGAACCTCCTCCATGAACGCCTTTGCCGCCTCATGCACCGTCCTCGCCATGCCTACCTCCCTTCCTTGAGCGTCACCGGATCAATCCGCCGCCTGCACTCCTTGGCCCCGCGCGGCCGGGTCAGGGGCAGCCAGCAGTAGCGGCCAAGCCCCAGCTGGGTCTCGGCCCGCGCGCAACCGGCCTCCCAGGCCGGGCAGTCGTAGTCCGCGCAGCGCGCCCGGTCCGGCCCCAGGTCGCGGCTCCTGGCCTGTTTCCCGCTCACGCCGCGTCACCCTCTATCCTGTCCGCGTCCTGGCCCGCGCCCTGGCCCGCGTCCGGCTCCATCTCCATGCGCGCCACCAGCAGGCCGGGCCGCAGGGCGGTCAGCGGGCAGGGGCGGCAGAGCCGGGGCCGGATGTCCATGACCCGGAAAAACCCCCGCCCGTGGAAGCACAGATCGCCGCTGCGCGTGGGCGAGAGCCTGAGAGCACCCTCGGCCGGGGCGAGCAGCAGCTCCAGGGCCATCTGGCCGGTCTCGCGGTTGTAGTGCAGCCGCACATGGGTCGCGCCCTCGGGCAGCAGCTCGCGCATGGCCGAGCGGCTGAAATAAATCTTGCCGGACCGATGCACCGTCAGGCTCGGCACGGTGGGAACCGGGGCCAGCCGCTGATACGCCTCGAACCCGGCCAGCAGATCAAGGCCCGCCGCCTCGGCCTCGCCCGGCCCGGGCTGCCCGTTATCGCCCTGCCCACCCTCGTGCAGATACTGCCGCTCCATCTGCTCGGTCTCCATGTCAGGGTCCACCGCCCCGGCCTGGGCAAACTCGCCGTCCCCAGTGGGCGCAAATTCCTCCGGCCCCAGCAGGGCCGGGTCACCCATCCACACGCAGTTGAAGCGGTCCGCGTCCGCCTCGATGCGCGCCAGCCACAGTTGATGCTCCTCACTCCAGAAAATCCGTCCCGAATTCTTGCCCGCGTAGCACCGGCCGCACAGCCCCATGGCAGGCAGGGTCATGTCCTTGCGATTGCAGCATTCACAGGTACCAGTCTTGGCCATGGCCACCTCCTATCCCCGGAACCGTGGGTGAAATTCCAGCCGCCGCCTGCGCGCCGCATCGCGCACCTGCCGCCAGCTGCGCAAGTTGGTCCACGCCGCTGCCAGCACCATGAGCACCATGCCCAGGACCAGCACCGAGATCACCGCGCAGGCAATCAAAAGAATCTGCATCGTCATCACCAACCTCCTGCGGGTTTGTGCGGGGGCCGCTCCCTCCCCCGCGTGTGGAACCGAGACAAGACCCCCGGCAGAGCGGTGCCGGACCACCCGGCAGGCCGAAATTTCTTGTTATGCCGCCCACGCTCTGATCTGATGAGCAAAACGCCTCTCATCGATTAAACCCTTGGACTTTGAAAAGGATTGAACGTGCACAGGGCGAATGATGTCGATACGAGCAGCCATGCCCGGGTTTGAAGAGACCCATTCAGGGAGTTGATTGCTCTCAAGGAAAATTCCCCCGGAAAACGAAGCCCTGACCAAAGAGCCAAGTTGTCTGGACACCATGGTGTCTCCACCGTGAAAAACTTTGAGCCTGTCCGCGATGCTTCTGGAAATGGTGGGATCAAGCATCACCACCATGATGGGTTTGTCGGCCACTCTGCCAAGAACCCCTGCCGGGTCCAATGCAACGGCCTGCTGGCTGATACGCACACGACAAGGGCCAAATGGCGAACAAGCCTCAATCAACGCCGACGAAATAGTGGAGACGCCACACCTGCCACTGCCGATCGCGCAGAGTATTTTTCTCGGTCTGCGTCGCCCAATCACAGCGCTGGCAAACCTACGCAAGGCTTCTCTGTCCTTTTCCTCAGGCAGAACCGCCTCTATGTATTTGCTCCAAGAAATTTCCATAGACACCTCCCGTTATTTGATCTCTACGCCCTGTCCCCGCGCGGCACGCTCCGGTCGCGCCCGCCCAGCGGGATCTCCCTGCGCCGCCGCATGTCGTCCAGCGCGCGCCGGGCAAAAAACTGCGCCATGCAGATGCGCCCGGCCACCAATCGAGCCACAGGGGCCACCCCTTGGCCGCCGTCCCTGCACTCCTCGATGAGCGCCGCCAGCTCGGCCTCGATGCGCTCCAGCCTGTCCTGCACGCTGATGTCCATGGTCGCCTCCTAGTCCCTGATCAGCCCGGCTATGGGCCGCAGCCTGGCTATGGCCTCGTTGGCCTGATTGATCAGCCCCACAAGCCGCCGGATGATGGCCCGCGCCTCGTTCTGGCTGATGCCCTCCCCGAGGTCAGACTCGGGATGCACGGCCCGCTCCCCGGCCACGGCCACCTCGCCCAGCTCGGCAAACAGGCCGCCCAGCGTCATGATCAGCCCCGCGCAGTCCATCTCCTCCAGGTCCAGCTCCACCGCGCCCAGCTCCACCTGGGCCGCAAACCAGTCCAGCAGCAGGGTCGAGCGCGTGGCCACGCAAAACAGCGCCACCTTGGGCAGGGTCGGCCAGTAGTCGTCGCGCGGGTCGCGGATGCGGTTGACATTGCTCGGCCCCCACCCGCAGGCAGCGGCCACGTCCTCCCAGCTGGACCCGGAGCCGGTCACCATCAGCTGGAGCACGTCCGGCAAGGCCAGCCGGGTCAGGTCGATACGCATGGTCATGATGGGGTTCACCTCGCTATCTCACGTTGTCAGGGCAAAAAAATGCGAATATCGATTCATCATGCGTGAATTATGGGCGCGAATTTCAGGCGCGGACTAGGCGCACTCGCGCAGCCGGGCCAGCTCGGCCTCAAGCCGGGCGTTCTCGGCCAGCAGCTCGGCCTTGCTCAGCTTGAGGGCGGGCAGCAGCTCATCGGGGATGCCCACGCGGCGGCAGGCGGCCAGAAAATCAGAGGGGGCGGATTTGACGTGATAGAGGTAGTGATACACCGTCCGCGCGGTGCGGCCGAATTCCTCGGCCAGCACATGGGCGTTCACATCGGGATGGTCCAGAAACCATTTGCGGAGTTCAATCTTGCGGTTAATCATTTTTTGAAATACCTTCGTAAAAGTTTCAGAATCGGCAGGGACACCAGCAGGGCAACCCTCTGTGCCGTGAAACTAACTTCACGCTTGGTTCACGTCTACTGAAACAATCGCGAAGTGTCAACCGCCCTGGAAGCGAAATGATGAAGAAAAAGCCTGGCTCGGACATCGCCGACGTGACATTGAGGTCAATTCATGCACGATTAGAGGATGTTATCCATGAGCTTGGCGTGTCGAAAAAAGATTTCGCCAAGGCGGGCGGGGTCACGCCCCAGGCGCTCAGCGGCTACTTGGCCGGGCGCAGAACGCCAGACGCTGAAGTTATCGCGAAGTGGGTGCGCGCCTACAACCTCAATGCCAACTACCTGCTGGTCTACCGGGGCACGGTCTTCCGCTCCGAGGCGGACAACCGCCACCCCATGGAGATCGAGCAGCCAGGACAGGCCGAGAATCCGCCCAGGAGTCATGCCGGATTCGCCGGGGTGGTCCACGGCGTGGAGCAGGCCATGCAGGGCGCGGACGAGCTGGCCGTGCTCAAGGCGGTCATCGCCAGACTCGAAGGCGAGCACCAGCTCCTCGCCAAAAAGCGCGGCGTCTACGGCACCCTCATCACCGCCCGCGAGCCGAACCTGCACGAGGACCACGCCGACTACGCCAAGGGCAGCGCCTGCGGCATCGACCAGCCCGATGAGCACGCCAGACCAAAATAGAAGGGCAGGAGGACGGCGCGGAACCCCATTTTTTTTGGCTGCAATGATCGAAAACACGCAGCATCTTGAAAAACAGGTACGTCAAGCCAGCACATTCGGACCAAGTGAGGCAAATCCGATATGTTCAATTTTTTGCGCAGAATGTTTCTGGACTCAACGGTCGAGGTGGCGAGCTTCCGGGAGCCGGGCACGGCCTATCGCTGCAACCTCGACCGAAACCAATGCACCTGCCCGGATTGGCACAAGCGGCGGGGAGGCTACGCAGAGGCCGATGCACAGCGGCTGTGCAAGCACCTGATCTCGGTCTACGGCCAGCTGCGCAACCAGCCCCAGGGCCGCAACGAAACAGGGCAACAGCAGTTGGCCATCTGCCTGCGCCACAAGGTCGGCTACCCCATCGACAAGCTGTACTGTGAAACGTCTTCAGGCCTGATGGACCTGCGCCTTTCCGAGAACAACCCGGACTGGATCAACGTCTACCACGGCGAGGAAGCCTACGGTTTCAACCATGTGGAGGGGCGCTGGTCCTACGGCAACGAGCCTCCACACGCCGAGGAGCTGGTGCGCTTCATCCTCGGCGTCGGCGAGGATCTTCCGGACGACGCCATAGCCACCGCGAAACGAACCCGGCTCGACCAATGGAACTGGACCATCGCCGGGGAATGCCAGGGCATTGACATGTCTTGTGCCATCAACACCAGGGCCAAATGGCAAACCGTCACCCTGGGCGACGATCAATTCCAGCACCACATCCAGACCGACGAGCTACGCGCCATGCACCCCAGGCTCCTGCACATGACGCCAGCCATCAGGGCATGGGTCCGCGCCGAGTTCGAGAGAGCACGCAACAAGCAAGACTGACCAGGAGGTTCCCCATGGGTTACGCCATACTCTTTTCGCTCCTCATGGCCATCATCGTGGCCATGATCGCCAGCTCAAAAAACCGCAGCGGTTTCCTCTGGTTCCTCTACGGCCTGCTGCTCTGGCCCATCGCCCTGGTCCACGCCCTGCTGCTCAAGCCCCAGGCCGCCCAGGGCGAGGACTTTGTCGAGAACCCCGACGGCCCTGCCCGATGCCCCAGCCCAACCTGCGGCAAGATCGTCCACGCCCAGCGCGACGACTGCCCATACTGCGGCGCGCGCATGGACGGCCAGCCCGGCCCCCTGCCCACTCATGGCCCTGACCAGCGCGAATGCCCCCACTGCGCCGAGCTGATCAAGGCCAAGGCCATCAAATGCAAGCACTGCGGCAGCGCGGTGGAGCCAAAGGCAGCCTAGGGCTACTCCCCCGGCCTGACCGGCCACTCCACCGCCCCCGGGAACCCAGCCTGCCCGGGCACGTCCCGCAGTGCCTGCCGGTAGTCCGCCCACAGCCCGATCTCCAGGGCATCCAGCGGCACGTCCGCCAGCTGCGTCCAGTCGCACTCGGCCAGCAGGCGGTCCCGCTCGGCGCGGACGGATTCGGCCAAGGCCGCGTCCCGCGCCTCCTCGTCCACCACGGCTGTGACGATCTGCTCGCGATACACCAACCCGTCCTTGACCCACTCTGTGGTGTAGGTGGTGAAAGGCTGCCGCTGTATGGGGATGGCCTCGTTGTAGCCTAAAGCGTCCAGTTGCTCCACGGTCATGTCTTTGGACCAGCGAACCACGTCACCGTCAGTGATTTTGTTGGGCAACCTGCGCTTGATTGTTCCGTCAGGGTATCTATACATTTAAAACTCCTTTTCGATATTTTGCGCCGTCAGCGGCAAATACCCGGTTGGCGGCGTGTAAGCAAACCCGGTAGAGCCAAAATTTGCTCTGACGCTTGTCGCTGTATCCTCTACCCAATCGCCCATTGCGGGATACAAAGCAGCAGACGTCCACGACACATTGACCGGAGACCCATGAGCGCTCCCATTACGATACAACTGTATTGTTTCAGTGTCCGCGTTATACGCCACCCCCAACGTATTGCCCTCGCGAAATTCGGTCAAACCACTTTGTGACGGGTTAGCCTGAATGTTGGTTGTGTATACAGAACACACAAACCGGTTTCCGCTAATCATGACCCCGCTGGTTGTATAGCGTGTATGGTGGTAGAATTCCCAATACCATTTTCCACTATCAGGCAGAGTCCACCATGTACCCAAAAACCCATACGGGCTGACCCCGAGTGTTATTCGCCGGTTGCCCTCTGTCAGTGTGTAGCCAGAGGCAGTTGATGTTGTTCCGAGCAAAAAAAAGTTACGCTTAAACACCATGTAATTCTCGGTGGGAGTGTCTAGTGTCTGTACCCCTGATAATGCCCAGTGATTATCACCACCGGAAGAGTCTTTACCCATGTCCGCCGCGTCTTCAAACAGAAGAGCCGACCCGTTCGTTCCCCATGGGCCGCTGTATCGTTTCGGAACCCATTTGTCTTCTGTTGCTACACCAAATCTGTCTGCGTTGACTATCTGCCCAGATATGCAGTGCAGCTGTGAGAAATACGCCGATGCTGACCCTGCAATTTCTGCAAGCACGTTGCCCAGCAAAGAGTGAAATGTCGTACCAATGGTACCACTATACATGACAGGAGAACCCCCATCTATTATGTAGGCGACAGAGGTTGACTCTTTCTGTATGACTATGTGATAGTGACAGTCTTGTGCGGCAAGCACAGAACCGAAAACACCGCACGGTTTGACCCAAACAGATATTGTGGCGTTAGTCGTTATGTCAGGCGAATTAGCAAGCGCTTCGGTTATCAGAGCGGAGTAGTCAACGACGAAAGGGTCCGCTTTTTGTGGTAGAATCAAATCGTTAATCAGTCCCATTCCCTACGCCTCCGAGTTGATGAAGACCAAGCCCTTCTTCGCGCCGCTGTTCGTAGCGAAGACGTAGCAGACCTCTTTAGTGGCATCGTACTCGCCCACCGCGACATATCCGGCATCATAAGCGACGGTCCCCCCACCCGTGAGTTCAAGCATCACCCTGCCCTCGCCCGTGATCGTGCCCAGCGTCACGCCGCCAGTGGTATCAACGGTGCGGAACTGCCCGGCAGAGACGGAGATGTCACCAGAGGTGTAGGCCAGAGGGGTTTCGGTGAAGCCAGCGGTCAGCGTGGCAGTGGTGTCGGACTTAAGCGTGTTCGGGTTCGGCGGTTCAGGCGCGAAACTCGGCCCGGTCCTCACCATTTCGCGCCAGAGCGTGCCGACACGGATGAACCACATCCTGTCATCGATGTCGTCCAGGGTCACGTCCGCACCGTCCAGCATGATCATCTGCCCGTCGCCGCCAGCGCCATGGGTCAGCGTCACCGCCCGCGATGCATCCTGGCAGGCGAGCACGAGGATGCGCCCAGCCGGGTGATTGGTCTGGACGATATTGTCGAGCGTGTCGCTTTCCGCGCCGCCTTCGGTATCCACCGTGTGGACCGCAGCCGTTGGCGTTATCGACCCGCTGGCGATGGTCAGGGCGCTGACAGCCGCCCCGCCCGGAAGTTCGGCCAACACGTTGAGGATGGGGCCGAAAAACTCGGCCCGCAGCTTGCCCTCGGAGCCCGTGACACCCTGTCCGATGAGGTTAATGGACGGAATCGTGGTCATATCGCCTCCTAATATCCCTGGATAGTGGCATCGATGATGCCGGTTGTTGTCGTGCCTGATCCATCCAGCACCTCTATCAGAGGGCCGGAGATGTCCTTGTCCACGACCCGCACCATGGCGGCGGACCCGCCGTCGTCCTGGAGCGTCATGGACACGATTTTTACCCGGTGCCAGGTGAGCGCTGTGGGCAGACGGGTTCCCCCTGCCTCAATCTGCACATCCTCGAAAATTTCCTCCTGATCCTCCACGTCAACGCAGCAGGTGATCTCGGAAATCACGGCCTGTTTTGCGCCGCCGCTGGCCGTGATGCGAAAATAATGCGTCACCATCTCGATGTCAGTGAGCTTCCCCGGCCAATCGCGCCACTCGTTTGGCCCGCTCCAGAAAATGGCATCGTCTTCGCCGGTCCAGACAATGTTGTCGTCTTCGCCGGTGAACAGCAGGCGTTGCGAATCCGTGGCATACTGGATGCGCAGACCGTTCCCCCTCATTTCGGTGCGCAGGGTCAGGGTCGCCCCCTCTGCTCCCGGCTCCGGAGTAAACGAAAAAACATACTCCAGCGGCGAGAATGTCGGAGCCCAGAACAAGGCATGGTCCACGCCCGTCCAGATGATGTTGTCGTCTTCGCCGGTCCACAGCGGCGTCCCGTCGGCAACCAGCTCCCCGCCATCCACGTGCCCGCCGGAAATGCTGCCGTCGAACACAGGGTGCAACGGGTATTCCTCGACCACATTGGCGACCAGGGCGTCCCCGAGGTTGATATAAACCCGGGCCGACCTGGCCGACTCGCGACCGCCACGGTCCACGGCCCGCACCGCAAACGTCATTGCCCCGGCAAACCCGGAAATGTCGAACTCCGCAGCCGAGATGAGCCCGGCACCGTGCGCCCGAGACATCCTGTCCCACACCGCGTCCTGACCAACCCCATATTTGACGCGGAACCCGGCAAAATCCTGGGGCGGGTCGTAGGGCCAGACCAGTTTGCGCCCCGACACCATCATCTGCGGCACGTCAGGCGGCAGCGACAACTGCCCCACCACCCTGTGCGACTCGACCAGCGCCCACGGCGAGGCCTTGCCGGTCGGCGAGACGCAGCGCAGGCGCACATCGTAGCGTGTCCCGTCCACCACCTCGCCGATGGTCAGTACCGAGGCGTCAGACGACACCTGTGGCAACACCTGCCAATCGCCTCCCTGGTTGCGGTATTGGGCCTGTACCGCAGCAATCGGCACACCGCCGCCGACAATGCTGAACGCCACCACCATGCGGCTCTGCAACGTGCCGTCGCTCATGCGCAGCAGCACCGACTCGTCCGAGCGCACCGAACGGATGACGGGCGCTGCCGGGTGGCGCGTGGCCGACGCAGGCTTTGTGATCTTGGTGTCAAAGGGCGGGATAGGCCCGGAGAGCGCCTCCTGGATCTCGTCATAGGCGTAGTGGCGCAGGGTCAGCTTGGCGGTCAGGTCCGGCCCGGGATCCACCTTGGTCACCACGCAGTCCTCGGCCTCGCGCCCGGCCGGGCCAAACCAGACCAGCTCGCCCCCCTCGGGGCAGACCGTGGCCGGGATCGGCTCCACCAGATATATGGTCGTATGGCTCCCGGCAGAGCCGGTGATGGCGTAGGTCTCGATCACCCCGTCCATGAGCCGGATGCCCATGGCATAGTCCGTGCCCTCCTCCATGTCCCAGGTGGAGTCGATGTCAACAGCCAGGCACCGGCCCTGCTCGTCGCGCGTCACCGGGTCGTAGACCAGCACCTCCTCTTCCAGCACGTCGTCCCAGGCGTAGCGCACATTGCGCACCCGCGCCGAGCCCGATCCCACCAGGATCACGTCCGACACCAGCTTGACCCGCCCGCCGCGCCCGGTGCGCATGTTCTCCCAGTCCATGTACCGCTCGAAGGTCTCCGGCCGCAGGATGGCGTCCGCAAAGTGGAACCGCCCCTTGAGCCAGACCTGATCCGGATGGTTGAGCCCCCACACGTCCAGGTCCTCGAACAGCGTGGCCGTGGATTCATCATACCCGTCGGCGTACACGTACAGCTCGTCAGGCTGATACCCGGCCTGCTCGTTGATGAACCGGCAGCGCAGGGCGTGGGGCAGCTCGGTGAAGTCCTTGCTGCCCTTGAACCCCCACGAATTGCGCGGGGTCAGCGACTGCCCCACCCCGGGCTTTTCGCCGTCGATGACCACGGAATACAGATTGTCGCGCATGACGTTGCCGCCGCGACCGATGGAGGCGATGTCCGCCAGCAGCTGCCTGACCATCATCTGCTGATCGATCACGGCGTTGAACTCCACGCCAAGCGTCTCGCAGTGGGCCGCGAACTCGGCGAACATCTCCGAGTCGATGCGGCTGTCCGGCGCAGGCCGCCTCCGGGCCGGGCCGCGCAGCACATGGACCATGGCCCAGGCAGGCGAGCGCGACAAAACCATGGCATACTGCGCCTCGTCCTCGTCCCACACCGGCAGATACGCCTCGGCCATGAGGTTGAACGTGTCCACCACGCCAGTCAGGCTGCCGCTGGCCTTGATGACCAGGTCGATGACGCACAGCGGCGGCAGCAGGTCGTAGCGGATGCCCTCGCGCGCCGTGACCGTGCGCAGGGTGTTCAGCGAGATGGAGTCAAAAAGCATCGACCCCTCGTGGTCGTCCGTCACCCGCTCCCAGCGCAGGTCATATTGGCCGCGCGCCACCACGGCCCGGTAGGTGCGGTGGATCTCGGTCAGATGGGTGCCCGTGATGGTGATCACCCCGTCCACGGCCTCGGGAAAATCCGTCCACTCGCCAGACCCCACCAGCGAATAGCTGGCCTTGAACCGCACCGTGGCATCGATTTTTTTGCCGTCAGAGGCGCGAATCTCGTAGAGCCCGCCCATGCCGATGTCGAACTGGACCTCGTCCACGTCCTGGGTGGTGCGCCGGGTGACCGCCCCATTGGCCTTGCGCAGCGATATGGACAGCCCCTCCTGGTGAAAGTCCTGCCCATCCGCGTAGAGCTTCGGCGGCGTGTCGTCGGGCCACCCCTCGCAGTATTCCATCTCCACGCCCTCGAAGCTGTCAATCGGCGTCTCGCCGATCTTGAACTCCGAGAGCTTGAGCGGCCCGTACATGGCGAACCGCTGGCGAAAAAACACCTCGTCCCCGCGCTTCTCGGTGTACGGCTCGGCCACCAGCGTGGGCCATACCCGGTGCCTGCCAAACACCTGGGGGATCGGCCCCCATTTGTTGAGCCGGTTCTGCGAGCCGGTGATGGAGTAGACCGGCGTGACCGTGTCCAGGCCGGACATCGCGCTGGAAAACTTGGGCGTCTGCGGCGGCGAGAGCGCCTTGGCCGCCAGGGAGCCGAGCATGCCGATGCCGCCCATGGCAATGCCCTTGATCAGCGAGTACGTCCCGGACCACGCGCTGAACCCGGCCATGCCGCTGCCCGCCTGATAGGCCGGGGTCAGGGCTCCGGCTATGGCCGGTGCGGCCCAGGCCGCTGCCGCCATGGCAGCCACGCCCACCAGCATGGCAATGGGCGATTTGCCGCCGCCGCCACCGCCGCCCCGCACCGGCACGCTGATGCCCAGCCGGTCGCCGGGGATGGGCGTGAACGTGCCGTATTCGTCCGGGGCCAGCTCGATGATGTCGTTGCCCCGCTCGATCACGGCCACGGCCCTGGCCGATGGTGCAGCCAGGTGGCCGCACTCCACCGCGCGCAGGATGTCGGCCACGGTCCCGCCAAACGGGACCACCGCGTGCTCCACCATGACAGAGAGCGGCGAGGGCCGGACCGAGACCTGAATGCTATGCGGGTCGAGAATCATGCCGAAACACTCCGATCAATCGGTTTTTCCACGCCAGGGTATTGAGCCGCTCCGCCACCGAGTCGCACCCGTCCTCCACATGCAGAAACCAGCCGCCACCCACGCACAGGCCGTAGTGGTACGGCCCGCAGTGGCGCAGCCAGAGCACGTCAAACACCTGTGGCTGCACCGCGCCGGGCCGGTGCATGGTCCAGCCGATGGCCGCATGGTCAAACTGCGTGATGAACTCGCGCAGACTGCGGCGGTCCTGGCCGCGCCGGTAGGCCACACCCGGCAGCTCGGGGATCACAATCCCGGCCTGCTTCATGAGCGCCAGCCGGACCAGCCCCCAGCAGTCCAGGCCGCCGTCGCGCGCCAGGTCGCGCCCGTCCTCCACAAAGGGGATGCCCACATAGTCGTTGATCCAGGCGGGCAGCATCAGAACGCCCCCGGAAACAGCGACGGCGTCACCTGATGGGCCGGATACGGCTCGTTGAGCATATCCTCCCAGCTCAGTTCCCCCACCACCTCCAGCTGGTCATACTCCGCATTGACCAGCTTCATCTCGAACGGCCCGAATTCGATATGGTCGGGCGACGAGGCCAGCACCGCGAACATGGTCACGTCCGGCCCCTCGGAAATGCTGCGCAGCGTGGTCACGATCTCCCGGTCCACGTTGTCGATGACCAGATTGACCTTGGACACCGTGTCCGGGCTGTCGGCCGGGAACTCCCCGCCGAACGGATAGCCGATGAACTCGTGCCCCTGGTGGGTGAGCGGCTTCTTGCTGCCCACGAACCGATACGGCTCCGGCAGCGTCGGGTGGTCCAGCACCAGGCAGACGAGCGGTACCTCGCCTGTCTCCTGCGAGAGCATGGCCCGGACAGCGGCAGGCGATTGATTGCGCTGGCTCACGGCTGCACCTCCACGCTCAAGGTGCAGCGAAAATACATGGACCCCTCTGGCCGAAACTGCGGCGGCGAGGTGATGACCATCTCGCAGGCATGCCCCTCGGTGGGATGCACCCAATCAAATGCCAGCGAGCCGAAAACAAGCGTCTCGCGGTAGAACTCGCGCAGCAGCGTCTTCTGGGCCCGGGTCAGCAGCAGGGGGATTTGCAGCGGCTCCTCGCCTGCCACGTCCCTGGGCCGCCGCTTCTTGGGCCCGGCCTCCATGGCGGTGCGCAGCAGCACGTCCGGCTCGGTCTCGCCGTAGCCGGTTATCTGCACATGCTGGGGCAGGCCCATCGGCCAGACTATGGATGCCATCTAGGGTCCCTCCTCATGGTTCTCACGGACGGCGGCGGCGCGCCTCGGACAGGGCCGCGTCGTGGCGGCTGGAGCGGATATTCTCATCCGTCACATCGCCGATGAAAATCTTGAGCTGCTTGACGCCGCCCATGGGCCCCGGCTCGCGCCGGGTGGTCACGCGCTCGTTTGAACCGTTGATCACGGTCACCGGGATCTCCACCAGCACCTGCCCCCCCAGCCTCCCGGCCAGCGCATTCTGCTGGGCCGCGTTGAGGATGATCTCCCCGTCGCGGGCAATGATGGGCCGCTCGCCCGGGCCGACGCCGCCGCCCGAATGGTAGCGCGGCGCGCCCGCAAACAGGTCCGCAGGCACCAGCCGGGCCGGGGCAGGCCCGCCCACCACGCCGCCCTCGTGGAAAATGGACGAGAAAACGGAGCCGATGGAGCCGAACAGGTCGAACCCGCCGCCACTGGAGCCGGAGTTGAAAATCAGGTTTTCAAAGGGCTGCATCAGATACATGTCCATGAGCCGCTGCATGAACCGGTCAAGATAGCGGTTGCCCGTGGTGAATACCCCGGCCAGATCGCGGCCCATCTCGCGAAAAATCGTCTGCGCATCGTCGCCGAAGTCGCCAAAGGCGTGTTGCCACTCGCCGACCTCCTCCTTGACCGTCTTGCTCATCTCCTCAAACTGTTTCTGCTTCCAGAAATCCGCGTCCGTCTGGCTCATGCCGTCGGCCACCATCTGCCGGGCATGCGCCTCGATGCGCTGGCGCTCCACATACTCCTTGCCCAGCCGCGCCTCGTCCAGCTGCTCGCGGTACTTGGCCATCCGCTGGATGCGGGCCTTTTCGTCGGCCTCGGCCTTCCTGGCAGCAGTTTCAGCGTCCCGCTCCTCCTGCTTTCTCTTGGCCTCCGCTTCCTTTTTGGCTCTCTCCGCCGCAGCTTTCTCGGCCGCGATCCGGGCCCTTTCCGCCTCCGCATCCTCCAGCACCTTGTAGTCGCGCGCCCGACCAGTCGCTGCCTTCTTGCCCTTGTCGTGGATCACGAAGGTATCGACCATGTCCGACCCTTCTTGCAGGGCCTTGACGCGCCGCAGCTGGTTTTCCAACTGCACAAGGGCGGCCTGGGCCGCATCCAGATTGGCCGACTTGCCGATCCATGCGTCGAGCACCGGCAGGGCCACGGCCTCGTCGCGCATGACCTGGATGGATCGCTGCTGCGCCGCAATGGCCTGCTCCAGCTGATTGGCCTGCTCGTCCAGGGTGAAATTGTCGCTCAAGTCCTTGACAGCGTAGGTCAGGGAGCGGATCAGGTCGGTCAGCCCGCCCACCGCATCGCTGGCCGCGGATGTGTTGGACATGGACTCCATCAGGTCGCGCCAGGAATAGGACAGGGTGTCCAGCGCCCCGGCCAGCCCCTGCGCCTCGGCCTCGGCAGCGCCCTCGAACTGGCCGCGCAGCACCTCCATGATCTTGGCCTGGGCCCCGGCCACATCGTTGAGCTCGACCATGGCCCGGACCACTTCCTGCTCGGTCTCGGTCAGCGAGACGCCAACCCGGCGCATGGCCGTCAGTCCCGCAATGGGGTCTTCCAGGGCCTTGCCCAGCATGGTCACGGAGCCGGTCAGGGACTGGCCCGTAACCGCGCTCATGTCCTGGGCCAGGGCGATGGATTCGCGGAAGGTGTCGCCGGTCACGGACTTGAACGTCTGCATGACGTTGATGGCGTCCATGATCTGGTTGCGGTCACCGAGCGTGGCCAGGTCGCGCTCGCGGGCCAGGTTGTCCAGCTCGCCTGCGGTCAGCCCGGCCGCGTTGCCCGTGGCCTTGATCAGGGCCTCGGTGCGCCCCAGCCGCTTTTCCCAATCGGCCATGGACATGGTGCCCGCGCCGATGGCCGTGGCAATGCCTCCGATGGCCGCGCCAGCCGCAATGCCCACCGGCCCGAGGGCCGAGAGTGCATTCCCCAGCATCCCGGCCCGGCCCGATGCACCCGCCATGGCCTTGGACACGTCATCGGACGCGGTCTTGCCCGCCTTGCCGAACCGGTCCCAGACCGTGGTGGCCTTCTGCCCCTCGCCCTGGACCCGTTTCAGGTCGCGCTGGAGCCGGTCAAATTCCTTCTGGCTCTCGTTGACCGCTCGGATTCTGGTTTCAACGACGCTTCCGCCGGACATGATCAACTCCTAGTCAGGACAAGTTGCACAGACCGTTGCCAGCCCGTTGCCGAATATGGCCCGGCACTCTTCCACGGCCGCGCCGTTGCAGTGGCCGCCCAGGGGCTGGTCGCGCCGCGCCGCGCGGCTGCCGCGCCAGTCCACGCCAAGAAAGCCGAGCACCGCCTCCTGAAAGACCTGCTCGCGCATCCTCACTTCGAGGCAGGCTCCGATGTCGGCGTATCCGCAGGTCCAGAGGATGTCGCGCCGCTTGAGCGGGCAGCCTCCGGCGAGGGCGGCGGCGTGTCGCTCGACGGTGTCGATGGCGCCGCGCCAGCTGCGCGGGCCTGCCGCGCCAGCCTGCTCGGCAGGATCAGCGCCGCCAGGGTGTTCACGCTGCGGCCCGCTGCCAGCAGATTCTCCGGGCTTGCGCCCGGCTGGTCGAAAAAATCGTCAAGCACCCGCGTGGCGATGTCCGGGTCCGCCTCCCAGTCGATGGCCCGGGCCATCAGCTCCAGGTCCCGGTCTGCCGGGTGCACCCCCTGGGGCGTGAGCAGCCCGGCCAGGAACCGGCCCGTCTGGTCGCGCAGAAAGGCCAGCAGATCCTTGGTGGTCTCCACTGCCTCCGCATCGCGGCAGAAGAACGCCACATGGCGCAGCACGCCAAACGTCGGGGCCAGCAGCTCGTACACGGTGTCGCCGATGGTGTAGGTCTTGGTCATGATCCCCCCCTTAGAAGTAGACGAGGCGCAGCTCGTCGTCGCCGCTGACACCCTTGAGCTCGAAGCTGAGCGCCGTGGTCATGGTGCCCTCGCGGTCGCCGTAGGCCGGGGTCACGTACTGGATGCTGGGGGCCTCGATGAAGATCCGGTTGCCCGGCTCACTGCCCAGCAGGAAGGCCAGCCGCGCCAAAGTGCCGTCCTTCCACGCCGTCCAGGGGTCAAACGTGGTCAGGGCGTCCGCCTTGGGGTCCACGCTGCCCGTGGGCGTGCGGTCGGTGATGATGTAGGTGTGCAGCCCGTCGGGCGCGTTCAGGTCCTCGTCCTTGGTCAGGGTGTTGCCCAGGGCCAGGGTCAGCTCGTTGACGCCGCTCAGCGCGTAGCTGCCGATGGCCAGCCCCAGGTTGACGCACAGCGGCGGCTTGTGGGTGGAGAGCGTGGGCGTGGGGTTGGCCGCCTCCACCGGCAGGGTGAACCGCCCCTGCTGGGTGAAATTGAGCTTGCCCGGCTGGCCCACGGGCAGCGACAGCGACAGGTCCGAGCGGCAGCCGGTCACGGTGAACTTGTGGCCGTCGCGGTAGTAGACCGTGGTGATGGTCTTGGTCAGGTCCGGATTGGAGAGCGGGGTGTACTGGTGGCCGGTCACTGGCCCGGCCGTGGCCGTGGCCGTGGCCTCGGAGGTGGACCCGGTCAGGGTCTCCTCGTCCTGGTAGGTGCCGCTTACGGCTTCGAGCAGCAGCCCCCCGCCCACCACGGCAATGAGCGAGCCCACGGCCCCGGAGGTGAACCCGGTCACGGTCTCGCCCGCCGCAAACGTGCCGGTCCCGGCCTCGGCCGCCACGAACACCACCGCGCTGCGCGTCAGGGCGCAGGACTGGAGCAGGGCCGAATAGTCCGGCTCGGCCACAACGCTGCCGGTGATGCCGCCGCCGCGCAGCTCGTGCTGGCGGGTCAACCCGTTGACCAGCCGCCCGATGGCGTGCGGCTGCTTGGAGAGCGTGTCAGAGAGCCGGTCGTCGGCCACCTTCTCGCCCTCGGGCGTGATCTCGGTGCCAGACAGGGCGAGCACGGCGTTCACCGCCGCGTCCACGGTCTCGGCCACGCCCACCTCGGCCTCGATCTTGTCCAGGAGCACCTGGCGCTTGGTCAGCTTGGTCATGGTATCCTCCTTAAATTACGCTTTGCTCCCGCACTCTGTAGAGGCGGAAGCTCATGAAAAATTGAGACCAATCCACGTCGTCCGGCATGTGGGGGTCCTGGTCAAAGGGCCAGCCCCCGGCCAGCAGGGCGCGGCTCACCGCCGCCTCCACCAGCCCGCCCAGCTCGTCGAGCATTGCCACGGCCTCGATGCACTCCACGCCGTATTCGTCCGCCACCGCCTCGGCCCCCTGCATGGACAGGTAGATGCCCAAGGGGCACACGTGGTCGATCTGGTGCATGTCCTTGTCGCTGCGGCTGTGGGTGGACACCCCCCAGCCCACACAGGGCAGGTCGTCCTCGCCGGGCAGGAACCCGGGCGGCATCTCGCGCCGCACGGTCAGCGGTTGCCCCGGAAAATGGTCGGCCATCCAGGCGATGATGTCCGGGTCCGTGGCCACGGCCCTGCACGCCGCGTGGCGCGCATCAGTGAAGTCCTTGCTCATGAGAGTTTCCCTATTTTCTGCATATTGGAGCGGATCAGCCAGTTGACCTCGTGCAGCAGGTTCTTTTGCAGCCGCTCGTCGATGCGGCGGCGCAGCCTGCGCTGCATGGCCCCGCGCTTGAGGTAGCCGATGAACCCCACGCCCGAGAGCTGCTTGATGGGCAGCCGCCCGGCCCCGCGCTCGCGCTTGAACACGCCAATGTGGCCGGACTTCATCTTCGCCACGAACGAGCCTTTGACCGCCTTGCGGGTGCCGCGCTTCTTGATCTGCACGGACACGCCCACCGATGGCTTGCGCTGTTCAGGTCGGGACGGACGCGGGGCGTAGTGCATCAGCGAAACGCCGTGCTTGCCGCGCGCCACAAGGGTGGCCTCCTGGTTGCTCCAGGTGGCCCGCTCGATGGACAATCCCTCGCGCACGGTCTTGGCTTTGAGGTTCAACTCCTGGCGGATCAGGGTCACTGCGTCGGTGCGCGCGCCCTGGGCCGTGGTGTTCAGGGCGCGGGTGATGACCTTGGCCTGGCCTTTCTCGATGCCCTGAATAGCATCCAGCAGCGGCTTGACCCCGCGTATCTCGAACGACGCTTTTTGCATGGCTATTTCTCCGCGTTGAATTCCCGGCCGCTTCCGGCCAGTACCGCCCACTGGAGGCCGGGCTTGTGCCCGTCTGCCTTGCCCAATGTCTCCAGGCACTGCCACCGCTCACCGCCCACCTCGAACACGCCTGCGGGCGGGGTGGCGAACTCGGCCACCAGCACCTTGATCACGGCGCGCCGCTGCCTGCCGTGGCCCACGTCCTCATGCCCGGCAAACTCCAGGATGATCCGGCACGCCACGGCCTCATCCGCGCCCGGAGCGCGGTACAGGGCATCCACCCCGCGCACGGCCATGCGCTCGGCGTAGGCAGCGGCCAGCGTTTGCGCGGTCACTTGCCCCTCCGAAACATGCCGGTCAGCCCTTCGAGGCCGCCGGTCTTCTCGGTGGACCGGCCCACGAAATAATAGCCGTAGACCCACTGGCTCATGTCGGTCAGGGCGATGAACCGGGCGGAGCTGATGTACTGATCAGGCAGCCAGACGCCCACGGTGATAGCCAGGGTGAGGCCCACGAGGCAGAGCGGGCGCACGTTCTTGGCAAGCCAGGAGTCCGACTGCATGTCGGCCTCGTGGCGGCGGGTCAGCTGCTCCTGGATGGCGATGGAGTAGCTGTGCATCGCCTCCTGCCACTGGACCAGCAGCTCGGGATTGGCCTTGAGGGCGGCCAGGGCCGCCTCATCGCTGCTCTCGCCGGTCAGCTGCTTGGCCACGCCCACGGCCGTCTCGGCCACCTCCTTGCCCTTGTCCCCGAAGATCAACCCGGCCAGGGACGGGGCCAGGGCTGCTATGGCGGTGAGGATCATGGTCTCGCCTCCCCGGCCTGCCCCGGATCGGTGACCACGAGCATGAACTCGTCCACACCGACCAGGGCGGCCATGAAATGTTTGTGCGCCGTGCGGGAGTTCCACACGGCCGGGACAGTGGTGTCGCGCGCCAGCCCCAGCAGCACGCACCCCTGGGTATTGCGCACCCAGTTGCCCCAGTGAAAGAGAATGTGGGTGCGGCCAGCCACCCCGGTCACCTCGAATGTCTCGCCATAGGTGGGCGAGACCACCCGGCGGCACAGATACTCGCCCGCCGGGATGCTGGACACGTTGCGGGCGTTGCCAAGCCACGGGTTTTCCAGGGTGTACAGAAACCCCTCGCCGTCCAGCATCACCGGGGTCTCGCCGTCGAACAGGCGCAGCACCCCCTGGGTGCCCACGCCGTCGCTGATGTCGCGGGTCAGGTATGCGCGCATCATTTCAGCATCTCCTTGCATTCGCCGGTCTCGGCCATGTCGCGGAATCGCTGGATGCGCGAGAGCAGCCAGTGCGGCATGCGCACCCCCTCGGCCGCGAGGTGGACAGACACGGACAGAAATTCACACACCGCCAGATAGCAGACCATGAAATCGCGCACCGGGTTGGACACCCAGGGGATCAGCCCCTCGCTGGCCAGGTCGAGCATGTGGGCCATCATCACGGCCACGGTGTAGAGCAGGAACTTGACAGCCCCGCGCCGCATCCGCTCCAGGCTGATGCAGCGGTGGTACACGGCCCGGCCAAACCCCAGCAGATAGTCGCCCAGGAACAGGACCACCAACGCCTTGAACGGCAGGTCGAACCCGCCGACCAGCCAGCCAAGAGCGCCGAGCACTACAGCCAGGGCCGCCTTGAATGACACCTCGTCGAGCAGCTCGCACATCCAGTTCCAGGTCATGATCTGTCCTTTTTTTACCCGGCGCGGCCCGGCGAACCGGGACCGCGCCGGGACGGTCAAGGGGAGGTGAGCGTCAATTCGTCAAATACCGCCGACCAGATCGCGGATCGGGCCGGGCGTCAGGCAGCGGACATTGTCCAGCAGCCCGGCGGTGCGGGCCATCCGCCACCGGTTGAAAAATGCGTCCATGTAGCCGGGCTTGGAGAGCGCCACCCCGGCCAGCACAATCCGCTCGCAGCCGAGATAATGCCCCAGCAACACCATGAGCATGCCGCTGCCGCCCACCGGGCCGTTGCTGGTCAACACCATGTCCACCCCCGCCTCGGCCCGGCTGGACGCCACGCACCCGGGCGCGTCAAACCCGGCCCGTTCCCGGCTTGTCAGCCAGGGCGCGTCAAACCCGGCCGGTGCCACCACCCCCAGGAACCGGGCGTGCAGACTGACAGCGAACTCCAGGTCGCAGGGCCAGCCCACGATGGCCGCGTTGCAGGCGCAAACCCGGACGTCCGGGTGCGCCCGGCGATACGCCGCCGCCTCACACGTGCCGCCCGGGGCCGCGCCCACGGCCAGGAGAATGCCTCCTGGCGCGGGCATGGCCCCGGCGGTTGCGAGGTGCTTGCCGTATGTCCTGGTAGCGATGCGCACGGCTGCTAGGCGTTGAGAGTGTTGAGCGCGATGTCCACGGTGGCGTCGGTGTCGGCAGCGGGCGCAGCGGCGTAGCCGATCAGCAGGTTGCCCTCGGCCGTGGTGGTCAGGCAGCCGTCTCCGGACGCGCCGCCCACCGGGCTGCCATCGTCGTCCAGGTACAGTGCCGCGCCCATGGTCACGGCCACCGCCCCCTTGGGCAGGGCATGGACGCCCTGCATGACCAGGTCGCCGGTGGCCCCGGCCGCGATGTCGGTCACCGCGATGCCGAGCCGCACGCCCACCTTGACCATGGACCCGGAGGCGATGGTCGTTTCGCCCGCGTTGGTGTATCTGAGGGTCTTGCCCTCCTGCACGTAGGTCTGTGCCATGACAGTCTCCTTGCTGATCCCGGCCCGGTCGCCCGGGCCGGGGTTGTCGTCGTTATCCGCTTGGGCTTACTTGCCCGGGTTGCGGTACGCGCCGCGATGATCGATCCAGCCCGCGCCGAAGATGTGGCGGACCTTGTAGCTCACCGCATCGCGCACGAACTCGTCGTTCTCGGTCAGGGTCGGCTCCTCGTTGCCGTCCAGGAATGCCACCTCGATGGTGTCCACCTGGCTCGGATCGCCGAACAGGTACCACGCCTCGGGGCTGGCAGCGTCCAGGCGCGGGTCCGCGATGGGCTGGAGTTTCCCGGCCCAGGGGTTGTGCACCCCGGCCGACATGGTGGTCTCGGGCAGGGCCGTGGAGCGCAGCAGCACCTCGGCGGCGGTCTCCTGGGCCACCGGCACCAGCAGGAAGGCGGGGTGGATGTCCAGCGTGGACCCCTTCATGCCCTTCTGCTTGCGCATGGCCACGCGCCCGGCGGTCAGCCGGTCGCCGGTGATGGTGCCCTTGGTCGTGGCTTCCAGGTTGGCGTGGTCGGACGAGAAGACGTTCTTGCCGTCCGCCATCTTGGGGTTGCCGGTGATCAGGCCGTAGACCATATCCGCCACCTTGCGCCGCGCGGCAGAGCCCAGCAGCTGCGGGATGCGGCCAAAGGCGCGCAGGTCGTCGTTGACGATCATCTCCAGCGTCAGGGACAGGATCTTGCCGTACTTGCCGACAGAGTAGCTCTCCTGCTTGTCGCTCAGATGCCCGGTCTTGTACTCGCCGTTCTCGCCCACCAGATCGAGGTCAGGAGCCTCGGACAGGCTGATGCCGTGGATGGTCTTGAAGTCGCTGGCAGGCACCACGTTGACCAGCGGCCGCCAGGTGGCCGGAGCCTCCTGATACGCCCTGAGCAGCGTCCGGTGGGCGGCGTCCATGAAGATGGACGAAAAGTCGCTGGTGGACACGCCGCTGGCCGAGAGCCGGATGACCTCCTGGGCCAGCTGGTGGCGGGTCAGCCCCTTGGTGACCACGCCCGAGCGCTCCAGGGTCAGCCGGGCCATCTCGTGCAGCGACAGGGCGCGGAACTCTTCAAACCCGGCGGCGGGCTTATCCTCGCGCAAGCCCATGCGAGCGCACACGCCGCTCACGGCGGCCAGGCGGAACTTGTCCCGCTCGTCCGCGCCCATCTCGATGCGGCCCGCGCCCAGGGGCGGGTTGGCCTCGCGCGCGGCCTCGTAGAGCGCCAGCATGGCCTTGTCCTCGCTGGTCTGGCCCTGAATGGCCCGGGTGATCTGCTCGTGGGTCAGGCCCAGCGTGGCCCCGGCCGAGGTGAGCACCAGCACCTGAGCGCCAGAAAGCTCCCTGGCGGCCTGAACCGGCTGGGCCGGTGCCGCCGGGGCAACCGGGGCAGGACGGGTGGCGGCCAGCTCGGCCTGGGGTTTCACATCCTCTGCCGTCAGCCCGGCCTGGGTCAGCTCGTCGTTGTTGACATTGAGCTTTTCCAGATAAGCCCAGGCCTCCTGGTCGGTCGCATTGGCAGCGAGTCCGCGACTTTCCAGGAACTTCCTCAAACGTTCGTTCATGGAGTCCTCCTGTTGGTTGATCGCGGTCGCCGACATGGCGATGGCCGCGGTATCGTCATCCGCGCCGAATGCGCAGAAGCTCGTTTCAAACACCGTGGACTGGAGCCAGACATCAATCGGTCCTTCCACGGTCATGCCGTTGACCTCGTGGGTCTCGCCCTCCTTGACCTGGAGCACCTTCCGGGCCTGCACCCCGATGGATGCCTGCCAGGGGAACCCCTCGTCGGCCAGGGCCAGGGTCTCGCGCCCGTACTGCGAGGCTTTGGAGAACGCGCCAAACACGTAAAACCCGTTGGCGTCCCGGCTCGACGTGTCGATGGTCCCGACAATCTGGTCCGTGCGGTGACTGAGCAGGGCCGGGGTCTTGCTCTTGGCCATGGTGATGCCGGACAGGTCGATGACAAACTTGCCCCACCAGCCCAGGTCGATAACCTTGCCCGTGTGGGCCAGCACCTGGAACCGGCGCGGCGCATCGGGGGTCTCTCCGGCAGCCAGCTGGACCAGTTCCACGCCGCCGGTCAGGGTGAGCTTGCGCTCATCCACCAGGGCGGCCAGCCGCGACTTGTTCCACGAGGCCGTGCACATGGCCATGGCCTCGGTCTCGCTCCCGCCCACTTCAGCGGCGCACCGTTTCAGAAAATCCTGCTTGCCCTCGCTTTGTTCGGGCTTCATTTTCTTGAGGTTCATTCGTCCTCCTTGTCTTTTTCGTCTGGCGCGTCGTTCGCCGTGTCTGGGGCCGAGTCAGGCGCTGGCTCGGCCACGGGGCCAAAGCCCGCTTCGGCCAGCACATCCAGCTCCTCGCGCCGCTTGGCCGTGATCTCCTCGAAATCCAGGCCCCGGGCCGCACACAGGGCGGTCAGCGTGGTGATGCCCATCTCGTATTCCAGCTTGGCCGCCTGCGCGTCGTTGCGCGGGTCCACCCAGGGCCAGCCCGGGTTGAGCCATTCGGTCTCCACCTCGCACCCGGTCAGGTCCACCAGCCCGGCCAGCTGGGCAAATTCGATGAAACGCTCGATAATCGGGTCGTTGTGTTCGCGGTTGAGGATCGCCTGCTGGCGGCGGAATGCCCGCTGCTCCACCAGCTTGCCGTGGCGGCCGCCGCTGTAGGTCGTCTTGGTCAGGTCGCCGGTGAATGTCTCGTAGGCCACGCCAGCCCCGGCCGCAGCCCCGCGCAGCTGGCTGGTCACCCACGGCTCGTAGTTGGAGCCGGGCCGGTCGTAGCCCACGGCGCTGACCTTGGACCCGACCGGCGCGGTCACGATCTGGCCGGGGTTGATAAAATCGCCGGGGCGCAGCGATCCCGCGCCCGTGCCATCCGTGGCCGCCTCGCCGGTCAGCGACACCCCGCCCATGGGGTTGCCGTCCTCGGGATACGGCGTCTCCACCACGAACCCGAAAGCCGAGAGCAGCCGCATGGCGATCTGCTCCGAGTCCTGGTATTCCTCGAAGTTGCGCATCCACATGATGATCGAGGCCAGCCAGCTGATGCCGCGCGATTGGCTGATGCGCTTTTGCGCGTACACGTGCTCCACGGAGCGGGCATCGATGCGCCGCGAGGAGCCGAGCGTGCGCAGGCCTGCGCCGCCCGGGTGCTCGGGGAACAGGTGATAGGCCACCGCATGGCCGGACGCGTCGTACTCGATGCCGCGCCGCGCCGTGTGGCCGTCTGCCATGTCGCCGTGCACCGAGCTGTCCAGGTGGTCAGCTTCCAGCAGCTCGAAATTGATGGGGGGCAGGCCGCGCTCGGCCAGGGAGGGGTCAACAAAGAAATGAATCAGGTACTCGCCGTCGGTCCACAGGTGCCGCAGGCCCAGCTCCTGGGCCTCCACGGCCCACACCGCCTTGGCCCAGCGCTTGTAGAGCTTTTCCAGCTTTCGCGCCATGGGCCGGTCCACGACGATGTCCACCATGGTGCCGCCCCGAACGACCACAAACTGGGGCCGGATGCCGGTGAAGACCACGTTGTCGCAGATCTTCTCCAGCGCGCCGGACACATAGGGGGAGTTTTTCGCCAGATCACGCGCCCGGGCCACCACGTCGCGCCATTCCAGGGCGATGGTGGCGTCTGCCGAGCGGCGGTCCCCGCGCCATGCGCGGTTCGCGCCCGTCTTGCTGGCCGCCTTGTACGAGAGGTAGCGCCGCCGGTCCGCCACATAGGCCATGGCCGCGCGCGGGCTGCGCATGGCCATCAGCCCGGCCCGCAGGCTGGTCCAGCCGTCAAAGACCACGCGGCCAAGCGAGCGCCCGAGGTCCATCACGACCTCCCCGGAAACACCGCAGCCGACCGGGAGAACCCGCCGCGTTTGGCAGCGGCGATGCGGCTCTCCAGCCGCTCGATCTCGCGCTGTATCTGGTCCAGGTTCGCCAGGGTGAAGCTGTCGCCGTCCACAGACACCGACTGGCCCCGGGTCAGGATCGCCGTCTCAGCCGCCCGGTACGCCGTGAGTCTGGTTTCAAGCTCCGCAACTGTTGCCATCAAAAAACTCCAGGGTGAGATTTCCGACAAATCTACACCCTGGAAATTTTGGATGGGAACCCTGTTGTTTACTGATCAGTAAATTTTACTGGTTGTTAGAATTATTAGCCCTGACTAATCAGGGGTCTAAACGACAAACTTTTTTTCCTTTTGATTTTTAGACCCCCCCCTCTAATCGCACCAAATACCATATCACGCCCGACTTGATGAAGTCGTAGCGGTTGCGCATCATGCCGCCCCACCGCTTCGTCGATATGTCCCAGTCCCGTTCGCCCGCGTCCCGCGCCCAGTGGCGGTAGTGGTCGTAGAGCACGGCGGCCTTCACCCGCTCCTGGGCGCTCTGCCCGGCCCGCAGGTAGGTGTCTGCCCACAGGGAGAAGGCAGGGGTCTCCCCCTCCGCGCTGGCAGTGGGCAGCGGCAGAAAAGCCACCATGGAGCAGTATTTTTCAAAGAGCCGGTCCACGTCCGTCTCGTCCCCGCCCTGGAGCTTGGCCACCTCCACCGCGCCGCCATGCTCGCCGCACCAGCGGTTCTGATACCAGCGCTCAGGGTGCAGCCGCCCGGCCATGGCCGGAACAGACAGAGCCAAAGCCACCACAAGGACAAATGTGCGCACGGCTGTCATATATCAGATGATCGACAGGAAGGAAACAGCGGCAGGGAATCCATTCACCCCTCCCGCTGCACGCTCTTCACGCTCACCCCCAGCGCTCCCATCACGCACTCCGCGTTGTTGCACCGGTGGTATCGGACCTTGAGCGCGCCCTCGCCCCTGGGCGAGCTGACCACCGGGCAGCGTGCGCCGCACAGGGGGCAGACCGCCCCATCCTTGAGCGAATAGGTCACCCCCTCGCGCGCCGTGGCCACTGCCACCTTGATCGCTTCCGCCTTGGTCACACTTCCCTCCCGGTGTAGGGGTTTATCCGCTTGCCCGGCCCGCCCGTGGCCGGGGCCTGGGCCGTGGGCTGCGCGGCCTGGGCGCGCGCCACCAGCGTCTTGAGGCTCGGCCCCCACTGCCAGTGCGTCATGGCCAGATGGCCGATCATGCAGTCCAGCCAGTGGTTTGCCCGTATCCGCTTCCAGATGTACTTGCCCTTTTCCAGCACCTTTTTCTCGGACGCCAGCTGGTAGAAATACTCGTCCGGCGTCTTGGCGTGAAACCGGATCGGCTCCTGCCCGCCGCTCTCCTTGGCCTCGTCAGAGAGCCGCCAGAAAAGCAGGTCCTTGAATGCGTCCGTGTCGATGAAATAGAGGCGCAGGCCGCGCTTGAGCGCCCGCCCGTTGGGCAGCTTCTGCAACATCTTGAACTTGACGTGTATGCCGGGATCAGCCCGGCTCATGCCCTTGGTGCCGAACACCACGCCGGGCCGCTGCTTGAGCAGCCACTTGTACGCCTGCATGGTCCGGGTCTCGTTCTCCCACTCGTTCCTGCCGCCGCCCGTGTCGAGCGCCGCCCGCCACACCCCAAGGTGCTGACCGGTCGTGCCCTCGCGCCGAAACCGCGCCCCGTAGACCAGCTCGCTCAGCTCGGCGAAACTCGACACCCGGCCCTGGTCGATGATCCAGTCCTCGGCCCGGTCCGCCTCGCTCTCCGGGTCCACCCAGTGGGCGCACACCGAGTAGTAGAAATGGTCTTTCTGCATGTCGATGGACACGGTCACGGTCTGCGCCCGGTCCGGCACCACCTGCGGCGGCAGCTCCGGCACCACCAGTTGCCGCAGCCGCTCCTCGCTCGACTCGGTGGCCACCACGTCCGCCGTCTTGGCGGCGTAGCCGTTCCACCAGCTTTTCAGCTTGTCCGGCTTGCCCTGGGCCGCCAGCCAGTCGGCCATGACCGACGAGAGCGACACCCATCGCGAATACCAGCTCGGCAGGTGCGCGGCCACGGTCACCGGCCTGTCCACCTCCCGGTCGGCCACCCAGCGGCCATGGCGCACGGCCCGGTCCCTGATCTGGTCCGTCCACAGCCACTGGCACCGGCCGCACTCGTAATAGGCCGCCTTGGTCTGCCGGATCACCGCCGGGTCGCGCACTTCCATGATCCTGTCCGAGGCCACCCGGATGGAGTCGAACTCCATCCGCTGGTACGTCCCGCAGGCGGGGCAGCGCGCCTCATAGTGGTACACCACGTCCGCCGTCTCCAGCTGCGCCTGTATCCAGCTCTCGTCAGTGAACCCGATGGGCTTGCCGATCCACAGAATCTTGTAGAGGTGCTCATAGGAGCGGAAACGCTCCCGAAAGTCCGCCGCCGCCCCCTCGGGGAACATGTCCGGCTCGTCGCCCAGGCCGTCCAGGGCCGAGAGCGAGGCGCGATTGGAGACCGAGCCCATCCACCGCCCGGTGAACGCCGTGCCGTTGGTCAGGTTGATCTCGGTTTTGACCACCGAGTGCCGGGCCCCGGCCACCAGCCGCCGCAGCTTCGGGCTGTCCATGAAAAAAGGGATCAGCTTCTTGTCGAACCAGTTTTCGGTCAACCCCTCGTCCGGCAGGGCCACATGGCGCGGCCCTGGCCGCTCGATGCCGCGCCGGGCCAGGAACCCCTGGCCGAAAAGCGTCTTGCCTATCTGCGGCCCGGCGCACAGAAACATCTCGCGCACCCACGGTTGAAACAGGATGTCCCACAGCGGCGGGAAATACGGCGTCAGGCTCGGGTCATAAGCCGCGCCCTTGCCCGGCCCCTCGGGCACGATGACCCGCTCGGCCATCCATTCCCCGGTCGGCTGGTCCGTGGCCACCGAGGTCATCACCTCGCACTCGCCCGGCGTGAACTCAAGCCGGTACATCGTCCGCCTCCTCGCTCTCCTGCGCCTCTTCTGCCAGCGGTGCCGCGCCCAGGTCCACCACCTGCACCCGATCCCGCGCAAACGATTCGAGCCACTGCCGCTTTTTCGCCAGATACACCTCGCTCAGCTCCGGCACCAGCCGCTCAAGCCAGGCCGCCAGCTCGCGCACCTTGTCCGGGTCGCCGCCCACCACCTCGATGAGCTGCGCGGCCCGCTCCAGCCGCTTGCCCAGCATCACGTCCACCACAGCCTCGGCCTGCTTGACCGCAAACCCGTCCAGCTGGAGGCTGAAAAACGCCATCCGCGCGGCCAGATCCTGGTGGTACTGGTCCACGTCGATGACACCGCCCTCCTCGCGGATGCGCTTGATCCGCTCCCGCAGGTACTGCTCCTGCCGGAGCTTGAACTCGATCTCCGCCTTGCGCTCGGCCCGCTCGCGCTCCTCACTCGTGACACTCTTGCCGCTCTCGGCCCGCTTGAGGTTTGCCAGCGCATAGGTCATCACCGCCTTTTCCTCGAACACTCCCGCCTTGGTCCGGCTGAACAGCCCCTGGCTGTGGTGCCTGTTCACCGTGGACCGGGTCGCAATGAACCCCTCGTCCTCCAGCCACGCCCGCACCGCCGTCACCGAGTCGAACGTCTTCTGCCCTTTAGCCACGCCACGCCCCCATCGTTTTCATCGGTTTCATGAAATTCCGGCCCGTCACCACGTCGGACCCCACCGCCGCCAGCCACTCCCGCACCACCGGGCGCTGGCAGAGCATGGCCACCTCGCCCGCCACCGCGTCCGGGCCGCGACACCCCAGCACCGTGCCGCTCTCGCCCACCCGGATCTCCATCCGGTTGACGGACAGGAGCAGCCGCAGCCGCTCCACCGGCTCGGGCAGCACGATCCCCTGGGGCGCGGGCTTGGGCGCGCTCTCGATGCGCCCCCTCGGGGCCGGTGCCGTCACCCGCAGGACCGGCGAAAGCTGCGACTCGATCCATGTCTTGAGCCCCGCAAGGCCGATCCGCTGCACCAGCTCGCCCGCGTCCTTGCCCACCGGCACCGGCGTGCGCCGACACTGCGGAAACCGCGCGCCCCACCAGTGGCGAAACTTGTTGCCATACGGCTCGCCCCGTCCCTGCGGCTCGAAATCCAGCGCGTCCAGGATGTCCACGGCGTTGCCCAGCCATTGCGCCGCCTGCCGGTCGGGGTAGGCGGTCAGCGTGCCCATGGAGCACATGCCCACACCGGGCACGCCCGCCGCGATCACGGCCAGCCCGTCCAGGGCCGCCTCCTGCACCACATACGCCCGCTCGCCCGGCGTGATCATGCACGCCCGCTGGTTGCTCCCGGCCACCAGCACATACTTTTTGCCGCCCGGCTCCACATCCTGGTTGGGCCGCCGTATCCGCACGGCCACCAGCTCATTGTCCCGATAGTTGGGGATCACCAGCCCGCGCGGTATCCAGATGGATTTCGGCCGCCCGTTGGCGTTATCGACCCTGGGCAGCCCCCATCCCTCGCGGTTGCGATACGCGCACGGCGGTCGCCCGCCCCGTTGCGACTCCCCGGCGAACCAGCCCAGGTTGAACGCCTGGGCCACCCACAGCGGCACCCCGCGCGCCTCCAGCCACTCGATCAGGTGCGGATTGCGCACCAGTGCCGCCGCGCTCGCGTCCGCCAGCTTTTGCGCGTGCTCGCGCCACTGCGCTGGCGGCAGCTCCACGTCCTCCAGCTCGCTCAGTTCGCGCCCCATGCTCGGCCCGCGTGGCCGCGCCGGTCTCGGACTCTCGACCGCCCGCGCCTGCGCCCCCCCCTCAACACCGATAAACTCGAAAATTTTTGTCCAATCCCACCCCTCGACCTCCACCAGCCACTGCACATAGTCACCAGCCAGCCCGCACTGGCGGCACCAGTACCCGCCCACGGCCCCGGCGCGCACCGCCAGCTCGCCCGACGGCGACTGATCCGGGAACACCCGGAACCGGTCCTTACCCCCGCAGACCGGGCACGGCCCCTGGTACTCGCTGCGGCTGCCCACTGGCAGGGCAAATCCCTGGCCGCTGCACCGGGCACGGACCAGATCAATGAGCGCCACAGGCATCAGGCCACCCTCCGGACTGCTATCGTCCCGATGGTCCCTACCACCACCCATCGATCATCCAGCCAGCAACCACACGCCAAACAACAGTTTTCTGCGGGGATGGAATGATAGGGAGTCAAATCCTTTTTCATCTTATTGCTCTCTTTTGATTTAAGATGTTTTTGTATAGGGGATTATAGTCCCTAAGGTTCCATACACTTATCCATCGCCCTTGATTTCAAGGGGTTGAGTCGCGGACCATAGGCCGGACGATAAGCGGACGATACGGACCTTGGCGCTAATCTTCCGGGTTGAACCCACCCTGGTGTTGAAATTTGAGGTCGAGGCCTATGTAAACCGTGTTCCCGGATTTGATCCGCTCGAACCCCTTATCATTCATCCAGTTGCCAAACTTCTTTTGAGCGGGCGGGAACTTCCCAACGCGCAAGTGATACCATTCCTCAAACACCTTATAGACCTTGGACGCACCCACCCGAAGCCCGTCGCCCACCTCGCAGCATTCGAACAGGAAATCGCCCAGGGTGTCCTCGCCCTCGCGGTACTTGTCCGTGGCCTCGGTCACGATGGCGGGCGGGCACAGCCCATACTGCCGCCACGCCAGATGCCCCTCCACCAGCCATGCCAGGATGCCGGGCAGACACTCGGCCAGCTTGGCGTCCATGTTCGGGTCGATGGGCCGCTCCCAGGGCTGGGTCGGCTCCCCATGCACGAACGAGATCCGGTGCGGGATGGCCAGGACGCGCTTCCAGAACGCATAGTCCGAGGCCGGGGCACTGGGCAGGTTGTTGGTCAGCAGGAACATCAAATGCGTCGGGTCAAACGTGGTCTGGTATTTGTCGTTGGGGTGCCGCCCGGTCAGCGGATCACCGCCGGTCAGCCACTTGACCCGCTCGATGGAGAACTTGCGCCCCTCTGCCGTCTCCGAAGCCCAGGCCAGCCGCAGCCCCTTGAGCGACATGATGCTGGGCGTGGGCGAGTCAGCCGACCGGCTCACCCCCTGGTCGAGCAGCAGCTCGGCGGGCAGCCCACCGGCCAGCGGGCCGAGCACCTTTTTCAGGGTGTTGAGCAGGGTCGATTTGCCGTTGCGGCCGCGCCCGGTCAGGATCGGCAGGATGTGGTTGGGCGTGGCCCCGAGCAGGGCGTACCCGCACAGCCGCTGGATGAAGTTGATCAACTCGGTCTCCACCTCGCCCGTCTCCGGGTTGGTATAGATGGCAGACAAACACTCGATCCAGGGAGTGCAGTCGGCGTCCCGCCCCCTCCACTCCACAGGCGCTGCGCGCACCATCCAGTCGTCCGGACGGCCCGGGCGGTGCTGGCCCGTGGTCAGGTCGATCACCCCGTTGGCCACGGGCAGCAACTCGGGCTGGTTGTCCAACCAGCTCGACTCGCAGTTGAGCGGGAAGCCGCGCACGCTACGCGCCTTGGTGATCACCGAGGCCTCGCGGTTCGGCGTCCGCAGGGTGCGGATGCGGTCGTTGACCGCCTTGGTCCGGCCGGACAGGGTCCGCTTGAGGCTCTCAATGTCCTGTTGCAGCAGGTTCTTGTCCCCGTCCGAGGCGCACTTTTCCAGCTGCGCCTCCAGGGCGGCGATCCGCTCGCGGAATACCCCCACCGTGTTGACCTGGTGCGCGTGCCAGTAGGCCCGGCACACGTCCTCGACCCGGGCGTGGGCGTGCACCGCCGCCTCGTCCATGGACCAGTGATGGCCCTTGAACCGGAGCGTTTCCGGCGTTTTCCGGTCCCCGCCCGTGGTGATGTTGATGGCCAGCCGTCCCGTGTTCATGGCCGCGTAGAGTTCCGCGTCCCCGGTCACGTTCCGGTTCATGCACTGCTGTATCCAGACCGTGTCCAGGTCGACCCAGGGCGGCGGCGCGTCCTCCGGTGCCTGGATGTCCGGCTCGCCCGCGTCCGAGGCGACCGGCCCCGGCGACAGCTGCCGCTCCAGCTCGGCCCGCAACCGCGTCAACGTGCCCAGGCTCTCCTCGGTGTACTCACCGCCCTCCGGGCCGTGGACATCCCACCGCCCGTCCTCGTCCTGCCGCAGCGCATACCCCTCGGGCAGATCAAGCTCCGGCACAAACCCCTCGCGCGTCCGTTCAGCCACGATTCACCCCCGCGCCAGCGAACTGGCCGTGCTCATCACCACCCGTATCGCCGAGCGGGCCGTTGTCATCACCACCCGTATCGCCGAGCGGGCCGTGCTCATCACCACCCGCATCACCGAGCGGGCCGTGCTCATCACCACCCGAATCGCCGCCCGCACCCGCCGCGCCGCCGCCATCATCACCAGCACAACCAGCCGCCAAGCCACCAGATTTCCCATTTTCCCACCCAACAAAATCACCACGCACACCCAAACCACACGCAGCTAGCCGCCCCCTTTTCAGGGGTGCCCGGAAGGACCCGCGATAGGGGCGACCGGCATTGGATGATTGGCCTGTTCTCTGCGGGTGGGGGGAGAGGGGGCGGCGGGAAGGCGACCCCGCGTCGAACAGAAGACAAGCGGAAGCGACCGTCCCGGTCGCGACGACGGAAGATGCCAGCCAGCTACGCGGGGCGCACTTACGAGGCGCGAAGGTATAAATAGGGTAGAAAAAAAGAAAAGGACCGACGCACAGAATATGCGTAAGTCCCTGTCTTTCTTGGTGGGCTATGCAGGATTCGAACCTGCGACCTCTTGCTCCGGAGGCAAGCACTCTATCCATCTGAGCTAATAGCCCACGGGAACGAAGTAGCTATACCCCGCGCCGCCCTTTGTCAAGAACACTTCGCGCCACCGCGCCGTGCGAGACGCTTGAACGGGCCAGGGCAGCCAATGGCCTTACCCCTTGCACAAATGTCTAAAAAAAGTCTATAGGGGATGAAATCATGACGGGATTGCGTCCGCCCGCCCTTTGGAGCACCCATTTGGCGCACCCATTTGGCGCACAATGGACCGGGCAACGCCCCAGCGGAAACAAGGCTGAGAAACAGCCGACAATACGATGAACAAAAAACGAATTATCCTCGCGGTGACCGGTGCCAGCGGCACCCCCTACGCCGCCACCCTGGCCGCGGAACTCGGCCGCCAGGACGACATCGAGCTGCACCTCGTCATCTCGGCCGCCGCCCGCCGGGTCATGGCCCTTGAGACGGACGACGCGCCCGACGCCCTCGAAGCCCTGGCCCACGCCGTGCACGACCCAGGCGACATCGGCGCTCCCCCGGCCAGCGGCTCGTGGCGGCACCAGGGCATGATCATCTGCCCCTGCTCCATGGCCACCCTGGCCGCCGTGGCCACCGGCGTGGGCGACTCCCTCATCCACCGGGCGGCGGACGTCACCCTCAAGGAGCGCGGCAGGCTCGTCCTCGTCACCCGCGAGACCCCCTTGAGCGCCATCCACCTGACCAACATGCTCGCCGCCGACCGGGCCGGGGCCGTGATCATGCCAGCCAGCCCGGGCTTCTACCACCAACCGGAAACCATCGGGGACCTGACCGCCCACCTGGCGGGCCGGGTGCTCGATCAATTGGACATCCCCCACACGCTCCATGCCCGATGGGGCGAATAGGCGGGGACAACGAGGCGGACTCCGAGACATCGGAAAGCCATCAGGAGGGAGAACATGGAGATCACCTGGTTCGGCCATGCGAATTTCAGGATCAGGACAGGCGACACAGTGGTCCTGATCGACCCGTTCTTCGTGGGCAATCCGGCCTCGCCCACCACCTACAAGGACATTGAGCGGTGCGACCTCATCCTGGTCACCCACGACCACAACGACCATGTGGGGCAGACCCTGGAACTAGCCGCGCGCCACGACGCCGAGGTGGTGGCCATCTTCGACGTCATCCAGAGCCTCATCACCCAGGGCCTGCCCGAGCATCTCGGGGTGGGCATGAACATTGGCGGCACGGTCTCGCGGCTGGGGCTGTCCATCAAGATGGTCCAGGCCATGCACTCGTCCGTACACGGGGCAGCCGCAGGCTTCATCATCACCCTGCCCGACTCCACCTGCATCTACAACTCGGGCGACACCGGCCTGTTCGGCGACATGGAATTGTTCGGCAAGCTCCACGACATAGACATCGCCATGCTGCCCGTGGGCGGCCGCTTCACCATGGACGCGACCCAGGCGGCCTATGCCTGCTCCCTGCTCGGCTGCCGCCGGGTCATCCCCCAGCACTGGGGCACCTGGCCCATCCTGGCCCAGAACACCACGGCCCTGGCCGAACAGCTCATGCTCCTCTCGCCCGACACCCATCTGGTGGAGCTTGAGATAGGCACGCCCACCGAGGTCTGAGGCAGCATCAGCCCAATCGAAAAGGCTATTAATACAGCCCAACAGATGGAGGCTGTTCAAAAATGGTGAGCTGCTAGGCGCGAAAAAAGGTCATGGCCGAAGCGTACTCCAAGTACGCGAGGATTTGACCTTTTTGAAGCAACGACGCAGATCGCCGTTTTTCAACAGCCTACCGGCGCGATGCAGCCATCTTTTGCAGAGCCGCGTGAATGAGTTCCGCCTTTTTCCCGCCGATGCCCGGCAGCGAGCGGATTTCCTGCGGGTCCGCGGCCAGCATGGCGTCCAGCGACTCGAACCGGTCCCAGAGAATCCGCGCCGTCTTCGGGCCGATGCCCGGCAGCGAGGTCAGTTCACTGCGCAGCACGGTTTTCTTGCGCGCCGAGCGCTGCTTGCCGAGCACGAAGCGGTGGGCCGTGTCGCGCACCTTTTGCAGGAAGAGCAGTTCGACACTGCCGGGCGCCAGCGGCATGGGGTTCTTGCGGCCGGGCCGGAAGACCACGTCCTCCAGCTCGCCCGCCCTGCGCGACGGTCCCTTGGCGATGGCCGCCAGCTCCCAGCACACGTCCTCCACACATTCGCTCAGGGCGCGCTCCACGGCCGCCAGCTGCCCCCGGCCGCCGTCGATGAGCACCAGATCGGGCCACGGCGGGCCGGACTCCACCCGTCTGCGCGCCCAGGCGGCCAGGGCCGCGTAGTCGTCGCCCGTGCCGTCCAGATCGGGGAAGGCGTAGAGCCGCGAGGCGTCCCTGTCCCGCTGGCCCGACTCGAAGACCACCTGCCCCACGCGCATGTCGCGCCCGCCCAGGTGGGAGGCGTCCACGCACTCGATGCGCTCCGGCTCGGCAGGCAGGTTGAGCGCCCGGGCCAGCCGGGCCGAGATGGTGTCCCGGCGCGCCCGGGCCTGCCGGGCCACATCGCGGGCCAGCCCCACCAGCTTCTTTTCCTGGGTCGTCCGGGGCGCGGCCAGCCGCACCGGCCCGCCCCGCCGCTCGGCCAGCACCTCGGCCACCAGCGCGTCCTCGATCTCGTGGGGGACTATGATCAGCGGCGGAATGAACCGGGACGCGCCGTAAAACTGCATCAGGAAGCTGCGGACCACCTCCGGCCCCTCGTCCAGGGCCAGCCCTGGCCAGAAGAAATGCTTCTCGTCCAGGAGCCGCCCCTGGCGCACGAAGAGCAGGCCGAGCCCAAGGCCGCCCTCCACCTCGGCCAGCCCGAGCACGTCGCGGTCGCGGTTGTCCTGGCACACGGCCACCTGCCCTTCCACGGTCTGGCGCACCGCCCTGATCTGGTCGCGCAGCACAGCCGCGCCCTCGTATTCCATGGCCGCTGCGGCCTCGGCCATGCGCCGCTCAAGGGAGACGATCAGCTCGCCCGACTTTCCCGAGAGCAGCATCTCCACCCGGCGGACCATATCCATGTACATGGCCCGGTCCACGTCGAGGACGCACGGCCCCAGGCACTGATGCAGATGATGATACAGGCACGGCCTGACCCTGTTGCGAAAAACGTGATCCGAGCATTTGCGCAGGGGGAAGACCTTGCCCAGCAGCTTCCAGGTGGTTTTGGCCGCCGCGCCCGAGGTGAACGGGCCGAAATAGACCGAGCCATCGCGCACCACCTTGCGGGTGATGGCCAGCCGGGGAAACTCGGCCTGCCTGTCGAGCCGGAAGAGGACATACTGCTTGTCGTCCTTGAGAACCACGTTGTAGCGGGGCCGGTGCTTCTTGATCAGCCCCTCTTCCAGCAGCAGGGCTTCCTTTTCGGTGCCGGTCAGCAGCACGTCCACCGCGCGCACCCGGGCCACCAGCGCCCGGGTCTTGGGTGTCAGCCCCGTGCTCTTCTGAAAGTACGAGGCCAGCCGCCGCTTGAGCCGCTTGGCCTTGCCCACGTAGATGATCCGGCCGCGCGCGCTCTTCATCAGATACACGCCCGGGGAGTCCGGATAGTCGGCGGCAAAAAATTTGAACCCTTCAGAATCGGCCATGTGGTTTTTTTTCGACTCCCATTGAACTTTCGGGCAGCATAACCCAGAGGATTTGATCGGTCACCAGAAATGACGAGTAACAAAAAATCATTTTAAAACATCGTGATAGGAAATAAAAACCTCGCCCATGCAAGCCCGGAAAACCGGCGGTAAAAAAATTTTGACCAAAGTGATGATTTTTCCTCAAAACCCCTTGCCAAAACCCGCGGGGGTGCGCTAGAAGGATTGCCAGTTACGGTGTTCACTTGGGTTAACCGCAAAAAAGGAAGAAAACAATGAAACGTCTTATCATCCTCGCCGTGCTGTGCGCCTTCGTGCTCAGCGCTGCCGTGGCCTCCGCCGCCGACATCAAGGCGTCCGGCGCCTGGGTCGTTGAGGCCAACTGGAATTCCAACTGGGATTTCAGCGACAAAATCGCCACCCGTGATCGCGAGTCCGCCTTCGCCATCTCCCAGCGCGCCACCACCACCTTCGAGTTCATCGCCAACGAGAACCTGAAGGGTGTCCTCCAGACCCGTTACGGCACGCAGCGTTGGGGTGCGAGAAGCTTCACCATCGGTGCCGGCGACTCTCGCGCTAGGAACATCGACCACAACCGTATCGCCGTGCGTCAGGCCTACATCGACTTCAACTGGCCCGACACCACCGTGCATGTCCGCGCCGGTTACCAGGGCGTGTCCCTGCCCGCGGCCTTTGGCGGCGGTTCCCTGATCCTGGACGAAGAGATCGGCGCTGCCGTGGTCTCCGGCTCCATCACCGACAACGTCGGCTACCTGGTCGGTTACGCCCGCGCTGTTGACGGCGACGTCACCGGTGCCACCACCGTCACCAACGGTCAGATCGACGCTTACGTCGCTGCCGTGCCGATGAACTTCGAGGGCTTCTCCCTCGCTCCCTTCGGCATGTACGCCCCGATCGGCAAGGCAACCACCGCTGCTAGCGTCGTGGCTGTCGCCCCCGGTCTGGCTGCCACCAACGCTACGACCAACCCCACCGGCGCTGACTTCGACAACGCTTACTGGCTCGGTGCCGCCTTCACCATGGACCTGTTCGATCCCTTCGTCCTGAAGGCCGACGTGAACTATGGTAAGGTTGACTCCAAGTACAAGCAGAACCGCCGCTCCGGTTGGCTGTTCGACGCCGCCCTGGAATACAAGGGCTTTGACTTCATGACCCCCGAAGTGTTCTTCGTCTACACCACTGGTGAGGACGGAAACGGCTCCAAGGGCAATGGCTCCTCCGAGCGCATGCCTGTCCTGGCCGCCCAGAACTGGGCCATCGGCTCCTTCTTCTTCGGTGGTGACCGCCTGCTGGCCGGTTCCATCCAGGAGACCAACAACTACATGGGTTTCTGGGCCCTGGGCCTGTCCCTCAAGGACATCCAGTCCTTTGCTGAAGGCCTGACCCACGACTTCCACTTCATCTATGCCAAGGGCACCAACGACAAGAACACCTTCTCTTCTGTCGCCGGTGAACTCAACCGCAACGTGAACTACGGCCGCACCCTGACCACCAAGGACACCCTGTGGGAAGTGGACTTCAACACCGGCTACAAGCTGTACGACGAGCTGACCCTGTCCCTGGACCTGGGCTACGTCAACCTGTCCACCAAGAAAGAGCGCTGGAACAACACCGATGGTCAGAAGGGCGGCGACGCCTGGAAGATCAGCACCGGTGTGCTGTACCAGTTCTAGTCTGATCCTGTAGACAGAAAGAATCGACCCAAGTGACACCTGGGGCCGGGGAGTGCAAACCCCGGCCCCTTTCATTTGCCCGGCATCCGTGACCAGCAGTTCGCCCCCCGGCTTCTTGCGCTCGACTTTTCACCCCCGGTCGGCTATACAATTCTCCCTTGACCGCCGATGCCGCACCCGGTGCGGGGCTGGCCCGGTCTGTCTCGAAAACGCCTTCAACAGGGATCGCCATGCCGTGCAGAACCATTGAATACACCGGCCCGCAGGACTGGGCCGACATCGCCGTCTGGCTCGACCAGCGCAAGGATCCTGACACCCAAGTGGACGGGCTTGTCCGCGACATCCTCACCGAGGTAAAGGAGCGGGGCGACGACGCCCTGGTCACATACACCCGCAAGTTCGACTGCCCGGACTTCAACGCCTCCCACCTGCGCGTCCCGGCCGATGCCATTGCCACGGCCCTGGACCAGCTGCCCCGCGACGACGTGGCCATCCTCGAAGAGGCCATCATGCGGGTGCGCGACTTCCATGCCAACCAGAAGGAGAATTCCTGGTGGACCGCCAGCCCGGACGGCACGATCCTCGGCCAGATGGTTCGCCCGGTGGACCGCGTGGGCCTCTATGTGCCCGGCGGCCAGGGCGGCGAAACCCCGCTCATCTCCAGCCTGATCATGAACGCCATTCCGGCTCAGGTGGCCGGGGTGCAGTCCATCGCCGTGACCTCGCCCCCACGGGCCGATGCCACCCTCAATCTCTACATCCTGGGCACCGCCGCCCTGCTCGGCCTGGATGAAATCCATCTGGCCGGATCGGCCTGGGCCATCGGCGCGCTGGCCTACGGCACCCGGACCATCGCCCCGTGCGACATGCTGGCCGGGCCGGGCAACATCTTCGTGGCCACGGCCAAATCCCAGCTCATCGGTCAGGTGGGCATCGACATGGTGGCCGGGCCCAGCGAGATCGTCATCCTGGCCGACGCTTCGGCCAATCCCGCATGGCTGGCGGCGGACATGCTCTCCCAGGCCGAGCACGACCCGCTGGCCGCCTCCATCCTGGTCACGCCGGACACTGCCCTGGCCCAGGCGGTGCGCCACGAGTTGGCCACCCAATGCGCCGCCCTGCCGCGCGGCGAGATCGCGGCCAAGTCCCTTGAAGCCTGGGGCGCGGTGATCACCGTGCCCGACCTTGATACGGGCATCGACCTGATCAACCGGCTGGCCGCCGAGCATCTGGAACTGGCTTTGGCCGACCCCTGGGCCGTGCTCGGAGCCATCCGCCACGCCGGGGCCATCTTCATGGGCCATACCTCGCCCGAGCCGGTGGGCGACTACTTTGCCGGACCCAACCATGTCCTGCCCACCCTGCGCACCGTGCGCTTTTCCTCGGCCCTGTCCGTGCAGAACTTCTGCAAGAAATCAAGCATCATCGCCACCACACCGGGCTATGTGGCCGAACACGGGCACAAGATCGCCCGGCTGGCCCGGCTGGAAGGCCTCGAAGCCCACGCCCGCAGCGTGGAATGCCGCACCAAGTAGTCATTACATTTAAGAGAGGGAAGAACATGGCCGCCGTAATGGAAACCGACTTGAAGGAATACCCGCGCATCTCCCGGGGCAAGGTCCGCGACATCTACGAGATCGACGCCGATACCCTGCTCATCGTGACCACGGACCGCATCTCGGCCTTTGACGTGGTCATGCCCGATCCCATCGAGGACAAGGGCAAGGTGCTCAACCAGATCACCCTGTTCTGGATGGACATGATGGGCGACCTGATGCCCAACCACATCATCGCCACGGACGTGAACGACTTCCCCGAACCCCTGCGCGCCCACGCCGACGCCCTGCGCGGCCGCAGCCTGCTGGCCAGAAGGGCCAAGCCCCTGCCCGTCGAATGCATCGTGCGCGGCTTCATCACCGGCTCGGGCTGGAAGGACTACCAGAAGACCGGACAGGTCTGCGGCCACGCCCTGCCCGCCGGGCTCAGGGAATCCGAGATGCTTGAAACCCCGCTCTTCACCCCCTCCACCAAGGCGGAGCTGGGCGACCACGACGAGAACATCACCCTTGAGCAGGCGGCCGCCCTCATCGGCGAGGAGATGATGCGCAAGGTCGAGGGGCTGGCCATCGCCATCTACGCCCGCGCGCGCGACTACGCCCGCCAGCGCGGCATCATCATCGCGGACACCAAGTTCGAGTTCGGCATGGTCGGTGATCAGCTCATCCTCATCGACGAGGTGCTGACCCCGGATTCGTCGCGCTTCTGGCCCGTGGAGGGCTACGAGCCGGGCCGCTCCCAGCCCAGCTTCGACAAACAGTATTTTCGCGACTGGCTGGAGGAGACCGGCTTCAACAAGCAGCCGCCCGCCCCGCGTGTGCCCGCCGACATCGCCGCGCGCACCCGGGCCAAGTACATGGAAGCCTATGCCCTGCTCACGGGCAGAACCCTCGAAATCTAGGAGGCGGCCATGGCAGACTGGCTCCATCTCATTGGACTGATAATCCTCGGACTGGCCATCGGCCACTTCCTGCGTTCCAGATTCCGCGGCGGCTGAGGCCCCCGCTCAAGCTGCGGCTGGAAGCCGCCGACCAAGGACGCCGACACCGACAAGGACAAGCCCGACACCAAGTAGCGAGCCGGGCCATGCTTGACAGCGGCCGGGAATGCAACTATACATCCCCTCTTGCCTTGCTCTCCCCGCCGTTGGGGAGGGCCAACGACCAAAAGGAGTAACACAATGGCTACCAACTACGAGACGCTCGTGCTTCTCTCTCCCGAGTTGGCTGAGGAGAACAGGAAGGAAATCCTGACACTTCTCACCACCGTGGTGGAGCGCGAAGGCGGCAGCATGGTTGAAACCGATGACTGGGGTCTGCGCACCCTTGCCTATCCGGTCCAGAAACAGACCCGCGGATACTATGTGCGACTGGTCTACGACGCCCCGGGCAACCTGGTGGCGGAACTGGAACGCAACATCCGCATCACCGACGGCATCTTCAAGTTCATGACCGTCAAACTGGCCGCCTAGGAGGGTTTAACCATGGCATTTCGCAAGAAATTCACTCCGAGGAAGAAATTCTGCCGCTTCTGCGCGGACAAGGAACTGCCTCTGGACTACAAGCGCCCCGATATTCTTCGTGATTTCGTGACCGAGCGCGGCAAGATCATTGCCCGCCGCATCACCGGCACCTGTGCCAAGCACCAGCGTCGGCTGACCAACGAGATCAAGCGCGCCCGTCAGATGGCTCTTCTGTTCTACACCACTGTTCACAGCTCCGATGTGAAGAAACGGAGCTCCCTGTAGGAGGAAGACTGATGAAACTCATTTTACGCGCTGATGTCGATACTCTTGGTCGGCTCGGAGAAATTGTCACTGTCAAGGCTGGCTACGGCCGCAACTACCTGATTCCCCAGGGATTTGCCAAGCCCGCCACCCCCGCGAACCTCAAGGCCTTCGAGCTTGAGCGCCGCAAGCTTCAGGAAAACGCCGACTCCCTGCGCGCCCAGGCCCAGGGTCTGGCCGACCGCATCGCCGCCACCCCCATCTCCATTGAGGTGCGCGTGGGCGAGGGAGACAAGCTCTACGGCTCCGTCACCTCCGCCAACATCGGCGACGCCATGGAGGCCGCAGGCATCGACATCGACCGCCGCAAGATCATCCTGCCCGAGCCCATCCGCTCGCTGGGCGAGTACGAGGTCGAAATCAAGCTGCACCCTGCCGTGCGCGGCGAGCTGAAGCTCTCCGTGGTCCGTCACGGCGCTTCCATCGTCGACGAACTGGAACAGACCGCCCCGAAAGCGGCGGCCCAGGAATCCAATGCCGACGCCGAAGACGCCGAAGCAGCAGAGGCCTAAATCAGGCCAGTATGACACCCATTCGGAAGAGGCCCTCGAAAGGGCCTCTTCCGATCTCCTACGCAAACTCCCCCCGCAGAATCTGGAAGCCGAGCAGGCCGTCATCGGCGGCGTGTTCAAGTCCAACACCATGTTCCACGAACTGGTGGACATCGTCGATGCCGACGACTTCTACTCCCCGGCGCACCGGACCATATTCCAGTGCTTCATCGAGCTGTACAACCGGCAACGGCCCATTGATCTGGTCACGGTCAAGGACCAGCTCGAATCCTCGGGCCACCTCGACACCGTGGGCGGCCCGGTCTATCTCTTCGAACTGGCGGACTCGGTGTTCAGCGCGGCCAACGCCCTGCACCACGCCAAGATCGTCCGCGACAAGGCGATCCTGCGCCGCCTCATCGACGCCTCAAGCTCCATCATCACCAGCTGCTATGAGGCGGGCGACGTGGACGAACTGCTCGGCGAATCCGAAAAGCAGATCTTCAACATCGCCCAGTCCAAGACCAACGCCAACCAGATCGACAGCAAACGGCTGCTCGACCGCGTGTTCGAGGACCTGACCCGAAAATACGAGAACAAGTCGGCCATCACCGGCATCGCCACCCATTACCATGGCTTCGACGCCATGACCGCCGGGCTCCAGAAGTCGGACCTGATCATCATGGCCGGGCGGCCCTCCATGGGCAAGACCGCCTTTGCCCTCAACGTGGCCCTGCGCGCGGCCGCGCGCTCCGAAACGCCCACAGTCATCTTTTCGCTCGAAATGAGCATGGAGCAGCTCATGACCCGCCTGCTGGCCGTGCAGGCCAAGGTGGGGCTGCAAAACCTGCGCACCGGCTACCTTGACGACCAGGATTGGCAAAAGCTCTACGCCGCGGCCGACATCATCTCCCAGGCGCCCATCTTCATCGACGACACGCCCGCTTTGTCCACCCTGGAGCTTCAGGCCCGCTGCCGCCGCCTCAAGGCCGAGCACAACCTCGGGCTGGTCATCGTGGACTACCTCCAGCTCATGCGCGCCAGCAACCGCACCGACTCGCGCGAGCAGGAAATATCGGAAATCTCCCGGAGCATGAAGGCCCTGGCCAAGGAACTCAACGTCCCGGTCATCGCCCTCTCGCAGCTCAACCGCAAGGTGGAGGAGCGCACGGACAAGCGGCCCATGATGGCCGACCTGCGCGAGTCCGGCGCCATCGAGCAGGACGCGGACATCATCGTCTTCCTCTACCGCGACGCCGCCTACAACAAGAGCGAGGACAACCCGCTCAAGAACCACGCGGAAATTATTATCGCCAAGCAGCGCAACGGTCCGGTGGGCAAGTGCGAACTCTTCTTCCAGAAGGAATTCACCCTGTTCGAGAACATGGACGTCACCCCGTACCCCTCGGAACTCCCGGACGGACTTTAACCCCCAACCCCCCTGAGCGCACATGTATTTCGATCCAGTAGAAGCCCTTGACCGCCCTGCTCTGGAGCGCCTCCAGGCCGACCGCCTGCGCAAGACCCTGGCCATGGCCAGCCGGTCCCCTTTCTATGCCGAGCGCCTGGCCGGGCTGAACATCGACGACATCCGGACCCCGGCCGACATCGCGTCGCTGCCCTTCACCACCAAGGACGATCTGCGCAGCCAGTATCCCTACGGCATGCTCACCCGGCCCCTGGATGAATTCGTCCGGCTGCACGCCTCGTCCGGCACCACGGGCACACCCACCGCCGTTTTCTACACTCAAGGCGACCTCGACACCTGGGCCGATCTCATGGCGCGCTCCATGTACGCCTGCGGCTGCCGCCAGAGCGACGTGCTCCAGAACATGTCCGGCTACGGCCTGTTCACCGGCGGGCTGGGCATTCATTATGGTTCCGAGCGGCTTGGCATGCTGACCATCCCGGCGGGCGCGGGCAACACCAAGCGGCAGATCAAGCTCATCCGCGACTTCAAGGTCACGGTCATGCACATCATCCCCTCCTTTGCCCTCTACTTTGCCCAGAAGGTGCGCGAGGAAGGGTACGACACCGCAGACATGCCCTGGCGCATCGCGCTCATCGGGGCCGAGCCCCACACCGAGGAGGCGCGCCGCAAGATCGAGGAGATGATGCACATCAAGGCCTACAACTCCTATGGCCTGTCCGAGATGAACGGCCCGGGCGTGGCCTTCGAGTGCGTGCATCAGGCGGGAATGCATCTGTGGGAGGACGCCTACATCGCCGAGATCATCAACCCCGAGACCGGCGAGCATGTGGCCGAGGGCGAGGTGGGCGAACTGGTCATGACCACCCTGACCCGCGAGGGCATGCCCATCATCCGCTACCGCACCCGCGACCTGACCCGGTTCATCCCGGGCCAATGCGCCTGCGGCCGCACCCATCGCCGCATCGACCGCATCACCGGCCGGGCCGATGACATGATCATCCTCAAGGGCGTGAACATCTACCCCATGCAGATCGAACACTGCCTGATGGCCATGCCCGAGGTGGGCCAGAACTACCTCATCGAGCTGGTCACCGAGGGCGTGTCCGACCAGATGAAGGTCAAGGTGGAGATCAAGGACGAGTATTTCGTGGAGGACATGCGCTCGTTGCAGGGACTTCAGAAGCGGATCGCCAAGAACCTGTGCAACGAGATCCTGCTCACCCCGCGCGTGGAGCTGGTCCAGCACGACACCATACCCAAGGCCGAGGGCAAGGCCGTGCGTGTGGTGGACAACCGCAGCAAGGAGTAGCCGTGGCGTATCTCTGGGCCACGCTGACCATTCTCACCCTGCTCCTCTCCCAGACGCTGCAACTCTTCAGCATGCCCGCAAACTGGGTGGCGCTGGGGCTGGTGGCGCTGTGGAAGTGGGTCTATCCCGCGTCCATGGACTGGAGCTTTGTCATCGCCCTGGCCGTGGCCGCCGCCCTGGCCGAGGTGCTCGAATTCGGCCTCCAGGCCTGGGGCGCGGGCCGTTACGGCGCCACCGGGCGCGGCAACCTCGGCGGCATTGTCGGGGCCGTGGCCGGGGCCATCCTTGGCGCGCCCTTTTTCCTTGGCCTCGGTGCCCTGGCCGGAGCCCTGGGCGGAGCCTATCTCGGCTGCCTGGTCATGGAAATGCCCGGCCGCAGCCGCCAGGAGGCCATGCACGCGGCCAAGGGCGCCTTTGTGGGCAAGGCCCTCGGCTTCACGGTCAAGATCGCTGTGGGCGCGGTCATCGTGGTCCTGTCCATCCCCCGCATCTGGCCCTGAGCGGGCCGCCCCTCCCTGCGTCCAAACGCCTAGCTCTTTGGCGGCAACGCGCCAGAAAGCCGCTTTCCGGCAGCCTCGTAGCCATAATTGATGAGTTCATCGGCCCGGTCGAATTCGATCAACCGGCAAAGATTCCTCGGGATTTCTATGAGATGGTCCGGCGGATAGGCCGCGATCTTCTGGCGGGCGATGGTTCCCTGCATGGCGTCGAAGGACTGGGAGAGCACGTCGTAGGCCCCGATGTTGATGCCGCCGCCGGACACGCCGTTCTTGAACCTGTCCACCAGATCGGAAACCATGTCGGGCAGTTGGAAGTGCCTGCCGTTGTCGTCCCGGTCGGGCAGGCGCGCCCCCTTGACCGGCCTGCCGCAAAGGTTGACCGCCACGGTCACGTCCGTGTCGTCGCTGAAGGTGGGCGCGATGGGCACGGGGTTGAGGATGCCGCCGTCGATGAGGTCCGCGCCCTCGTGGCGAAAGGGGGTGAAGATGAGGGGCAGGGAGATGGACGCCCGGATGGCGTCGAATATCGGCCCCTTGACGAACCACACCTCCTTGGCCTGGGAAATGTTGGAGGCCACGGCGGTATAGGAGATGGGCAACTGCTCGATGCGCACGCTCCCCACCACGGACTTGAGCGTCTCGATAAGCTTGGCCCCCTTGAAGAGCCCGGCCGTACCCATGGAGAAATCAAGCAGGGAGAGCATGGACGCCTTGGTGATCTTCCGCGCCCACGCCTCGTACTCGTCGAGCCTGCCGATGGCGTGGATGCCGCCCACCAGCGCGCCCATGGAGCTGCCCGCAATGGAGCGGATCTCGCAGCCGTTGGCCTCCAGCCAGCGGATGACGCCAATGTGGGCCAATCCCCTGGCCCCGCCGCTGCCAAGGACCAGGGATACGGTGGTCTTCTTCGTCATGTGGTGGTTCTCCTTGTGCTGGTGCCGGACCAGTATTCTCCCTGGGGCGCGGCCCGTCAAGCCGTGGCGGCCGGTCATTTTTGACTTGCACGACGCGACCTTTTGGGCGACCTTGTGGGCCGTTCGCATGAATTCCGTGAACCTCATTCCAACCGGGTGACGCAATGAACGCCGATCTTTTCCCCACCTATCGCGGCCGCATGGAATACTTCTGCCTCGGATGCGGCAAGCGGTATCCCGCCGACGAGTTGTACTACACCTGCCCCGATTGCGGGGGCGTGTTCCTCCTCGACAACCTCGACTTCGCCGAGTTGAAGAAGACCTCGGGCGAGGAGTGGCGCAGGGTATTCGACGCCCGGGCCGCGTCCAAGCGCACGGCGCTACGCGGCGTGTTCCGCTTCTACGAGTTGATGGCCCCAGTGCTGGAGGAGGAGGACGTGGTCTACCTGGGCGAGGGCAACACCCCGCTGGTGGAGTCGTCCCCGGCCCTGAACGCGGCCACCGGGCTGCGCACAGCCTACAAGAACGACGGCCAGAACCCGTCCGCATCCTTCAAGGACCGAGGCATGGCCTGCGGCTTCTCCTACCTGCGCGCCCTCATCCGCAAGCACGGCTGGGACTCCATCCTCACGGTCTGCGCCTCCACGGGCGACACTTCGGCAGCGGCGGCCCTGTATGCCTCCTATGTGGGCGGGGCCATCACCTCGGTGGTCATCCTGCCCCAGGGCAAGGTCACTGCGGCCCAGTTGGCCCAGCCGCTGGGATCCGGCGCGGTGGTGCTGGAAGTGCCCGGCGTGTTCGACGACTGCATGAAGGTGGTCGAGCATCTGGCCGACAACTACCGCGTGGCCCTGCTCAACTCCAAGAACGCCTGGCGCATCCTGGGCCAGGAGTCCTACGCCTTTGAGGTCGCCCAGTGGTTCGACTGGAATCTGCGCGGCAAGTGCGTCTTCGTGCCCATCGGCAATGCGGGCAACATCACGGCCATCATGGCCGGATTCCTCAAGCTCCTGGACCTTGGCATCATCGACGCCCTGCCCCGCATCTTCGGCGTCCAGTCGCACCACGCGGACCCGGTCTACCGCTACTACGCCGTGGACGACCCCAAGGAGCGGCGCTACGCGCCCGTGACCGTGACCCCGTCCGTGGCCCAGGCGGCCATGATCGGCAACCCGGTCTCGTTCCCGCGCGTCAGGCACTTTGCCGAGAAATTCGAGGCTGTGGCCGGTCCCGGCTCCTTCCAGGTGGTCCAGGTGACCGAGCAGCAGATCATGGATTCCATGATCCAGGCCAACCGCAACGGGCACATCGCCTGCACTCAGGGCGGCGAATCCTTTGCCGGGGCCAAGCGCGCCCTGGAACTGGGGCTGGTCTCGCCCGACGAGCTGTGCGTGCTCGACTCCACGGCCCATCAGCTCAAGTTCGTGGATTTCCAGACCATGTATTTCGAGAACACCTTCCCGCCCGAGTTCGGGGTGACGCCGGACACGAGCCTGGCCAACCGGCCCGTGCTGGTCGCCTCGCCCGAGGACAAGGCCCGGCTCTCGCCAGACGAGTTCACCCGGACCACGGCCGACGCCATCGTCGCCCGCCTGGGGCTGGAGAAGAAATAGGCCCGACCATGGCGAAAAAGCAGCGCGCCGACCACCTGCTGGCCGCATCCGGGCTCGTGGAGAGCCGCGAGAAGGCCAAGCGGCTGATCATGGCGGGTGTGGTCCACTCCCTCAACCGGGGCCAGAAGGTGCCGGTGACCAAGCCCGGCCAGCAGTTCGACGAGGACACCGAGTTCGTGGTGCCCGGCGACGACCGCTTCGTGTCACGCGGGGCGCACAAGCTGCTCACGGCCATCGAAACCTTCGGCATCGACTTCGCGGGCAAGGTGGCCCTGGACGCCGGGGCCTCCACCGGCGGCTTTACCGACTGCATGCTCCAGCACGGCGCGGTGCGCGTCTATGCGGCTGACGTGGGCTACGGCCAGCTCCACGAGAAGCTGCGCCAGGATACCCGGGTGATCAACCTTGAGCGAACCAACCTGCGCCATGCCGGGCCGGACCTCATTCCCGAACCGGTGGACGTGGTGGTGGCCGATGTCTCCTTCATCTCCCTGACCAAGGTGCTGCCCGCGTGCATGCAGTTCCTGCGGCCGGGCGGCGAGGTGGTGGCGCTGATCAAGCCGCAGTTCGAGGTGGGTCCGGGCCAGACCGACAAGGGCGTGGTGCGCGATGAATCCCTCAGGCAACAGACCGTGGACATGGTCACCGGATTCTGCCGCGAGCAACTGGGCCTCGAGTTGATCGGCGTCGCTCCCTCACGCATCCTCGGCCCCAAGGGCAACCAGGAATACCTCGCCTACATGAAAAGGCTTGCCTGACGCCCATCCCGGGCGTAAGCCTCATCTGTTCAACAACTTCAATTGATTGGGGAAGACCATGCTCCAGGGACTCATCTACGCCGTCATCTCGGCTGTGGCCTTCGGCTCGCTGGCGGTGATGGTCAAGCTCGGCTTCAATGCGGGCCTGTCCGGCGGCGAGATGATGCAATACCGCTTCACCTTCGCCGCCCTCATCCTGGGCCTTGTCCTGCTCGTGCGCGACAGGTCGCTGCTGGCCGTCACCCGTGCCGGGCTGGCCCGGTGCGCCCTGATCGGCATGGTCATCTACTGGCTCCAGACATCCTGCTTCGTCCTGGCCCTGGAGACCATCCCGGCCTCCACCGCAGCCCTGATCCTCTACTTCTACCCGGTGACCGTGACCCTGCTCTCGGCCCTGATCTTCCGGCTGAAGCTCGACCGGGTGGTGCTCGGCTCCCTGGTCCTGGTGGTGGCCGGATGCTGCCTCGTCTTCTACGACGCCTTTCTCAAGGAGGCGGACCCCACCGGGCTGCTCTACGCGGTGGGGGCCATGTGCTTCTTCACCTGCTATCTCATGGTGGTGCAGCGGGTGCTGCGCGACGTCAGGCCGCTCACGGCGACCTTCTATGTCATGCTCTTTGCCGGGGTATCCTTCAACCTGACGGGCGACATGACGCCGTGGCTCGAACCCACCTGGGAGCGCATGGCCTTTGGCCTGTCCCTGGGCCTGCTGCCGGGCGTGGTGGCTGTGGCCTTTCTCTATAAGGCGGTGGAAAAGGTGGGCAGCGCCTACGCCTCGATCTTCTCGTCCATCGAGCCGGTGGTCACTCTGGCCGGGGCCGCCCTCCTGCTTGGCGAGAACGTGGTCCTGCTCCAGATGGGCGGCACGGCCCTGATCATCGCGGGCGTGGTCATCCCCAACCTGCGCGCGCTGGCCCTGCGGCGACGGGTGAACGCCCCTGCAAGACCTTCCGCCCGGGTCTAATCCTCTTCGCCGCGCCGGTCCATGAACCGGGCCAACAGCTTGAGGTGCGCCCGCTCCTCACGGGCCAGGGTCTCGAAGACCTCCCTGGCCTCGGGCTTCTCCGCCCGCCTGGAACAGCGCAGGTAATAGTCCAGCGCCTGGGCCTCGACCATGGAGGCGAACTGGAGCACCCCCTGGTCCTCGTCAAAGGTGTCGCCCATGGCGTCGAGATAGTGCTGGATGCTGACTCCGCCCTCGGCCGCGCCGGCGGCATCGGTCAGGGCCACCTCCTCGAAGAGGCGGCGGCTCATGGTCTCGCCCATGATCTTCTGGTAGTGGCCGAAGAGGACATCCATGTGCTGATCCTCGAACCCGGCCAGTTCCATGAACAACTCGATGCGCTCCAGGGTCTCGGCCAGATCGGCGCGAAGCAGATAGAATTCCTGAAGCCGGTGCTCCATGGCATAGGCCTTGATCACCACCTCCTGCGGCGTCTCACGGCCCGAGAACTCGATGACCCCGAACTCAACGGGACCAAACGCCGTGTGCCCGCGCCAGGCCATGACCCCGCCGGTCATGGAATAGACCTCGCCAAACCCCTCGCCGTCAAGGAGCGAGGCAGCGGCCGCGCTCCGGCCACCGGCGAGACAATAGGTGATGACGGGCTTGTCCGGGTCCACCTCGCCCAGCCTGTCGAGAAGCTCCGAAAGCGGGATAAGCAGCGCCCCGGGCAGGTGAAATTCCTCGTATTCCCACCCCTGCCGGACATCGAGCAGGGTGTAGGCGTCCGGCTGGCGGCTCTCGGTATAGGCCCTGGCCTCGTCAACGCTCATCAGCTTCATGGCTCTGGTCATGGCTCCCCCGGCTGTAGGTGTCGAGCGGGTCAAAACCGCTTATCAACCGAAAAAGAATACGGCACAAGCTCATCCGCCGTCAATCATGCGGACCCTCGGCCAAATCAGGAAAGGAAGGGAAGGGAAAGGCTGATCCAGACCAGGAAGCCGCCTGCAACCAGGGCGCAACGGGTGTCGCGGCCGGACCAGGAAAAATCAGGCTCCCAGGCCTGCGGGCCGTCGAGGCCACGACCGGCCACGGCCAGGGTCTGGTTCCACGTCTTCTGGCCCAAGGCGCGGATCACGGCCTGCGGAATCACGGTCATCCGCAGGAAGAACCCGCACCGGGGGCAGCGCCGGGCCAGGGCCTGCCTGATTTCGGCCACCGTGGCCAGACACATGGGCAGAAAATGAACCATCAATGCCAGGGACAGGGCCAGTTTCCAGGCGCGTTCGCCACCGGCCACGGGCCGCACCGCCCAGGCCACGGCCAGCCCCAGGGCGCGGGCCGAGGCGGACAGGGCCAGAGACAGGCCAAGCAGCAGCAGCGCGGCAAGCCGCACGGCGAGATCACCCGCACCAGCGGCCACCTGCGCCCACTCCATGCCGGACACGGCGTCGAGCCCGGCCTTGACCGCCACCCAGAAGACCACGAAGACCAGCAGACCGCGTACCATGCGCCCGCCAAGGGGCTGCCCCGAAGCAAGGGCAGCGACAATGCACAAAAGCGCCACGGCGCACACTCCGGCCTGAACCAGCCCCATCAGCCACAGGGCCGGGCCGAGAAACAGGGCCGTGCCCAGCTTGAGCCTCGGGTCGAGCCCGCGCACGAGAGCGGCGAGACGGCTCACAGAGACTCCTCATCCCAGGAACGCACACCCTGCCCCGCGCTCCACGAACAGGGCGGGCGCACCCCGTGGCTGCGCACATGGTTGAGCACCGCGTCCGGCGGCCCGTCCAGGGCCAGTCGGCCCGTGTCGAGCACCACCAGTTGGTCCACAAGGTCGATGAAGCATTCAAGATCGTGGGATGACACCACCTGGGTCAGCCCGACCGCACGGCTCTCGCGCAGCAGGCCGCGCATCTCGCGCATCCCCGGGTAGTCGAGCCCGCTGAATGGCTCGTCAAGGAGCAGCACCCGCGGATCGTCCAGCAGGGCGGCGGCCAGGCACACCTTGCGCTTCATGCCCCAGGACAGGGTCTGCACCGGCCGCTCCCAGGCGGGCAGCAGGGAGAAACGCCGGGCAAGTTCCCGGGCCCTGGCCACGGTCGCGTCCGTGCGCGCCCGGCCGAGCAGCAGATCCTCCTCCGCCGTGGCCCCAAGCATTTGCAGGTCCGCGTCCTGCATGACCAGACGGCAGACGGCCCGCACGGCCCTGCCCTCGCCCGGGTTCACGCAGCCGTCCACCGTGATCGAGCCCGAGGTGGGCGTATACAACCCGGCCATGAGCGCCATCAGCGTGGACTTGCCACTGCCGTTGGCCCCCACCAGGCCCACCAGCGTACCCGGCCTGATGGACAGGGACACGCGGTCGAGCGCCCCCTGCCCCCCGGGATAGACGTAGTCGAGATCAGTCACGGTTATCATCGCGGCTCCTGAAATCTGGAATTGATCACGCCGAAAACGCGGCCTGTCCACGGCCGACATCACCCTTCACCACCCTGCAATCCCCTGTCAACCCGTGATTCCCATCATGGAACACTGCGACTGCCTCCTCCTGCCCGAATGCCAAAAAAAAGCCCCCGGCTGGCGGGGGCTCATGACGAACAGAAATGGGAGAAGCTAGAAGGCGTAGCCCACGGAAAGACCCGTGATCCAGGTCTGGCCGTCCTTGAAATCGACCTTGTGCCCATCGATGTTCAGGCCCTTGCGCTCCTTGGCCTTCACATACATGAAGGCCCAGTCCAAGGTCCAATCTTCGTATTTGTAGCCAAGACCGGTGGAAAAGAGCTGGCGATCGTTGCACGGCAGCATGAAGGAGGAATACTCCGAACGAGTGGGTGTCTGATCATACGCATAGCCGAACCGCACGGCGAGCCAGTCGGTGGCCCAGTACTCGGTGCCGAGCTGGAACCGCCAGGTGTTCTTGTAGTTAAAGGTCTTGACCACATTGATGACACCGCTGTAGCGCATAGTGTCAAAGGCCTCCCAGCGGGTGTGGACGATGTCGAACTCCCAGGACCAGTTCTCGGTGGGCTGATAGCCCACGCCCAGGACAAAACTGGCCGGAAGATTGGCCCAGATGTTCTGACCGGTGGATGTCGACGCCGGTCCCTGCTGCGCCTTGCCCTCGGTCTGCATGTCCATGGACGAGCGCCAGGTCAGGCCCACGGACCACTGATCGTCCACCTGATAGTGGACGCCGAGGTTGCCGCCTATCGCATACCCGGAGGTGTCGGCGCTGACGGTAACACCAGGATCGCTCTTCTGTTTGATGCTGCCCCTGAGGATCTCGACGCCTCCGGCAACAGAGAGTTTATCGCTAAACTTGAAAGCGATGGTGGGATTGAGCGAGACGGACGCGAGGTCCACATACTGGAGCGAGGCCTTGCCGTTCCAGTTGTCCTTATAGTGGGTACCCAGGCCGAAGCGGGTGAACATGCCGACCCCGAGCCAGACGTTCTCATTGGATTCCGACTGGTGGGTGTAATAGGCATGGGGCACGGTGTAGATGTTGGCCTTGGTCTTGTTCTTGTGGCCGTCCACCGTCACGGTGGACTGGGGCGAGATGAACACCGCGCCGGCCAGGGCATGGGAGCCCTCAAGCTTGGTCATCAGCGCCGGGTTGGTGGCGATAACCGAGGCGTCACCGGCAATGGCGTACCCGGTGGTACCCATGGCCGTGCCCCGATTGCTCCACTCGTACAAGGCAAAACCACCGGCATGAACGCTGGTGGCCGTGGCCAGAAGACACAACACGAGATTGCAGCAGACTGCAACGACTGCACGTTTCATCCTTCCCCCTTGGTGGAGCCGCCGCATGCGACGGCCGTCTGCTCCCGGAAAATCGGCACCCTCCCAGATGCGGCGGGTCGCCCCGCCCCGACTTCCCAAGGACTGTTATTTTTTGCACAAACCGCCGTTTTATAACCAAACAGTCATCCAAAGTACAACAAAATTTGGCCCATGCGACGAATTGATAGCAAACTCTGCCGACTCGGCCCAATATATCCGAATTAGACGGACGCCCACCACCCATGAGCGCTTTCGGGCATGATTCTGGCATCGGTTGCCACGGGGAAATAACTGCCGATGCGACCAGGAGGCTTCATGCTCCCGAAGCTGGACATCAAGGAGAAGAACTTCCACGGCCTGCTGGCCATGGGTGCCCTGGCCGGTATCGGCGAAGGGTCACTGCGCTACGGATTCACGCTGCACACCGGGTTTCCGGGCATGGCGCTGACCCTGGCGGCCGCCCTGCTCGGCGGTGTCTGCGGCTTTGTCCTGAAAGATTTCTTCCGCAGCCTGCGCGGCCTGCCCCCCTATCGCGGCATCAACAACGACGGCTGGATCATGGGCGCCTTCATGGGCGCGTTCCTCGGGACCCTGTTCCAGGTGGCCAACAGCCCAAGCGGGGCGAATCTGGTACTCGGATCCATGGCCGGAGCCTATCTCGGGGCCGCGCTGGGCGCTTTCCCGGACGAGTTCATCACCCCTATCCTCGACCTGATGCGCAAGAGCGAAACCACCCCCCGCCCTGAACGCGGATAAGCCCCGGCAATGACTCGCCGGGGCTCGTGAAAGGGAGGTGATCCTCTCACCATGTCGAAAAACAGCAATTACTGCATCAACACCCAGATGACCGCGCCAAGCTCCAGCTCGCGGCCCTGGTAAGGCTCGGCGTCGGCGTTGAGCCCGGCAAAGCCCCACCATCCCTTCCAGGGGCAGACAAAGGTGAACACGCCGTTGCCATCGGCGATCACTTCCTGGGTGACCATCCGCTCGCTGGGCGCGGTGCGCTTGCCGTCGGCGTTGTAGTACTCGACCTCCACGCGGGTGTAGGGCGCGGGCTCGCCATCAAGCATGACCACGCCCTGGAAGACGTTGCCCGCATAGTTGCCGAAAGGCCGGGTCAGCGGCACGATCTCGGTCTTCAGGCCAAGGGGCGCGTTCCATTCTTCGCCCTCGCCGTAGGCGTCGATGACCACCTTGGTGATATGGCGGATGTAGTTGTTCTCCGCGTCCTCCTTGTAGGGGACCGGATCAAAGACGAATGCGTACAGGCCGGGCGCGCGCGGGGTATAGGACGCGGTCCAGGCGGTGTGGTCCATGACCTTGGCGGGCTTGAGGGTGCCGAGCAGGTCGGTCTTTTCCTCGCCATTGGCCACCACGAAGAAGGCGGCGGGTTTCTCAAGCTCCATGCCCACCATCTCGAAAGGATGGGAGAAGGACAGGGTCAGGTTGACCGTCTTCTTCTCCTGGCTCACCGCGTCGGTGTCGGGGATGAGCATGCCGAAATGGGCAAAGGCCGCGCTGGCCGTCAGCAGGGCAAGGATTGTGATCGATAGAATCAGCCGTGTCTTCATTGGTCGGACCCCCGTTGTGTTACAAAGCATGATATTGTGACTTAATGACGCGCATCGGATACTAATATCAAAATAGTAACACAAGTCAAGGGCCACCTGAGCGTTTTCAGGCCGGAAAATCAGGAGGAGTCCGAGGCGCGCCACCGCTTGGCCATGAACACGCCGGTGACGTTGTGCCACAGGGAAAAGAGCGCGCCCGGGAGCGCGCTGACCGGGGCGAAATGGGCCACGGCCAGGGCCACGCCCAGGCCGGAGTTCTGCATGCCCACCTCGATGGCCAGGGTGCGGGCGTCGCGCCGGGAGCAGCGGGCCAGCCGGGCCAGGGAGTATCCAGCGGCCAGCCCCAGGCCGTTGTGCAGGATGACGGCGAGGAAGACGAGGAGTGGCAGGGCCAGCAGTGTGGCCTGATTCAGCCCCATGATGCAGGCGATGAGCATGGCGATGACCACGATGGACAGGGATGGGAAATAGCGCAGCCACGGCTCAAGGCGCTTGCGGAAGATGCGGCGCAGGATCAGGCCGTCCACCAGCGGAAAGACCACGATCCAGAACACGGAGGAGACCATGCCCAAAAAGTCCATCTCCACCCGCTGCTCAAGGATGAGGTAGACGATGGCCGGGGTCAGGATCGGGGCGAGGCAGGTGGAGGCCAGGGTCAGGGTCACCGAGAGGGGCACATTGGCCCGGGCCAGGTAGGCCACCACATTGGAGGCCGTGCCGCCCGGGCACGCCCCGACCAGGACCATGCCCACCGTGGCCTCGGGCGACAGGCCCAGCGCCATCGAGATGAGCACGGCCAGCACGGGCATGACCGCATACTGCATGCCCACCCCGAACCCCACCAGCCGCCACTTGCCAAGTATCGCGCGAAAGTCGCCGAACTCCAGGGTCAGCCCCATGCCGAACATGATCACGCCCAGAAACAGCGGAATATGCGGCTTGATCCAGGTGAAGGATGGCGGATGGATCAGGGCCACGGCGCAGAGCGTGGCGGTGATGGGGATGAAGAAGCGCTCGATGAAGGCGGGAATGGCTTCCGATTTCATGCCGGATGGGTGGATGAAATTTCGCAGTTTGTCAACGCGCGGCGTAAAACTGATTCCTGCCTGTTGCTTTGGGAGAAAGAGAGAAAGAGAGAAAGAGAGAGAGAGAGAGAGAGCCGTCGCTGTCGCTCCTCCAAGTTTGGAATTGCCCTCCCGGCGGGGTTCTTTTTTGGCTGGGCCGCCCCAAAAAAGAACCAAAAAAGCTCGGCTTACGAGCTTGGCCGCCGCACTCT
>NZ_JASTWE010000025.1 GCF_030282845.1 Pseudodesulfovibrio pelocollis
CACGTGCGTCGTGAGGTGGGTGTGGACCACCTCCGCCTTGCTCGCCAAGGCCGCGCCCAGGCCGGACACGTCGGCCATCCCGTGGGTGTGGTCCACGTCCGCCTTGTCCGGGTGGGCGTCCCCGGCCGCCGCGTGGTCGGCGATGGACTGGACCACATATTGCCGGGTGGCCAGAACCACGGTGGGGTCCACCTTGATCTGGATGGTCCCGGCCTCGGCCGTGCTCATGACCAGGTGCATGCGCACCGTCATCTCGGCCCCGGCCCCCTCGCCCGTGGCGGGCTTGACCGAGGCGGGCACGCTGCCCACGGCAAAGAGGTTGCCGTCCGCATCCATGAGCCCCACCTCGCGCACGGTCCACCCGCCCTGATTGTTGGGGATGACCAGTTCGGCAATGACGTGGCCCGGGTCATCCGGGTTGACGAACACGGTGTTCACCGGGGCCCGGTACACCTCGCCCACCAGCCCGGTCATGGATGCCTGGGGCGCGATCAACGTGCCCCCGCCGTCGCCCACGGCCATCTGGGCCAGGGCCACGGCCTGGTTCAGGGCTACGGCATTGGCCACGGCCGCCCGGCCGCTTTCGGTTAACAGACAAAAATAGGTGCTCATGCGCCCGCTCCTTGTGGTTCGATGTCGATGATGGTGTAGACTGCCAGGCCCGCTCCGCTGCGCAGGCCGCCCGCAATGTTCTGATCCTCGGGAATCCAGGGGTACACGTCGAGGCTCACGCCCACCTGGGCGGCCACCGGGGCCGCCACCCGGCCCTGGCCCGACAGGTACACGTCCAGCCGGTCCAGGTGCGACCGCCCGGCCTTGGTCTCGTCGATGGAGCGCAGTATCTGCCCATAGGCGGCAGCATCCGCCCCCTGGTCGAGCACGTCCACCTCCAGCCGAAAGGTGTAGGGCGTGCCGTCGTACTCGGGCCAGTTCACGTGCCGGGCGCGAAAGCCCATGGCCGTCAGCCCGTCCACCACGGCCCGGGCCGTGCCCTTGCGCCGGTGCACGGACAGGGCGCTGGCCAGCACCGTCCGTTTGCGCCCGTCGCTCCATTGCGGCTCCCACACGTCCACCGCACACTCGGCGGCCAGGGCGGAGAGCATCGGCTCGGTCAGCCGTTCAAGAGCCTGCCAGGGCGCGACCAGGGGCATGAGCGCGTCCACCCGGGCGAACTCGGCGTCCAGCATCTCGGCCGCCGCCAGCATGGCCGCGTCCCCGGCAAGGGACGAGGGCAGCAGGTCCACCACGCGCCTACTCATCCTCCAACCCCCCGTAGATCAGTGCACAATGCCCCGCGTCCTCCACGGCCACCTGGTGCCGCTCGATGGGAGTGAACCCGGGCAGGGTCACGGCCACGCGCCTGACCCCCGCGCTTTTGAGCCGGTGCACCAGCTCAGACGGGTCGATGTCCCGACCCAGCCGGGAGCGCTGCCAGACCAGCCACCCGTCAAAGGCGGCCCGGGCCGCGTCCTGAATCCGGTCAGACACGGCCGCGTCCCTGGCCGAAATCCAGTAGCTGGCCGCCACCTGATACGGCACCGGCTCCGGGGCCAGCACCGAGACATGATCCGTGTCCGCCCGGATGGTGTCCGCCCCGCAGATGGCCAGCACCGCGTCCAGTATCTCCTGGTCGGGCAGTGCGCCCCCGGTCATGAGCGGCCGCAGCTCCACCTGCCCGGGGCTGGGCGAGCGAAAGGAAATGTCCGCGATGTCCTGGTGGGCGGTCCTGCCCCACCAGATGTAGGCCGAGGCCGGTCCGGCCACGGAAAAGGCGCGCGGCGCGTCCATGATCCGCACCCGGTAGCGCTCGTCCCCCTCCAGGTCCGCGCCCCCTGCCGACAGGGTCGTGTTGACCGCCCCGGCCACATAGGCCTGGGGGTCCACCAGCTTGGCGATCTGCCCGGGCAGAAACCCGTTGCCCGCCGCCCCGGCGGTCAGGCAGGTGGCCCCCACCAGCCCCTCGGTCTGCCCGGGCGCGATGGTCAGGGTCTCGTCCGTGGCAAACAGCAGCGGGCCGCCCGGAGTCAGCCGCGTCCCGGCCGGGATGGTCGCCGCGAAACCAAGCGCTCCCTCCAGGGTGAAGCGCACCGTGGTCCGGGCCGCCGAGGCGGGCAGGCGCACGCAATCCACCGGAGCCCCCAGGTGATCCAGATGCCCGCCCCGGGCAAAGGAAACCAAATTCATCCGCGCCGCGTGCTCTATCTCCTGGTGGGCCAGGGAGAGCCGGTACAGCAGCGCCTCCACAAACAGCCGCTCCGGGTCGCCCGGCGACAGGGTCCGGCCGGTGACGGCCTCATAGAGCGCCATGCCCTCGGCCTCGATGCGGGCCGGGTCGGTCTCCACAAAGCTGATCCCGGGCAGGCTCGACAGGTCCACGCTCATCTCGTCTCCCTCCTCGATGCTGAAGGCTCCACGCCTTCAATGCTGACGGTGACGACGGGATACAGCCGCCCGTCCACGGCCCCGTCCCGGTCCGGGACAAATTCCACGCGCTCAACGCGCACCCCGGGCACCTGGGCCTGCACCTGGGCCACCACCTCGCCGGTGTACTCGGCCATGGCATGGGGCAGCGGCCGATCCAGAAAGGTCAGGGACAGGCCAAAGGTCCGGTCCAGCGGCACGCTGCCGCGCACCGTGGTCAGGACCATGCGCACCTGCTGCAATACGGAGCGGACCCCGGTTGCCCCGATCTCGACACGCTCCGGCACACTGGCATCGACGACAAACACCGCTACCTCCCTCCATAATTGCTGACAGACATCTGCCGCACCGGCGCGGCCGTGGCCGCGCGCACCCGGGTGACCCGGACCACGCCCGAGCCGTCGTCCGCGTATTCGCGCAAGTTCAGGTCCAGGGTCGCGGTCTCGATCCCGCCGCCCCGGGCAAAGACCGTGGTGCTCTCGGCCAGGCTGGCGAGCACGAAGCGGCCCAGCACACGGCCCCCGATCACCAGCGGATGGTGTTCGCCAGCTTCCTGCAGCGCCTCCAGCCGGGCTATGCGCGTCTCCGGGTCGGTCCATGCCCGCGACAGGGTGATCCCAAGGGAAATCTCCCACAGCCCGATGCCCGTGAACTGGAGCCGGGTCGCACCGTTGACCACCGGATGCTCGGCAAACCCGGCCTCGCGCTTACGCCCCATCTCGCGGACGGTGAATATCTCCCGGGCGCTGACCGCAAAGCCCACCGGCCCGAAGCTCCCGATGTCCGAGGCCGGGGCGGCCAGCCTGTCCAGGCCCAGGGCCGAGGGCAGCGATACCTGGGGCAGCCCCACGGCCGTTTCGGCCCGGTCGCCATGGTCGGCCAAAATGTCGAGCATGGCGGCAGCGGCCGCTGCCGCGTCCCGGCCGTCCCGCCAGGCCGCGCCAAACCCGGCCGCCAGCTCGCCGCGCAGTCGGCCATCAGTCCACAGCCGCCAGTCCGTTGCCCCGGCCAGATACCGCCCGCGCAGCAGCCCGCCGACCGCCTCGCGCACATAGCCAGTGGGCGCGCCCAGCGCCCCGCCCGCTTCCAGCAGGTCGCCGGACACGGCCTGAAATTCCCGCGCCACCTGGCTGGCAAAGCGCGCATACGCAGCCAGGTCCGAGGCCGGGACTGAAACCCCGCCCGGCATGGCCGCCGCCACCTCCCCGGCCACTTCGGTCACAGGCCGGGTCCAGGCCGCCCCGGTGGCAAACAGCCTGTCCAGCAGTTCGGTGCGCATGGCAGCCAGGGTCATATGCTCCCCCCGCTGCGCGTCCCGGCATGGGAGTTGCCCGCCGTGGTCAGGCTCCCGCCCACCCCGGCGTCCTGGCGCACCACCAGCTGGTCCACGTCCAGCACACCCACCAGCCGGTAGCTGCCGGTGTGGGTGGTGTCCGCGTCCTTGATCTCGGCCCCGCGCCCGCCGTCGCGCCCGGTCTGTGACACGTTGCCCATCAGGTATATGGTCGGGGCCTTCACCGCCGCAGACACCCCGGCCGTGAGCGTGGCCGCGTTGTCCACCACCAGCTCGGTGTCGCCGTTCACCACATGGCCGCGCAGCACATGGGCCGCCCGGTCGTACTCGAACCACGACCCGTCCGCGAAATGCACCCGGCGCGTATCGCGGCTGGCCACCGGCACCGCGTCGCCCCCGGAGTAGAACGCGCCCAGCACAAACCCGGCCTCCTGGCCGCTTGGCAGAAACACGCAGACCACGTGCTCGCCCAGGTCGGGCATGTGCAGGCACTTGTCCGCATGGCTCTTGGCCACCAGCACGGGCAGGTCGTGGGAGACCAGCCCGTCCGCATCGCCGAACCGCACGCGCACCGTGCCGCGCCCCTCGTCCACGCCCACCACATGGCCCACGCGCACCGTGCGCGCCAGGGCCTCCTCCAGACGGTCGATGCGGGTCATCATCTCCTGCAGCATCAGTACCCCAGTGTCCTGCGGACATTCAGATCCGTGGTGTAGCCGGAGTCCTTGTCCACCGCATGGGTGGCGGACTCCACGAAATACGTGCCGTCAAAACCGCCGAACCCGGCCAGGGCCACCACGCTACCACCGCGCAGGCGCGGCTCGCCCATCAGGGTCAGGGTGCCGGTGCATTCGCCCGCGTTCCTGCGGCGCAGCTCGCTTGCGGCCCGGGGCATGGCCGCGGCCTGCGATTCCACGCGCTCGTTGATCCGCAGCGTCTGGCCCGTGACCGGCGCGTTGTCCGGGGTGTAGGTGTACTCCCGGTCCTCGTCGGCCAGGGCGTCGTGATAGGTCACGGTGCAGGCCCGGTAGACGTCGTGCATGGCGTCGCCAAGGCGCACCGAAACGATGGCCGCCGAGCCGCGCGTCAGGGTCATGGACGCGGGCCGGGCGTCGTAGTCGGCCGCGTCGTAGACCACCAGGGCGTCCTCGGCCGCCTTGAAGTTGAGCCCGTACTGGTCGGCCAGCCGCTTGAGAAAGGCGAGGTCTCCCTCGCCCCGCTGGTCCACTCGGCCCAGCACGATGTCCGCCGCGTCAAAGACAGCCTCCATCCCGGCCGCTTCGGCGATGTCCCGCAGGATGCGGCGCAGGGTGGCGTTCTCCCAGGCCCGGTGCTTCTTCTCGCCGCGCAGGGAGTTGCGCACCTTGGCCGAGACCCCCTTGAGCGTCACCCGGTCCCCGCCCCGGCCCACGGCCAAGTCGATGCGGTCCAGCTCAAAGGTGCCGCAGGCCAGGGCCAGGGTCTGCCCCGGCTCATCCCAGTCGCGGCAGACGATCCAGGCCGTGAGCGTGGCCCCCTTGCCCGGATGCCAGCCCCCCTGCCACAACCCGTCACGGTCCTCCAGGGCCAGGGTGAAGTCGTCGGCCTTGCCCGATGCGTTGTCCGTGAACGAGGCCGAAACCACATAGGGCGAGACCGTGGCGCTGATGTCCACGCCCTCGTACTCCACCCGGACGGCGGCCCGGCGCGTGGCGGTCATGCCCGCCTCCCGGCCGCATCCTTCTTCCAGGGCGGCGCGATCTCGGTGGCGTTCTCGGGCAGGTCGGGCACGGCCAGGGCCAGCCCGCCGGGCAGCGAGGCCAGCCCCCGGATGTCAGGATTGGCCGCCACCAGATGGTGAAACAGCGTCTCGTCCCCCCACAGGTTCAGGGCTATGCGGTCGGGCGTCTCCCCCTGGCTGGTGATGTAGGCGTCAGTTGTAGGCAAGGCGCTTCTCCTCCTCGATGATCTGCGGCAGCACGCGCCGCACCGCCTGCTCCACCTTCTGCCCAAGGCTCCCGGCCCGCTCGGGCGGCAGGTCGCCCAGGTGGATGGGAAAGTTCAGGGTCAGCCCGCCGCCCCCGCCAGACCCGGACGGGATCGCACTCTGCGCCCCTCCGCCCCGGGGCTCGGCAGCGGGTTGCATTACCGGCCCGGCCTCCCCGCCGAAGAGCAAGGACACGGCCTTGCCGCCCAGGGTCAACAGGTCGCCGATGACCGGCACAGAGGTCACCCACCCGGCAACCCCCTTGAGCGCGTCCCAGGCCCGGCCGATGGCCCCGGCCACCGTGTCCCAGAGGCCGACGAAAAACTTGCGCGCAGGCTCCCACCTGGTCATGAGCAGCCCGGCGGCCAGGGCAATGCCGGTGATGACCAGCCCGATGGGATTGGTCATCACCGCAAAGCGCAGGATATTCAGGCCCGTGGTCATGGCCGCCGCAGCCCCGGTGACGATGGCCGAGCCAATGGCCCAGGCCCGCTGGGCCACGGCCAGGGCCACGGTGGCCACCCGGGCGCGGACGCTGGCCGTGGTCAGCCACAGCACCGCCCGGCGCAGGTCGCGCACCCCGCCGACGACAAAGGTGGACACATACCCATAGGCCAGGGTCGCCATGCGCATGGCCAGGAATCCCACCACCACCCCGCCGATGACGCTGGTCAGGGTCTCGTGTTCCGAGGCCAGCCCGGCCACCAGCCCCAGCCCGCCGCCGATGACCGAGAGGACCATGTTCACGCCCGGCAGCAGGGTCTTGCCCAGGGCATCGCCCAGCACCACCGCCGTGTTGGTCATCCGGTTCCACTGGCCCATGGAGTCCTCCTGAAAGGCGAGCACTTCCCTGTCCACGATGCCGCGCGAGCTTTCGGCCACGTCGGCCAGGGCCGCGTCCAGTTCCCCGAGCTTGTTCAGCAGGGGCACCACGCCCTTGGCCCCCTCGTCGCCAAACACCTCCTGCAGGGCCACGGCCCGCGCGTCCGTGTCCAGCCCGTCCAGAGCCGCGCCCAGCTGCTTGAGGGTGGCGATCATGTCCAGCTGGCCGCGCGCGTCGCGCACCATCTCGATGTTCCACTTGGCCGCCGCCTTGGGCAGCTGGCGCAGCACCGCGTTGAGCGCGGTCCCGGCCCGGCTGCCCTGGAGCCCGGCCGTGTTCAGCTGGCCGAGCAGGGTCACGCCCTGCTCCAGGTTGACGTTGTAGTTGGCCAGCCCGGCCGCGCCCTCGGTCATGGACTCGCCAAGCTGGCCGAAATCTCGGATCTGGAACTTGAGCTGCGCCTTGGTCAGCAGGTCGCCGATGCGGTCGATCTTCTCCGCTGCCGTGCCCTCCAGGGCGCTGCCCAGGTTGTTGTAGGTGGTGGCGATGACCTCGCCCACCCGCTCGTGGGAACCGGCCGTGACCGTGGACACCTTGGCCACTACCGAGGTGGCGGCCCGGGCCAGCCCGGCGTCCAGCCCCGCGCTGTTCAGGGCGTACTGGATGTCGAACGCCTCCTGCAGCGAGGCCAGCCCGGTCCTGGCCGCGTCCTGGGCCGCCTCCCTGCCCAGCCGCGACGCCTCGGCCCTGTCTTCCGCATTGAGCACCGTGCCCAGCCGGGTGGCCGAGCGCCCGGCCCGGGCCGAAGCCACCACCGGCGAGAGGGCCACCGCGCCCATGGCCGCCACGTCCGTCATCCGCGAGCGGTACTCGCCTCGCGACGACAGCAGGTCCTGCTGTTGCTTGGCCGCACGCGCCTGCCGCTCCTGGGCCTTGGTCAGCTTGTCCACCTCGGCGCTCGCCTTGCGGTATCCGGCGCTCACCTCGCCCAGGCTCTGGCCCATGGAGCGCATCCGCGCCCGCTGGTCCAGAAACGACGACGCGGCCCGGTCAGAGGCCGTGCGCATCTGCTTGACCCTGGCCTCGGCCTGGGCGATGCGCCGACCCATCAGCTCGCTGGCCCCGCCAGCGGCCGCAGCCTCCTGGCGCAGCCCGGCCAGATCGGCCTCGGCCTTGCCCAATTCGGCGCGCGAGGTACGCACCTGATCGCGCAGCCGGTAAAAGGCCGCACCGGCCTTGTAGACCGCGTCGCCCTTGATCTCGGCTATGGACTGGCCCAGTTGCTTGACCCCTGCCTTGCCCTGACTTACTGTCGAGGTGAAGCTGGGGCCAAGCGCGGCCCCGATGGCAAACGAAAAGGCAACGGTTTTTGCAGACATGCGTATCCTTCGGCTCCTGCTCTCTTTCGCGTTCGCGACCTGGGCCCTGTCGGGCCTCGATCTCGGTGCCTACCCGGCCGAGGCCTTGGTCGGCGGGTTCGTGCTCCTGGCCGCTGCGGGCGGCCTGCTGGCCATCCCCGTGGTCGAGGCGGTCAGCGCGGTGGTTCAGGGGGTTCGGGAATCGCGTCAAGCCAGCCCAGGAACTCGTCCATAAACATCGCCAGAATCGATTCCCGGCTCCACCCGCCAGCCGCCCTGGCCAGGCAGAGCACTCCCTGCATCAACCGTTTTCGCTCTTCACCGGCTCCTTGCCAGCGGTCTCGTCCGGCCCAGCGCCCCACTTGCCTGTCGCCCCTGTCCGGTCCGGGCGCTGGCGTTTCAAAAAAAGATACGTCTCCTGGATCTGCTCGTAGTCCTCGTCGTAGAGTTGCTCCATGTCCTGTGCGGGCAGGCCGCACAGCAGGGCAAAGAGGGCCAGTTCCATCTCCGCCTGGGTCGCGCCGTCCGGTGCGGTCCGGGCCGCGTCCAGCCGGTCCTGGACCGTGGACTTGCGCATGGTCAGTTCCGTCACCGTCCTGCCGCCCAGTTCATAGGCGTGGCACAGCGGGATCTGCTTCTCGGTGATCATGGTCATCCCTCCCTGCCCAGGTCGGCCCGGACCCCGGCCAGATAGTCCACACCATCGACCACGAACTTGTAGCCGAGCTGGTCGATCTCCAGCATGTCCACCCCGTTCTCCACCATCTTCAGGTAGGTCACGGAAAAGGTGAACTCGTTGTCCATGGCCTTGCCCGCCTCGTACTTGCCGCCGGGAATGCCTGCGGGCGTGCCCTGCAGCACCACCCGCTCCGGGCTGGTCACCAGCGCGCCGCCCACGGTGCGCGACTGCTTGGAGGCGCGCAGCTCCAGCATGTGCGCCGCCGGAGCCAGCAGCTTGTAGCTCTGGCTGGTCTTGACCCGGAACTTGATCTTGGCCTCCATGGGCTCCACATGCCCCAGGGTGATGGACTTGATGGCCCCGGCAATGCCTGCGCCGCGCAGCTCCTCGGACAGGAACGTGATGTCCGTGATCTCGGCGTCCACCACGCCCAACAGGGTTTCCCCGGACAGATACGCCTCGAACGCCACCAGTTTCTCGGGAATGTTGCTCATCACTCACCTCCGAACAACGCGCTGACATAGCTGGCGTCGTACTCAAGAATGTTCTCGATGACCCGGTTGGGCGAGGGCGGGGTCATGTAGGTGTGGAACCGGCTGATGCCGTCCATCAGGTCGGTCACCGGGTTCTCGTCCGCCAAAAAGGCGATGCGCCCGCCCAGGATGTATTCGCGCCGGGCAAAGCCGCTCAGCCGGATCTGCTCGGAGTCCACGATGGTCTCGATCTGGCGGCGGCTGAGCGGCGCATCGAGCAGCTGCCAGTAGGTCAGAATGAAGGTGTTGGCGTGCCAGTTGAAGAAGCGCCGGATGGGAATGAAGGCGTCCTTGGGATCGGTCACCGAGGGATAGGCGGCGGTGCGGTTGCCAAAGAGCTTCCAGCCGCCGTCAAAGTTGAAGGGCACGACCACGCCCTGGCCGTTGAGATACTCGGCCTCGGTCAGCCCCAGGTGGAGAGCCAGGCCGTTGACCCTGGCCCCGGTCACCTTGAGTCGCTTGTTGGAGGGCGAGACATAGGGCACGTCGTCGTGATCAACGTCGGTCAGGCAGATGCGCCCGGCGATCTGGGTGGAGGCGTGGAAGACCATGTCCCCCAGGACCGTCTTGCCCCAGCCCGCGATCATGCGCGCGCCGGTCAGGTTGTTGGTCTCCTTGTAGCCCGGCACGTCGGTGTACCTGGTCACGGTCGCGTCCGGGATGTCGATGACCGCCATGGCGCTGAACAGGCCGTTGATGTTCTCGGCCTTGGCCTCCATGACCACGGACACGGCCGGATCGTCCGACCAGCCCGGGGCCACGATCTGCCCGGGCACCAGCCGGTAGCGGGGAAACACCTCGGCCACCAGCTCAAGGCCGGTCCTGGCTCCGGTCCCGGCGTCGATGCCGCCGATGATGTCGGCGGCCGTCACCGCCCCCGGGTCGCTCGCCTCCCCGGCCTTGTGCACGGCCGGGTCGTAGACGTTGATGAACACCACCGGGGCCATGCCGAACAGGGCGAAATGCGAATAGGCGAACTCGCACAGGGTGTATTTCGCCCAGTCGTCGGACCAGCCGAAAGCGATCACGAACTCGTCATAGGTGTGGATCACCCGCACCTCGTTGACCGGCTTGTCGGTCAGGCCCTCCACGGGCGCGGTGCCCACCACCACGGGAATGCCCGCGCTGATCCGCCTGGGCGGCAGTATCCGGGTGGGCACCTCGGACGCCTTGACTCGATGATAGTAGGTCATGGGTTATCCCTCCATGGCGGCCACGGCCCTGTAGGCGGTGGCCATGTCGCTGGTTGCGTCGCGCAGGGCGGCCCGCGCCCTGCCCGCCTCGGACACCGGCACGAACAGCGCCCTCAGCGCCTCGTTGCCCTTGTTCCTGACGGCCCGGGCCAGATGCTCGGGCAGCACTCCGGCCGTGAAGACCGCGCCGTGCGCCACATGCAAGGCCCCCATCTTGGTGGGGCCGATGTACATGACCGGGCCGGTGTCGGGTTTCTTGTCAGCCATTCTCACGCCTCCAGGGTTTGTGCGGGAGCCGGTGCGCTCCACGTGGTTGTTATGGTCGCCAGATGAAACCGGTTCTGCTGTTTCTCCGGCGCGGGTTTCATGGAGCGCAGCGGCCATTGCAGCTCGTATCTGCCGTCCAGCACCCGGGTTTCGGTCAGCAGCCTGCGCAGCCGGGTCGCGGCCACCAGGGTCCACTGCTCGGCCACGGCCGCAGCGTGCTCGCCGTCATTTCCGCCGTCCTCCACGCCATACACCCCGATAACCAGGGCAAAGGTTTCCAGGCTGTCCCCGGTCTCGCTGTCCTCGCCTTCGAGCCAGCGCACGATGACAAAGGGAAACGCCTGCTCGTCGCGCTCGGCGGGCGGCAGCGCGCCGCGAAATATGCCGGGCGGCCCGGGTGTGCGACCCGGTCGCTCAAGGGTCAGCCCGGCGAGGTTCGCCCGCAGGAAGGCGATGATTGCGTCCTGGATCAGCAGGGCGGTCATCGCAGCCCCGCCTGCTGGAGCACGAAGCGGGCCTCATGCTCCATGTGGTGCGCAAACCGCTCGGCCACCCGCTCCTCCAGCTCGTCGGCCACCAGGTCGTTTTGCAGCCAGGTCAGGTAGGATATGGAGTACAGCTCCCGGATCTTCGAGTCCCACCCCTCGTCCACCCGCTCAAACACGCCCACATGCCCGGAATCCATCCTGGCCAGAAAGGCGCTTGTGAGCACGCTCGCCCGGCCCGTCTTCTTGACCCGGACCTTGACGCCCCGGTGGCGTTGCGCCTTGGGCGTCCTGTAGTATCCGGGCATGGTCGGCACCGGCTCGGTGGAGCCGACCACATAGCGGACAAGGGGCAGCGAGCCGCGCCCGGAAAAAACCAGCTCCCCATCAGGCCGGGCATAGGTGGCCTTGCGCACGTCCACCTGGGCCAGCACCTCGGACTGGGTCACGCGAAATTCCCCGGCCACCATCCGGGCCGTGAGCCGGGCCGCGTTCTTCAGCGTCTTGTTGATGGCCCGGCTTGCCGCCTTCTGCGCCCCCTGCTCCACAGAGGAGAGCGCGTCGAGCATCTCCTCCACCACGGCGCTGGCATTGTCCATGTCGAGCCTGATCAGCAGGGCCATCAGCAGACCTCCCGCCACATCTGGACCTCAAGGATGCCGCGCGAGCTTTCCACCCGCGCCACCTCGCGCTCCTGGCCGTCCACCGTCATCCGCTGCCGCACCTTGGGCGCGGGCAGATCCGCCTCGCGCCAGAAAAGCGTCCACACCCGTATCTCGACCCCTTCACGGCCGCCGCCCCGGCCGTCGCCGTCCAGCCCTGCGCCCTCCTCCCGCTCCACCACGCACAGGGTCACGCCGTCGATGACCACGGCCCGGCCGAAGTCGCGGAAGAAGAGATCGGACAAAACGTCCCGGTCAATGGTGTGGTGCAGGGTCATGTGTGCCTCCAGTCCCCGTCCCCTTCGGGCGGCCCGGCCAAGACGGTGAAGCCGGGCCGCCCTTGTTCAGGGGAGGTGCGGGGAAGACGCTACTTGATGCCGGTAAACACGTAGCCGCAGTTTTTGGAGATGTCCGAGAGCACGTTGCCGTCGTCGTCGTAGCTCTTGAGCAGGCGCACATCGATGTCGTGACGCACGCGCAGGATCGTGGCGCGCACCGTTTCGTCCCAGTAGTCCTCCACCACGTACTCCTCGCTTGAGCCCTCGTTCCACTTGAAGGTCCGGGCGATGGACGGCTCGACGATATCCGACCCCTCGGCAGCCACGCAGGCCAGGGTGGCCACCGCGTCGCTCCAGATGTCCTCCAGGGCCGGGTTCTTGGCACGGTTGCTGCCGTTGACCAGGGCCCCGGCCAGCTCGATCCTGATTTCGAGGTAGGTTTCCAGGTGGGAGATGTCGATGGTGCCGGTCTTCCTGGCGTCCGGGAAGATGGCGTACACCGCATCCTGCACCTTCTTGCAGGCGCACAGGTTGTTGTAGGTGGGCCAGGCGATGATCAAGGTGTTGTAGAAAACACCCTTCCTGCGCCCTATCTCGCGGGCCGCCTTGATGTCCGCCTTGGGGTCGGCGTCATCGGGCAGCGACCACTTGGCCGAGGCCGCGCCGGTCAGGAAGTTGCCCGGCTTCTGGAGCTTTGCGGCGGTCTCGATCTCGTAGGCGCGCAGCACGATGTTGGTGCACTGGTTGAGACCGGCAGCCTCCATGTCGATGATGGACGAGTAGATGGCCCGAAAACGGGCATCGAGCGGATGCTCGTGACCGCGCTCGCGGCAAGAGTAGTGTCCGGCCTCGAACTGGCCGCCGCTGCGCTTGTAGGCAGCGCCGGGCGCGCGGTGCACTTCCTCGGCGTTGAAGGCGTACTTGGCGGGCAGCACCGGGAAATCGGCGGCCTGGGCACTCACGGGAAAGTAGGGTGCCACCCTGGAGGCGATGAAGCCGAAGGCGGCCGCGCCAGTCATGGTCTCGTGCACGAGCACGGACAGGTCCGGGCGCAGGCGTCCGGCGGTTCCGGGGGTTGCGGGAATCATGGTTCTCTCCTTGGTTAGCTGCTGACAGTGATGACCTTGCCGCTCTCCACGGCCAGGACTTCGACGAGATCGCCGTCATCGGCAGCGGCCTCCAGGGCCACGCCGACCTTGACGTAGTCCCCGGCCGCCGTGGGCAGGGCCCGGACCTTGCCGAACGCGGCAGCAAACACGTCCGCGCCCACCACAAAGGCTCCGGCCGCCACCATGAGGTGGGTGCCGGGCTTGTTGAAGTAGGCCACGCCCACGTCTTCGCCTTCCACCTGATCGAGTCGGGCCACGCCGATGCCAAGGCTGGTCGCCGTCGCGTAGACCAGCTGCCCGCTCGCATTGAGCGCCACCCGGCGGCCAACGGCCACATCCTGCCCGCACCCGTGGGTGCCGATGCCGTAATCGTTGTAGCTCATGGCTTCCTCCTACTTCTGCCCGGCCAGCCAGGCCGCGTGGAGTTCGGGGTTCTTGCGGGCCACGGCCAGGATGGCCTTGCCCTTGGAGCACTCGGCCTCTTCCATGTGGGCCTTGACCAGGGCGTCGAAGTCGTCACCGGCCACAGCGCTCACGGCCTGGCCGTCCTGCCCAGCGCTCTCGCCCAGGCGCTCCTCAAAGGCCTTGAGTTTTTCGGCCCTGCCGGTCCGCTCGGCCGCGAGCGCCTGCCGGTAGAAATCAGCGGGCGCTATGCCGTCCCTGACCGCACTGGCGGTCGCTTCCGGGTCGGCCCCGGCGGCCATCAGATCGACCACGCGCTGCCGCTCGGCGTTGACGCCGTGTGCGTACAGTTCCGCAGCCAGATCGGGATTGGCCTGGGTCAGCTGCTCGGCGGTCATCGCCGAGAGGTCCATGAGACCGGAGCCACCGCTGTCGGCTCCGGCACCTTTGGGGGTGGTTCCGGGCATGTCTGCCTCCTGGGTTTGCATGTTGTTTCTGGCGTCGGCCAGTTCCAGAGCCCGCGCCACTGCGGACTCCATGTTGCCGACGCTATTGACAAAGCCGCGCACGGCAGCCTCGTTTCCGATATGGGTTGCGCCATCGGCCAGTTGTGCCAGGACATCCTCCACGGACATGCCCCGGTTCACGGCCACGGCCTCGACAAACAGCGCGTAGTAGTGGTCCACCCGCGCCTGCAGATAGTCGCGCCCTTCGTCGCTGAGCGGTTTCTCGTCGCTGGCGATGCGCTTGTACTCACCGGCGAAAAGCACGGTCCGCCGCACGCCCTGCGCCTCGTCGCGCCGGGAGTAGTCGAAATGCATGGCTGCCACGCCGATGCTGCCCACCTGGGCGTCCAGGGTGCACATCATCTCGTTGGCGGCAGACCCGATCCAGTAGGCCGCCGAGCACATCAGCTCGGCGCTGAAGGCCACCACCGGCTTGATCTGCCCGGCCGCGCGGATGGTCTCCGTCAGGTCGGACAGGCCAAACACCCCGCCGCCCGGCGAGTCGATGTCCAGCACAATGGCCCGCGCGGCCGGATCGGCGGCAGCCTTGCGCACCTGCCTGCCGAGCAGTTCGGTGGAGCATCCCCCGGAAATGGCCGAGAAGAGATTGAGCCGCCGGGCAATGACGCCGGACACGGGAATCACCGCCACCCCCTCCTCGGTCAGGGTATAGGGTCGGCTCTCGCCGCCGCCCTCTCCGGCCAGGCTGGCGAACACCTCGCCCCGCGTGGCCCGCCCCTCGATCAGGGCCTGGGCAAACTCGGCCACCTGTTCCATCTTCCCGGGCTCCAGGGCCCAGGTCTCGCCCATCAGGGCCGCAGCGGCCCGGCTATGTCTCATCCTCATTCTCCTTGTTTTCCTCCCAGGCCGATTCGGGAATGGCCGACGCGCCCATGGTCACGCCGTACTGCGCCTCGATCTCCCGGATGAACCGCTTCTCCTTGGCGATCTGGGTCAGTTCGCCTCGCCAGTCGCTGCCCTTGCGGCCGTAGATGGTCCGGTAGCTGGTCACGTGCGAGCCCAGCTCCATCACATCTGCCTTGGCCGCCTTCTCGCGGTCGATCTGGCGAAACGGCTGGGGCAGGTGCTCGCAGTGGGTGTACTCGTAGAGATTGGCCAGGAACTCATCCGCCCGGACAGGCAGGCGGCCGCGCAGGGCGGCCTCGAAGAGAATCCAGGACCAGAACGGCTGGTTCCACTGCAGGTTGAGGGTGCGGTGCTCAAAATCGTTGAACTGGTCCGCCTTCTCCATGGACGCCTTGGAGGCGGAGTAGCTGGCCTGAAACTTGCGCACCACGTTCTCGGCCCCGCGCCCGGTGGCCATGCCGATGCGGTCGATGATGGCCGAGAACATCTCGGTGTAGCGCGAGGGCGCGGCCTCATGCTGGAAGAAGGTCGGCTTCTCCTTGCCCGAGCCGAGCAGGATGGTGCCCTTGTTCGTCTCCACCACCCGCTGGTGCCAGGGGGTATCGCGCGAGACCGCGCCCTGGCCGTAGTCGTTGACAAACATGGTGTAGAGGTTGCGGATCATGGCCCCGACCACGGCCGCCTCGGCCAGGTCGTTGGAGTGCTTGATCTCCGAGATCATGGGCCCCAGGATGGAATCCTGCCGGTACTCCCCGACATTGCGCACGTCGGTCACCAGGAGCATGCGGGGCAGCCCTGTCTCCTTGTCCCACACGTCAAAGGCGGCGCACTGGCTCTTTGGCGGCCGCAGCATGGTCACGCCCGGCTGGCGTATCCAGACACGCACCGGCTCGCCGTCCCGGTCCACCTCCACCCCGTCGTATATCTCGACGCTTGTCGCGTCGCTCGGCGTGACCAGCCGAAAAGGATCGATGGGCAGCAGGCAGGTGGAGAGCGGGGCCAGTGGCCGCCGCTTGGCCATCACCTGGAACACCCCGATGCCCAGCAGCTTCCAGTTGAAGTAGGCCAGCCCTTGCAGCCCGTAGTAGTCGAGCCGCCGGGTGGCGTCGCAGAAGCGGCGGCAGTCCAAGGCCTGCTGCTCCCACACCCGCAGGGCAGCGGTCTGAAATTCCTCCTCCCACGCCGCGTCCCGGCCCAGCCACTCGGTCCTGGGCGAGGGCTGCGGGGTCAGGCCGATGCCCACCGCCTCCACCAGCAGCGACTCCAGCACCCCGTGGGCCATGGCGTCGTTGTAGTAGAGGTCAAAAGCGCGCTCGCTCGTACGCTCCTGCTGCCGCTCGGCCTCGCGCTGGGTGACGATGGAGTTGGTCCACGTCGAGAGCGAGCCCTCAAGCGAGGCCCCGGCCCGGCGCACGCGCCGCCCGCGCGAGACCCTGGCAAATGCGGCATGGCGAGAGGCCACTATCCCTGCCTCACCGCGCCGACCACGGCACGTTCCAGCACGTTGCCGCTGCGGGCCACCCTGGCCTCGGCGTTCAGCCCCTCGCGCACGCGCATCAGCTTCTCCGGGTCGCGCTTCACACGCCGCCCGTCGTGCTCGTACTCCTCGGCCTCGATGGCGCTGCCAAGCGCCTCGTCAGGGACTTCCGGTCGCACAGCCTGTTCGCTCATCCTGCCTGCCTCCATCGGGTTTCGCGGTAAAAACAACTCCCGTTTACCGCACCCGCAAGAGGCCGTCCGTAGCATGGACCCCAAATCAGGCTAATTGCTATCCGTGGAGTTTTGCTACACGGCGACCACAAAAAAGCGGGCGGCACTGTGCCGCCCGCCCGGGGATTCTTCTTCTTAAGATAGCAACCCTCATGCCAATCAACCATCCACCTCGACGCTCTTGAAGCGCAGCCCGCATATCCGGCACCGATGATTGCGCATCCGCACCTGCCCGGTCCATGCCCCGGTGTTGGTCACCCGGCAGCGCGCCGCGCCGCAGACCGGGCACACCCCGCCCATGCGCGGGCTGTAATCGACCCCCTCGCTGTCCTGTATCGCCTCCACCAGCTCCCTGAGCATCTCCCTGGGCAGATCCTGCGCGGCCTTGTTCATCGCCGTCCTCCGGTATAGTGGGGATTGATGATCCGCCCGGCCAGCGGCGACCCGCCCCGGACATCGTGGGCAAACCCGGCCGAGGGGTCGACCACCCTGCGGTACGTCGGTCCGGGCAGCAGTTGCAGCGCCGGTGTCCAGTCCGGGTGTGCTGCGGCCGCAGCATAGACCTCGCAGTCCAGGTAGTGGTTGGCCGCCTTCCTCTGCACCCACACCGGGTTGCCGTTCCTGTCCATGTCCCGCTCCTCGCTGGCCATCTGGCGCAGGTAGTCGTCGCCCACCTCCCGGTGCAGCCACATGGGCTGGATCGAGTCCGGCTGCATGCGCACCAGAAAGATCAGGTCCTTGAGGTCGTGGGTGTCCAGGGTGTAGATGGTGATGTTCTCCTGATATTCCCGTGGCACGTCCTTGTGCACGCCCGTTTCGGATCGGCGCACCACCGCATCCTGCTTGCGGCTGGCACCCTTGATGACAAAGAAGTCGTCACGGTCGGACTCCAGCACCATGAGCTTCACGTCCTCGGAGCGCGACCACCCCTCGGCCCGGCTCTCGTCGCGCGTGCCGCCCATGTCCACGCACGAGCGCCAGATGGGCATGACCACGTCATCGCGCCCGGCCACCGGATAGACTGCGTCGAGCTGGGCAAACACGTCCGCCCTGCCCGCCAGCTCGCCATAGTCCACCTGCCACGACTCGCCGGACTTGGCCCAAGCGCGGACCACGAAATAGAAGCTCGCCTTCTGCGAGTCGATGCCCATGGTCAGGGCCACGGCCTCGGCAGGCACCTCCCGGGCGGGGCGGTCATGCCGGATCATGGCTTTCACCTGGTCCTCGGGCGTCTTGAGCGTCACCACCTTGTAGGGCTTGGAGGCATGAGAATTGTCAAACCACTCCATGGCCTTTGGCGTGCCCTTCTCCACGGCGGCGAACCAGTCGCCCATGACCGTTGACAGGCTCATCCCGGCAAACACCCAAGACGGCATGATCACGGCCACGGCATTGGCGTCCGGCAGGTCGTGCTCGGCCCACAGGTCGCCCCGGGCCACGGCCAGGTTGCGGTAGTGGTCGTTCCAGTGCATGCCGCAGTGCTCGCACTCGTACCACGCCGCCTTTTGCTGCTTGATCTTCTTCGGGTCGCGCATCCTGCCCGGCACCCGGATGCGCTTGAGGTCCATGACCTGGAGCGTGCCGCAGTTGGGGCAACAGGCCCGCACCTGATAGATCACCTGCGCCTCCTCGCGCAGGGCCTTCCAGATGGACGACGAGCGCTCGTTGCCCCGGATCTTCGAGTAGCGCAGGGTCTTGGCCTCGTCGTCGTAGCCCATGTTGCGTTCCACCATCCGCCGCGCAGCCATGGGGTCAAGGTAGGCGTCCTCCTCGTCCACCAGCACTACGCGCGGCGATATGGACGAGGCCGAGGCGTCGGACCCGGCGTGCATGCCGTAGACCGCGCCGAACTTGGTCAGGATCAACCCCTTCTGCACTGCCTGCGCGTCCTCGGAGAGCATCTCCCGCAGCGGCCGCGTCTGCTTGAAGTGCGGCCCGATCTTCTCGTCGAAGATGCGGTTGCGGGTATCCTTGTCCGGCATGCCCACGGCCACCGAGCAGGGATCGCGGTACATCTCGGCCGCCATGCAGCAATAGGCCAGGGTCGTCTTGCCCGAGACCTGCGACGGGCCGACGATGAACAGCGTCCGCAGCATGGGCCGGTCCCACAGGTCCATGACCCAGCGGGCGATGGGGTTGCGCTCGTGCCGATAGGTCTGCCCCTTGTATGGGCCGGTGACGAGCCGGAAATGTCTCTCAGCGAAATCGGCAGTCGCTATCCAGGGCCGGGATTCCAGCACCTGCCGCTCGCCGGGGTAGAGATCAAAGGGAGGGCGATTCACGACGCGCCCCCTCTGCTGCGAACATCGAAACTGTCCGTCGCGGCCTTGAGCCTGCCCGGGTCGCCGTCCACCAGGGCGATGAACCGCAGCGCGGCCTCGGCTGCCTCGTCCCGGACAGCGGCCGCGTACCGCTCCCAGGCCTCGCGCATCTCGTCGGTGAACCACTCGCCCCTGGCGTAGGTGTTGATGGCCTCGGTGATGCGCCGCTTCCACGCCTCGATGATCAGCGGCCGCCTACCAAACACAAAGGCCGAGAGCTGCTCCGCACGCTCCTCGTCTCCACCCACGATGCGGATCATCTCCCGCGCTGTCTCCAGGTCGCCACCCATGGCCGAGAGCAGCTCCGGGGCGAAATCTCGCATGAACGAGGTCAAATGCAGCTTGATCCCCTGGGCCCGCTCGCCCAGCTCGCGCTCCACGCTGGCCGTGGACACGGTCTTGCCCAGCTCCCGCTGGAACCGCAGTTCCTTGAGCTTGGCCTCGATCTCCTTGTTCTTGGCGTCCGCCTCCACCCGCCGGGCGGCGCTGGCCTGACTGCCGGTCATCTCGGTCTCGTCCGCAGCCTCTGCCGGGTCGCCATCGGCCACCACCTTTGCCAGGTGCGTCCTGGCGTAGATGTCCACGGTCCTCTGGGCAAAACACCGCTTGCGGTTGCGCTTGAGCTTCTCGTTGCCGTCCTTGTCGTCCGTATGGTTGTAGACAGTCTTTTCCGAGACCTCGTAGACCGTTCCGCCCTCCTTCGTGGCCGACTCGCCATCGCCCCACAGATAGGTCTCACCAATCGGGCAGGTCAGATATTGGTGCACCTGCCTCGGCGTCTTGAACCACACGGTCGCTCTCTGTTTCCCGCTCATCCGCGCACCTCCAGCCGATCTCCGAAATACCCGAACACCATGTCCTCCAGAGAGCCTTCGCCAATCCACTCATCCAGCACCCGCCACGCATGGAAGCGCTGCCGCGTCTCGAAAACCACTTCCGCAACCTTGGGGTCGCCGTAGCCCGCGCTGTCCACGCACCCCACCCACAGCCGACCCTCGGCGGACTTGTACACCTTCAGCCCGTTGGCCGAGAGGTGATCCCGGAACGCCATCAGTTCGGCCCGCCACAGAGGCAGGTTCTCCAGGCAGTCCAGCACCTCGTCGAAGTAGGACTCCGGCGGAGCGGGCTGATCCTCCACAGGCTCCACCGGCGCGGTATCGACCCGGGCGTCTGTCGCGGCGAGATCACGCCTGACATACCCGGGCAGGCCATCAAGCACCCACTGCCGGATGTCCAGACCGTTCTGCGCCGCCTCACCCACATCCTTGCCCATGGACGGCGGCGCGGGCCAACGGACCGTGACAGGGTATTCCTCCTGCCAGAAGGTGTAGCTGTTGGTCGCCCCGGCCTTGTCGAAGTCCATGGCGTTGAGGATCACCCTGGCCCGGGTCAGGATGTCGGCCACGTGGCCACCCGGCCGCTTGGACGCCCCGCCGTTGCCCATGGCCCCGATGCCCAGATCGTGCACATGCTGCCAGACCAGGGCCGCGTCGCGCTCGGTTTCCAGCACTACCCACACCCGGTTCAGCGGATTGCCGTAGACGTGAAACAAGCCATTGGCCCCGCCCTTGACCTCCCAATACTTGCGCATCTCTCCCCACGGCGTGACCGGGTTCGGACGGCGTATCTTGAGCTTGAGCACCCGCCCGCCCCTGACCGCTGGCATGACCAGCCCCTCGGGCAGCCACACTTTCTTTTCCTTGCCCTGCGCGTTCTCCTCTCGGGGCAGCCCCCAGGCCGTGAACGGCGGCCACTTGTCGCGGTCGTTCCAGCCGAACCGGCACCTGAGCGCAGTCTCCACACTGATCCCCCATGCCGCCAGCTCAGCCAGACGCTCGGGACTCGCCTGTAGGCGCTGCACCGAGTGCTCCACAAAGGCTGCGGCCTTCTCCATCCACAGCGCGGGAGGGGCCTCCTCCTCGCGAGGCTTCCACCCCCTTGCTTCGCGCGGTTGCCTACCGGGTCGCGGCAGCGGCCTCGCCCCACCCTCGGGGCAGTATGTCTTGACGAACTCGGCGCACCCGTCAGGGTCGGCAGCCGACCGGCCGTGCGCGGCGTTGAAGATACCCACCAGATCGGAATTGGCGCCGCAGCTGTGGCAGTACGCGGCATCGATCTCGTAGTTGTAGAAAAACGCTCCGCCCGGAGTCTGCTCCCGGTGAAACGGACAGTGCGCACCAACCTCGTCGGCCCGGCCGCCCCTGACTTCGGTCAACAACGCCTCGGCAATCACGCGCCGCTCCTCGGCACCCAGGCGATCCCCGGCGATGCTCATTCCGCCCCCCTTCCTGCCGCCAGGCACAAAAGCCGCCTGCGAGAATGGCAAAGGGCGAAGGCGCGCCTTTCCCGGCTCGGTCCGCCGGAAATCATCGAAGGCTTCGTGGTCGCCTTCGACCACGATACAGCCTGCAAAACCCCGCCAGCCAAAGGATTCAGCCACAGCCTTAGACCCTTAGACAAAAAACAGCCAAAGTGCTCCCCCCATGTAATTTTCCTCTTTCCTCTTCTTGTTTTTTCTCTCTCTCCATTTTGAATGAAATAGGTATAAGAAGGGGTAAGATGGAAAACAAAGCCTGATAATGTGGCGACTTGGACATTAGAGAAAGCCTTAGACAACGCCTTCGACCTTCGACCATGACACAGGCTAGAACAACCCATCGTTGCCCCCCTTCCACTCGGGCCTGATCGAGATGTTGTAGTAGGTAAGGTTCTGCGGCGACACCCTATAGATGTCGCTCCTGTTGCCGAAGTCGCTGCCCAGTGTGCGCATGGCCCACACCTTCTGCTCGGGTATAGACTTCTCTTCGATGCACCACTTTTTGAATACCGCGTAGATGTCCTTCATCTGCGCCTTGCACTCTTTGGGCGTGTTGGTCTTGGGCGCATCCGCATGCACGTCGAGGCAATCCCGGATGAACTCCCCGATGAAGTCGTTGTTCTCCATGAAATCCCGAGTGTCGGACAGGACAGAATCCGGTGGGATCAACACCCCGGTCTCTATGAACTCCATCGCTCCCCGGACGCACCATGCCAGAATCCCCGGCAGGTGTTCCGGCGTATGCAGCTTGTTCTCCAGCTGCGGGTCCATGGGATAGACCTTGGCCACCGGGTCGGGCTCCGCCCCATGCTTGAACGTGCAGGGGAACTTGATGATGCGCAGGCGCTCCTGGAACGCCTTGTCGTCTCCGTTCACGGCCGGAACCCGGTTGGTCGCGAACAGCATCTTGAACTTGGGGATGAACTCGGTGACGTCCAGGGAATACATGCCCCGGCAGGTGATGGGATCACCCCCGGACAACTGCTTGATGGCACCCTCGGAGAACTTGGCCCGCTTCGGTGCCTCCGAGGCGCAGGCCAGCCGGGTATGCTCCAGCGAGACCAGATGCTGGTCAGGCTTGTCCGTGTTCTGGAGGCTCTTCTCGTCGAGCAGGTATTTCGACGGCATCATCTGAAAGTAGCTGCCCATGACCATGCGCAGAGTCCGGAAGAAGACGCCCTTGCCGTTTCGACCCTGCGGCCCCCACAGGCAATAGAACTCCTGATGCGTCATCAGGCCGGTCATCCAGTAGCCCACGCATTTCTGAATGTAGTCGATCAGTTCCTTGTCCTGGTTGAACACCTGGAACAAAAACTCGTCCCACAACAGGCTCTCCGCATGCAGCCCTCGCCATTCGATGGTCGACGCCCGGTTGATGAAGAAGCGGGGATCGGGATCAAGCGCCTTGCCCGAGCGCAGATCCAGCACCTTGTTCCCGCAGGCGAACAGATACGGGTCCAGGTTCCACTCCTTGCCCACCATGCCCAGGTAGCCCGGTGCCGCCACACTAGCCATGTCGAGCACCTTGTTGATCCGCGTCGGGTCTTTCAGGTCCTTGGCCCTGGCCGCCCACGCCTTCTGCTTCTGTCGCAGAGGCTGCAGCAGATCCTTCTTGTCCATCTTGCTCATCGCCAGAAATTCCGGCTTGCTCATCTCCTCCCGGATGCGGCGATCATAGTAGGCGGCCTGCCCCGCGAAGTCCCCGGCCACCTCGGCCACCAGATGCTTGTGGACCCGCCCCTTGTCCTGAAACCAGTGGGTGCAGTTGTACTGATACCAGCGGCCCTGGATGTTATCGAAGGCCAGCTTGCCGTCGAACCGTTCCGAGAATCGCCGCGCATCCCCCAGGTGGTTGTCGTCGAAATCCTGCTTGAGCAGCTTGACGTAGCCCTTGCCCGGCCCGCTCCCCGGCCCCGGCTTCTGGGAATCCTTCTCTGCCCGCTCCTGGCTGAACCGTTCGCGCTCCTGCTCCACGGCCTCGGCGATCTCCTTCCTGATCTCGTCCGACATCAGTGCACCTCCCACGACATGGACCACCCAGAGAGCATTCCCCTTCCGCCCACCCAAGGCGGCAACAGACAACCCCCACATGGCGGCAACAGTCCGCCGCAGCATGGCAACATCAGTCCGCCGCAGCATGGCAACGCCAGACGGCCGCAGCATGGCAACACCAGACGGCCGCAGCATGGCAACACCAGACGGCCGCAGCATGGCAACGCCAAACGGCCGCAGCATGGCAACACCAGACGGCCGCAGCATGGCAACGCCAGACGGCCGCAGCATGGCAACGCCAGACGGCCGCAGCATGGCAACGCCAGACGGCCGCAGCATGGCAGCAACAGACCGCAAGCATTGTAAAATTGTAAAATATTTACCACCCCACCCCCGCACACGAAACGCGCTCGATAGGTCCCGTATCTGGAGGAGCGCTGGGAGGACCCAAACGGCCTAGCACCACGAGTCTCGCGCCTTAGACCTTTTGACTCGCTATCTCTTTTTGAGGGGGTAAGGGGGAAGGCGAAGAGCGTGGTGACGCTCTGCGGATGCACCCGCTTGCGCGGGTGCGAGGACAGACGCAGGCTGGCAAAACCACGAAGGTGGACGCGACGGAGATGGTTCACCTTCGGTTCACCTTCAGGTGTCGCGGCATTTGAATTCAGGGGGAGGCAGTGGCAGCTATTTACAACGGTTTCCGTGCGGTGGCGGGGCATATAGCTCCTTCACACGGTGGAAGTCACAGGTTCAAATCCCGTATCGCCCACCACCGACCACCCAGGCGGCTCCGAGAAATCGGGGCCGCCTTTTTTTGCGTGGCCCTTCCGTCAGCCTGGGAGACGTGATACTTTATGAAACCCGGGTACGGGAGGAGGACAATGCAATGAACCGAATAGTTTTGATTTCCGCCATGTTGGTGGCGCTTATGCCGATCGCTCCCACGGCGTTGGCACTGGGGGACGGCACGTACATGCTGCGCAGGCAGGCGGATTCGGAATTCCGGATCGCGCAAAAGGCCTACCGCAGCGCCAGGGAAAAATACGGGGATTCTCTCGACGCCATGCCCGCCGACGAACGGGAGTCGGCATGCCGCAAGGTCGGCTGGGCCTTGCACGACAACAGAATCCGGTATTCCACTGAAGACATGATCAGCCAAATGCAATATAAGCGTCAGGTTGAAGCGCTTGAGACCTACGCCTCGGGCCTGGGCTGCCCCGACTAGCTGGCGAACTCCACTGACACGGCCACACGGCCGGTCATGGCCCGGATTGCAGCCCGCTGGGATTCCACCTGCTGGCCGTCGAGGGGCAACAGGTGCGCCTGCTGGCGGTCGAGAAACTCGGCCAGTTCAGCGGCGTCCAGACTGATGCCACGGGCCAGCACGGCCTCGCCCGTGTCCACCGCCAGGGTGCTGAAAATCTTGACGAACACGGTGATGACCTCGCGACTGTCGCCAACGGCCTCGTCGGCCAGGGCCGAGATGTCGCTGCGGAACCCCTTGTAGGGGTTGTCGCGGCCCATGCAGATGCCGATGAGGCCGGGCATGGCGCTGCCCAGGGCGAGCCTGTCGCCATCGCGCACATGCGCCGAGTCGATGTCGTCCATGGGGCTGCTGTTGAGGAAGATGGTCCTGACCTGTTCCTCAATGGTCCTGTCGTCATAGCCAAGGGCTGAGACCAGAAACTCCCGCACCGTCATGCCCGACCGTCCGGCAAGGAAAAATCCCTTCTGAAGCAGAAAGTTCCAGGCCAGACGGCCTTCCGGCCGCATGCGCACCCGCAGACATTTCTCGCTCGTCGTCATGAGATTTCCCGCCTTGCGTGGGCTGACACGCCCGGTTGCACGATTATGCCGAAGCAAGCATAGTGTGATGTTTTCTTTGACTTTTTAAAATCACAGTGCATAGATAATACACACTGTCAGCGAAAGTCAAACGTGCGTTTGCGCACGCTCCCAAAACCTCAAACAGCGAGGATGCATATGCCGAAGATTCTGAGGATCAACACCCGTACCAAAGAGTACACCTATGAAGACGCAGGGAAGTACGCCAACCTCGGCGGCCGCGCCCTGACCTCCCGCATCATCAACACCGAAGTCCCGGCCGACTGTCATCCGCTCTCGGCCGAGAACAAGCTCGTCATCGCCACCGGCCTGCTGGGCGGCTCCACCGCCGCCAACTCCGGCCGCGTCTCGGTGGGCACCAAGTCGCCCCTGACCAAGGGCATCAAGGAGTCCAACTCCGGCGGCCTCTTCGCCCACAAGATGCCCAAGATGGACCTGCTGGCCATCATCCTGGAGGACAAACCCGAGGAGGGCGCGCCCTTCTCCACCCTGTTCATCAGCGACGGCAAGGTGACCTTCAAGGACGCCACCCCCATCGTGGGCATGGACAACTACCCGGCCCACGACAAGCTGCTGGCCGAATACGGCGACAAGATGATGGCGGCCATGATCGGCCCGGCCGGAGAGACCCAGCGCCTGACCGCCACCATCCAGTTCACCGACCCCTACAAGCGGCCCGCCCGCTCGGCAGGTCGCGGCGGCACCGGCGCGGTCATGGGCTCCAAGAAGATCAAGGCCATCATCCTTGACCCCGAAGTGAACAACAAGGTCGGCGCGGTCGATGCCGAGGCCTTCAAGACCGCCCGCAAGACCTGGGTGGACATCCTCCAGGGCCACCCTGTCACCAGCCAGGGGCTGCCCGGTTTCGGCACCTCCATCCTGGTCAACGTGGTCAACGAGGCGGGTGCCCTGCCGGGCAAGAACTTCCGCCTGGGCCAGATCGAGCACGCGGCCGACATCTCGGGCGAGAAGATCGCCGAGGTCATCACCGCCCGCGGCGGCAAGACCACCGAGGGCTGCCACGTTGGCTGCGTCATCCAGTGCTCCCAGCAATACAACGACGCCAAGGGCGAGTACCTGACCTCCGGCTTCGAGTACGAGACCGTCTGGGCCTTGGGCGCCAACGCCATGATCAAGGACATCGACGACATCGCGGTCATCGACCGCCTCTGTGACGACAAGGGCATGGACACCATCGAGGTGGGCAACACCCTGGCCATCGCCATGGACGGCGGCATCATCCCCTGGGGCGACGGCAAGGCCTCCATCGAGCTGCTCTCCAAGGTCGGCACCAAGGACCCCATGGGCATGATCATGGGCAACGGCGTTGACTTCGCGGGCGCGGCCTTCGGCGTCGATCGCCTGCCCACGGTCAAGGGCCAGTCCATGCCCGCCTACGACCCGCGCGCGGTCAAGGGCGTGGGCGTCACCTATGCCACCTCGGCCATGGGCGCGGACCACACCGCCGGGTATGGCGTGGCCCAGAACATCCTCAAGGTGGGCGGCGACATCGACGGCCTGAAGAAGGAAGGCAACGTCGAGCTTTCCAAGAACCTCCAGATCGCCACCGCGGCCATCGACTCCATGGGCTTTTGCCTCTTCGTCGCCTTTGCCGTGCTCGACGCCCCCAACGGCGTGCAGGCCATGGCCGATCTGGTGCAGGCCTACACCGGCAAGCCCTTCAGCGCCGACGATCTGGTCAACCTGGGCGTCAACTGCCTCAAGGACGAGCAGGCCTTCAACGAGCGCGCCGGGTTCACCAAGATGGACGACAAGCTGCCCCGCTTCTTCGAGACCGATCCCCTGCCGCCCCATGGCGTGGTCTGGGATCTGAGCGTTGACGAGCTTCAGGGCGCCAAGGTCTAGCCCGCTTCACTGACACCACACGGCGGCGGCCGGGGAAACCTCCCCGGCCGCCGCCTCTGTTATTGACCATACCCGCAGGCCCGCGCTAGTGTCGGCGCATGGGTATCGAAATCAAATGCTTCGCCACACTGGCCCCCAGCCTGCCCGACAACGCCGCCGACTATCCGGCCGAGCCGGGCGAGACCGTGCGCTCGCTCATCGCCAAACTGGGCATTCCCGAGGACGATATAGCCCTCATCTTCATCAACTCCGCCCGGGCTTACCTCGATAGCGAGATCAAGGACGGCGACAGGATCGGCCTGTTCCCGCCCGTGGGGGGCGGCTGATCCATGGCCGAGTCTCCCGACGCGGCCATCCGCCGACTGGCATCCCAGGCTCCTCTGCCCCAGGGCGGGCAAGGTCTGGTCCTGTCGCCCGAGGCCGTGGCCGAAATCGCGGCGGGCACGGGCCTTCCCGGGTGCGGCATCGAGGCCCGGGCGCTTGAACTCGACATCCTCCCGACGCGCTACCTGCGCAACATGCACGGCATCACCCCCGGGGACCAAATCCGCCTGCTGCGCGGCAGCGTGGCCCAGGTCGGCCTGGGCGGGTTGGGCGGGACCCTCTTCGAGCAACTGCTGCGCCTTGGCGTGGGCACCCTGCGCGTGGCCGACGGCGACAGCTTCGAGGCGAGCAACCTCAACCGCCAAGCCCTGTGCGACATGACCACCCTGGGCCAGTCCAAGGCCGAGAGCGCGCAGCGCACGGCGGCCCGCGTCAACCCATCAGCCACGGTGGACGCCCGGCACGAATTCCTGACCCGGGACACCCTGCCCGGCTTCCTGGCCGGATGCGATCTGGCCATCGACGCCCTTGGCGGGTTGACCCACCGCCTGATTCTCCAGCAATGCGCGGCCGAGGCGGGCATCCCCCTCGTCACCGGAGCGCTGGCTGGCTGGACCGGTTACGTGGGCGTGGTCATGCCCGGCCAGCCCGGCCCGGCCCAGTTCATGGGCCAGGACAACGGGGCCGAGGAAGCGCTTGGCTGCCCGGCCCCTTCGGTCAACATGGTGGCCACCCTCATGGCTGCCGAGGCCGTACGGATTCTCAGGGGCGAGCCTTCTCCCCTGGCAGGCGGCATGATCCTCATCGACCTGAAACAATTGACTTTTGAAACCGTACGCCTGTGATACCGGGTGCAAAACCACACTCAATTATGCTTATCTTGACTTAATAGTTCGAATTCTGCCATGACGGGCTTAGTGTTCTTTCCGCAAAGGATAAGACCGCCCCCGTCCCAACAACTGCAACCCTGATGATTATGCCGAAAAAAAACAACGCCACCATTCGACTGCGAGTCTGGATCGAACAGGACCACGAGACCTACCTCGGGATAGGCAGCACGCTGCTCCTGCAACACATCGAAAGGCTCGGATCGCTGCGCAAGGCGGCCGAGGAGCTGGGCATGTCCTACCGGCGCGCCTGGGGCAAGCTCAAGAGCGCCGAAGAGCGCATCGGCCACCCTCTGGTGGAAAAGGTCAGGGGCCAGGGGCAGCGCTTTACGCTCTCGCTCTATGGCAGGGAGTTGATGAACAAATTCCTCTACTTCTATCTCGACGTCGAGGCATATGCCGCCCAGCGGGCGACTGAAGTGCTGGGAATGCAGGTGGACAAGGCGGGCGAGTTCTATCGGGAAGACACCGAGTGAGATGTCGGACCTATCCCTTTCCCGAACCAGCAAACCTGGAGGAACTCCCGTGAAACGATTTACCGCTCCCGCACTGTGCCTGCTCCTTGTCCTGACCCTGGCCCTGCCCGCCCTGGCTGCGGACAAGACCCTGCTGATGGCGACCACCACCAGCACCGCCAACACCGGCCTGCTCGATGAGCTTATCGTGCCCATGTACCTGAAGGACACGGGCGTGGAGATCAAGTTCGTGGCCGTGGGCACCGGCAAGGCCCTCAAGATGGCCGAGGGGTGCGATGTGGACGTGGTCCTCGTCCACGCGCCGGACGCCGAAAAGGCGTATGTGGATTCGGGCGTGCTCATGGACCGCAGGGAACTGATGTACAACGACTTCGTCATCGTCGGCCCGACCGCCGACCCGGCGGGCATCAAGGGCATGAGCGTCATCAACGCCCTCAAGGCCATCGAGGGGGCACAGGCCGTCTTCACCAGCCGGGGCGACAACTCGGGCACCCACCAGATGGAGCAGTCCCTGTGGACCTCGGCCGGACTGGCCATTCCCGAGAAGCAAATCTGGTACGTTCAGACCGGCCAGGGCATGATCGCCACCATCAACGTGGCGGCCGAGAAAAACGGCTACACCATGACCGATCGCGGCACCTACATCAAATACGCCGACACCAAGGGCGGCAACCCGCCCATGGTGGTTCTGGTTGAGGGCGACACGGTCCTCTTCAACCAGTACAGCGGTCTGGCCGTCAATCCGGCCAAGTGCCCCAACGTCAAATACGACATGGCCAAGCAGTACATCGACTGGATGGCCTCCCCGGCCGTGCAGCAGGCCATCGGCAACTTCAAGCTCCTGGGCAAGCCCCTCTTCACCCCCAACGCCAAATAGGCGCGACACGACAACACCGGGGGAGCGGCCTACCGCTCCCCCAACCAGCACAGGCACCACATGGACTTTCTGCTTCAGGGCTTCCTTCAGGGCTTCTTCCTCCTGCTTTCGGGCGATCCCGAAACCTATTCCGCCATCTGGGCCACGGTGGCCGCATCCACTATGGCCATGATCGCCAGCCTGACGCTTGGCATCCCCCTGGGATTCCTGCTAGGCCACAAGTCCTTCCGGGGCAAGAAAATCGTGCGCACCCTGGTGGACACCCTGCTCTCCTTTCCCACGGTGGTCATCGGCCTGCTGGTCTATGCCTTCCTGACCCATCGCGGCCCCTTTGGCGGGGCCGGGTTGCTTTTCACCCTGCCCGCCATCGCCATCGGCCAGACCATCCTCGGCCTGCCGGTGATCATCGCCATGACCGCCACGGCCGTGGAGGCGCTGGACAAGCGGCTGCCCATGACCCTGATCACTCTGGGCGCCAACTCCCGCCAGATTCTCTGGGCCACGGTGGTCGAGGCGCGCTTCTCCATCATGCTGGCCGCTGTCTCGGCCTATGGCCGCATCGTCTCCGAGGTGGGCATCTCCATGATGGTGGGCGGCAACATCAAGTGGCACACCCGGACCATCACCACGGCCATCTCCCTTGAGACCGGCAAGGGCGAGTTCGCCATGGGAATCGCCCTGGGCATGGTCCTGCTGACCGTGGCCCTGACCGTCAACATCATGGCCTCGGGCCTCAAGCGAAAGGCCGTGAAATGACCAAAGCCCTCATCAGCCTCTTCAACGTGCGCCAACGCTACGCAGGCCGCACCGTGCTCAGTGTGGACCGGCTCGACATAGCGCCCGGCAGCATCGTCGGGCTGGCCGGGCCCAACGGCTCGGGCAAGTCTTCCCTGCTTCGACTGCTCGCCTTTCTCGAATCCCCGGCCTCGGGCACCGTGACCTTCGAGGGCGTCCCGGCCACCGCCTCGCCCGGGCCGGTCCACCGCAAGGTCACACTCCTTGTCCAGGAGCCCTACCTGCTCCGGCGCAGCGTCTTCGGCAACGTGGCCTACGGCCTCAAGGCCCGGGGCGAGGCCGACCCCACTGAGCGGGTGCGGCACGCCCTGGAGGCCGTGGGGCTGGACCCCGAGCGCTTCGCGCGGCGCCAGTGGTTCGAGCTGTCCGGTGGCGAGGCCCAGCGGGTGGCCCTGGCCGCCCGGCTGGCCCTGCGGCCACGGGCGCTGCTCATGGACGAGCCAACAGCCAGCCTGGACGCGAACAGCGCGGCCCTGGTGCGCAAGGCAGCCCTGTCGGCGCGGGAAAAATTCGGCACGGCCCTGGTCATCGCCAGCCACGACATGGCCTGGCTGCACGCGGTCAGCGACCATGTCCTCCACCTCGAACACGGGTGCATCGTGGACACCAAGACACTCAAGCAAAAAGAGGAATGACGTGAAGGCACTCTCCATCATCGGCCCCAGGAAATCCGGCAAGACCACGCTGGGCCTTGCCCTGGCGCAATGTTTCAAGGCGCGCGGACTGACTGTGGCCGCCGCCAAGTTCAGCCACCACGACCTCGACTGGAGCGATACGGACACCGCCAAATACGCTGCCATCTGCGACACCGTGGCCGGGCTCGGGCCGGACGAGGCTTTTGTCCACTGGACCCGCGCCCGGTTCCTGCCCGACCTGCTGCCCCTGCTGACCGCGGACGTGCTCCTGGTGGAGGGCGGCAAGTCCATGGGCTACCTGCCCCGTGTGCTCTGCCTGGACGGCGACCTCTCCGACGGCACCGACTGGCTGGGGCCGGAACTGGCCATCGGCTCATGGGGTGCCGGGCGGGTTGAAGGCATCCCGGCCTTCACCGACCTCGACGCCCTGGCCGACGCGGTGCTTGAGCGCGGCTTCTTCCTGCCCGGCATGGACTGCGCCACCTGCGGCCGCCCCGACTGCCGCACCCTGGCCGCAGACATCGTGCGCGGGGCAGCCACCACGCGCGCCTGTCTGGCCATGCACAACTCCATCGAGGTGGACATCAACGGCGCACCGCTGGGCATGAAGCCCTTTGTGGAGGAGATCATCTCGGCCTCCATCCGCGAGATGCTGCGCACCCTCAAGGGATATTCGCCGGGCAAGGCTACCATCAGGCTGGACGTATAGCGGCGAAAGGGGTACCTCCCGGCCATGCGCATCGTCCTCTATCAGCCCGAGATACCCCCCAACACCGGCAACATCGCCCGCCTGTGCGCCGCGACACGGACCCCGCTGCACCTCATCGAGCCGCTGGGGTTCACCATCGACGACAAGCACCTGCGCCGCGCCGGGCTCGACTACTGGCCCCATGTAGACGTGACCGTGCACCCGGATCTGGACGACTTCCTGGCCCGGGTGGCCCCGCCCCGGCTGGTCCCGGCCAGCACCCGGGCGGCTATCGCCCACCACCGCTTCGCCTTCCTGCCCGACGACGCCATCCTCATGGGGCCGGAAACCCGGGGCCTGCCCACCGAACTGCTCGACCGGCACCCGGACACGGTACGCATCCCCATCTGGGGCGAAGTGCGCAGTCTCAATCTCTCCACCGCCACGGGCATCCTGCTCTTCGAGGCCCTGCGCCAGACCGGCCTCATTCCCGGATGATCCGCGCCCCGCGCCTTGTCTTTTCTTTTCGCGCCCTGTATTGATTGGCGAAACGACGTTCCAGACGGAACCCAATCCTTGCGAGCACCAGAACAATGAAACTCCTCGTCACCGGCGGCTGCGGCTTCATCGGCACCAATTTCATCCGACTGATGCTCGGCAAGCACCCCGACTGGTCCATCGTCAACCTCGACAAGCTGACCTATGCGGGCAACCGGCTCAACCTCGCCGACCTGGAGCGCGACGAGCCGCGCTATCGCTTCATCCAGGGCGACATCGGCGACCGGGAACTGATCATGGACCTGCTGGCCGACGACGCGGTGGACGCCGTGGTCAACTTCGCCGCCGAATCCCATGTGGACCGCTCCATCGACGACCCCTCGCCCTTTCTGACCACCAATGTCCTGGGCGCGCAAAACCTCTTCGAATGCGCCCGACAGCGGCGCGTGGGCCGGTTCGTCCACATCTCCACCGACGAGGTCTACGGCACCCTCGGACCTGATGGGAGATTCACCGAGGCCACGCCCCTGGCGCCCAACAGCCCCTACTCGGCCAGCAAGGCCGGGGCCGACCTCATGGCCCGCGCCTATTTCGAGACCTACGGCTTCCCGGTGATCGTCACCCGCTGCTCCAACAACTACGGTCCCTACCAGTTCCCGGAAAAGCTCATTCCCCTCATGTACCTTGCGGCCACGGCGGACAGGCCCCTGCCCGTGTACGGCGACGGCCTCAACGTGCGCGACTGGATCTACGTGGACGATCACTGCCTTGGTGTGGAACTCGCCCTGCTCAAGGGGCGCGAGGGGCAGGCCTACAACTTCGGCGGCGATGCCGAAGAGACCAACCTCGCGGTGGTCAAGACCCTGCTCGCCATCCTGGACAAGCCAGAATCGCTCATCACCTTTGTGGGCGACCGGCCCGGCCACGACAGGCGCTACGCCATGGACTACTCCCTGGCAGCCCGGGACCTCGGCTTTGCCCCAAGCCTGGATTTCGCCACCGGCCTGAGCCGGACCATCGACTGGTACACGGCCAACGCCAAGTGGCTTGAACAGGTGCAAAGCGGCGAATACCAACGGTTCATGGAGTCCTGGTACGAGGCGCGAAGCTGATGGAGCTCAAGGGCAAGGGCGTCGTCATCTTCGGCGGCAAGACCGGCCTGCTGGGCCAAGCCCTGACCCGGGCCTTCCGGTTGGCCGGGGCCAGACCCGTGCCCCTGTCCAGCCAGGACTGCGACATCCTCGACCCCCGAAACGTGGAACTCCTGCTGGACCGACGCGACCCGGACCTCATCGTCAACGCCGCAGCCTACACCCAGGTGGATCTGGCCGAGGAGCAGGAGGAGATGGCCTTTGCCCTCAACGCCACGGCCCCGCCGCTGCTCGCCTCGCTGGCGGCCAAGCGGCTGGTCCCCTTTGTCCACTTCAGCACGGATTTCGTCTTCCGGGGCACCAAGCGCACCCCATACCTGCCCTATGACGAGCCCAACCCCTTCTCGGTCTACGGCATCAGCAAGGCGGACGGCGAGCGGGGACTGCTGCGCTTCGGCTACGAGCGCACGCTGATCATCCGCACGTCCTGGCTCTTCGGCCCGGGCAAGATGAATTTCGTGGAAAAAATCCTGACCCTGTGCGAGACGCGCGACACCATCTCCGTGGTCAGCGACCAGACAGGCTCGCCCGCCTACACGCCGGACGTGGCCGCCCACACCTTGGCCCTGCTGGCACGCGACGAGACAGGCATCCATCACCTGGCCAACTCGGGCGAGGCTACCTGGCACGAGCTGGCCTCCGAGGCCGTGACCCTGGCCGGGCTCGACTGCCGGGTGGAGCCCATCCCCACCAGCGCCTACCCCACCAAGGCCATGCGCCCGGCCTATTCGGTGCTCGACCTCTCCCGCTTCATCCAGGCCATGGGCGTGACGCCCAGGCACTGGAAACAGGCCCTGGCCGACTACGTGCTCGGCGACCTCAAGCGCGGATCAGTCATCTGACCTGGAACACCGGGGTCGCCAACGGCAAAAGACAGGGGCCAAAGCGCGTCACGCGCCCCGGCCCCTCGAATCATGTCGCGCAGCGCCTCAGACCATCAGGTCGCGCACCTTCTTGTTGGCGTCCGCCAGCCGCTCGGAGAGCATGTTGATGAGGAAGCGGTTGATGGCCGTGACCAGCACCGGGGCGCGCTTTTCCACTGCGCTCAGCTTCTCCATGGTCATCATGTAGAGCACGCACTTCTCGGCGGCGCGCACCGTGGCCGAGCGCGGGGCCAAGGTGTAGATGCCCATCTCGCCGAAGACCGCGCCCGGGCCGACCTTCTTGAGCCTGAGCAGCTTGCCGCCCTCAAGCTCCAGTTCCACGTCGAGCCGCCCGGACTCGACGAAATACATGGAATCCGACTTGTCGCCCTGGCGGAACACGGCCTGTCCCTTGTCCACCACCACCCGCTTGAGCACCTTCATCAGGGCCGGGATGTACCGGGGTTCGGGAAAGACCGGGGCCAGCAGCTCCGGCAGGGTCAGGCTCTTCATGATCAGCATGTTTTCCGCGTCAAGCACCCGGTTCTCGCACCACTCCAGGGCGAAATCGAGATTGAAGAAAACCTTGAATGGCGAATCGTCCTCGCCCACATAGCCCATGCTGGACAGATGCTCCTCCAGTTCCAGTGGCGCGCTGGTGATGATCAGTTCCAGGTCGTACTCCTCCACCACATTGCGCAGCTTGTGAAACCCTATGCCCGCCGCCGAGGCCAGCCCGGTGACCATGCGGAAGTCGAGGACCAGGTATTCCACCGGCAGCATGTCCCGGGCTTCGAGCCGCTCGCGGATGGCCTTGAGCAGCGCCTCCATGGAACCGAGGAAGATGAACCCCTGGAGCCGCAGGATGTGGATGTGGTCGCCATACTCCTTGAGGGCGCGCTGCTGGGCCGGGGCGCGGTCCACGTTGCTGCGGTGGTTGACGCCCGAGAGCACGTTGCGGATGGTGCCGCCCTTGCTGTAGCGGCTCACCGTGGCCATCAGGGCCAGCCCCACGCCGATGCCGATGCCCGCCAAAAGCCCCAGGATCAGGGTCACGGCAAAGGTTATCCAGAGCATGATCGTGTCGTCGCGCCGGGTGAAGGCGGTCCTGGTCCTGAAGAGCCAGTCGCGGATGAGGTCGAGCCCGGCATAGATGAGGATACCCTCGGGCACGAACCGGGGAATCATGGGGATGACGATGTCCGCAAAATACAGACCGGCCGCGCAGAGCAGACCGGCCACCACGCCCGCCACCGGTCCCCGCGCACCTGTCGCCCGGTTGCCCGCGCTGCGTCCGAAGGAGATGGACGCGGGCATGCCGCCGCACAGGCCGCCCGCCATGTTGGTCAGCCCCAGGGCGCGAAACTCCTGGTTGAGGTCCGACTCGCGCCCATGGACCATTTCGAGCTTGGTCACCCGATACATGGAGGTCAGCACCACCAGGATGACGAGGCCGCCGATGAACAGACCGTTGGCCTTGATCACGCCCCACTGGATGGCCTCGAATCCATGATGCAGCGACTGGGCGGCCAGGGGTGCGGAACCACCGTCCGGCAGGGGAATGGGCGCCGCCAGCGAGACGAAGGAGGTGCCCCCGCCCCAGACCCCGGCGGCGTATCCAGCGGCCGTGGCCGCCAGGATCATGGCCAGCATGAAGAGCGAATTCTTGAGCCGGGAAAGCCCGATGAGCAATATCAACCCGAAGACGAGGCTGGGAAGCATGGCCGTGATGCACTGATCGGGCTTGATCAGGTCAAGGCAATCCCTGACGGCCACGAGGAAATTGTTCCAGTCAAGGGAGAATCCGCCCATCCAGTCAAAGGTGCCGAGCAGGACGAAGACGCCGACCCCGCCCACCACGCCGCCGATGATCTGGATGGGGATGTAGCGGACGTATTCGGCCACCTTGAGCCTGCCGAGCAGCCACAGGGCAAAACCCGCACTCAGGGCGGACAGGACCACTCCGGCCAGGATGGTGGGCACCATGGAGTCCGTGGGATAAAGCCCGGCCATGTCCCTGTAGAGGGAACCCACGAAAAGGAAAAGGACGGCAGCGGGCACTGTCTCCGGCCCGGCCAGCGAAAAGGGAATGCGCGACTGGACGGAAAACAGGATACCGCCCACGACAGTGGCCACCAGCGCCATGGAGATGAACGAGGGCAGAAACGGCTGCATGCCCGGCTGCGAACTGGTCAGGACAGCCAGGGCCAGGGCGAAGAAAAAGGCGAGAATGCCGGAGATCAGACCGGCAAAGACATTGAGCGGGAAATTGCCTTCGAACAGGCGGGCGGCCAGGGATGCGGGCCTGTCGTCCACCATGGTGGACACCCCTGCGGTGGACGGCGCGGGGTAGTCCTCGTCCCAGACCTGGGGCGAGCCGTCGCTGGCCAGATCGCTGACGTCGATGCCCACCTCGTCGGGATCGGGCAGGGAGGCCGGACGCCTCAGGGCCTTGCCGCAGCCCGGGCACCTGCCCTCGCCCCTTGCCGCATGGCCGCAGGCGGCGCAGACGATATCCTCGGATTCGTCATCACCCACATCATGGCCCATGCTGTCGGCCACAGTGATGGCATCAAGATCCAGGCCGCCCGTGCGCGCCTCGGTCCGCCCCGAACCGTGGGCGACGTTCGGCTCATCCGCAGCCGGAACATCGTCGCCAACGACCTGGCCACCGCGACCGCACTCGGGGCATTTCGCCTTTTTCCCGAGGAGAGAATCCGGGACATCGCGCCTGTAATCGCAGAACCCACAGCTGAAAATCGCCACGCAACACCACCAGGATCGAGGATGAACGCCACCGGGCCGTCCCGTCCGGACGGGGCCGAATTCTCCGTGACTTTTGCAACACATACGTGATCGCCGCCAACGAAGCAAGGGATGCCATAAAATCATGCCACCCCGGACGTATCAAAAAAACGCACCAGCCCCCTAAAGATATCCGCTTAACCGCCGATAAAAACCGCACGAGGAAGCCGAATTGCGCACAAGGACCGTGCCTGGCGCCTCGCACAGATCATCACTATCCCACGGAAGGGGCCGACCATGGGCGACACAAGCCACATCTCGATCATCGTTTCCGACCAGGAAACCCACCGCAGCCTGCCACGCATGCTGCAATCGGTGGGACGCCAGTCCACTGGGCTTGGCGCGGTCGAGATCATCGTGATCGGCAACGGCTCGCATGCCCCGGACGACCCGGCCGCCTGGGCCGCCATTGCCGACACCAGGGCCATTCGGCTCATGGAAGTCGCCCCGGGCACCCCGCCGGGCGAGGCGCTGAACCGCGCCGTGGAGGACGCCAGCGGCACTCTGCTGCTCTTCATGCGGCCCGACTACCGGCTGGACCCCAAGTACCTGACCACGGCCCTATCTGTCTTCTCGGAGTTCCCCGAAACCGACGTCATGTACGCCGACTACATCCGCATGGCCCAGGACAAGAGCCAGGGCCTGCGCTCCGGGCTTGTCCAGCTGCCCGACTTCGACGATTCACTGCTCCAGACCGTCAATTTCCTCGGCCCGGCCGTGATGCTGCGCCGCCGCGCATGGGAGCGCGTCCAGGGCTTTCGCGACAACACCGTCTACCGCTTCTGGGATCTCTGGGTCCAGGCCGCGTCGGCCGGGTGCGCCTTCTACCACGTGGACTACCCGCTGGCGTCCTGCGAACTGATCAAGACCCCCTTTCGCGAGCGGGCCGAGGATGGCCGCCGCAAGGCCATGCTGGTCATCAACAACCAGGGATACTTCCACATTCACACGGTGCGCTGGGCCCTGGCCTATCTCCGGGGCGACGGCTGGGCCCAGGCCTACAGCTTCATGACCATTCCCGACTCCATCGAGGTGACGCGGATGATGCATGACCACACCATGCGCAGCATGGGCACCGAGGTGCTGGTGCGCGAGGCCATCCGCCAGTTCGACCGCTCCACCCGGCAGGCGTGAAAGCGCCCCGGGAATGCAAGAAAAAAGGGCCGCTCCCCATGGAGCGGCCCTCTGTTCTCATCGCGAAATCCAGGAATCACAGCAAAATCCCGTTCTCCTGCAAATCCTTCCTGAGCAGTTCCCGGATGCGCCGGGCCACGGGGCCGGGTTTGACATCGTGGATGGGCTTGCCATTGAAGCGGACCACGGGAATGGCGTCGCCGGTGGTGCCCACGATGATCACCTCGCGGGCTTCGAGCAGCTCATCCTCGCTCACTCCCTTGAAGACGATGGGTATCTCGCCCTTGATCAGGTCCACGGCCCGCATCAGGGTGGTTCCGGCCAGGGCGTTGGTGAACTCTGGAATGACCAGCTTGCCCTCCTGGGACACGGTGCAGACGTTCTCGGTGGCCCCCTCGGCCAGAAGCCCGTTGCCGTCGAAGCAGAAGGGGAAATCGTAGCCCTTTTCCTCGGCTTCGTGCTTCATGAGCACATTGGGCAGATAGTCGATGGACTTGATGGTCGCCAGATACGACTGCTTGGCCGGGATGGACGAGCGGAAGGCGGTGACGCCCTTCTCGTAGACACTCTCGGGCTTGGGGTGCAGGTCGTAGGAGACCACGTACAGGCTCGCCTCGGGGCACTCCGAGGGATAGATGCCGAAGCCGCCGGGCCCGCGCCCGATGAGCACGCGTACCATGCCGGTGTCGCGACCGCCCGCCCGGGCCACATCGAGGACCAGGGAGCGGATCTCGTCCCAGGGGCATGGCGGGGTCATGTAGATGGCCTCGCAGGAGCGCTGCATGCGCTCCATGTGCGGCTCCAGCTGGTAGAGCCTGCGGTCCACGAACTTCATGGTCTCGAAGATGCCGTCGCCGCGATGGACGAGGTGGTCGTCCCACGGCATGAGCATCAGCGAGGGATCGGTGCAGATGTGCCCCACGCGGTGCTCGTAAAAGGCATGCACCTCGTCCATTCCCGGCCTTGGTGCCGCCAGCATCGCCTCAAGATAGGCCGCCCTGTCCACGACTCGCGCCATGACCATGCCCCCCCTTACTCGGAAACGCGCAGCAGGTCGCGCTCGATCAGGGTCTCGGCGATCTGGATGGTGTTCAGGGCCGCGCCCTTGCGGACGTTGTCCGAAACCACCCACATGTTGATTCCGTTGGCGATGGTCTCGTCCTCGCGGATGCGGCCGACAAAGGTGTCGTCCTCGCCTGCGGCGTCGATGGGCATGGGGTAGACCTTCTTCCCGGGAATATCGAGGACCGTCACGCCCGGAGCCTTGGCCAGCAGGGCGCGCACGTCGGCGGCGGTGAGCTTTTCCTCGGTCTCGATGTTCACGGACTCGCTGTGGCCGTAGAAAACCGGCACGCGCACGCAGGTGGCCGTGACCTTGATGGACGGATCGCCCATGATCTTGATGGTCTCTTTGACCATCTTCATCTCTTCCTTGGTGTAGCCGTTGTCCATGAACACGTCGATCTGCGGAAGGCAGTTGAAGGCGATCTGGTGCGGATACACATCGGCCACCACGGGCTGGCCGCTCATCAGGCGGCGGACCTGATTCTCAAGCTCTTCCACGGCCTTGTGGCCGGTGCCGGACACTGCCTGATAGGTGGAGACCACCACGCGCTTGATGCGCGCCTCGTCATGGATGGGCTTGAGCGCCAGCATCAGCTGGATGGTCGAGCAGTTGGGGTTGGCGATGATGCCCCTGTGCCAGTCCAGATCGTGCGGATTGACCTCGGGCACCACCAGCGGACAATTGTCGTCCATGCGCCAGGCCGAGGAATTGTCCACCACCACGCAGCCCGCCCTGGCCGCGATGGGCGCGAATTTCTCGGAGGTGGAGCCGCCTGCCGAGAACAGGGCCAGATCAACGCCCTCAAAGGCGTCCTCGGTCAGTTCCACCACCTTGAGCTCGCGCCCCTTGAAGGCCACCTTCTTGCCCACGCTGCGGGCCGAGGCCATGGGAATGATCTCGCTGTGCGGGAAATCGCGCTGTTCCAGAATCTTCAACATCTCCTGGCCGACCGCGCCGGTTGCGCCGCAGACAGCCACCACAGGATTCCTGCTCATGACTAAAGTTCCCCCGTCATATCTTCAGATTCTTGCCGATCTCAAGGCATGCCTCGGCACGGTTGAGCGTATACAGATGGACGCCGGGCGCCCCGCCGTCGATGAGCTGCTGCGCCTGCCTGATGGCGTAGTCGATGCCCAGGGCGTAGACGGCCTCGTCGCCGCCCTCTTCATTGGCCTTTTCGAGGGCGCTCAGGAACTTGCCCGGAATGGCCGCCCCGCACAGCCCGAGGATGAACTTGGCCGAGCGCAGGCTCATGATGGGCAGCACCCCCGGCACCACGGGCACATCCGCCCCCATGGCCCGCAGCCGGGTCACGTAGTCGAAGTAGAGCCGGTTGTCGAAAAAGAGCTGGGTCACCAGGAATCTTGCGCCCTTGGCGACCTTCAGGTTGACCATGTCCAGATCGGACTGGATGGAAGGCGACTCGGGATGCGGCTCGGGATATGCGGCCCCGCCCACGCAGATGTTCGGATAGCGCCGACAGATGAACTCGATGACATCCGTGGCATACCTGAACTCCTGAGTGCTGAAGTCGAAGTCCTCCTGCCCCCGAGGCGGATCGCCGCGCAGGGCCAGGACGTTTTCGATGCCCGCCTCGGTCAGGCTGGCCAGGAAGGCGTCGAGCCTGTCGGCCGAGGCGCCCACGCTGGTCAGGTGGACGATGGGCTCGATGCCATGGTCCCGCCTCATGCGGGTGGCGATCTCCAGGGTGTTGTCCTGGGTGCCGCCGCCAGCGCCGTAGGTGACGGAGGCGAACAGCGGCCCGAGCACCTTGAGCTTCTCGACCACCTCAAAGAATCCGGGCCATGCGTCCCTCTCCTTGGGCGGAAAGAACTCAAGGGAGATGAAGGGCGAGTGCTTCTCGATCAGATCACAGACGTGCAATTGCTTCTCCTTGCGGCTTCGCGGTGCGTACTCCCACCCGCCCTTTCCGGCGGGCAAGCAAATAAACTACGCCTTCTTCCAAAAATCATCAACAAAGAATCCCCCCTGCGCCCAGACCGGGCCGCCCTTGCCGTGCAGGGCTTCCACCACTGGCTCGTCGGCGGGCAGGAAGTCGAGGCCGTGCGGTCTCGCCGGATCGACCCAGACCATGCGCTGGTTCTCAAGGGGGGCCGTTTCCCCCAGGTAGTCGCGGATGTGGAAGAAATGCAGGTGGACGGAAAATTCGTCGTAATGGTGGACCAGATCGCGCCAGAACTCGACCCGTAGGGGCGTGATGCCAAGCTCCTCCCGCAATTCGCGCTTGATGGCCTGCTCGCCGGTTTCGCCGGGGTCGATCTTGCCGCCGGGGAACTCCCACCATCCGGCCATCCTGGTCCCCTCGGGCCGCTCCACGGCCAGATAGCGGCCGTCGCGCCAGATGATTCCGGCCACCACCTGGAGCAGAGGACGGCTCACCGGTCCTCCGCTTCGGCCTCGGCCGCGATGGCCTCCATGCGCTCCTCAAGCCCGGCCATGCGCCCCATAAGGTTCTCCACCCACTCCACGGACTCCTTGTAGGCCGCGTTGACCTTGAGCGCCTCCTCGGGCTTGGCGTAGGTGGCGGGGTCGTTCATCCGCTCTTCAAGTCCGGCCTGTTCATCAAGGGCCTTCTCCAGGTCTGCCTCAAGGGCGTCGTACTGCTTTTTCAGCGGCTTGAGCGCGCGATAGAGCGTGTTGCGCTCCTCGGCCCGCCGCCGCTTCTCATCCTTGGAAAGCCGGGTCTTGTCCCGCGCCGGTTCGGCCTCGCAAGCTTCAGGCTCGGCCTGGCACGCCTCCTGGCGCCGCTTTTCCAGATACCCTTCGTAGCCGCCCAGATACTGGACGATGCCGCCTTCCTGGTCCAGCGCCCAGATCTCCTCGGCCACCTCGCCCAGCAGATAGCGGTCGTGAGCCACGAAGAGCAGCGTGCCCTCATAGTCCTTGAGGGCCTGGATGAGTCCCTCGCGGGTCTCGATGTCCAGATGGTTGGTGGGCTCGTCGAGGATAAGGAAATTGGCCCGGGCCAGAAACAGGCTGGCCAGCAGCAACCGGCTCTTCTCGCCGCCGGACAATCCCTTGACCTTGCGGTCGAAGAAGGGTTCGCCCAGCAGGAAGAGGCCGAGCACACCCATGACCTGCTCCTCGGTCAGCTTGGGGTCCGAGAGGCGGCGAATCTCGCCGATGACCGTGTTGTCAAGGTTGAGTATCTCGTGCTGGTGCTGGCTGAAGTAGCCGACCTGGGTATTGGGACCGATCTTGACGTGTCCACCCGAGGGCGTGAGGTCGCCCATGATCAGCTTGAGCAGCGTGGACTTGCCCGCCCCGTTGGGAGCGGCCAGGGCCACCTTCTTGCCCCGGAAAAGCTGGAAATCCAGACGGGGCCAAACAGACTGGCCCGAGTCGTAGTGAAACTCCAGGTCCACGGCGGCCACGGGCACCTTGTCGCCGCGCCTGGGTTCGGGCAGGCGAAAGCTCAGACTGCGGCCGCGATGGGACTCGGACTGGACCTGCTTGATCTGGCTCAGTTCCTCCTCGAGCTTCTCCACCTTCTTCAGCTTGCTCTGGGCCTGGGCCGCCTTGCGCGCCTTGACGCGAAATTTGTTGATATACTTGTATTCGTTGTCAATACGGGCAGAGAGCTTGGCCGCTTCCTTGCGCCGCTGCTCGGCGTTCTCGCGGTCCCATTCCAGGAACTCGTCAAAGGACCCCTTGCGCAGCACCGGCCTGCCGCCGCCCAGGAAGAGCACATGGGTACCCACCCGGTTGAGAAATATCCGGTCGTGGACCACGAAGGCCAGGGCACCGCGGTAGTTGAGCAGGTAGTCCTCAAGCCATTCCACGGCCTCAAGGTCGAGGTGGTTGGTGGGCTCGTCAAGGAGCAGCACGTCCGCGCCCTGGAGCAGCACGCGCGCCAGCTTGGCCCGCTCGCGCCAGCCGCCGGAGAGTTCGCCAAGGGCCTTGTCCAGGTCGGTTTCGGCAAAACCGAGGCCGGTCAGGATGGCCCGCGCCTTGTGATCCGGATTGTAGCCGTGGAGCTCCTCGAACTCGGCCTGCCGGTGGGCCAGCCTCTCGATGCGCTGGGAATCGCCGTCGGCCACGGCCCGCTCCCACTGCTCCCAGAACTCGTTCCAGGACGGCAGGGCCGAGAGCACCCAGGAGAGCAGATGCTGCTCAAGCACATTCCCGGCCATCTCCTGGGCCACATAGCCCACGCGCGCGCCCCGGGGCACGGTGATCTGGCCCTGGTCCGGCTCGATCTCCCCGGCCAGCACCTTGAGCAGCGTACTCTTGCCGCAGCCGTTGGGGCCGGTCAGGGCCAGGCGCATGCCCGGTATGACCTCGAAGGCGACATCCGAAAAAACGGTTTCGCCCCCGTAGGATTTGCTGAGACTCTGGACTGTGATTCGTGACATGGCGCGGGTTCCTTCGTGTCTGGGAATTGTGGGAATATAATGCGCGGGCCAAACATGCAAGAGGGCTTTTGACCCCGGCCCGGGCAACGGCTACACTGCGCGCCATGGAACCATGGTTCGTCTACCTCCTGCGCTGCGCCGACGGCACCCTTTACTGCGGTGTGACCAACGATCTGGCCCGCCGCCTGGCCCGGCACAACGCAGGCACTGCCTCGCGCTACACGCGCTCAAGAACGCCGGTGACTCTGATCGCCGCCGTGAGGGCCCCGTGCAAGGGCGACGCCCTCAGACTCGAAATGGCGGTCAAGAAGCAATCACGAAGCCGCAAGCTCGACTTTCTCCGGACGAGCGGCCCTCCAGCCGCCTGAGGGCGGAGCGTCGCTTCAGCTTGCGCACGGCACTGAACACGGCTAGAATGATGCTCATGCCACCACGCCAGCACCGCCCCCACCGGCCATGGTAGACGCCAGCACCACATACACCCTGCTGGTCATGGCCGGGTTCATCCTCGTGGCCCTGCTGGTGGTCCATCATCACCACTGTTCCGATGCCGTGCGCCGTCGGCGCGGCGAGGTAGTGGCCGCCGAGCGCCATTACGGCGAAAAGATCACCGGCCTGGAGCGGCAGATCGACGACCTCTCGGAAAAGCTTCTGGTGGTGGAGGAGCAACTGGCCGCCATGGAGGAGACGCGATGACCCTCTCCCTCGCCCTCCTCGGCCTCGGCCTTGTGGCCTTTGCCATGCTCCGGCGCCTGTTCTCCCTCAGGCGCGACGCCGAGCTTGCCTCGCTTGAGAACCGCCTTGGCACCGTGCGCGACCGCTTCGAATCCATCCTGGCCCGCAAGCGCGATCTGGCCCGGGAACTGGATGACAAGGAGCGCGAACTGGCCACCCGGCGCAGCAACGGCGAAGGCATCCAGACCTTGCCGATGTTCGATCTCGGCACTGAAACCATCGACGAGAACGAGCGGGTCAGCCGTTACCTGGTTTCCAAGGGCAAGATCACCCTTGAGCAGAGCCAGAAGGCGTTCGACAAGATGGGCACCCTCCAGATGGACTATCTGGCCGTATGCCTGACCCTTGGCTTCATCGACCTGGACACGGCCAAGGCGGTCGCCAGGGCTGGCAAGCCTGCCCGCTGAACGCAACCCCACCCCCGAAGCGCCAAAGGGCCGCACCGCCTGCGCGATGCGGCCCGCATAAGGCGGATGTGGGAGGGGGCCTAAATATTGGCCAGCACGGCCTCGGTCATTTCCACGCAACCCACGAGACGGCAGCCCTGCCGCATGATGTCGCCGGTGCGGTAGCCCTGCTCCAGGGCCTGCTCCACGGCCTGCTCGATGCAGTCCGCCTCCTCGGCCATGCCAAAGGAATGGCGCAGCATCATGGACACCGAAAGGATGGTGGCCAGGGGGTTGGCCTTGTCCTGGCCCGCGATGTCGGGAGCGGAGCCGTGGATGGGCTCGAACAGGCCGGGATTGGCCTCGCCCAGGGACGCGGACGGCAGCATGCCGATGGACCCGGTGATGGCCGCAGCCTCGTCCGAGAGGATGTCGCCAAAAAGGTTGCCCGTGACCATGACGTCGAACTGGGACGGGTCGCGCACCAGTTGCATGGCCGCGTTGTCCACATACATGTGCGACAGTTCGATGTCCTTGTAATTCTTGGCGTGTTCGTCGATGACCACCTCGCGCCAGACCCGGGAGACGTCAAGCACGTTGGCCTTGTCCACGGAGCAGACCCGGTTTGAGCGCTTGCGCGCGGCCTCGAAGGCGACCCGGGCGATGCGCCGGATTTCGTGCTCGTGGTAGCACATGGTGTTGGACCCGAACCGCTCGCCGTCCTTCATGCCGTCAAAGCGCGGCTCGCCGAAGTAGATACCGCCGGTCAGTTCGCGCACCACCATGACGTCAAGACCTCGGGCCACGATGTCCGGCCGCAGGTAGCAGGCGTCGGCCAGTTGCCTGAAGAGCGTGGCCGGGCGCAGATTGGCGAAGAGCTTCAGCTCCTTTCGGATGCCGAGCAGCCCCTTTTCTGGCCTGATGGCCGGATCGATGGTGTCCCACTTGGGGCCGCCCACCGCGCCCAGGAGCACGGCGTCGGAATCCTTGCACATGGCGATGGTGTCGGCGGGCAGCGGCCCGCCCGTGGCGTCGATGGCGCAGCCGCCGATGAGGGCCTCGGCGGTCTCGAAGGAGCGGCCGTGCTTGGCCGCCACCTTGTCAAGCACGCGCAGGGCCTGGGCCACGATCTCGCGGCCGATGCCGTCGCCGGGCATAACGCAAATTTTCATAGTCTTCTCCAGTGATTGTGGTCGGTTTCTTCCGGTTTGCGGTCAGGCCAGCTTGTGCTTGACGTAGTCAACAAGGCCGCCCGCGTCCAGAATCTCCTGCATGAAGGGCGGCACCGGGGCGCTGGCGATCTCGTCCCCGGTGGTCAGGTTGCGGATGACGCCGGTGGCGGTGTCCACCTCAATCTGATCCGTGTCCCTGATTTTTTCAATGTCATCGCCCACTTCGAGGAGCACCAGCCCCATGTTGAAGCCGTTGCGATAGAAGATGCGGGCAAAGCTCCTGGCCACCACCACCGGGATGCCCGCGCCCAGAATGGAGATGGGCGCGTGCTCGCGCGAGGAACCGCAGCCGAAGTTGTCACCGGCCACGAGGATGTCGTTGCCCTTGACGCGCTTGATCCAGCCCGCCTCAAGGCCCTCCATGCAGTTGGCACCCAGCTCGGCGGAATCGGTGGTCACCAGGAAACGGGCCGGGATGATGGCATCGGTGTCTATGTGGTCGCCCACCAGGTGGGCGGTTCCGGTCACTTTCATGGTCTTTCTCCTAGAGTTTGGCCGGGTTGATGATCTCGCCGGCCACGGCGCTGGCCGCGGCCACCCAGGGGTTGGACAGGAACACCTCGCTGTCGAGGGACCCCATGCGGCCCTTGAAGTTGCGGTTGGTGGTGGCCACGGTGCGTTCGCCCCCGGCCAGGATGCCCATGTGTCCGCCCAGGCACGGCCCGCAGGTGGGCGGCCCCACGATGCAGCCCGCGTCCATGAATATCTCCATCAGCCCTTCCTTCATGCATTGCTTCCAGATGGCGGGGGTGGCGGGCAGGATGATGCAGCGCACCTTGGGATCAACCTTGCGCCCCTTGAGGATGGATGCGGCCTCGCGCATGTCCTCGATGCGGCCGTTGGTGCAGGAGCCGATGACCGACTGATGGATGCGCAGGCCCGAAGTCTCGTCCACGGGCTTGACGTTGTCCGGCAGGTGCGGACAGGCAATCTGCGGGGCCATGGAGGTGACGTCGATCTCGATGACCCGCTCGTAGACCGCGTCGCTGTCGGGCGTCATGGCCACGTCGCCCTGGCGGCCCGCTGCCGCAGTATAGGCCAGAGTCTTGGCGTCCACCGGGAACAGGCCGACCTTGCCACCTGCCTCGATGGCCATGTTGGCCATGGTCATGCGGCCCTCCACGGTCAGATTGTCCACGGCCTCGCCGGAAAATTCCAGGGCCTTGTAGAGCGCCCCGGCCACGCCGATGCGGCCGATGAGGTTGAGGATATAGTCCTTGCCGCCCACGTACTGGCCCGGCTTGCCGGTGATGTTCACCCGAATGGTGGGCGGCACCTTGAACCAGGTCTCGCCCAGGGCCATGGCCGCACCGATGTCGGTGGAGCCCATACCCGTGGCGAATGCGCCCAGGCCGCCGTAGGTGCAGGTGTGCGAGTCAGCGCCCACCACCACGTCGCCCGGGCCGACAATGCCCTTTTCGGGCAGCAGGGCGTGCTCCACGCCCACGTCGCCGCACTCGTAGTAGTGGGTCACGCCCATGGCCTCGGCAAACTCGCGCACCAGCTTGACCTGCTCGGCGGAGTCGATGTCCTTGTTGGGGGTGAAGTGGTCGCAGACCAGCGCCACCTTGTCCCTGTCAAAGACCTTTTTCGCGCCCATGGCCTTGAACGACTTGATGGCCAGCGGCGCGGTGATGTCGTTGGCCAGGACAATGGACACGCGGCACTGGACGATCTGCCCGGCCCCGGCGATCTCCTGGTCCGTATGTCCCTGAAGGATTTTCTCGGCTAAGGTATGGCCCATCGTCTATTTCTCCTCTTTGGCTTTCTCAAGCCTGTTCAATGCGTTGATCATGGCCAGGGCGCTGGCCCTGATGACGTCGCCGTCATTGGCGCGGCCCACGGCCTTGACGCCGTCGTGCTCGATGCGCACCGCCACCCCGGCCAGGGCGTCCGAGCCCTCGGTCACGGCGTTGACCGAATAATGTTCGAGCTTCGGCGCTGTCCCCACAAGGGAGTAGATGGACTTGAACACCGCGTCAACTGAACCTTCGCCGAATTCGCTGGTGCGCCGGACCTCGACCTCCTCGCCCTCGCGGCCGAACTCCATGACCATGGCCGAATGGGGCGGCACATTGCCCGTGCCCGAGAACACGCTCATGTCCACCAGCCGGAAGCGGTCCAGGCGGCGGTAGACCTTCTCCAGGATGAGCGCCTCCACGTCCTCGTCAAAGACCTGCTCCTTCTTGTCGGCCAGGTCCTTGACCGCCTTGAAGAGCACCTGCACCTGATCATTGTCCAGCGCGTAGCCAAGCTCCTCGGCCTTCTTGCGCACCGCGTGGGAGCCGGAATGCTTGCCGATGACGATGTCGTTGCTGGTGCGGCCAATGGAGGCCGGGGTCATGATCTCATAGGTCAGCCGGTTCTTGAACACGCCGTCCTGGTGGACGCCGGACTCGTGGGCAAAGGCGTTGGCCCCGACAATGGCCTTGTTGGGCGGGATGGGCATGCCGATGATCTGCGAGAGGCGGCGGCAGGAGGGGAATATCTGCTCGGTGACGATGCCGGTCTCGACGTTGTACAACTCCTTGCGGGTGTTCAGCGCCATGACCAGATCCTCAAGCGCGGCATTGCCCGCCCGCTCGCCGATGCCGAGCACCGTGCATTCCACCTGGCGCGCCCCGGCCCGGATGGCGGCCAGGCTGTTGGCCACGGCCGACCCCAGGTCGTTGTGGCAGTGGACGCTGATGATCGCCCTGTCCACGCCCCGCACATTCTCCATCAGGTACTTGATCAGTTCATGATACTCGAATGGCTGGGTATACCCCACTGTGTCCGGGATGTTGACCACCCTGGCCCCGGCCTCGATGACCGCCTCCGTGACCTTGACCAGGAAGTCCCAGTCCGAGCGCGAAGCGTCCTCGGCCGAGAACTCCACGTTGTCCGTGTAGGAGGCCGCGTGGCGCACGGCCTTTTCGGCCATGACCAGAACCTCGTCGGCGGTCTTGCCGAGCTTGTATTTCATGTGGATGTCGCTGGTGGCGAGGAAGGTGTGGATACGCGGATTGCGCGCCTCCCTGACAGCCTCCCAGCAGCGGTCGATATCACCGGTCACGGCCCGGCACAGCCCGGCCACCTGGACATCTGAGACCGCCTTGGCGATGGCCTGCACGGCCTCGAAATCGCCCTGGCTGGCAATGGGGAACCCCGCCTCGATGATGTCCACGCCCAGCGTTTCGAGCTGGCGGGCCATGCGTATCTTCTCGTCCAGGTTCATGGTCGCGCCGGGCGACTGCTCGCCGTCGCGCAGGGTGGTGTCAAAGACGTATACTCTGTCGGCCATTGTTTCCTCCGTGGTGTCCTTCTCGCCAAGGACGTTGACATGATTCGTGAATATGAAAAACCCGCCGGCGCGCATCAGATGCGCGGCGTTTCGGGGGCAGTACGACGTACCGGTATGGGACGGGTGAGAGCTAGCCTAGCTCTTCCTTGGAGCTGTCCCGCAGTAGTCGCTTGCCGCGGCGGGATAGTAGGAAAAGGGTGTAGATCGGGCCGGAGATGAGGTAGCCCAGGAAAATGATGAAGCCCAGCAGCCTGGGGCGCGAGGCCACCAGGGAGAAGACCAGGATCGCCGTGACCATCCAGCTGAAGGGATGGGCGGTGAAGGCGCTGAGCTCCTTGAAGGAATAGAACCGGATCGTGCTGACCATGAAGAAGGAGAGCACATAGACCAGCACCAGGGTGCCGGTGGGCAGCAGCGTTTCCATGGCCGACTCTGGCAGGTACACGGTGAAGAGTACCAGGGTGGCCAGGGTGCAGGCCGCAGCCGGAATGGGCAGGCCCACGAAGTGCTTCTTGGAGGTGGTGGCGGTCTGGACATTGAACCGGGCCAGCCGCAGCGCGCCGCAGGCCATGAACAGGAAGGCGGCCATCAGGCCCAGCCTGCCGAAGTCCTCCAGCACCCAGAGATAGACCATGATGGCGGGCACCACGCCAAAGGCGACCAGATCGGCCAGGGAGTCGAGCTGGACGCCGAACTCGCTGGTGGTGTTGGTCAGCCGCGCCACCTTGCCGTCCAGGCCGTCGAACACGCAGCTGGCCAGGATGCACAGGGCGCAGGCGACGAAATCGCCCTGGATGGCCCAGGTGAGTCCCAGAAAGCCGATGAACAGGCTGGCCGTGGTCAGCAGGTTCGGCAGAAGGTAGACGCTCTTGTGTCGCGCCAAATCCGTCTCCTCGGTCATTGTGTCCGCAGTATCGCCCCCCGGCTCAGGCCTTGCGCCTCTCGGCCAGGGGCGTCTCGCCAGCGACAACGGTGTCACCGACGCTCACAAGGGATACATAGCCATCAGGCATGTAAAGGTCAACTCTCGAACCGAATTTGATCAGACCAAACCGCTCACCGCGCTTGAGCTTGTCCCCGGGCTCGGCCCAGCAGACGATGCGCCGCGCGATGAGTCCGGCGATCTGGACCATGGTGAAGCGCTGGTTGCCCTTGCCGGTGATGACCACCACGTTGCGCTCGTTGTCCTTGCTCGCCTTGTCAAAGGAGGCGTTGAAGAACTTGCCGGGAATGTAGCGGATCAGCTCGATCTTGCCGGACACGGGCATGCGGTTCACGTGCACGTTGAGGACGTTCATGAAGATACACACGACCTGACGCATCTCGCCGGTCACCGGGTCGGCGGCCTGGCCCACCTTGATCACCCTGCCGTCGGCGGGCGAGGCCACGGCCTCGGCATCCTCGGGGCCGACCCGCTCGGGGTCGCGAAAAAAATGGCCGATGAAGCAGGTGACGGCCAGCCCGAGCAGGGCCAGGGGCCACCAGCCCATGATCGCGACAACCAGCGTCGCGAAAGCGGCGATGACTATATAGGGAATGCCCTCCAGGGCCAGTCCGACAGACGGTTTCTGCATTGCTTCTCGCTCCTTGTCTCTTTCACGGCTCTCTACCCCCAGGGGCGGCAAACCGCAAGTTCGTTTTACAATCTGCGCCCCTTGACATAGAATCGCTCCATGGACCCGGTCACGCACATATCGTCGGGCGTCATGGGCGCGCTGGCGGCCCGCAGGTGGCTGCCCGGGGCGAGATACCTCGTCCCCTTTGGAATGCTCTGCTCATGGCTGCCCGATGTGGACATCTTCTTCGGCCGGGGCGACCCGGAGTTCAACCTGCTCCACCACCGGGGCGTCTCCACCTCGTTCTTCGGGGGGCTGGTAATGGCCCTTGCCCTGGCCGCCCTCTACCGGCGCATCTCGCGGGGCACCTCGTTCACGTCCGCCGCCGTCTTCGCCTACGCCCTGATCCTCACCCACGTCTGGCTGGACCTGATCACCACCTACGGCACCCAGATCCTGGCCCCCTTCTCCACTCACCGCTTTGCCCTGGACGGCGCGTTCATCATCGACCCGCTCTTCACCCTCACGGCCCTGGTTCTCATCGGTCTCGCCATTGTCTTGAAAAATTCGAGACACGCCATCGCCCTGGCCGGGATGGTCTGGTTCTTCGCCTATCCGCTGGCCAACATGGCCGCAGGGGCTTACCTCGAAACCGTCTACGCCGAGCGCCTGACCCGAAGCGGCGTCGCCTTTGACACGGTCCACGTCACGCCCGACGCCCTGTCACCGCGCTACTGGAAGGTGGTCTCCACCCAAGGGGATGACTACCTGCTCGACACCATGGACCTGCTCGGCGGCGAGGTGGAACCGATGCGCCGCTACCGCCGGGCCGACATCGGCGAGCTTGAGGCCCTTGGCAGCCGGGAATCCATGTTCGCCACCTATGCTTGGTTTGCCAAGTGGCCCTATGTGGTCCGCGAGCCACTAGGAGGAAACCCGGCGGAGGGAGCGGTCGTGACCTTCGGCGACCTGCGCTTCGTCAGCACCAATCCGGTGCTGGCCCGCCACTTCAGCGGGCGGGGGCAGCCCTTCGTGCTCACGGCCTTTCTGGACGGAGACGGACAACTGAGCGGCTGGCGCTTCACCATGGGGGCCAGCTCCTTCGACGAATCCCTGGAGCACTGACACCCTATGAAAAAGCCCGGACAAAACCGGGCTTTTCCGTCACCGCCAGACGCGCATCGGGCCGGAAATCAGGTCAAATACCGGGAAAACCCGGCACCCAGCTTGTGCATGGGCAGCACGCGCCCCTCGATGATCAGCCCCTGGGCGATGAATTCGCAGGCCATGTATTCGGGCGGAGCCTGGAACCCGTTCTCCTTGGCAAAGATGAGCGAGATGCCCGCCTGCCCGCTGTGGGCGATGAGCCCCTCGGGGAAAAAAGCCGCCTGCCGGGCGTTGTCTCCCACCGCAGAGAAGAACGCCTGGTACTTGTTGAAGAAATTGTCAGCACACAGGGACTGCTGCATGCCCGCCACCATCTCGTTGGCCACATAGCTCAGGGGGCGGCCGCGCAGGAGGTTGTAGGCCCCCTCCCTGGTCGGGTCGGCCAGCATGACGCTGCCCGCCCGCAGGGAATGGACCAGATCATGGGTGCGCTCGCCCGACACCGGGTCGGCCTGAAAGCCGAGGCTGTGTACATCGAGAAAGCCGTTGCGCCGGGCCTGGATCTGCTGGGCCAGAATCATGATGCCGGTCCCGGCCCCGATGTCCGCCCCCACATAGGGGCCGCAATGGCCCACCGAGATGCGCGGCGCATCGCGCTGGCCGATGACCGCGCGCATGACGTGGGCCGCCCGGGACACGTCGGCCAGCACCCGCAGCACCGGCGACCACTGCCGCAGCCGGTTCATGACCTCGATGTCGTCGCCGGGCTCGTTGAGGCTGTGATGCCGGGAAAACCGGGCGTACAACTCCGCCACCTCGCCGTATTCCACCCGCTCGTCCTGCGCGCCGTCGTGGACATAGGCGAAGAAATACTTCACCGCCACGTTGAGCAGACCCTCGTCGGTCACGGGCTGGTCAGGGTCGCACAGCCGCTCGATGTCCAGCGCCAGGCTGTCGGCGGCATAGAAATCCGGCGCGATGCCATGACCGGCGAAATCCGCAGCGGACGTGAAATTCCTGGCCTGCATTCCGGCCGTGGCCAGGGGGGAGGCGTGGAGGCGATGCGCCGGGTGGTCGTCCGCCGCCGTGACCGGCCCGTGTTTGCGTTGTGTCGTGTTCATGATGGTATGCGACGGTGGTTTCGGTTGGGGAAATGTTTGCCGTCGCAGGCCACTTTGCAGAGAGCATACCGCTTCGGGGCAAAACCGGGCCAAAAAGATCGGGCCGCCCGAAATTTTCAGAATAAGCTCATTAATTCAACGTGATGAAAATGCGTTGCCGCCACCGCGCCGGATCGGGCACACGGCAAGAAAAAACCGGCCCCCAAAAGAGGGCCGGACGGATTGCG
>NZ_JASTWE010000026.1 GCF_030282845.1 Pseudodesulfovibrio pelocollis
AAATTTAATTGCGGAACGCAACACTAGTTATCTGGCACAGCCCCAAAAAGATTCTGGTGGAACAGGTTGGGATCAGGAATGTTTCCTGCGTGCCGGGCTTCGTTTGTCGCGCGCCGGGGGCTGGCCTGCGGGCATGAGCAGGCCGTGCTGGCGCAGGCGCTGGGCATCGGTCCGGGCCACGGGGATGGGCTGGCCCGCGAGGTCTGTTCCGGCGTGGAACATGGCTGCTGCGGCCGTGCCCGGCAGGGGGATGAAGCACTGCACCTGCTCGGGCTTCCATCCCCGTTCGCGCAGCCAGCGGCCCAGGGCGCGCATATCGTCGTCGGTGCAGCCGGGGAAGGCGCTCATCAGGTAGGGAATGACGTATTGGCGCTTGCCCGCCTTGGCCGATTCCCGGGCAAAGACATCGAGGAACCGCTCGAAGGTGTCAAAGGGCGGCTTGCGCATCAGCCGCAGGACATGGTCGGCCATGTTCTCGGGCGCGACCTTGGCCTGGCCGCCCACATAGGTGCGGATGAGCCGGGCCAGGGGGGCCATGTCGGTCAGGGCCAGGTCCATGCGCCAGCCGCTGGCCACGCGCACGTGCTTGACCCCGGGCAGCCCGGCAACTCCATCAAGGAGGTCGAGGAAGGCGGACTGGCCGACCGTGAAATGGCGGCATATCTTGGGGGTCAGGCAGCTGGCGCGCTGGCAGGCGGACTGGTCTGCGGCGCAGTGCCCGCCCCACATGTTGGCGCTGGGGCCGCCCACATCACTGATGCTGCCGGTGAAGCCGGGCACCCGGGTCACGGCCTCTGCCTCGCGCAGGAGCGAGGCCCGGCTGCGCGAGCGTATCTGCCGCCCCTGGTGCAGGGCCAGGGTGCAGAACGAGCAGCCGCCCGCGCACCCGCGGTGGGTGGTGATGGAGGTCATGATCATGTCCGCGGCCGGGATGCGCTCGGAGTAAGCCGGGTGGGGCAGCCGGGTGAAGGGCAGCCCGGCCAGCTCGTCGAGACCGCGCGTATCCAGCGGCGGGCCGGGCGGGGTGACGATGACCAGCCTGTCGCCGCTTTGCTGCACCGCGATCTCCCGGTTCTGGTGGACCTGCCTTTCCAGCATGACGGTGGCCCGGATCAGGGCCTGGGGATCGGCCTGGATTTCCTCATGGGAGGGCAGCTCCATGACCGGGGCGAAGTCTGGCACATCGCTGCTGGCCCCGGCGGTGACCACGCCGGGAATGCGGGCCAGGAGCGGGCGCAGAGTTTTCAAGTCCATGCCGTCCGCATTTTCGATGGCGCTGGCCAGGGCCACGATGGAATTTTCGGCCATGCCGTAGGTGATGGCCGTGGCCTTGCTGTCGATGAGGATGGAGCGGCGGATCGAGTCGGTCCAGAAGTCGAAGTGGGCGACGCGGCGCAGGGAGGCCTCGATGCCGCCGAGGATCACCGGCAGGCCGCGAAAGGCGCGCTGGACCACGTTGGCGTAGGCGATGCAGGCCCGGTTGGGGCGGTTTCCGGCCTTGCCGCCCGGGGTGTAGGCATCGTCGCTGCGCTTCTTGCGAAAGGCCGTGTAGTGGGCGAGCATGGAGTCCAGCGAACCGGCCGTGACCCCGGCGAAGAGGCGGGGCCTGCCCATGCGGACCACATCGTCGGGCGCGTCCCAGCGGGGCTGGGCCACCACGCCCACCCGGTAGCCGTGGTGCACCAGCCAGCGTCCCAGCAGGGCGGCCCCAAAGGACGGATGGTCCACATAGGCGTCGCCCGTGACCAGCAGGATGTCCAGCTCGTCCCAGCCCAGGCGGTCCATCTCCTGGCGGGTCATGGGCAGCACCGGGGGCTGGGGCAGGGGCTGGCGGCGGGACAAGGCGGCGGGCGTCATGGCGCGATGATGGCCCATGGGCGCGGATTGGTCCATAGAATTCACCACAAGGCCGGGGTCAGGCGTAGCGCGCCCGGACGCGGGCGAAGAGAGCGGGTTTGCGGTCGTACTGGTGGACGATGGCCGGGATGCGGCCGCGCGCGTTGCGCACCAGCCCCTGTGCATCCACAACCGGTTCGCCCTTGGTGGTGGCCAGGGTCAGGACCGGGCCGTCATTGTCGTGCAGGGTCAGGTTCTCCAGCGCGCCAGAGTGGGCCAGCCAGTTGTGGACCAGCAAGGTGTGGACCAGGATGTTGTGGACGCCCTGGTCGTATCCGGCCATGCGCTCGCCAGGGGTGAAGGGCACCAGCCGCCGGGTCATGGCGTCGAGGTAGGCGAGCATGGTCTCGTGGTCGGCCAGCACCGTGCCCGAGCAGGACACGGGCCGGTCCGCCACCGAGGCCAGCGCCTCCTCCCCCAGGTGGCGGCGCACCCAGCGGCTGTTGTGCGGGCAGGTGCCGATGCTGGTGCCCGGGTCTTCGAGCACGCAGTTGAGGCCGCCAGCCCAGGCCGCGCCAAAGGGATCGGCCTGGAAGACGACGTCGCGCACGTCAGTGAGCAGGATGCGCCCATGGCGGGTGGTCGAGGCCAGCAGAAGGTCCCGGTAGAGGAAATAGCGCAGGGCGTTGAGGGGGAGGGCTTCCAGGCCGACGGGCGGCGACACCGGCAGGAGGGTGACGCCGTGGGCCGCCACCCGGTCCGTGTCGCGGGTGGTGGGCGAGACGAAAAGCACGCATGCGCCCCGGAACCCCGACTCCCCGAGGGAAGCCAGGAAGGGGCGCATGTCGCCGTAATGATAGCCTGCGGCCAGACCGAGGATCAGGTCTGCTGGCATGGTGGAGCGGGCTGGTGGGCCAGCGGGTCGGGCCGACTAGGCGCCCGACGAGGGCTTCTTGCGCCTGCGCCGTCTGGGCCTGGGCCGGGACACGGGTTTGGAATCGTCGTCGCCTTGGGGGGCGCGCGTCTCGATGTTTTCCGCCGTTGACCACTGGTCGTGATCCTGCGGGTGGTCGTGCTCCGGCAGATCGTCGCGCTCCTGCGGGCGGTCGCGCTCGGGCTGCTCGCGCATGACTGCGGGCTCGTCTCCGGGCCCGTTTCCGGTTGCGTTCCCGGGTGTGTCCCCAGGTGCGTCGGGCCTGCGCTTGCCGCGCCTCGAACGCCGCGATTTGCCCGGCTTGTCCTCGTCACCAGGAGATTCACCGGGCTGGCGACGGGGTTCTGCTTCACGTCCCTGATCACGCCCTTGATCGCGCCTGTTTTCGCCCTTGTCGCCATTTTCGCCTTCCGGGGCAACCCGTTGGGCCTCGCGCGGTTCACTGCGCTCGGTCCTCTCCTGTGGCGCGGGCTCGCCCTCGTCGCGACGCTCGGCGGGTCTGCGGGGGCGGTCGCGGTCCTGTTCCTGCCTGTCGTCGCGGCGGGTGTTCGTTTCGCGCGCCGGGGCGTCATCGCGGGGGCCGTCCTGATTGCCGCGTCCGCGACGCTTGCCACCCCGCGACGGGCGTTCGTCGTCGCGCTCGTCCTGACGCCTTTGGGCCGGGGCCGGAGCAGGGGCGGATTGCCTGCCGCCAGCGGGCTCGGCCGCGCGCTTGCCGTGCAGGGCGCTCTGGTAGATCTCGTCCAGGAGCATGGCCAGCAGGCCGAGGGATTCCTCGTTGTCCGCATACTTGCGGGCCAGGGACAGGAAGCGGGCGGCGCGTTCGCGCTCCAGATTGGTCAGCTTGCGGAATTTCTTTTCGAGCAGGGCGGTGAGCCGCTCTTCGATGATTTTGGCCACGTCTTCTTCGGTGGGGTCCTTGATCTCGTCGAAATGGATGGAGAAGCGGGTGGCGATGCGCTCAAGCTCCATGCGCTGGATGACGTCCACCAGGGTGATGGCCGTGCCCGTGGCCCCGGCCCGGCCGGTGCGGCCCGCGCGGTGGACATAGGACTCCGGGTCTTCGGGCGGCTCCAGCATGAAGACATGGGACAATTCCGGGATGTCGATGCCGCGCGCGGCCACGTCCGTGGCCACCAGGAAGCGCAGCTTGCCCGCCTTGATCTGGGCCATGAGCGATTCGCGCTTGGCCTGGGTCAGGTCCGAGGTCAGCCCCTCGGCGTCGAAGCCGAACTGGGCGAGGAGGGCGGCGGTGAACTCCACGTTGCGCTTGGTGTTGGAGAAGATGAGGGCCGAGGTGGGGTTCTCAAGCTCGATGAGCTTGATGAGCTTGCGCTCCTTGCCCATGGCCGGAACCTCCACGAACTGGTGGGCGATGGCCGAGATGTTGGCCTCTTCGCTCGACAGGCTGAGGAACTCCGGCTTGTTCATGAATTCCTCGGCCAGACGCAGCACGCTCTGGGGGAAGGTGGCCGAGAACATGTACGCCCCGCGCAGCGAGCGCGGCAGGTAGCGCTTGACCTCGACCATGTCGGGGTAGAAGCCCACCGAGAGCATGCGGTCCGCCTCGTCGAAGATGAGGGCCTTGAGGTGGTCGAGCGTCAGGTTGCGGCGCACGAGGTGGTCGAGGATGCGGCCCGGGGTGCCCACCACGAGGTGCGCGCCATCGCGGAAGGCGTCGAGCTGCTCCTTGTAGCCCACGCCGCCGTAGACCGCGACCACGCCGATGCCCTTCTCGCCGGAGAGCATGCGGGCCTCGTCGGCCACCTGGCGGGCCAGCTCGCGGGTGGGGACCATGACCAGGGCCTGGCACTGGGCCAGGGCCGGGTCGAGTTTTTCGAGCAGCGGGAGCACGAAGGCACCGGTCTTGCCCGAGCCGGTCCTGGCCTGGACCATGACGTCGCGGTCCGCCAGCAGGAAGGGCATGGCCTTTTCCTGCACGGGCATGAGCTTGGTCCACCCGGCGCGGTCGCAGGCCTGGCGCAGGACTGGGGGCAGGGCGTCGAAGGTGATGATGTGCTGGTCCGAGTCGGTCCCGGGTGTTTCGTCTGTCGGTTCTCTGGTGATGTCGTTTTCCATGGTGTCCTGAAGTGTATGGTGTGGACCCCGGCGGCGGATGCGATGATCTGGCCGGGGCGTGAATGGCTCTTTGGCGCGATAAGCATACACCTTTTCGCGTCGTTTGTACAATGGCTCCTGTTGGAGGGGGCCGACGGGCCGTCAGTGGAGAAATTGCTCGTTGAAAATGCGCTCCTCCAGCGAGTGGTCCGGGTCGAAGAGGATGCGGGCGTGCAGCGACGGGTCCTCGCGCACGGTCACATGCGTCACCGCGCGGACCTGCTTGGAGTCTGCCGACGCATCCACCGGACGGTGCACGGGGTTGAGTATCTCGAATTCCACCTCGGCCGTGTGGGGCAGGAGCGCGCCGTTCCAGCGCCGGGGCCGGAAGGGGCTGACCGGGGTCAGGGCCAGGACGTTGGACCCCAGGGGGATGATGGGGCCGTGGGCCGAGAGGTTGTAGGCCGTGCTGCCCGCCGGGGTGGCCACCATGACCCCGTCGCAGACGAGGTTTTCCAGGCGCTGGCGGCCGTTGACCAGCACCCGCACATGGGCCGACTGCTGGGAGCGGCGCAAGAGGGCCACCTCGTTGAAGGCCAGGGCTTCGTGGCGCTGGCCGTCAATGGTGGTGGCGGTCATGCGCAGGGGGCGCAGCTGGTGCGGCTGGGCGTTGCCGAGGCGCTCGCGCAGGTTTTCGCAGTCGAACTCGTTGAGCAGAAAGCCGACAGAGCCCCGGTTCATGCCGTAGATGGGCAGGCCGGTGTGCAGGTATGCGTGCATGGTCCGCAGCAGGAAGCCGTCGCCGCCCAGGGCGATGATCACCTCAGCTTCGGCCACCGGCACCAGGAGCATGGCGGCAGCCAACTGGCGCAGCCCCTCGCGGGCCTTGGGCGAGGCGGACGAAACGCAGGCGATCCTGTCGAATGGCATGGCGATGCTGTTCTCCTCAGGTGAAGACATCCACATGGGTTTTCTGGAAATCCTATACCGCGTGTCATGCCTGGGGCAAGAAAAACCCCGGCCCTGACGGGCCGGGGGTGTGCTCTTGCATTGCCGTGTCCTACCGCTGGTCGATGGGCACGTAGGCGCGCGGGGTCTGGCCGGTGTAGATCTGGCGCGGCCGGTGAATGCGAGTGGTTCCGTCGCTGTGGGCCTCGTACCAGTGGGCTATCCAGCCGGGCATGCGGCCGATGGCGAACATGACCGGGAACATGTTCACCGGGATGCCCAGGGCGCGCAGGATGATGCCGGAGTAGAAGTCCACGTTGGGGTAGAGCTTGCGCTCTATGAAGTACTCGTCGCGCATGGCCGCGTCGGCCAGTTCCAGAGCGATGTCCAGCAGCGGGTCTTCGTAGCCCGTGGATTCGAGCATGTCGTGGGCCGCCTTGCGCAGGATCTTTGCCCGGGGGTCGAAGCTCTTGTAGATGCGGTGGCCAAAACCCATCAGCTTGAGTTCCTTTTTCTTCGCCCGCTCAAGGTATTGGGGGATCGAAGATTCGCCGTCGCGGATCTGTTCGAGCATGGTGACCACGCCCGCGTTGGCACCGCCGTGCAGGCGGCCCCACAGGGCGCAGATGCCCGCCGAGACCGAGGCAAAGAGGTTGGCCTCGGTGGACTGGACCATGCGCACCGTGGAGCAGGAGCAGTTCTGCTCGTGGTCGGCGTGGAGCAGGAAGAAGAGGGAGAGGGCGCGCACCTGTTCGTCCGTGGGGTCGAACTGCTTGTAGGGGATGGAGTGCATCATGTGCAGGAAGTTTCGGCAGTACGACAGCTTGGGGTCGGGATACATGAAGGGCAATCCCTGGCCCTTGCGGAAGGACCAGGCAGCGATGGTGCGCACCTTGGAGATGATCTTGGCTGCGGCGCGCAGGAATTCGTCCTCGGTCTCGATCTCCAGCAGATCCGGGTGGTAGCAGCCCATGGCGTTGATCACTGCCGAGAGGAGGGCCATGGGATGCCCGGCCGAGGGGAATCCGTCGAAGTGGTGGCGCAACCCCTCGTGCAGCAGTTCCTGGTCGCTGAGCAGGTCGCGGAACTGCTGGCGCTGCTCCCGGGTGGGCAGGGCGTCGAAGATGAGCATGTACGCGGTTTCGATGAAGGTGCTGCTGGCGGCCAGTTCCTCGATGGGGTAGCCGCGGTAGCGCAGGATGCCGTTTTCGCCATCCACGAAGGTGATTGCGCTGGAGCAGGCCCCGGTGTTGCCGTAGCCCGGGTCGTAGGTGATGTGGCCGGTCTCCTTTCTCAGGGAGCGGATGTCGATGGCGTGCTCGTTCTCGCTGCCCACGATGACGGGCAGTTCGTAGGTGGTGCCGTCGAGGATGAGGTAGGCGGTCTTGCCCTTGGTGTCCTTGGTCTCTTTCAACATGCGGTTACCTCTGGAAGTCATGAGTGAAGCCCCCCTCCAGGCGTCGGGTGCAAAAGAAAATTCGGCTGTTCGGACCTGGTGTCGAAGGGTTTCTTCGTCGTCCGCCCCCGGATGGCTCCGGGGGTGCGCCAAAGGGCGAGCCCGCCACAAGGTGCGCCCGGAAATTCGGTGATGCCGATCCGGGCGGAGTGGACTCGGTGTCGTGGTATGGGCATGTATAGTCGAGAGATTCCGCCATGTCAAACTCCGATGGGCGATGATTGCACAAAAAAGTCAACACGCGGGGCACGATGCGGGGGCGCACCTGCCTTGCCGGGTCTTTTGCGACACTACGCCGAACCTGGGCGGGACACAATCCCCGACACAGGGGTTGACAAGGACCAATATACCCCTATAGGGTATGTTGCAGGAAGGGAACAGGCGGCCTGCGCAACCAAATATCAGGAGTGCGGCGATCATGAAGAAATCGGGTGCAACCCAATCCGGCCTGAGCCGACGCGGATTTCTCAAGGCCCTGGCCGTGGGCGGGGCGGGTCTGGCCGCGCCCTCGCTGGCCCTGGCCGCGCCGGGTGAGGCTTCGGCCACCCCCGGGGTCGCGGCGGACGCGGAGCTTGTCACGGTCCTCGACCTGTCGCGGTGCATCGGCTGCGGGGCGTGCGTGGAGGCGTGCCGCGAGGCCAACGAGGAAAAGTTTCCCGAGCCGACCAAGCCCTTTCCGGCCATGTCGCCCGCCCGGCGCGCCAAGCCCGAGGACTGGTCCGGGCGGCGCGACATCGACGACAGGCTGACCCCCTACAACTGGCTCTACATCCAGAGCGTCCGGGTGCGCCATGGCGGCGCGGATCACACCGTCCACATCCCTCGCCGCTGCATGCACTGCGTCAACCCGCCCTGCGCCAACCTGTGTCCCTTTGGCGCGGCCAACAAGCAGACCAACGGCCTGACCCTCATCAACGACTCGCTGTGCCTGGGCGGGGCCAAGTGCCGCACGGTCTGTCCCTGGCATGTCCCGCAGCGCCAGTCCGGGGTGGGGCTCTATCTCCACCTCATGCCGCGCTTTGCGGGCAACGGCGTCATGTACAAGTGCGACCGCTGCCATCAGCGCCTCGATCGGGGCGAGGTGCCCGCCTGCATCGAGCAGTGTCCCGAGGAGGTGCAGACCATCGGCCCACGCCGGGAGATGATCGCCAAGGCGCGGGAACTGGCCGAATCGATGAACGGCTTCATGTACGGTTTGGACGAGAACGGCGGCACCAACACCATCTATGTCTCGCCGGTGCCCTTTGAGCTGCTGGACGCGGCCATTGAGCAGGGCAGGGGCCGCCCGCACCTCAAGGGTGTGGCCGATGTCATGGCCGAAGAAAATTCAGCGGCCACGGCCGCGCTCCTTGCCCCGGTGGCGGGCATCGCCGCCGGATTCCTGGGGATCGGGGCAAGGCTGCTCGGTCCGGGCGAAGACGGCCACGCGACTCAGTCCAAGGAGGGTGACGATGCGCGCTAGACCGTATTCCTCATGGATCAGCCGTCTCTTTGTCGTGTCCGTGGCCGGGCTTGCCGTGACCGGCCTGCTCCAGATGCCGCTGGCCGAGCGCTACGCCCTGACCGAGGTGCCGGGGCTGGCCTGGACCGGGGATTTCTTCCTTGTCCACCGGCTGCACTCCTATTTCGCGGCCCTGCTGCTCTTCACGGCCGGGCTGGCCGCCACCAACTGGCTGCGCGCCTGGCGCGACCGGCTGGCGCTGACGCCGCTGGGCGCGGCCCGGGTGGTCATCCTCGGCGGGCTCATGGTCAGCGGCGGCCTGCGAATGTACCGCAATCTGCCTTCGGTGACCCTTGAACCGGCCCTGGTGGTGACCATCGAATGGGTGCATCTCGGGTTGGCCGTGGCGCTGGGGGGCGCGGCCCTGGCGGCCCTGCTGCGCGGCCCCTCGGCCTATGCCCGGCTGCGCTGATTTTCCGTCACACTCCTTCCTCTGTGTGGGGAGCCCGCCAGGGCTCCCCTTTTCGTTGTGTCCTGATGGTGCTATGGTTCGCCAATCATTGCGGAGGAATGCATGAAAACCATAAGCTGGGACGAATTTGAACAGGTGGAGTTGCGGGTGGGGACCATCACCAGGGTCGAGCCGTTTCCCGAGGCGCGAACCCCGGCCTACAAGGTGTGGGTGGATTTCGGCCCGGACATCGGCGAGCGCAAGTCGAGCGCCCAGATCACCCAGCTGTATGCCCCGGAAGAACTGACGGGTCGCCAGATCGTGGCCGTGGTCAACTTCGCGCCCAAGCAGATCGGCCCCATGCGCTCGGAGTGTCTGATCACCGGCTTCTACCGCGACGACGGCGTGGTCCTGGCCGTGCCGGACAAGCCCGTGCCAAACGGCCTGAAGCTGGGGTGAGGGCGGCTTTGGCCGCCGCAGACGTTTTCCGGCACCCGAGGGCAGTCCCCGGAGGCGATTCCCTTTCACCCCGGGATTTCCAGATCGGTGTGTTTTGTCCTGCCGGGGCGGTCTGTTGCGTCAATCTGACCGGGTATTTCATGTTATAATCTTGTGCTTCCCCTTGCGTTCGTCATTGTGGCTTTTATGGTGGAAAAGAGGTCTTCCGCCATGAAAACACTGCTCGTTTATCCCGCCTATCCAGATACCTTTTGGAGTTTCAAGCACGTCTTGCCCTTTGTCTCGAAAAAGGCGGCCTTTCCGCCCCTGGGCTTGCTCACGGTGGCCGCCATGCTCCCGGCCGGTTGGGAGAAACGGCTCGTGGACACCAATGTCGCGCCCCTGAGCGAGGCGGATCTGGCCTGGGCGGACATGGTCATGGTCAGCGCCATGCTGGTCCAGGCGCCCAGCGCGCGCCAGATCATCGGGCGGGCCAGGGAGGCGGGCAAGCTGGTGGTGGCGGGCGGCCCGGCCTTCGGCACCGGGCGCGAGACGTTTCCCGGCGTCGATCACTTCATCGTGGGTGAGGCCGAGGAGATCATGCCCGCCTTTGTGGAAGACCTGCAAAACGGGACGGCCAGGGAAGTGTATCAGTCGGACCGGCGGCCCGATCTGGCGACCACGCCGATTCCCCTCTGGGAGCTGCTGAATTTCAAGGATTACGTGTCCATGTCCGTGCAATATTCGCGTGGCTGCCCCTTTGACTGCGAGTTCTGCGGCATCATGGCCCTCAACGGCAGGCGGTCGCGGGTCAAGAGCCCGGAGCAGATGCTGCGCGAGATGCAGAGCCTGTATGACGCGGGCTGGCGCGACACCGTGTTCGTCGTGGACGACAACTTCATCGGCAACGTGGCCCATGTGAAGCGGCTGCTGCCCCGGCTGGCCCAGTGGCAGCGCGAGCGCGGCTATCCGTACATGCTCATGACCGAGGCGAGCATCAATCTGGCCAATGACCGGGAACTCATGACCATGATGAGCGAGGCCAACTTCCACAAGGTGTTCATCGGCATCGAGACGCCGTCGGTGGACAGCCTGATCGAGTGCGGCAAGAAGCAGAACGTGGCGATGGATTTCGCCAGCGCGGTCAGGGAGATTCACCGTCACGGGATGCAGGTCATGGGCGGGTTCATCGTGGGCTTTGACCATGACACGCCGTCCATCTTCGAGCAGCAGATCCGGTTCATCCAGGAGATCGGCGTGGTCACGGCCATGGTCGGCGTGCTCAACGCCATGCCGCAGACCCGCCTGTGGAGGCGGCTGGAGCAGGAAGGGCGGCTCTTTGGCGAGGCCAGCGGCGAGAACACCGACGCCTGCCTGAACTTCATCCCGGCCATGGGGCGCAAGGCATTGCTCGACGGGTACAAGCAACTGCTCGGCGTCATCTATTCCCCACGAAAATACTACAAGCGGATCAACACGTTCCTGCGCGAATACTGCCCCACCGCCCGGCGGCGGACCGATCCTGTCGAGCTGCTGGCCCTGGTCAAGAGCATGTGGCATGTCGGCGTGGTCTCGCGCGCCCGATTCAACTACTGGAAGCTCATGATCAAGACCATGCTGACCAACCGCAAGGCCTTCCCGGTGGCTGTGGAACTCGCCATCCTCGGCCTGCACTTCGACCGGGTGGCCAAGCGCGTCATGCACACCGACACGACTTGCGACACCATTACGGTCTGAGGGGGATGAGACCGGATCAAAGGACACAGGAAAGGCTGCTCGCGGGAGCGGCCTTTTCACTGTCTCTCCAGCCCCGGTCAGCCCACCTGCGGCAGCAACCGGGCCAGGGCGTCCTGGTAGTCCCCGGGGTGATTCAGATCAAGCACGGTGCCCGGGTCGTCGAGGTCCAGGCTGGTCGCTTCGTGCCGGAGCAGCACGGCGCGCAGGCCGCCCGTGCCGTCGTGGGCCAGGATTTCCGGCAGCAATGACCGGCTGATGAGGGGCGGGTGGCCGCGCTGTCCCCGAAAGCGGGGGCAGAGGACGGCGAACTTGGTGCGTCGGTACTCGTCGGCCAGCCGGGCGATGGTATCCGGCCTGACCAGGGGCATGTCCACCGGGAGCAGGAAGAAGGCGGCCGTTTCGGGGTCCAGGGCGCGCAGGCCGGTCAGCACCGAGGAGAACATGCCCTGCCCGAAGTGCGCGTTGTGGACCGGGGTCGCTCCGGCCCTGGCCGCCTCGGCCGCCACCGCGTCCCGGTCGTTGCCAGTGACCACGATGATCCGGTCAAGGCCGTTGGCCCGGAACAGGCCGACGCAGTGGGACAGGAGCGTGCCCGGGCCAAAGGGAAGCAGGGGCTTGCAGCGTCCCATGCGCGAGGAGTGTCCGGCGGCCGGGATGATGGCGGCCAGCATGGTCATGCCGGTGTTCCGGCCAGCCTTGCCCGGGCGCTGACCAGTTCGGCCCCGATGCTGATGGCGATTTCCTCGGGCGTGCGCGCACCGATGGACAGGCCGATGGGGCAGTGGCAGCGCGCCATGTCGCCATTGGTGAATCCCTCGGCCAGCAGGCTCGCATAGATCGTGTCCCGCTTGGTCCGGCTGCCGATCATGCCCACATACCCGGCCGGGGTGCGCAGCGCCTGGGCGAGCACGGTCCTGTCGTGCAGGTGGCCCCGGGTGACGATGACCACAAAGGCGTTTTCGGTGATGTCCAGGTCTTGGCAGCACCCCTCGAAGGAGGGCAGGACCACGATCCGGTCCGCCTCGGGGAACCGCTGCCCATTGGCGAAGTCCGGCCTGTCGTCGAGGACCACGGTGCGGAATCCGGCCATGGCCCCGATGCGGGCGGTGAACAGCGACACATGCCCGGCCCCGAAGAGGAAGAGGGGCGGTGCGGGGACAAAGGGTTCCACCAGCCGCATGGCGGAGTCGAGCCGCTCCAGGACAACGGCCCTGGCGGGCGGTGCGTCCGCGATGCCGTGGTCCACGGCCCGCAGCGTGGCCGCGCCTTCCAGCCGGGTGATCAGGGCTGCGCGGGTGCCGCTTTGCAGGCTGTGGTCCAGCCGGGCGTAGGCCGTGGCGCAGGAGCCGCCCGGCCCCGCGACCTCCAGCAACACCGAGAGGCCGCCGCCGCAGATCATGTCCGACTCGGCCGCCAGGGGGCCGGTCATGTCCGCGAAGAAGAGCAGGGCCGCGCCGTCTCCGGCATCGAACAGGGCCATTGCCTCGCGCCGGGCCATGGCCTCGACGAGGCCGCCGCCCACGGTGCCGATGGTGGTCCCGTCGGTCCGGACGATCATCTTGGCCCCGGGCGGGCGCGGGGTGGACCCGGCGCTTTCGGCCACAGTCGCCAGGACCACGGTCTCGCCCTGCGATGTCAACTGACGCACGGAGCGAACAAGGGCTTGCATGGCGGTTATTCCTTCTGGGCGTGTTTGCGGATCAAGCCTGCGGGTCAGGATCGCGCCCGGCGTGTCCGGGCTGGAACCGGACCTCATCCGAGGGCATGACCGTGCAGAAGCGGCGGTTAAGCACCGCGTTGTGGTGGGCGACGATGGTCCGGGCCGGGGCCGCGTCCGTGTCGTAGGTGGAGTGGCCGTCGGCCGCCAGGACGCTCGAATAGCCGTGGGCCAGGGCGCTGCGCACCGTGGTGTCCACGCAGATTTCCGTCTGGAGGCCGCAGAAGACGAGCCGCTGTGCGCCGAGCCCCTTGAGCGCCTTGTCGAGGCCCGTGTCGAAGAAGGCGTCATAGGAATATTTCAGGGAGACGGCGTCGCCGGGGTGCGGGGCGATTGCCGGATGAATCCGCCAGTTGTGCGAATCCTTCTCGAACTCGCTGCCCGCATCGCGGGTGGTGTGCTGGATGTAGACCACCGGCACGCCTGCCGTGCGGGCCGCCTTGATCAGCCCCTTGATGACATCAAGGACTTCTTCCCCCCGGTACAACTCGAACCCTGGCGTCTCGAACATGACGTTCTGGACGTCGATGACCACAAGAGCCGTGTTTGCCGACATGGATAGTGCTCCTTTGCTCAGCCCAGGCCCATGCCCGGGCGCATGATCTGGCCGGTGAGGGTGGTTTCGTAGCCACCCTGGGCGTTGATGGCGGCCTTGACCGTGTCCTTGCGGATGGTGGCCAGCAGGGTGACGATGCGTGGGTCTTCCATGTGCGCGGAGGGAATGACCAGATCGTAGCGCTCGTGGGCCAGGGGCACGAAGTCGAGATCGAGGGCCCTGGCCGCTGCAAAGATGCCCAGGCCGCAGGAGGCCGCGCCCGTGAGCACATTGACGGCCACGGCCATGTGCGTGAACTCCTCGTTGTCGTAGCCGGTCACGTCTGTCGGAATGATGCCGGCGGTCTTCAGGTGGTGGTCGAGGAGGATGCGCGTGCCCGCCCCGCGCTGGCGGTTGATGAAGCGCACGTCGTCGCGGGCCAGGTCTTCGACGCCCCGGATGGACAGGGGGTTGCCCTTTGGTACGATAAGCCCCTGGTGGCGGATGGCGAGGTTGACCACGGTGACGTCCAGCCCCTTGAGGTAGCGCTTGATGAAGGGGAAGTTGAAGTCCGCGCTCTCGGGGTCGAAGAGGTGCGCCCCGGCGAACAGGGCCGAGCCCGCCTTGAGGGCGGTCAGGCCGCCCATGCTCCCGGCGTGGCTCGAAACCAGCCGCAGGGGCTCGGCCAGACCCATCAGCTCGTTGGCCAGCAGGTCCAGCGTGTTGTCGTGGCTGCCTACATGGACCAGGACGCGGTCAAGGTCGGCCATGGGCACCAGCAGTTCGGCGGTGACGGATTCGCCCTCGTCCACGCCCTCTGACGCCTCGGGAATGTAGGCCACGGCCTGGGCCCGGGTCATGGTGGTGATCATGCCCGCCCCACGGGCCAGGGGCGCGGCGACAATGCGCCCGTTTTCGCGCTCGCCGATGCGCCCGGCCGCAAGGCGCAGGGCCTCGCGCATGCCGGGCTTGGAGGGGGTCTTACGGGCCAGCACCACCTGGGCGGTGGCGCGCTCGGGTGCGGTCGCGCCCATGAGCCAGGAGAGCACCGGGGCGAGAATCTTCTCATGGCAGACCACGGCGCTGACCGGATAGCCGGGCGCGCCCACCAGCAGGCGGCCGGGGTGGCCGCTGCGCTCATCGGTGACGGCCACCAGGGTGGGCTTGCCGGGCATGACCGAGATGCCGTGGACCAGCACCCGGCCCACGGACTCGAACACGCGCCGGGTGTAATCCTTGCTGCCCGCGCTGGAGCCCGCGCCGACGATGACCGCATGGTTGCCCGCGTTCAGCCCGTCGAGCACGGCCCGGCGCAGGGTTGCCTCGTCGTCCCTTACCGGTGGGGTGAAACTCGCGTTCACGCCCCAGGAGGCCGCATAGGCCATGAACACCTGGGAGTTGGATTCGATGACCTGCCCGGCCCGGGGTTCGGGTCTGTCCTTGAAGTCGAGCACCTCGTCGCCCGTGGGCACGAACACGGCCCGGACCCGCTCGCGCACCTCGACCTCGTAGATGCCCGCTGCGAGCAGGGCGCCGATGTCGCAGGGGGTGAGTTGGCGGAACTGGGGGATGAGCAGTTCGGTGGCCACGATGTCCTCGCCGATGCGGCGCACATGCTGCCAGGGGAAGGCCGGGGCGTCGATGAGCACCGTGTCCTCGTCCTTCTGGACCACGTTCTCGATCATGATCACGGCGTTCATGCCCTCGGGCAGCGGATTACCGGTGTTGACGAAGACGAACTGCGCGCCGTGGGTCAGGGATGCAGGCCGGTCCTCGCGCGCGGCAAAGGTGGTGTCGGCGCGCACGGCGATGCCGTCCATGGCGGCGGAGTGGAAGGTGGGCGACGAGTAGCGGGCGAAGATGGGCCCGGCCGTGACCCGCCCGGCCGCCTCGTGGGTGGGCACGGTCTCGACGGCCAGCAGACGCTTGCGGTCCAGCGCCGCCCTGGCGCGGCCCACGGCCTCTTCCACCGGGATGGTCTCAAGGTATATGTTGCGTTTGGCCATGGCTTTCTCCCTGCTTTCGCCGCCCGGGGCGGTTCGTCAATACTGGAATTCCCCGTCCTTGTAGATGACCAGCTCGCTGCCGTCGGCCAGGGTGGCGGTGACGGTCTTGCGCTCGGTGCTGACCAGGTCCCAGTGCAGGGCGGAATCGTTGAAGCCCAGTTCGGTCTTCTTGTCCTTGTCCAGGGTGGACTGGTCGCCCGCATAGGTGTCGGCGTAGGACGCGCCCACGGCCACGTGGCAGTTGCCCTGGTCGCCGCCGAAGTTCTCGTCGAACAGGGTGTTGGCCATGAAGGCGCTGATCTTGGAGAAACGGCGGTCGGTCAGGGAGAATTCGCCCAGCCGGTTGGCTCCCTCGTCCAGGGTCAACTGCTTGGCCACGAACTCCCCGCCCACCCGGGCCTCGGTCTTGACGGCCACGCCGTTCTCGAAGGTCAGGCGCACGCCTTCCACATAGTTGCCCGAGCGGTAGGAGGGCTGGTCCGCGTAGTACACGCCCTCGGTGCCGCGCCAGTCGGGCGAGAGGAATATCTCGAAGCTCGGGATGTTGTGGCCCGAGACGCCGAGCCAGCGCCGGTCGCGGCCCGGGGTCACGGTCAGGTCCGTGTTCTCGGAGGTGACGCGCAGCCGCGTGATGTCCAGGCCGTTGAGCCACGCCTTGACCTTTTCGGCCTCGTCGAAGATCTCGGCCCACTTGGCGGACGGGTCCTCGTGGTCGAGGAAGCAGGCGTCCACCACCTGGGCCTTGAACTCGGCCATGGTCAGCCCGGCCGCCTCGGCCATGGCCTCGGTGGGGTAGAGGCACAGGGTCCAGCCGAAGTCGCCGGACTGCTCGCGACGCTCCATGATGTCGCGCATGAATTTGCGGGCCACGGCGGCCAGGCCTATCTTGCTTGGGTCCACATCCTTGAGGTGGGTCAGGGTGGCGGGCGCGATGAGGGAGATGAGTCCGTTCAAGCTCTCGATCAGCTCCCGATCCCCGGCCGGGACAGCCGTGAGCTGGGCGTCGGCTCCCTTGCCGTAGAAGGACAGGTCCATGCCCGGGGTCATGTTCTGCCGGGCCACCGGGTTGAGCCCCTTTTCGATGAGCATGTCGAAGACCGCCTCGGCCAGGGGCAGGGCCGGGGCGTCGAAGCGCAGCAGGATGGTGTCGCCGGGGGCATAGGGTTTGGTGCGGGCGGTGGTCAGGCCCCACCACAGTGTCTGGGCGTATTTCTTCAATTCTTCTTTGGTGAACATGAGTGTCCTTGTCGGTGTTGAGGGTTGTCGTCTGCGGGCACGATAAACGACTCGGCCGCCGGTCACAACACCCGAAAACGCGCCGGGCGGCGGCCGGGTGGTGAAATGGGTTTTCATGTCTTGACACAGGGCGGGCTTGAATATATCTGCAACTCGTGCCCGGCCTTTCGGGTCGGAAGCGTGCAATCACCGCTGCGCATCAGGCGCAGCAAACCAGCCCCGTGAGACGCGGGCATCCCAAATCATTCTGGAGGGAACAATGGGCTACACTATCACTGTTGATCATGACAAATGTACCGGCGACGGCGAGTGCGTTGACGTCTGCCCCGTGGAAGTCTACGAGCTTCAGGACGGCAAGGCCGTTGCCGTGAACGAGGAAGAGTGCCTCGGTTGTGAGTCCTGCGTCGAGGTCTGCGAGGCCGACGCTATCACCATCGAAGAGAACTAGTTCCGAAAGTTTTGCCACGGCTCCGGGAGCGGCGGGTCACCGTTGCTCCCGTTTCCTTTTTCGGCCATGGCCGCAGCGTGGCGGTTCGCGGTCCCGGCTCGGGAGACCGGCGCTCCCTTTGCCCGCCCCGACGGTTTTTGGCCTGCCGACGCCGCCCGTGCGGTTGACGATTTTGATTCGCGACTTACCATAACGGGCATGACGTCGCCCGGCGACGCGACACGGGCCACACATGCAGACTCATATGGCTGGCCAAATGGGCGGGCCAGCCAGACGGGTTCAGACATGCGGGCCAGACGAGGAGCATACACATGGCGCTGGATTTTTCCGAATATTTCAAGCGGTACGAGGCCATAGTCGCCGAGGTCGAAGGGGTCTTCGACAAGTTCGAGGCCGAGATGGGCGATCTGGTCAAGTGTGGCAAGGGGTGCAGCGACTGCTGCCACGCCCTGTTCGACATCACCCTGGCCGAGGCCATCTACATCAACCACAAGTTCAACGAGCTGTTCTCGGGGCTTGAGCGCAGCACGGTCCTGAATCGGGCAGACCAGGCCGACCGCCAGATACACAAGCTCAAGCGCAAGGTGTACAAGGCGAGCCAGGAAGGCCGCCCCGCCTCGGAAATCCTCCTGGAGGTCTCGCGGGCCCGGGTGCGCTGCCCCATGCTCTCCGACGACAACCTCTGTGTCATGTACGAGCACCGGCCCATCACCTGCCGCCTCTATGGCGTGCCCACCTCCATCGCGGGCGAGGCCCACACCTGCAACCTCTCGGGTTTCAAGGGCGGCGAAAAATATCCCACCGTGAACATGGACATTGTCCTTGACCGGCTCATCACCATCGGCCGCGACCTGCAAAAGGGCATCGGCAGCCGCTACATGGAGCTGGGCGAAATGCTCGTGCCCCTGTCCATGGCCCTGGTCACCGAGTACGACGAGGATTACCTCGGGGTGCGCGCCCCGGCCAAGGACACCGGCTCCGCCAAGCCCGCCGCCGCGCCCGTGGAGATCAAGGCGCCGGGCGGTGCGCCGTTCAGGGCCCCGGGCGGGGATGCTGACAACTGTTCGTCATGTACCGAAAGCAAGTCCGCCTGCGAGTCGTGCACCAGCAAGACCATCGTCCTTGGCGGGGACGGAGGGCAGGCATGAGCGATCCCAACAGCTACGAGGAATTCACCCCCGAGCAGCTGGCCGAGCGCAAGCTGTGGATGTACGAGAAGATGTCGCCCCGGCGGCGCAAGTTCGTGGACCGCGTGGGGTTTGAGAACTGGGACCCCTTCGCGGCTCCCTTCGACCCCATAGACATCCGCCGCGACAAGACCGGCCACACCTCGGACCACCTGACCCAGCTCTTCATGCGTCACTGCGGCAAGAACGCCAACCAGGAATACGTGGACGCGGTCAACGAGTTCAACGTCATGCTGGTGATGAATTTCGAGAAGGTCAGACCGGTCTTCGATTACTGCCTCTGGTATGCGGATCATCTGAAAAAACACGGCGTCAAGCCGTAATGAAAGGATAGGCCCATGGAAAAATTCGACAATCTCGACGAGTACATCGCCGACCTCAAGGCCAAGCTGAAGAAGAACCCCCAGTGCGGCAACAGCCACTACAACCTTGGCGTGGCCTATCTTTCGCGCCGCGACTTCATGGAGGCCGAGCGCGAATTCCTGGACGCCGTGGCCCATTCGCCGCGCCTGGCCGAGGGGTATGTGCAGCTGGGCGGCATCGCCTTGCAGCAAGGGGACCTTGAAAGCTGTATGAACTACAACATCCAGGCCACCCAGCAGCGCCCCTTCTTTGCCGTGCCCTGGGGCAACATCGGTTTTGTCCAGCTCCAGCTGGGCGATACGGACAAGGCCCACAAGGCGCTCAAGAAGGCGCTGAAGCTGGACCCCGAGTTCGTCCAGGCCCAGGCCACCATGTCCAGCCTGTACATCACCATCGGCGATTACGAAGAGGCGGACAAGCTGCTCAAGAAGATTCTGGACAAGTACCCCAATTTCGGCCCGGCCTGGAACAACAAGGCCCTCATCCACGCGGCCAGGAAGGAATGGGCCGATGCCGCCACGTGCATGGCCAAGGCCATGGAGAACGGGTTCGACGTGCCCGAAGAATTCCAGAAGGAAGTCGAGGCCAACAACTGACCCCTCGTCCGGCAGCCTTGCGGGCCGGAAAAAAATGATTATCATCAAGGGGACCGTGTCGTGCGGTCCCCTTTTTCGTGGGCAGGGCCGGGGCGACTCCCGGGCGCGCCCTTCACCCCCTGCGGGAGGCGTCATGTCCAGATTCCGCCAAGTGAAAGGAGACCTGCGGGCCATCCTGGCCGACGAAGGCTGGCAGGCCCGGCTGGAAGACCTTGGGGCATGGCCCCCGGGCATCCTCGTGCCGCCCCTGCTCTCGCTGCGCCTGGACCGGGACGAGGCGGTGCGCTGGCACTCGGCCACGGCCTTTGGCCTGACTGCGGAGCGCATGGCCGAGGCATCCATGGAAAAGGCCCGGATACTCATGCGCACCTGCATGTGGTACATGAACGAGGAGTCGGGCAACCTGGGCTGGGGCATCCCCCACTTCATGGGCGAGGCCATGGCCCGAAGCGAGCGTATCGCCCTTGAGTTTCACAAGGTTTTCGTGTCCTACATCTTCTGCGACGAGGCCTGCGACGGCAACTATCTCGATCATCCGGAGCTGCGGCGCGACGTGTTCTGGGGATTGGCCCGGCTGGCCGAGGTCCGGCCCGGGCTGGTGGCCCACGGCGAGCGGTTCCTGGCGGCCGCCCTGGCCGAGGAAGACGCCTTCAACCGGGCCCACGCGGCCCGCGTTCTCGGCCTGATCGGCGCTGCCCCGGCACGCGAACCGCTGGAGGGGCTGCGGGACGACCCCGCGCCCGTGCGCACGTATCTTGACCGGGAGCTGATGGACACCACTGTCGGCCAGATGGCGTCAGGGGCACTGAGCGCGCTGAATGCGCCGGTACGACGGGAAGGGTGATCGGGCCGGGCCGGCCAGCGCGGACGGCCCGGCTCATCGCTAGAAGTTCATGATCTTGTCCGCCTTGCACATCTCGTCGTAGAGAAACTGCATGTTGGAGAGCTTGACCGTGTCTGATTCATCCACGCCGTGGATGGCCATGCACTTGCCTCAGGCGACGAGGACGCCCTCGCTCAAGCTGAAGACTTTGGCCTGCTCGCCGATGGGAAACCGCTCGCTGTCCCCGGCCGACAGGTCCACGGCCGGGCCGTTGAGAAAGAGGGTCACGCCCTCGCCCGCGCTGAGCAGGAAGTTGCCATAGCGCACGGCGTTCCATTTCACTTCAGGGTCCGTGCTGGTCAGGGTGATAAGTATATGCATCCGCCGCAACTCCTTTGTTTTTCGATTGATGATGTCTATAGCAAGGTCGTGGGGAGAGGGCAACACCGCCTGGAAGCCGCAGGCCCCGCGACGCGATGGCACCCCCTCTCCGCCAGCCCGGCAAAAAAGGGAAAAAATGTCCGCGCCGCGCTTGACAACCGGGCGGCTCGCGGATAGATATTCACTCCGCTTCGACGAGAAGGCGCGTAGCTCAGGGGGAGAGCATTTGCTTGACGTGCAAAGGGTCGTGGGTTCAAATCCCTCCGCGCCTACCAGAAATCCCCGGGAAGGGAGGCCAAGAGCCTCCCTTTCATTATTTAGATGGTCGTTGAAAGAATTGAAACGCGCAGGCTGTTCAAAAATGGTTGGATGCTAGGCGCGAAAAAAGTTCAAGGCCGAAGGGTACTTCCTTCCGCGAGGATTTGAACTTTTTGAATAAGCTTTCTGTACGGCTCGAAGAATCGCCTACAGTCGCTTAACGTCCGCAGGCGGCCATTTATCAACAGCCTGCAAGATGGCCCGCGCCACGGCGCGGCAAAGGAGCCTGACAGTGCAGATCGAAGTCTCCGGGAACAGGATCGACGTGCCCGACGGCGCGTCGTGCGCCGACGTCCTGCAACAGGGCGTCTCCAAAAAGCAGTTCAAGAACGTGGTCGCCGCCCGCTGCGGCGAGACCGTCCTTGACCTGACCGCGCCCGTTCCCGGCACCTGCACTACCATTGAGCCCATCATCGCCGACAGCGAGGAAGGGCTCGACATCATCCGCCACTCCGCCGCCCACCTCATGGCCGAGGCGGTCAAGAGGCTCTTCCCCGCAGCCAAGGTGACCATCGGCCCGGCCATCAAGGACGGCTTCTACTATGATTTCGACTTCGAGCGCCCCTTCACCCCCGAGGACCTTGAGGCCATCGAGAAGGAGATGCTTAGTTCCGTAGGGGCCAACAAGGAGTTCTCCTGCCGGGCCATGAGCGCCGACGCGGCCAGGGAATTCTTCGAGGCCATGGGCGAGACCTACAAGGGCGAGATCATCGACGATCTGGGCGGTGACACCTTCACCGTCTATTCCCACGGCGATTTTGCGGATCTGTGTCGCGGGCCGCATGTGCCGCGCACCGGCATGATCAAGGCCTTCAAGCTGCTCTCCGTGGCCGGGGCCTATTGGCGCGGCAGCGAGAAGAACAAGCAGCTTCAGCGCATCTACGGCACGGCCTGGTCCGATCCCAAGGCCCTCAAGAAATATCTCGACAGGCTCGAAGAGGCCAGGAAGCGCGACCACCGCAAGCTGGGCGCCCAGCTCGACCTCTTCTCCACCCACGAGGACGTGGGCGGCGGCATGATCCTGTGGCATCCCAAGGGCGGGCTGGTGCGCACCATCCTCGAGGATTTCGAGCGCAAGGAGCACCTCAAGCGCGGCTACCAGATCGTGCAGGGCCCCCTCATCCTCAAGCGCGAGCTGTGGGAGAAGTCAGGCCATTACGACAACTACCGCGAGAACATGTATTTCACCGAGATCGATGAGCAGGGGTACGGCATCAAGCCCATGAACTGCCTGTCGCACATGCTCATCTTCAAGCGCAAGATCCAGAGCTACCGCGACCTGCCCCAGCGCTATTTCGAGCTGGGCGTGGTCCATCGCCACGAGAAGTCGGGCGTGCTCCACGGCCTGATGCGGGTGCGTTCCTTCACTCAGGACGATGCCCACCTCATTTGCCGCCCGGACCAGCTTCAGGACGAGATCATCGGCGTCTTCAACTTCGTGCGCGACATCATGGACCTCTTCGGCTTTACGTTCGAGGCCGAGATATCCACCCGGCCGGAGAAATCCGTGGGCACCGACGCCGACTGGGAGCTGGCCACCGCCGCACTCAAGGATGCGCTGGACGCGCTGGGCAAGCCCTACGCCATCAACGAGGGCGACGGCGCGTTCTACGGGCCCAAGATCGACATCATCCTGCGCGACTCCCTGGAAAGGCGCTGGCAATGCGCTACAATCCAATGCGATTTTACCTTGCCAGAGCGGTTTGACTTGGTATATGTGGGCGATGACGGTGAACGCCACCGGCCGGTCATGCTGCATCGGGTCATCCTCGGTTCCATCGAACGGTTCATCGGCGTCCTCATCGAACATTTCGCCGGGGCGTTGCCTGTATGGCTGGCTCCGGTTCAGGCGCGTCTGTTGAACGTGACGGACGCCCAGGCCGAATTCACGGAAAAAGCCCGGGCCTATCTGGCGGGAAGGGGTATCCGCATCGAAGCGGACACCCGCAACGAGAAGCTGGGGTACAAGGTACGGGAAGCGCAGGTTGAAAAGATTCCGTACATGTTGGTGGTCGGCGACAAAGAGGTGGAGGCCGGGTGCGTCAATATTCGCTCGCGCGATGGCGAGGACCCCGGCATGGTGACACTGGAAGAGGCCGCGCAGCTCATTCTCGACGCTGCCCAGGCCCCTTTCAAACGAGGAGGCATGCGCTATAGCTTTTCGGGGTAACGACCGCCGAGACCAGAAGAAGCAAGATCTGGTCCGGCGCAACGAGCGGATTCGCATCCCCAAGGTGCGGGTTGTGGATGAAGACGGCGAGCAGCTGGGTGTTCTCGACACTCGTGACGCGCTTGATCGCGCCAGGGAAAAGGGCCTTGATCTGGTCGAGGTCGCGCCCAACGCGGACCCGCCGGTCTGCAAGATCATGGATTACGGCAAATTCAAGTACCAGCAGCAGAAAAAGTTGCAGGAAGCCAAGAAGAAGCAGACCGTCATCAAGATCAAGGAAGTCAAGTTCCGGCCCAAGACCGACGAGCACGACTACCAGACCAAGCTCAGTAAAATTTTGAAATTCCTGGACGATGGTGATCGCTGTAAAGTCACCGTCTTCTTCCGGGGACGCGAGATCGTCCACAAGGACCGCGGGCTCAAGATGCTTGAGCGGGTTGTGACCGATACCGCGGAAGTCGCCAAAGTTGAGAGCAGGCCCATGTCAGAGGGACGGACGATGACAATGATGCTTGCTCCCGTAAAAAAATAGTCGACTCGCAAGGGACCTGTTCCCTTTCAAGGAGGATACGATGCCCAAGATCAAAACCAGACGCGCTGCCGCCAAGCGGTTTTCCAAGACCGCTTCCGGCAAGTTCAAGCGCCGCAGGCAGAACCTGCGGCACATTCTGACCAAGAAGAATGCCAAGCGGAAGCGTCGCCTGGGGCAGTCCACCACCGTGGACAGCACCAACATGAAGGCGGTTCGCCGCCAGTTGCCCAACGGCTAGTTCGTTTCGGGCCGCGCGTCTGCTGCGTTCCCCATGGATTCCGGATGGCCGGAATTCAACGCATCAGGCCGGAGTCGGCCGGGATCGAAGTGTGGATTCGGAAACAATCTAAAGCAATCCGCCTCGTCGGGGGAGTCCGTCCGGCCCGGGAGGTATTAAGCGATGGAGGTTCGACATGAGAGTTAAACGCGGCGTCGCCGCCAAGAAGCGTCACAAGAAATATTTGAAGATGGCCAAGGGCTACCGCGGAGCGGGCAGCCGCCTGTACCGTACCGCCCGGGAACGGGTCGAGAAGGCCCTGTGCCATGCCTACCGCGACCGCAAGGGCAAGAAGCGCGAGTTCCGCAAGCTGTGGATCATGCGCATCAACGCCGCCGCCCGCATCAATGGCATGTCCTACAGCCGTCTGATGGATGGCCTTAAAAAGGCCGGAATCGAGCTCAACCGCAAGGTGCTGGCCGACATGGCAGTGCGCGACCCCCAGGTGTTCGCGAAAGTCGCAGAGGCCGCCAAAGCCAAGGTGAGCTAGACGTGAGTGATGCATTGAAGTCCTTCCTGGAAGGACTCGACAGCCTGGCCCAGGATTGCGAATCGCGCAAGGGCCAGGCTTGTTCGTTGAAGGAGCTGGAAGAGCTGCGCATCGAGTTCCTCGGCCGCAAGGGCAGGCTGGCCCAGTCCATGGGCCAGCTTGGCCGGCTCGATGGCGAGGCCAAGCCCGCAGGTGGCCAGAAGGCCAACGAGGTCAAGCAGCGCATCACCGCGCTGCTCGATTCGTGGCAGGAGGAACTGGCCCATGCCGAGACCGACCGCGCCCTCTCCATGTTCGACCCCACCATGCCCGGGCGCAGGCCCTGGGCCGGATCGCTCCATCCCGTGACCCTGGTCATGGGGGAGATATGCGACGTGCTCACCGGCCTCGGCTTCGAGCACGCGGCAGGGCCGGAGGTGGAGAACGACTGGAACAACTTCGAGGCCCTGAACATCCCGCCCGAGCATCCGGCCCGCGACATGCAGGACACCCTGTACGTGTCCGAGCGCATCGTGCTGCGCACCCACACCTCGCCCATGCAGATCCGCAGCATGCTCAAGCGCCAGCCGCCGCTGGCGGTCATCGCGCCCGGCAAGGTCTATCGCCGCGATTCGGACCTGACCCACACCCCCATGTTCCATCAGATCGAGGGGCTGCTGGTGGACCGCGACGTGTCCATGGGCGACCTGCGCGGCACCCTGACCGCCTTTGTGCGCCAGCTTTTCGGGGCCGAGACAGAGGTGCGCTTCAGGCCGAGCTTTTTCCCCTTCACCGAGCCCAGCGCCGAGGTGGACATCTCCTGCGTCCTGTGCGGTGGCAAGGGGGCCAGGGACGGCGCCGCCTGTCGCGTATGCAAGGGCACGGGCTGGGTCGAGATCCTGGGGTGCGGCATGGTCGATCCCAATGTCTTCAAGTCCGTGGGCTACGATCCCGAGGTCTACTCCGGGTTCGCCTTTGGTCTGGGCGTCGAGCGGGTGGCCATGCTCAAGTACGGCATCGGCGACCTGCGCATGTTCTTCGAGAACGACGTCCGCTTCCTCGAACAGTTCGCGTAGCGCGGTCACGCCCCGGCGGGGCCGGTGCCGCCCGATTGTATAACTTCTCATCGCCAATGGTAGTGCAATGCTTGTCAGCTTAGATTGGTTGCGTGAATTCGTGCCCTTTGAGGGCGAACCCCAGGCCCTGGGCGACCGGCTCACCATGCTCGGCCTCGAACTCGACGGCATCCACGACCCCTTCGAGGCCGTGCGCGATCTGGTGGTGGGCCATGTGGTCGAGTGCGGGCCGCACCCCGAGGCGGACAAGCTCTCGGTCTGCCGCGTGGACGTGGGCGACGAGGTGCTCGACATCGTCTGCGGCGCGCCCAATGTGGCCGCCGGGCAGAAGGTGCCCGTGGCCAGGGTGGGCACCACCATGCCCGACGGGCTGAAGATCAAGAAGGCCAAGCTGCGTGGCGTCGGGTCATACGGCATGATCTGCTCCGAGCGCGAGCTGGGCTTTTCCGACGATCACCAGGGCATCTGGGTCCTCGACGATTCCTTTGCGCCCGGCACCCGGTTGGCCGATGCCCTGAACCTGGAGCGCGTGGTCTTTGATTTCGACATCACGCCCAACCGGGCCGACTGTCTGTCCATCCTCGGCTTTGCCCGCGAGACGGCCCTGGCCTTTGACCTGCCCCTGACCCTGCCCGCCCTCAATCTCCACGAGGCGGGCGGCAACGCGGCCGACGAGGTACGCATCGTCATCGACGACCCCGAGCTGTGTCCGCTGTACAACGGGCGCATCGTTCGCGGCGTGACCACGCGCAAGGGGCCGGACTGGATGCGCTTTCGCCTCCTGGCTCTGGGCCAGCGGCCCATCAGTAATATCGTGGACTGCACCAACTACATCATGTTCGAGCTGGGCCAGCCACTGCACGCCTTTGACCTCGACCTGATCGAGGGCGCGACCATCCGGGTGGCCCCGGCCACGGAGGGCATGAGGTTCACCACCCTGGACGGCCATGAGCGCACCCTGACCGCCGCCGATCTGCTCATCTGGGACGGGGTCAAGCCCGTGGCCCTGGCCGGTGTCATGGGCGGGCTCAACTCCGAGATGCACGACGGCTCAACCAACGTCCTGCTCGAAGCCGCCATATTCCGGCCCGGCACCATCCGCAAGACCGCGCGCAGGCTTGCCCTGCCGTCGGACGCCTCCTACCGCTTCGAGCGCGGGGTGGACCAGGTCATGAACCGTTTCTGTCTCGACCGCGCGGCCCAGCTCATGGCCGAGACCTCGGGCGGCACGGTGGTCTCGGGCGTGGCCAGCGCCGAACCGAAACCCTGGCGCGACCGCACTCACACCTATCGCCACGACCGGTGCATGCGTCTGCTCGGCCTGGACCTGGAGCCGGAGTTCGCCAAGAAGGTCTTCACCCTCGAAGGGTGCGGCGTGGACGACAGCGATCCCGCCTGCTGGACCGTGTCCTCGCCCTCGCACCGGCTCGACCTGGAGCGCGAGGTGGACCTGTACGAGGAAGTGGGCCGCGTCTACGGACTGGACCGCATCCCGGCCGTGCTGCCGCGAGTGGCCAAGTCCCTGGACGGCATCGTCTCCGGCGAGACCGAGTACGGCTTCATCGGCCGGGTCAAGGCCTGGGGCGCGGGGGTGGGCCTCAACGAGGCCATCAACTACAGTTTCGTGGGCGCGGACGATCTCGACCGGCTGGGCCTGCCCGCCGAGGGGCGCGTGTTCATCGCCAACCCCCTGAGCGAGGACCAGAACGTCATGCGCACGGCCCTGGCGCCCGGCCTGCTCAACACCCTCAAGCACAATCTTTCCAAGGGCAACAATCACATCCGTGTCTTTGAGGTGGCCAAACGGTTCGTGGCCGATGCCCAGTCCGACACCGAGACGCGTGAGCACTCGGGCCTGGGCATCCTGCTCTATGGCCCGCGCCACGCGGCCGAGTGGCCCTGGCAGGGCGGCGATGCCGACTACCTGGACCTCAAGGGCCATGTGGAGCATCTGGTGCAGGGCCATCTCAAGCTTTCGGCTCCCCAGTGCGCTCTGGCCGGTGAGCACCCCTTCCTCAACCCGTGCGTGGAGGTGCGGGTGGACGACCGCTTCGTGGGCGTCATGGGCCGGGTGCGCGAGGACATGGCTGATTTTTATCACGCCCGCAAGGAGGTCTGGCTGGCCGAACTGGATCTCGACACGCTGCGCGAACTGGCCACGGCCCACAGGATCGGTTTTGCGCCGCTGCCCGTGTTCCCGCCCAGCCGCCGCGACGTGACCGTCATCGGCTCGGCGACCCTCAAGGCCCAGGCCATCCGAGAGGTCATCATGGGGGTGGGTGTGGACATCCTCGAATCCGTGGAGTTGGTGGCCGAGTTCGTGCCCCAGGGCCAGGAGGCGGGCCGCGAGGAGCGCAATCTTTCTTTTCGGCTCACCTATCGCCATCCGGCCCGGACCCTCACGGACACCCAGGTGGACAAGGAACACGCCAGGATTCTCGAAGCCCTGGCTTCGACCCTGCCGGTCCGGTTCTAGATCGACACGCACCTGTTCCCGGCGCTCTTTCCGGCCCCGTCCCGCTTGAGGGGGCGGGGCCGTGTCTGTTGCGCCCCGGTCGGGTGACGCAAAGCTGTTGTAGGGACCGTGCCGATTTGCTAGAAATGCCAAATGGAAGACTTGCAGGAGTTCAAACGGTACAAGATCGGTCAGGCCGCGCGCGAGATCGGGGTCAAGACCTATGTGCTGCGCTTCTGGGAGGGCGAGTTCGAGGAGATCGAACCCATCCGCACCGAAAGCGGCCAGCGGCTCTACACCGAGGAACACCTGGAGATCATCCGCGAGATCAAGCGGCTGCTCTACGACGAGAAGCTGACAATCGACGGAGCCAAACGCAAGTTGCGCAGTCGCGAGCAGAGCGGCATCCTGCGCGAGATTCATGACGAACTCGTGACCATCAGAAATCTCCTGAGGCGCTGACCCGCCTCGTCCGCACGAGGGCCTGACCATGAACAAGCTGGTGAAACTGGGCGTCATCGGAGCGGGCGTGGCCGTGTTGCTGGGGCTGGTGGCCCTGGCGATCTTCATAGTCACCTTCGACATCAACAGCTACCGAGACACCATCGGCCGCCTCGTGGTCGAGAAGACGGGCCGGGAGCTGACCATTGACGGCGACATTTCCCTGACGTTTTTTCCCCACCTCGGCGTGGGCATGGAGCGCGTCGCCTTGAGCGATGCTCCCGGCTTCGGCGACGAGCCCATGGTGGCCGTCGCCAGGGCCCGGCTCGACGTGCGCCTCCTGCCGCTCTTCTCGGGTCGGGTGCGCTTCGGCCACCTCGAACTCGAAGGGGCCAGCCTGACTCTGCGGCGCGCCCCCTCCGGCCGGACCAACTGGGACGACCTGACCGACCGGGCCACCAAGGCCGAGGCGAAACCGGCCGTGGGGCCGGAAACCGGGGGGGCGGAGCCCGGCTCCTTTGACCTTGAGATCGACGGCGTGAGCATCACGGGCTCCGAACTGGTCTGGGTGGACCGCGCCGGGGGCGCGACCGTGTCCCTGCGCAATGTCTCCCTGACCACCGAAACCATTGCCCGGGGTGCGCCCTTTGGCGTGACCATGCGCTGCGATGTGGGCAGCGAGGCCCCGGCCCTGACCGGCACCGTCGAGTTCGCGGGCACTGTCGCCATTGCCGCTGGTTCGGCAGGGGCGAGCTTCGGGGGAATGGTCCTGAATGCCGTGATCGAGGGTGAGTCCGTGCCCGGAGGCCGGGCCGACATCGCTGTCCGGGCTGACACCGTGGGCGTGGATATGCGCGCACAGGGCGCGGGCGACCACGGCAAGGCCGGGCTGGCCGTGCGCGTGGACGGACTGACGGTCGCGGCCTATGGGCTCACGGTCCGGGCGTCCGGCGCCCTGACCGGGCTCGGCTCGGCCGCCCGGCTCACGGCCTCGGTGGGGCTGGACCGCTTTGATGCGCGCAAGACTCTGGCCGCCCTGGGCGTTGACGTGCCCCGCACGGCGGACCCGCAAGCCCTGACCCGGGCCGGAGCCACGGCCGCGCTGATCGTTGACGCGGGCGGTTTCGAGGTGCGCGAGTTGGAGGCCGTCATCGACGGCACGACCATCTCCGGCTCCCTCTCCCGTCGCGAGCGCGAGGGCGCGGCCCGGGACGTGGTGCGTCTGACCATCGACACCCTTGATCTGGACCGCTACCTGCCTCCGCGCAAGGCTGGCCGCAGTGAGTCGTCCCGGTCAACGGACCAGGGCGGCAGCCGGGATTCGGACCCGATCATCGACGCCGTGCTGCTGCGCGACCTGAGCCTGGACCTGGAGGCCACGGCCCGGTCCCTGCGCGTGGCCGGAATTTCCATGACCGACGTGCAGGTCTCGGCCGGAGCGCGTCATGGGCTGGTCCGCGTCAGCCCGGTCAAGGCGGCGCTCTACGGCGGCCATGCGGCCGTGGGTCTGACCATCAACGCGGTGAGCGACCATCCGGCAAGCGATGTGATCATCGGCGTGGACCGGGTGGACGTGGGCGGCCTCTCGCGCGACGCCCTTGGTACCGACGAGTATCAGGGGGTGCTGACCCTCAATGCCGCCCTGGCCTGCCAGGGGGCGCGGCGCGAGGCGATGCTGCGCAGCACGAACGGCCGGTTCACCTTGAACCTCGCCGATGGCGTGTTTCCGGGCGTGGACCTGATGAGCATGGCCCGCACCACGCATGAGCAGCGAAACCGCGCCGACGGCACCGTGGAGGCGGCCCGGACCGATGCCACCCGCTTCGGCTCCATCACGGCCACGGGCGTTGTCACCAACGGCGTCCTGCGCAGTCGCGATCTGGAGGTCAAGGCCCCGGGTTTGCGCGCCGATGGAGAGGGGAGCGTTGACCTGCCCTCGGGCCGCATCAACGCCCTGGTCAAGGTCAAGCTGGCACCCACGGCGCAAGGGCAGGGCGGCAGGTCCTCGGACGATCTCTACGGGGTCATGGTCCCCCTCCGGGTGACGGGCACCTTGGAGCAGCCGCGCTACCGGGTCTCCATCGAGGAATACGTCAAGGCCCTGGGCGGCGCGGTGCTCGACACGGCTGGAAGCGTGCTGGATACGGCAGGAACCGTTGTCGAGGGGGTGAGCGATGTGCTCAAGGGGGTCGGCAAGGCCGTGATGGGCGGTGACGATGCCAAGGAGCCGGAGGGAGAGAAGAAGCGCGGCTTCTTTGGCCTGTTCTGATCCACTCCCTTGAAGCGCAGGCGTCACGGCAACGTCACGGGATTGTCGATTCGCCGGAATGAGCCAGGGACAGGTCCGTGCGAGGATGAACCATCCGCACCATCAGAAATATCGAGGAGTCTTCCATGAAAATACTGTACCTGTGCACTGGCAACTCCTGCCGCAGCCAGATGGCCGAGGGATGGACCCGCCACCTGCGCCCGGACATCGAGAGCTGGTCGGCCGGGGTGGTGCGCCACGGCATGAACCAGGACGCGGTGCGTGTCATGCAGGAGGCCGGGGTGGACATCTCGGCCCAGACCTCCAAGACCGTGGACGATCTGCCCGAGGTGGAGTTCGATTACGTGGTCACCCTCTGCGGCCATGCGGCCGAGAACTGCCCCTACTTCCCGTCAAAAGCCAGGCGCGTGCATCGCGGGTTCGACGATCCGCCGAGCCTGGCCGCCAGCCTGGCGACCGAGGAGGAGCGGCTGGCCGTGTATCGCCGGGTGCGCGACGAGATTCGGGCCATGGTCGAAGGGCTGCCGGGCAGTCTGGAGGACTGAGCCGGGCTGACCCTGCTATGAGCGGGTCACGGGAATGGCTGACGGCGGGATGGGAACCCGCTTGATCTGCTGGGGCTTGCCGGGCTGGGGCTTGTTGGTCTGGAACTTGGGGGACTGGGCCTTGGCCTGCTGGCCAGGCTGGGCTGCCTGGGCACCGGGCTGGTTCTTCTTTTCGCCGCCCGCCACCAGGGTGTGGAGCTTGTCCATGGCCGAGTCGAGCGGCTCGCGCTCGCCCACCTGCTGGCGCAGGAACCCGTTGATGGGCGCGACCATGGCGATGGCCTTGTCTACCTCCGCGTTGGCCCCTTTCTGGTAGGCCCCGATGTTGACCATGTCTTCCACGCGCTTGAAGGTGGCCATGTGGCGCAGCAGCGCCTGTCCGTCGGCCTGGGCCTCGGACGTGACAATGTCATTGCGCAGTCGGCTGATGGATTTGAGCACGTCGATGGCCGGGTAGTGGCCGAGGTCTGCCAACTCGCGGGTGAGCACGATGTGGCCGTCGAGGATGGAGCGGGTGGAGTCGGCGATGGGCTCGGTGAAGTCGTCGCCGTCCACGAGCACGGTGTAGATGCCGGTGATGGACCCTGCGGCGCTCTTGCCCGCGCGCTCCAGCAACTGGGGCAGATGGCTGAAGACGCTCGGGGTGTAGCCGCCACGCGTGGGCGGCTCGCCCGCGGCCAGCCCCACCTCGCGCCCGGCCATGGCGAACCGGGTGACCGAGTCCATCATCAGCAGCACATCCTTGCCCTGGTCTCGGAAAAATTCCGCCACGGAAGTGGCCGCGTAAGCCGCGCGCATACGGATCAGCGGGCTCTTGTCCGAGGTGGCCACCACCAGCACGCTGCGGGCCATGCCCTCGGGGCCGAGGTCGCGCTCCATGAATTCCACCACCTCCCTGCCGCGCTCGCCCACCAGGGCGATGACGTTGATGTCCGCCTTGGTATAGCGGGCGATCATGCCCAGCGTGGTGGACTTGCCCACGCCGGAACCGGCCATGATGCCCACGCGCTGGCCCTTGCCCAATGTCAGCAGGGCGTTGACCGAGCGGATGCCCACATCCAGCGGCTCGTTGATGCGCGGCCGCTCCAGGGGGTTTGGCGGCTCGCGGTGCAGGGGGACAAAGGCTTCGGGCGTGAAAGGTCCTTTTCCGTCCATGGGTTCGCCGAAACCGTCCACGGCCCGGCCGAGCATGGCTGTGCCAACAGGCATATGGGGCGGGGTGGCCGCGTTCTGGATGAGGCTGCCCGGCCCGATGCCGCGCATGTCGGAATAGGGCATGAACAGGCAGGCTCCGTCGCGGAAGCCGACCACCTCGGCCGCGATGGGCTTGGCGTTTTCGGGAATGAGATAGCAGACCGAGCCCAGGGGTGCCCGGATGCCGTGGCCTTCGGCGATGAGGCCCACCACCTTGGTCACCTTGCCAAAAGCCTGGCAGGGGTCGAGCTGCTCCAGCAGGCTGAGCCTGGACTGTGAAGCCACGGCTATTCCCCGCTGCCGCCAGCGGCGGGTTCGTCGCGGGTGACGACCTCGGCGAGCTGGTCCAGGAGGGCTTCGACCCCCTTCCAGCGCGTGGCCACCGAATTGTCCACCTTGGCGTCGTCCGCCTCCACCACCACGCCGCCCTGGGTCAGGGCAGGGTCGGGCTTGACCGTCCACTGCTTGAGCGCGGGGTTGCGCGCCTGGATGTCCTTGAGAAAGGCGTCGAGACCGGCCGCGTCCTCCTCGGCGCAGCGGATGACCAGCTGCCGACGGGATTCGATGCGCTCCAGCGCCTCGCGCATCAGGGATTCGAGGGACGCCTTGCGGCTTTGGGTCATCTCGATGCGCAGGGTCTTTTCCACGGCCAGCCGGATCAGGGCCGCCACATCGCGCCTGCGGGCCTCGAAGATGTCCGTGCCGTGGGCACCGAGCCGGGCCAGGAGCTTTTCCACCTCCTGGGACATGACCAGGGTGTGCTGCTCCACGTCGGCCTGGGCCTGGGCCAGCCCCTCCTCGTAGCCCTCGTGGCGGGCCGTGGCCCGCAGGGCCTCGGCTTCCAGCTCGGCCAACATGATGATTTCCTTGGCTTTCTCCTGCGCGCGTTGGCGGACCTTGGTCAGGTATTCCTCGTTGGTGGAATCGTCCCAGATGAGCTGGCGCTTGCCTTCCAGCTCCTGAATGGTCATCTCGTCCGGCCCGGGCGAGCTCATGCCGATGATGACCTTGCCGGTCAGCGGGCCTCTGGTCGCGCTGTGGGGTCTAGACAAAGACATCGCTTCCACCTCTGTTGATGGCTATCTTGCCCTCGTCCTCCAGGCGGCGAACGGTCTTGACGATGTTCTGCTGGGACGCCTCGACCTCGGAGAGCTTCTTGGGCGGCATGATTTCCAGGTCTTCCTTGATCATGGTGCTGGCGCGCTCGGAGAGGTTCTTGAAGAACTTGTCCTTGAGTTCGTCGCTCGCGCCCTTGAGGGCGATGGTCAGGTCCTCGTTGGAGACCTCCTTGAGCAGTTCGCGGATGGCGATGTCGTCGATGCTCTTGATGTCCTCGAACACGAACATGAGGTTCCTGATGTCCTCGGCCATCTGGGTGGACTCCTCCTCGATCTCGGAGAGGACCTCTTCCTCGGTGTTGCGGTCCACCGCGTTGAGGATCTCGGCCACGGCCGAGACGCCGCCGACCTTCTTGCCTTCCTTGCCGCCCATGGCGATGAGCTGGCTTTGCAGTACCTTGTCCACTTCCATGAGCATCTCCTCGGCCACGGCTTCGAGTTTGGCCAGGCGCATGAGCACCTCGGCGCGAACGCCGGAGGGCAGGTTCTGGATGAGTTCGGCGGCCTGATCGGGGTGCAGGTGGCCCAGGATGAGCGCCAGGGTCTGGGGATGCTCGTTTCTGAGAATCTGCGCCAGGATGCGCGGGCTGACGTTTTCCAGCTCCTGGAAGGGCGTGGGGCCGGTATCCAGGTCCAGGGAGTCCATGATGTACTTGGCTGTCTCGCTGTCCAGGGATTTGGTCAGCAGCCGCTTGACCGTCTCCGCGCCGCCCATGAGCAGTTCCGCGCCGTAGGCCAGGGCCTCGTTGTACTCCTTGAGCACCTGGAGCACCTGTTCGCGCGGGACGGAGTCGGTATCGAGCATGGCCTTGGACACGGCCGCGATCTCGTTGCGCTCCATCCGCTTGAACACGTCGCCGGTGAACTTCTCGCCCAGGGCGAGCAGCACGATGGCTGTTTTTTGCGGTCCGGTGAAGTTGGACATTCCCTATGCCTCCTGGGCAAGCCAGCTCTTGAGCAGGTGCACGGCCTGGTCCATGTTGTCGTCGGACAGCTGCACCGCGTGGTTCTTGGCGTTTTCGAGGCGTCTGGACATGTCCATGGCCTCCTCGTCGATCTCGTCCTCTTCCAGGGCGAGGCGCTGGGAGCCGGGCAGGCCCGCCATCTCCTCGATCTCCTGTTCGGCCACACGGGGGCGGATCAGGGCCATGATCACCGGCCGCACGACCAGGATCAGGAACAGGAAGATGAGCAGGCCGTTGAGGAAGGGCTTGCCAAGCCGCTGGGCGTATTCGAGCATGGTGCGCATGAGCGAGTCGCCGTCGTACAGGCTCGGCTCGCCAAAGGAGATGTTGCTCACCTCAATGGAGTCGCCACGCACGCTGTCAAAGCCCACGGCTCCGGCGATCAGGTTCCTGATGCGGTCAAGCTCCTCGGCCGAGCGCGGCACATACACGGCCTTGCCGGTATCCTCGTCGGTCTGCCACGTTCCATCCACGATAACCGCAACGCTCAATCGTTTCAACTCCCCAACCGGGGCTATGATGTTTTCTTCCTGCCTGTTGATCTCGAAGTTGGTGGTGCGCGATTCGCGGGTGGAGTCCTGGGTGGTGCGCGTGCCGGTGAAGCCGTCGCCGCGGAAGTTGGCGTCCGGCTCGCCGCCGGCCAGGGAGGCCGCGCCCGCCGTGGTTTCCTCGCTGCGGGTCTCGGAGCGGACCACCGAGCCGTCCGGGTCGTAGCTTTCCCTGCGGATGGTCTTCTGGCTGAAATCGAGGTCTGCGTTGACCCGGGCGATGACCTTGTCGGGACCGACCACCGGGCCGAGCAGTTCCATGATCCGGCGCTGGGTGGTGTTTTCCATGTCGGCCTTGAAGTCGAGCTGGGTGCTGGACAGGGCCAGGCCAGAGGAATCGTCCTCCGGGGTGTACAGGGGGCGGCCCTTCATGTCGGTCACGGTGATGTTCTTGGGCTGGAGTCCCTCGACCGACATGGACACGAGGTTGACCACGCCCTGCACCTCGTTGGGCGCGAGCTTGGTGTTGTCGCGAAGCTGAAGGATGATGGCCGCCGAGGGGGGCATCTGGTCCTCGATGAACAGGCTCTTCTTGGGGATGACCAGGTGCACGCGGGCCTGATCGATCTGCGGAAATTCCGATATGGTGCGGGAGAGTTCGCCCTGGAGGGCGCGCTGGAAGTTGATGTGCTGCACAAAGTCGGTCTGGCCGATCTTGACATCGTCGAAAATCTCGAAACCGATGCCCTGGCCGTGCAGGTTGCCCTCTCCGGCCACCTTCAGGCGGATCTCGTAGACGCGGTCGGCCGGGACCAGGATGGTGCGGCCGTTGTCGTCGATCTTGTAGCGCTCCTTGGCGGACTGGAGCATGCTCACCACCCTGGAGGCGTCCTCGGGGTAGAGATTGGTCATGAGCACTTTGTAGTCGGGCCTGTTCATCCAGTAGATCATCAGCGCGAAGGCCAGGACCACGGAAATGGCCAGACCCGCGATGAGGATGCGCTGGGCCGTGGTGCGGTCCGACCATAAGCCATACAGCTTGGACAGGTAATCGGTGATGAAAGGAGGCATCTCTTCTTCTCCCGAGGAAAGTGGTTGTCCCGGTTATGCGTTGATCGATGCGGCCGCTAGAGCGGCATCTTCATGATTTCCTGATAGGCGGTCATCACCTTGTTGCGCACCGCGCTGGTCATGGACATGGCCAGCCCGGCCTTTTGCATGGTGATCATCAGCTCGTGGACGTTCTGCTTCTTGCCCGAGGCGAATTCCTCGATCATCAGCTTCTTTTCCGACTCCATGTCATTGACCTTGACCAGCGAGTCCTTGAGCGTGTCGTTGAATCCCTGGGCCGGGGGTGTCGGTTTTAGCAACCGGGCGGCCACGGTGGAGTCCACGGACCTGCGGCGCATGTCCATGGCGTTTTGATAGGCGTTGATGGCGACGCTTTTGATGACCATTGCTGTGCTCCTTGATCCTTAAGAGGCTGTTGAAAAACGGCGATCTGCGTCGTTGCTTCAAAAAGTCCAAACCCTCGCGTACAGGAAGTACGCTTCGGCCTTGAACTTTTATCGCGTCTAGCATCTCACCATTTTTGAACAGCCTCCATGTTTTGACTTTTTCAACGGTCTGTTAAAATGCTACACGCCGATTTGCAGCGCCTTGTTGAACATCTGCTTGACCGATTCGATGGTCTGGACGTTGGCCTCGTACCCGCGCGTGGCGTTCATCATGTAGGTCATCTCCTCGACCACGTTGATGTCCGGGTAGTAGACGTAGCCAAACTCGTTGGCGTCCGGGTGGTGCGGCTCGTAGACCTGCTTGAAGGGCCGCTGGTCTGCCGTGACGCCGAGGACCTTGACCCCGTGCAGGTCGCGGTTGAGCTGGCTGTGCATGGCCTCGTCAAAGGGCGAGTAGACCGGGCTGGACTCGAACGACACGGATTTCCGCTGGTAGGGGCCGCCCTCCAGGGTTTTGGTGGTCCGAATGTTCGCCATGTTCATGGAAATGACATTGAGCGTGGCGCGCTGCGCCTTGAGGCCGGACGCGCCGATGTCGAGTGCGGTCATGAAGTCCATTTACTTGCCTCCTTCGGCGATGACTTTCTGCAAGCCCTCGAAGTTCTTTTTGATGACACTGGCCAGGGCGTTGTACATGAGACCGTTCTTGCTCATGATGGCCATCTCCTTGTCCATGTCCACGCTGTCTTCGCCGTAGACGTGGCGGGGTTTGAACTCCTGGAGTCCGTCGCCCTGGAAGCCGTCGGCGCTGAAGACCGCGGGCATGTGGCTTTTCTGGGTGCGCGTCATCTTGCCGCGCGCGTCCAGATTGAGCGCCTGCTGGAGCTTGTCCTCGAATTCGAGGCGGCGGGCCTTGTAGTCGGGCGTATCGACATTGGCGATGTTACCCGTGACGAGATTTTGACGTTCGAGCCGCATGTCCAGCACCCGCGACGTCAAATGGATGTGGTTCCCGAAAAGTCCCTTCATGCCTTGATCCTCCTGCGTTTCCCCGGCTTGGGGTTGGTGGCGGGCATTTTTTTCCGCCTTTCCCGCGATGGGGTTAGCAACTAGCGTTCCAATTATGCAACTATCTGATTAATAAGGATATGTGCCAAAAATGCACGTCTTGAGCCTCTTCGCCGGGTCAGAGAGAAGATCGGAAGGGTCTTTGCTTTTCCATAGTAATGGGCCGCAAGGCGTCGCCCGGGGGGCGGCCCGGGGCGGCCCGGGGCGGGTCAGGGCACATGTTGCCGGTTTGGGCTGAAAGATTTTTTATTGCGGGGTGTTAACATGGGCGTTTGGGGGCGCATCTGGCCGCTGTAGGCCGCGTTTCTTGATGAAAGGTGAATGTTGTCGCTGTTGGCACAGGGATTGCTTGGCACCAGCGCGGGCCAAGTGAGCCCGGACGATTTTTTCGACCCGGCCGCCGGGTAAAGGAGAAACGGAGGGGAACGACATGAGTGGACATCTGGATTACGAAATCAACAAGGAACTCGGCGAGTGCTACCTGTTCATGGGTGAGCTCGACAAGGCCGAGGAATACTACAGGAAGGCCGTCGGCTCCAACGGAGTCCACCCGGACCCGTATCTGGGGCTGGCCACCGTGGCCGTGCAGCGCGGCAATCTGGCCGACGCGCTGGTCATGTACGAGAAGGCCCACAAGGTCGCGCCCAGCGACAAGAGTCTTTCCGGGATCGCGCTCATCCGGATGGAGAACGGCGAAAAGGAGAATGCCTATTCCCTGTTCGTCGAGGCCGTCAGGATGAACCCCGAAAACATGGTCGCCCTGTTCAGCCTGATCAGGCTCGGCCATGAACTGGAGCGTGTGGCGGACATCATTCCCTATCTCCGTAATTACCTGGAGATAGATCCGGCCAAGCACGAGGTTCGCTTCTCCCTGGCCGGGTGCCTCATGTGTGCCGGGCAGGAAGACGCGGCCCGGGGGGAGCTTGAGAAGATTCTCGAAGCCAACCCCGAGTTCGCCGCCGCCAGGGAATTGCTCGAACAGCTCCAGGCCTAGAACCACGGTCTCCCCTCCCCGTTGATTTCCCGTCCCGCCCGTTTTGGCGGACGGGGCGGGAAATCAGCATCTCCCGGGATGCCGGGGCGCGAGCCCGGACGCCGCTTGCCTTCGACCGGCAAATCTGGCACAGCCTCTCAAAACACCAAGAGAGGACTGTGCATGAACCTGTTGCCCGTCAAAAGAGCGATCCTGTCCGTCACCGACAAATCCGGCCTGGCCGAATTCGGCGCGTTTCTCGTGGAGAACGGCTGCGAACTGGTCTCCACCGGCGGCACCAAGAGGATGCTTTCCGAGGCCGGGCTGCCCGTCACCCCGGTCAGCGACGTGACCGATTTTCCGGAAATCCTGGGGGGCCGCGTCAAGACCCTGCACCCGATGATCCACGGCGGCATCCTGGCCGACAAGGACGACCACGGCCACATGGAGACCCTGCGCGACTTCGGCATCGAGCCCTTTGATCTCATCTGCGTCAATCTCTACAATTTCGCCCAGGCCGCGGCCAAGGGGCTGGGCCTCAAGGACGCGGTGGAGCAGATCGACATCGGCGGACCCACCATGCTGCGCGCCTCGGCCAAGAATTTCCATTCCATCCTCGTGGTGCCCGATCCGCAGCACTACCCCAGGATCATGGCCGAGATCGCCGAGTCCGGCGGTGTGTCCCTTGCCCTGCGCAAGGAGATGGCAGCCCTGACCTTCAGGCTTGTGTCCGAGTACGATGCCATGATCGCCAGCTATCTGGCGGAAAATGACGCATGACAGGCTGTTGAAAAATGTCCGATTGCTGCGTTGCTTCAAAAAGGTCAAATCCTCGCGTACAGGAAGTACGCTTCGGCCTTGACCTTTTTTCGCGCCTTGCACTCGAACCTTTTTGAACAGCCTGAGAAAATGACATTTTCAACACATAAATAACAGGCCGACGCGGGCGAGGCCTCGGGCTTCCCCTCGCGGCCTCAAAGGAGCGGGCCATAGCCCAGAAACCAAAGGGCAACCTGCAAGGGTTGAAACCCAACCAGATCAAACGTCTTGTCCGGCTCTCCCAGCGGCAGTTCCCGCCGGACGCCAATTACACCACCGAGCAGGCGCGCGAACTGGCCGAGTTGAGCGCCGACACGGGTCGCCAGATCGGCCTGCTCGTCGACCGCCAGGGCAAGGTGGAGATGGTCCTGGTGGGCGACAACCGCTCCATCTACATCCCCGAGCTGCCCCGGGCGCGCATGAGCTCGGGCAGGCTGCGCGGCCTGCGCCTCTTGCACACCCATCTGGCTGGCGAGGCCCTGTCCCAGGAAGATCTGATGGACATGGTCTTCCTGCGCCTTGATTCAGTCACCGTGCTGACCGTGGCCGAGGGCACCCCGCATTCCGCCCAGGTGGCCCACCTGCTGCCGCCCAATCCCGATGACAAGAGTTACGAGGTCTTTGATCCGGTCCGCTGGGACAGGCTCGATACTGATCTGGCCGGGATCGTGGAGGCGCTGGAGGACGAGTTCGGCCGCCAGGACGATGCCCGCGACCTGGACGGCGGCGCGGAGCGCGTCCTGCTCGTCAGCGTGGACGACACCCCGCACGCCGTGCAGACCCTTTCCCTTGAGGAACTGGCCGAGCTGGCCGACACGGCGGGGCTCGTGGCCGTGGGCACCATGGTCCAGCGCGTGCGCAAGAAGAACCCCAGGTTCATCATGGGCAAGGGCAAGCTGGCCGAGCTTGAGGTCAAGGCGTTGCAGACCAACGCCTCGGTCATCATCTTCGACCAGGAGCTTTCCCCTACCCAGATCCGCAACCTGGCCGAGGTCACGGAGCGCAAGATCCTGGACCGCACCCAACTCATCCTCGACATCTTTGCCCAGCATGCCACCAGCGCCTCGGGCAAGCTCCAGGTGGAAATGGCCCAGCTCAAGTACACCCTGCCGCGTCTGGTGGGAAAGAACCGGGCCATGTCGCGCCTCATGGGCGGCATCGGCGGGCGCGGGCCGGGCGAGACCAAGCTCGAGATCGACCGCCGCCGCATCGACGACCGGCTGACACGGCTCAAGAAGGAGCTGGACCAGGTGCGCAAGCGGCGCACCCAGACCCGCGAGCGTCGGGCCAAGGCCGGGCTGCCCATCGTCTCGCTGGTGGGCTACACCAACGCGGGCAAGTCCACCCTGCTCAATACCCTGACCCAGTCCAAGGTCCTGGCCGAGGACAAGCTCTTCGCCACCCTCGACCCCACCAGCCGCCGCATCCGCTTTCCCCAGGAGCGCGAGGTGGTGCTGACCGACACGGTGGGCTTCATCCGCCGCCTGCCGCCGGATCTGAAGGAGGCCTTCCGGGCCACGCTGGAGGAGTTGGAGTCGGCGGATCTGCTGGTGCTGGTCTGCGACGCCTCCCACCCCGAGGTGGAGGAGCAGGTGGAGGCCGTGCGCGCCATTCTGGCCGACATGGAGCTTGACGCCATCGCCTCCATCCTGGTGCTCAACAAATGGGACCGCCTGGACCAAGAGGCGCGCGAGGCCATGCGCAATGTCTATCCCGAGGGCATCCCGGCCTCGGCCGTGGAGCGCTCATCCCTGGAGCCGGTGGTGGAGGCCATCCTGGCCGCCATCCCCTGGGGCCGACTGGGGGACTGAGCCGTCCGTACTTCTTGGGCGGGTAGTGGCGACGTGAAAGGCCGGGCTTAGCGAGTCCGGTCTTTTCCGTCCGTGGGCACACTCGCCTCGCACATGCCGCCCACTTCCCTGCCGTCATAGGACGAGTCGCATTCCAGCGGCTCCACATGGATGGTGACCTCGGTCCTGCCCAGGGCCGCTTCGATCTCGTCCTCGATGACCCGGCACAGGTCATGGGCCTCCTGCACCGAGGTCTGGCCCGGCACGAGCAGGTGAAAGTCGATGAACCGATGGCGGCCGGATTTTCGGGTGCGCAGGCCGTGGAAGGTGGCGCTATCCCCCTGGTGCTTGCGGATGGCCGCGCCGATGCGCTCGATCTCGTCGGGCGGCAGGGCGTCGTCCATGAGCCCGCCCACCGAGCGTCTGACGAGGCCCGCGCCCGTGCGCACGATATTCGCGGCCATGACGATGGCGATGATCGGGTCGAGGATCTGCCACTGCGGCGCCACCAGGAGCACGGCCAGCCCGGCCACCATGCCCACAGAGGTCCATACGTCGGTGAGCAGGTGTTTGGCGTCGGCCTCCAGGGTGATGGAGTCGAAGTGGGTGGCCGCCCGGAGCATGACCCTGGCGGTGAAGAAATTGATGGCCGAGGCGAGCAGGGCCAGGCCGAGGCCCGGGCCGAGGTTGGTCAGTTCCCGGGGGTTGAGGAACCGGTCGATGGAGGCGTAGGCAATGGCCAGCGCTGCCGCGACGATCAGGACTCCCTCGATGCCGCTTGAGAAGTATTCGGCCTTGCCGTGGCCATAGGCGTGTTTGCGGTCGGCCGGGCGCAGGGCGATGGTGATGGCCGTGAGGGCCAGCACCCCGGCGGCGAGGTTGATGACGGATTCCGTGGCGTCCGAGAGCAGGCCCACCGAGCCGGTCATGCCCCAGGCTCCGAACTTGAGGCCCAAAGTGATGATCGAGGCGATGATGGAGTAGACGGCGAACCGCCTGGGGGACGCGCCGTTCATGGCCGGTTCACGCCTTGGGCTTGGTCCAGGGGTTTTCCTCGCCGCGCGCCAGCCTGCGGATGTTCTCCCGGTGCCGCCAGAAGAGCAGGACCATGACCACCAGGGCCACGGGCACGAAGGCCACGTTGCCGGTGATGAGCATGAACACGGGCAGGGCCAAGGCCAGGGTCAGCGAGCCCATGGACACATGGCCCGACAGGCCGACCACGGCCAGACACATGGCCGCCGAAAGCAGGGTGCCCCAGAAGGAGACGGCCAGGAACGCGCCCACGGTGGTGGCCACGGCCTTGCCGCCCTTGAAGCGCAGGAAGCAGGAAAAGGCGTGGCCGAGGATGGCCGCCAGCACCACCAGACTCAGGCCGAGGTTTGACTCGATCCAGGCCGAGGCCATGAGCACCGGCACCAGCCCCTTGGCGATGTCGAGGACCAGGGCGGCGATGCCGAATTTCATGCCGCAGAGTCGGGCCACGTTGGTGGCGCCGATGTTGCGGCTGCCGTCGGTGCGCGGGTCGATGCCGCACAGGGATTTGGCCACGACCAGTCCGAAGGGGATCGAGCCGATCACGTAGGCGATGATGAGCCAGAGGATGAGGGACATGCGGGGTACTCCTGATGCCGTGCGTGTAGTGCTGTGTATGTATCGCTTTTGAGCCGCGATTGGAAGGGGCGGATGCCCGGACCTGTCGCGGTGGTCAGTCCTCGAAGACTTCCGCCAGCCTGATCTCGTTGGTCAGCGGGTCGATGCGGGAAAAGCTGACCTGAAACCGCTGGCCCGGATAGAGCTTGTCGCCCAGCAGCTTGCGCGGGGCGCGGACATTGATCTGATACTGGGGCATGGCCAGAGTGGCCATGGGACCGGTGTCCTCCACCAGCACGGCCGGGTGCAGCGACTTGCGGTGCCGGGCCAGATAGACGAGCTTCCAGTAGCGCGGCCAGAAGCGCTGCACGGCGCTCACCGCCCTGATGCGCGTGCCCAACTGGATGGCGAGGTGGTCCAGGGCCTCGGTATCGAGGCGCGGTTGTCCGGTCAGAAGCTGGCTGCTGACCTGGGACATGTTGATGAAGTCCGTGTAGCGGCGCAACGGCGAGGTGATGGGCGCGTAGGCCGGGACGGCCAGGGCGGCGTGGCGCTTGGGCGCGGTCTCCAGGGCCGGGGGCAGCAGCAGCTTGACCGAGCGCAATATCTCCGCCGGTTCGGTGAAGATGCCCGCCGCCTCCTGGGGGAGGGCGATGTCCTGGGTGCGATGGAGCAGCGGCACGCCATGGTCCCTGGCCCAGAGGGCGAGGCCGGAATTGGCCAGGATCATGAATTCGCTGATGACCAGCTCGGCCAGGGGGCACGGCTCCTTGAGGGTGATGTCCACCACGGCCTGGGCACCTTGGCCCGTGACCGTGACCACTGGCTCGGGCTTGCGGATGACGCAGGCTCCGCTCTCGATGCGCCGGTCGATGCGCTCTTTTGCCAGCCGGTGGGCCAGGACCAGCATCGGGTCCGCCTCCTCGGCAATGGCTCGGTCGGCGGCCTCGTAGCTGACGTTGGCCCTGATGGTGGCCCAGGTCAGGCGCGGCGTCACCGAGAGCAACTCCCCCCGGGCGTCCAGGCGGAAGAGGGCGATGAGCACCGGCCGCCGCTCCCCGGCCAGCAGGCTGTACAATCCGGTGCCGAACCGCTCGGGCAGCATGTGGGCCGTGCCCTCGGGCAGGTAGAGGCTGGTGGCACGGTCGGCCACGGCCCGGTCGAGCGGCGAGCCGAAGCGCCAGTGGGCGTCGGGCCGGGCCAGGGCGATGGACAGGGCGAAGCCGTCGCCGTCCGCTTCGATGTGAAAGGCGTCGTCGATGTCCCGGGTGGTGGGCGCGTCGATGCTGATCAGGTCCAGGGAGGATTCTTCGGCGGCCTCATTGAAAAAGTCCGCTTCTATCGCTTCGATTTCGCTCAGGAATGATTCCGGCCAGCTGTCTCCCCACACATAGCCTGCCTCGTCGAGCAGGTGGTTGTGGTGATGGGGGAGCACGCCCCAGGTCTGGGCCAGAAGCAGCGGCAGGTGGGGGGTGTCCGGCAGCCCCTTGGAGATGGCCTGCCAGACCTTGGTGCCGGTCTCGTCCAGGGTGGAGGCGATGGCGTGGCGCAGCAGGCCCTCGATGGCCCCGGCCAGTTCGCGGTCCAGGTCCGGCGGCTGGGGCTTGCGGCCCTGGCTGTAGGCTGCCCACAGCTCCTGGAGCAGGGTCTGCCCGGCCGAGGTGACGGCCTCGCGTTCCTTTTCCTCGGTCTTTTCGCGCAGTCGCTGCTCGACCTTTTCGGCGGGCCATATCTCGAAATCCGGGGGCCGGAACTTGAAGTGGGTCTTGGCCGAGAGCATGGCCCGGCCAAGGGCGGCCAGTTCGTCCGGCCCCGGGTCGTCAAAGAGCAGGTCGGCGAACCAGTTGAGCGGCGCGCTCTCCATCTCGCCCTGGGCCAGGGCCCACAGCTCCATGACATCAAGCCCGGCCTGGATCGCGCCGCGCCGGTCCTGGTGCTCGTTGAGAAAGTCCTGTATTTCCTGTCTGTTGGCGTCTTCGTTGTGGGTCGGGCCGGTCCAGGGCAGGATGCGTGCGGCCGGGAGCTTCATCTCCCGCTTGGTGATGGTGAGGAGCCTGAGCCTGCCCGAGGATTCCTCAAGCACCCAGGCCAGCTGGGGATGATCGCCCTGCATGAACTCCACCACCGTTCCGGGGCGGATGACTGGGGCGAAAACGGATTTCTTGACCATGTAAGCTACTTTGATCTGCGGTGAGCGTCGGGTGTGACGTATCTATCATGAATCGGTTGTCAGCGTAAGTGGGGCGGAGTAAAGGGTCCGCATGGAACGTGAAATCGTCGAGATCATCGGCATCGTGGCCGGGTGCTGCACCACGGCCTCCTTTGTGCCCCAGGTAATCCGCACATGGCGGACCCGGTCCGTGGCCGACATCTCGCTTCGGATGTATCTGCTCCTGTGCCTCGGGGTGTCGCTGTGGCTCGTCTATGGTGCGCTCATCGGCTCGCCCGCCGTGCTGCTGGCCAATGCGGCCACCCTGCTCCTGGCCGCCGCGATTCTGGGCATGAAGCTCGTGTTCGGACGCGCAAAGGGCCGCCCGCCCGGTCCGCGCCGATGAATCCAGGACTCCGCCGGAGCGTCCGGCCCGGCCGAGCCCCGTTCATTCATTTAAGAATCCTAATGCCTGAAGGACCGCTGGCCGGTAAAGACCATGGCCACCTGCGGAACCGCCTCGTTGACCGCGGCAATGACCTCGTGGTCGCGGATGGAGCCGCCGGGCTGGGCGATGGCGGTCACGCCCTGGTCGATGCACAGGTCCACGCCGTCGCGGAAAGGGAAGAATCCGTCCGACACCACCACCGAGCCGGGCAGCCCGCCCTTGGCCTCGGCCGTGCGTCGTTCGATGTCCGCGAGTTGCGCCTTGGCTTCCGAATCTTTCAGCGCCTTGAGCTTGAGCTCGAAGATGGACAGGCCAAGCTCCTTTGACGAGAGCAGGTCCGCGTACTTGGTATAGGCCTTGGTCACGGCCAGGAGCACGCAGCCCACGCGGTCCTGCTCGCCGGTGCCGATGGCCGTGGTCACGCCGTCCTTGACGAAGAGCACGGAGTTGGACGTCACGCCCGCCTCCACGGCCCAGGCGAAGAGCAGGTCGTCGGCCTCCTGTTTGCCCGGGGCGCGGGCCAGGAAGACGTTGCCGTCCTTCTCGGCCTTGGCCGGGAGGAAGTCCCCTGCCTTGAGAATGGCGTTGCGAAACGAGAACTGGACCACCAGGCCGCCGTCGGACAGGGACTTGATGTCCAGGAACGGGGTGCGGACGAGGCTTTCCAACCCGGCGATGCCGGGAATCCGGAGAATCCGCAGGTTTTTCTTTTTCTTCAGTTCGGCCAGGGCGTCTGGGTCGAAGTCCGGCGCGGCCACCACCTCGAAATAGGCGGAATTGATCAGCTGGGCAGAGGCCAGATCAAGGGTGCGGTTGACCACCACGGCCCCGCCGAAGGCGGCGATGCGATCCGCCTCGAAGGCGCGCCCCAGGGCCACTGCCACGCCCTCGTCGGTCCAGGCCGCGCCGCAGGGATTGTTGTGCTTGAGGATGAGTGCCGCGGGCTTGGCCGACAGGTACTGAAGGATGTTCAGGGCGTTGTCCACGTCGGTCAGGTTGGTCTTGCCCGGGTGCTTGCCCGCCTGGAGCATGTGCTCCTCGGTCAGGGCCGAGACGAGCCCCTGGCCCGCGCCGATGAACTTCACGCCGCCCACTTCCAGGCAGCCGCTCTTCAATTCGTAGAGGGCGGCGGGCTGGTCCGGGTTCTCGCCGTAGCGCAACCCCTTGGTCTGGCCGTCGATCTCCCAGGTGCGCTTGCTGAACGTCAATTCCTGGTCGCCCAGAACCAGCTTCAGATCGGCCGGAAACGGGTCCTCCTGAAGCGTGGTGTACATTTTCTTCAGATCACTCATGGCGTTACCCCTTGCGGCTTCCTTGGCCAGTTGCTTTCTACGGTTGCGTTCCGGAAGGAGGCGGTCATAGCACAGCTTGCCCCGGCGGGCAAATCCGAAGGGCGATGCGCCCCGGCCCGGCCTCAAGCGATGTGGCGAAAAGAGTGTGCCGTTCTGCGTCCGGCAGGGGATTGAGCAATCGATCAGTCGAAATGTAACAAATAATCATACCTCCAGGCAGAAAACTGTGGCAGAGTGGGGACAAAGTCAGAATCTGCGTCCCGGGGAGAATGGTGAACCATTGGGCGCAGCCAACGAATCGGAGGCAATATGCGACGTTTCAGGGATTGGGGGATGCGAAGCAAGGTGTTGAGCCTTTTTCTTGCGGCAGTCATCGTGGTGCTTGGGGGATTGCTTGGGTATTTCATCCCTGTGGTGGGTGACTCGCTGATGGATGAGAAGCGCGTGGCCACCCGCAGCGCGGTGGAGACGGCTTACTCGATCATGCAATACTACGGCGAGTTGGCTGCCGCAGGGACCCTGGATCAGGCCGAGGCTCAGGATCGCGCCAAGGCCGCCATCGGGGCCATGCGCTACATGGGCGACAACTACTACTGGATCAATGACATGGGTCCGACCATGATCATGCATCCCATCATTCCCGACATGAACGGGAAGGACCTGTCCCAGAACAGGGACCCGGAAGGGCGTCCCCTGTTCATGGACATGGTCGAGGTCAGCAGGACCGCCGGTGAAGGATTCGTGCCCTACATGTGGCCCAAGCCGGGGTCCGACAGGCCCCAGCCCAAGATTTCCTATGTCAAGCTGTACAAGCCCTGGGGCTGGATGGTTGGCAGCGGTATCTATGTTGATGACGTCCAGGCCCAGGTGTCCACCCTTCGCTGGCAGATTCTCCTGCCCACCGTTCTCGTCATGGGCCTGATCATTGCCGTGGTGATCTTCGTGGTCCGCGGCATGGTCATGCCCCTTGAGGAGGCAGTACAGGTGGCCAACCGCATGGCCGGGGGAGATCTGAACATCAAGGTGACGGTGCGCAGCCGCGACGAGGTGGGGCAGCTCTCAGGGGCCATTGCCAACATGGTCGAGGAGTTGCGGCGCGTGGTGGGCGAGGTGCGCTCGGCCAGCGAGCAGGTGGCTGCGGGCAGCGAGGAACTGGCCGCCTCGGCCATCGAGCTGTCCCAGGGGGCCACCGAGCAGGCGGCCAGCGTCGAGGAGGTCTCGGCGTCCATGGAGGAGATGACCTCAAGCATCGGCCAGAACGCCGAAAATGCCCAGACCACCAACTCCATGACCAATCAGGCCGCCCTGGACACCGACAGCGGCGGTCGGGCCGTGGCCAAGACCGTGGAGGCCATGAAGCAGATCGCGGACAAGATCCTCATTGTCGAGGAGATCGCCCGCCAGACCAACCTGCTGGCGCTCAACGCGGCCATTGAGGCGGCCCGGGCCGGGGAGCACGGCAAGGGATTCGCCGTGGTGGCGGCCGAGGTGCGCAAGCTGGCAGAGCGCAGCGGCGCGGCCGCAGCCGAGATCAGCGAGCTGTCCACCACCAGCGTCAGGGTGGCCGAGGAGGCGGGCGGCCTGCTCGCCAAGATCGTGCCCGACATTCGCAAGACCGCTGAACTGGTTCAGGAGATCGCGGCAGCCAGCAACGAGCAGAACGCGGGCGGCGAGCAGGTCAACAAGGCCATCCAGGAGCTGGACAAGGTCATCCAGCAGAACGCCTCGGCCTCGGAGGAAGTGGCGTCCACGGCCGAAGAGCTGTCGAGCCATGCCGTGCAGTTGCAGCAGAGCATCCGGTTCTTCAAGGTGGGGGATGGCGACATCTCCGCGCCCCTGGCACGTGGGGGCAAGGGCACGAAGGCCTATGACCCGACCAAGGGCAAGGTGGTTTCCAAGGCGGGGGGCAAGAGTGCGCCAGGGCCGGTGGTCCGGCGCGCAAGCCCGGCAAAGCCCCTGCCTGCGGCCAAGGCCGGGCGCGCCCCGGATTCCGGCAGCGGGGTGGATCTCGACATGGACGACGACTCCGGATTCGAGCGGTTCTAGCGGCCGCGAACTGACACCATCAACGGAGCCGTTCCCGGCCGGGAGCGGCTCCGCCGTTGTGTTTTGGCAGGCGACCATGTATGGTTGCCCATGACTCCCGTCAGGTCCGGCGGCGAGAGCCAGTCGTCCCGGTCCGCACCTGATTTCCCATCGCTCGGAGGAACCCCGTGAACATCTCGTTTCGTCTCATCGGATCCATACTCATAATTTTCTTCATCATTGTCGGCATGTTCGCCGCCACTTGGGTGGTCACGTCGAGCCAGGAGAGCGACAGCCTAGTACTCAACATCGCCGGACGCCAGCGCATGCTCGCGGAAAAGCTCGGCAAGGAGGCCCTGGCCTTTGGCGCAAGCGGCGACGCGGCCCTGCGCGGCCAGATCGAGACGACCATGACCCTGTTCGAGTCGTCCCTTGCTGCGCTCGACGCCTCGGGCCCCGTGCCCCTGACCCTTGATCCGCGCGGCCCCAGGGGCCAGTTGCCCGAGGCGAGCCGGGAGGCCCGGGCGCAACTGGCCAAGGTGCGCCAGCAGTGGGACGCGTATCGGGCGCTGGTGGAGCAGGGCGTGACCTCGGGCAAGCCGGACGTGGCGGGCATAGCGGCCCGGAGCGCGGCCGTGGTCGCGGCCATGAACGAGGCCGTGGTCCTGCTGCAGCGCGAGTCCGAAGGCCGGGTGACCACGCTGCTGGTCAGCCAGGCGGCATGCGTGGGCATCGGCGTGATCATCGTGCTGCTGGTGCTCTACAATCTGCGCACCAAGCTGACCCGGCCCCTTTCGCATCTCAAGGAGTACGCCGAAGCCGTGGCCGGGGGAGACCTCAAGGCCGTGAGCAAGGGTGAGTACACCGAGGAATTGCTCGACCTGAAAACCGCCATCGTGACCATGGTCGATGCCCTGGGCGAAACCATGACCACGGTGGAGACCCGGGGCCGGGAGGCCGAACGCAGCGCCGAGGAGGCGCGCCGCGCCGTGGCCAAGGCGGACGAACAGCAGGCCCAGGTGCGCGCCCTGCTTGAGACCATGAGCCGGGCCGCCACCAAGGCTAGCGACATTTCCCGCGATGTGGCCGCCTCGGTGACCCAGCTGGCGAGCCAGGTGGACGAGGTCAACCACGGCACGGACGTGCAGCGTGACCGCATGGCCGAGACGGCCACGGCCATGGAGGAGATGAACGCCACCGTGCTTGAGGTGGCGCGCAACGCCTCCAACGCCGCCCAGTCGGCCGACCGGGCCAGGGAGAACGCCAGGACCGGGGCCGAGGGAGTCCGCGCCGCCGTGGCCTCCATCGACGCCATCAAGGACCAGATCCTCGAACTCAACGAGAGCATGGGCGAGCTGGGCAAACAGGCCGAGAACATCGGCAAGATCATGAACGTGGTCACGGACATCGCGGACCAGACCAACCTGCTGGCCCTCAACGCGGCCATCGAGGCGGCGCGGGCGGGCGATGCCGGACGAGGCTTTGCCGTGGTGGCCGACGAGGTGCGCAAGCTGGCCGAGAAGACCATGCAGGCCACCAAGGAAGTGGGCGACGCCGTGTCGCGCATCCAGGCCCAGGCCCGGGCCAACATCCAGGCCGTGGAAACCTCGGTGCAGGATATCGTCAAGTCCACGGCCGCGGCCAACGAGTCGGGCCAGTTCATGGCCGAGATCGTGTCCATCGTGGGCGAGACCGCGGCCCAGGTGGAGTCCATCGCTACCGCCTCGGAAGAGCAGTCCGCAGCCAGCGAGGAGATCAACCAGGCCGTCACCGACGTCACCCGCATCGCCTTCGAGACGGCGCAGGGCATGACCCGGGCCGCCCAGGCCCTGGACGCCATGGCCGCCATGGCCGCCGACCTGGACGCCGTGATCCGCGACATGACCGGCGACGAGTCTGCGGCAGGCCGGATGGCCGGGGACGATGCACAGCCCGCCCAGAAAGCTCTCGCCCAAAAGGGTATCGCCCAAAAGGTTCCGGCCAAGGGTGTCACGGCCAAGGCAGCCCCCGCAGCCAACGGCCGGGCGAGTGCGCCTGCGGCCAAGGCCGCGCCCAGGCAGTCCGACCGTTCGGGCCTCAAGGCCGAGGACAAGGACGGCATCATGCAGTGGGCCGACGACCTGTCGGTCAACATCCGCGAGGTGGACGAGCAGCACCTGCGGCTGATCAACCTCATCAACAAGCTCCACGCGGCCATGCGCTCGGGCAAGGGCATGCAGGCCACGGCCAGGGTGCTCGACGAGCTCAAGGAATACACCGTGTTCCATTTCTCAAGCGAGGAGGCCCTGTTCGAGGAGCACGGGTACGCGGGGCTGGTCAATCATGTGGCCGCCCACAAGGCGTTTGTGAACAAGGTGCTCGACTTCGAGCAGCAGATACTTTCGGGCAAGTCGTCGGTGACCATGGAGGTCATGAACTTCCTCAAGGACTGGCTGGTCAAGCACATCAAGGGCGTGGACAAGAAGTACAGCGCCTTCTTCAACGAGCGCGGGATATACTAGTGTTGCGTTCCGCAATTAAATCC
>NZ_JASTWE010000027.1 GCF_030282845.1 Pseudodesulfovibrio pelocollis
CGGTCAGGGTGGCGGTGTCGGTCAACTCGCCGTCGGACACGGTGTAGCCGATGTTGAAAACGCGGGTTTCGCCCTCGGTCAGAAAGTCGTAGGTCGACGCATCAAAGGTATATGTGCCGTCGGCGTTGAAGGTCAGGCCCACGGGCGTGTTGTCCGGGTCGGTCAGGGAATAGGTCAGTTCGTCCGCCGTGTTGTCCACGTCATGGTCGTTCTCGGCCACGGAGCCGGTGATGATCTCCTTTTCCATGAGCGCGGCCGTGTCGTCGGCCGCCACGGGCGCGTCGTTGACCGGGTTGACGGTGATGGCCCCCTGGCCCTGGACCGTGTGGACGCCGTCGGTGACGGTGAAGGTCACGGCGATGGTTCCGTTGTAGTCCTGGTCAGGGGTGAAGAGCCATGCGCCCGCGCCGATCTGGGTCAGGGTGCCGCCCGCCACGGACAGGCCGGTCACGCTCAGGACGCTGCCCGGGTCGGGATCGCTGACCAGGGCGAGGATCTGAGCGGCAGTGATTACCGTGGGCACGTCCTCGTCAGTGACGATGGACAGGGTGCCGTTGATGGTCGGCGGGTTGTTCGACGCGCCAGCCGTGCTGGAAGGGGAAAAACCGGGGGTCGAGTCGCGGAATCCGCCGCCACCGTTCTGGAAGGAGAGTCCCTGCTGGCCGCCCAGACTGTCAAAACCGTCCACGAGGGAACCCGAGTCGTCGGAATACGCGCCCGCGCCGCTGCTGCCGGACGAGCCGTCGGCTGCGGTTTCCAGCTCCTCTTCCTCGGTCACTTCGTTGAAGGCGAAGAGATAGACATCGCCGGGCACCAGGATGCCGCCCATGAGTTCGAAGGTGGGCAGCGCCCCCTGCTCCGCCAGCACCAGGTAGTCCTCAATGACAATGATACCGTGACCTTCGACGGAAATGACCAGGTCGTTTCCGCTTCCGGTGAATATGGCGTCTGACACGTCGAAGTCGAAAGCGACCAGCATGTCCGGCGCGATCTGAAAGCGGGAGGACTTTCCGTCGCCCGGAAGGGTGAGGGTGAGTCGCACTTGGGTCTGGGTGGTATCGTTCTCGGCCATGATGTGCTCCTGGTGATCGGCTGTTGGCGTCAGGATTAAACGGGCGGTTGCCTTTGTACTATTGTATAGTGGCAATCGTGCCAGGAGTCAATTGGCAAAAACTTTGTAAATACTATTAGTTGAATTGTTGATAACTCTGATCGCCACAGCGAAAGGCAAGGCTTGGCGGACATGTTTGTGGCAAGCCATTATCGGCGAATATCCGAGAAATTTTTAGTTTTAAACAGCATCATGTTAATAACATGCCAGGCATGGAGAGGGTTTTCCCCTGGTGATTTGGTCGGCTAGTCAGCGTAGTTATCTGAAATAACTAAATAAATATTTTTATCAGAAAAAAAGCATAAATAAAGCATGAGAAGAGGAACGATTCCTACCTGTCCTTGGTTTTCGAAGACGTGGTTTCATGGCCGTTCTCTGGTCGGTGCGCCCGTCCTGGCTGTGGAGCTGAAAACGCCCATTGCCCGTGAATCATTCAACCTTTGCGGCGAGCTCGTGTTTTGTGTTGACAACCATGGGCGCATTCTGCAAATTGACTTTCCCAACGACGTGGGGCTGTAGCTCAGTTGGGAGAGCGCTTGAATGGCATTCAAGAGGTCGTGGGTTCGATTCCCTCCAGCTCCACCACACGAAAGTTAAGGGTTTCAAGTAAATACTTGGAACCCTTTTTTTCGTGCCTGATGGCGGATTTCAGGAATATGTCCGCTATGTGTCCGCCGCTTCCGACGGGGTGTGTGGATTGACACCCAACTTGAGAAAGTGAGCTACGTGGTTTGAAAATGTTGTCCTGGTTGGCGATTGTGCACGAAGTATCATTTTCTGGGGTCAGGAGTGCCCTTTGGGCGGCCCAGGCGGCAGATAAGCCTGGCCACCAGGGGGCCGGCGAGGACCACGGCGAAGAGGCGCAGGGTCTGTAGGGCCAGGATGAAGGGCAGATCGCCCCCGCTGCCCATGGCGATGATGGCGATGGAGTCGAGGCCGCCGGGGCTGGTGGCCAGGAAGGCGCTCAGGCCGTCCATGCCGAGCCAGGCGGTCAGCAGCCAGGCCGAGACGCCGCACAGGGCGATGAGCAGGGCGGTGCCTAGGAGCATCTGGGGGATGGCCTGCATGGCGTGGAGCACGGTTTGGCGCGTGAAGCGCAGGCCGATGTACCAGCCAAGCCCGGCATAGGCGAGCCAGAGCAGCCAGGGGGGCACGATCAGGGTGACGAGGCCCGTGGCGTTCAGGGTTGCTCCGACCAGCATGGGCAGCAGCAGGGCCCCGGCCGGGATGCGCAGTCTGCCGCCCGCCGCCACGCCGCAGACGGCCAGGGCCAGGGTTTGGATCAGGGGGATCAGGGGCGTGTCCAGGCCCGGATTCCAGGCGTGGGGCGCGGGTGTGTCCAGCGCATGGCCCACCACGAGGCGCGTGGCCACCGAGGCGGTCAGCACCACCACGAACAGCCGCAGATATTGCATGAAGGCGACCATGCGCAGGTCCGCGCCATGGGCCTCGGCCATGGCCGTCATGGCTGCCGCGCCTCCCGGAGACGAGCCCCAGGCCGCCGTGTCGCCCGGCAGCGAGCCGAACCGCGTGAGCAGGAATCCGGTCAGCCCGCCCGCACCGATGGTCATGGCGACCACAGTGAGCATCACCGGCCAGTCCCTGGCCAGCGAGACTAGGGTGGAGGGGGTGATCGCCATGGCAAGCATGCAGCCGATCACGGCCTGGGCTCCGCCAAAGGCCCACCGGGGCATGTCGGGCGCAGCGCCGCGCAGGGCGAAGAACGTGGCCGCCACCATGGGGCCGAGCATTTCCGCTGCGGGAAGCCCGGCCCAGCGCAGCAGGACGGCCAGGAGTGCGGAAACCAGGACCAGCGAGGTCCATTTGCCTAGAAGCCGGAAGCTGACCATGAAATCTCCAGGCGGAAAGGGCGGACAAGCGGCGGCCGTGATCGGCCGCGTGGTGGCGGCCCGGAAGAGGGCGATGCGCCGGAAGGGCCGACGCGCAAACGTCGGCAAACCTACTCGGGAAGCGGGCGGCTGTCCAGACGGGCCACGCTGCTGCCGGGATTGTCGGCCCGGACCCCGTGTGCGGAGCTAGCGGTTCCGGGCCGCGCCGGTCACTCGGGCCAGTTCGTCGTGCAGGGCCCGTGTTTCCACGGGCTTGGCCACATAGCCGTCCATGCCCTCGGCCAGGAGCCGGGCGCGGTCGCCGGACATGGCGTAGGCGGTCAGGGCGATGACGGGCACATGCCTGTTGGCCTCGCCCGCCTCGCCGCGCCGGATGGCCCGGGTGGCGTCCACGCCGTCCAGCACCGGCATGTGCACATCCATGAGCACCACGTCGAACCCGCCCGAGCGCAGGGCGTCCAGCACCTGCTGGCCGTCTGTGACCAGGGTCACTTCGCAGCCCGCCTTTTCGAGATGACGGCGGGCGGCGATGCCGCTGACCCTGTCGTCCTCGGCCAGCAGCACCCGGAGGGATCCCAGCGGCGGCACATCCTGCCGGGCCGCCTCGGGATGCGTGTCATCCATTCGGGCAGCCACGCCAAAGGAGAGGCCGATGTGGACCGTGGTGCCGATGTCCACCCGGCTCTCAATGCACAGGGTGCCGCCCATGAGTTCGATCAGGCGCTTGGTGATGGAGAGCCCGAGGCCAGCGCCCTGGTATGGCCGGTTCCATCCGCCGTCCATCTGGGTGAAGGGCTGGAACAGGTTGTCCAGACGGTCGTCCGGTATTCCCGGGCCGGTGTCCGCCACCGAGAGGAGCACCCGGCACTGGCCCGGGGCCAGCGGCTTCAGATCGGACACCTCCACGGTGACCGAGCCGGATTGGGTGAATTTCAGGGCGTTGCCCACCACATTGCTCACCACCTGCTGCACGCGCACCGAGTCGCCCAGGAGCATGTCGCTGATGCCCGGTGAGATGCGGATATCAAAGTCGATGCCCGCCTGACGGGCGCTGGGCATGAAGAGGTCGCGCACGGTGAGCAGGGACTCCCCGAGGTCAAAGGGTTCGATCATGATGGTCAGCTTTTCCGCCTCGATGCGCGAGATGTCGAGGATGTCCGAGAGCAGGCGGGTCAGCCGCCGCGATGCCTGGATGGCGTTGCCGACGTAATCATCCTGTTCCCCGTCGAGGCGGGTGGTCCGCATCAGCTGGAGCATGCCGAGGATGCCGTTGAGCGGGGTGCGCACCTCATGGCTCATGTTGGCCAGGAATTGGGACTTGGCCCTGGTGGCGGCCTCGGCGGCCTCCTTGGCCTGTATCAGTTCGGCCTCGTATTGCTTGCGCTCGGTGACGTCCCTGGCGATGGCGTAGTTGAGTCCCTTTTCGGGCAGTGGCCGCGCCACCCAGTTGAGCCAGATGTAGTCGCCGGATTTTCGCCGGTAGCGGTTCTCGAAATCGACCACTTCCTGGCCCTGCTTGAGCTTCATTTCGACCATGTCGATGGTGGGCTGCACATCGTCCGGGTGGATCAGGGAGAGGAACGAGCGGGCCGTCAGCTCCTCTCTGGAATACCCCAGGGTGTCGGTGAAGGCGGGGTTGACGCGCAGGAACCGGGATGTCCGGATGTCGGAGATGCTGATCATGTCCTTGGACAACTCGAAGATGCGGCTCAGGTCCTCCTGGGCCTGGACCCGCTCGGTGACATCGGCAAAGATGCAGGCGAACCTGTTGGGCGCGGGGCGGAAGGACGTCACCTCGAAGTGCTTGTCCAATTCCTTGGAATAGCTGGCGAAGTGAATTGGTTCGCCGGTGAGGGCCACCCGGCCGTAGCGTTCTATCCAGAGCCGTTCGGTGCCGGGCAGGATTTCGAGCACGGTCCTGCCGACGACGGTTTTGGCCGTCAGGCCGGTCATGGCCTCAAAGGACGGGTTGACCACGAGGAAGCGGTAGTCAATGGGCTCGCCTGCCTCGTTGCAGATGATTTCATGCACGGCAAAGCCGTCGAGCATCTTCATGAACAGGTTTTCGTAGTCCTGCTCCACGCGCCGCTGTTCGGTGATGTCGCGGCTGATGGAGAGCAGCGAAGGGATTTCGCCCCCGGCGTCGAACTCGGGGATGAGCCGCCAGTTGAAGACCACCGGTCCTTTGCGGCTCTCGAAGGAGAACTCCGTCTCCAGCGGTTTCCGGGTTTCAAAGACCGTTTCTATGGCGTCGTGCCAGAATTGGCAGTCGGACTCGGGAAAACCCAGCTCCGCATGCGTCTTGCCGAGAAACTCCCCGGGCACGAGGTGGACGTATTCCCTGACACTGTCCGAAACAAAGAGGTGGTGGCCCTGCCGGTCAAAGCGCATGACGATGTCCGGCATGCCCGAGAGCAGGGCGTGGTAGCGCTCCCGGCTCTCGAAAAGATCCTGCTCGAACTGCTTGCGCTCGGTCACGTCCTGATTGGCCCCGATGGTCTTGACCGGCCTGCCCAGGGCGTCGCGCAGGAGCAGATAGCTGACCACGATGTGCCGCACCTCGCCGTCGCGCCGCACGATGCGGTGCTCGACCCGTCGGGTGAAATTGGGGTCGTCGGTGATGGCGAGGCGGGTCCTCTCGTCCTTGACCACGCCCATGTCCACGGGATGCACGAATTCACGCTGGTAAGTCTCTGCGGCCATGCGGTATCCGCCCTCGCGCTCTGCGGTGGTGCCGTACAGGGCATAGAATTGGTCGTCGAAGAGGAATGTTCCGCTGGCGATGTCCATTTCCCAGGGCGCGATGTCGGTCATTTCCATGGCCAGCCTGAGCTTGGCCTGGCTCTCCTGCAATTCGGCGCGTTGCCTGTCCAGAGCCTGCTGGGTCTGCCCGTACCGGAGTCTGTTGACCAGCAGAAGGCCCATCAGGCAGCTGGCGGCCGGGAAGATGAGCAGCACAGGCCAGGATATGCGGGACAGGACCAGGAGGGCCGTGGCCCGGGGCAAGGTGAACATGAGGGCGAGCATGACCAGATGGATGGTCAGGCCGAAGAGGAGCAGTTCGCGCCAGGAAATCGAGGCCAGCGACCCTTTCCTGGCGTGGCGCCAGAAGATGCCGATGCTGCCGGCGGCCAGGATGACGGCCACGCCTGTCCACGCGCCTGCGCCGCCGAGGTGCAGCCGGTAGGCGGCGGTCATGAGCATGGTCACGGCCGTGGCGACCCCGCCGAAGAACAGGCCGGAGATGCCGAGCAGCACGGAGCGGGCGTCGAAGATCACGCCAGGCATCAGGGTCCACGGTGTGGCCATGCTGACCACGCCGATGAGCCCGAGCAGGAACCCGACGATGAGGTGTGCGGGCGTATGGCTGCGCAGCCGCCAGCGCACGGCGAAGACGTCAAAGAGGATGGCCGCGGCCAGCAGCAGCGACACGTTCTGGGCAAGGGCAATGAAGGTGCTGGTCGTCATCGCCACATCTTATGCACAAAGTGCCTCCGTTTCCAAGAATATTGTAAGGGGCTTCCGTCCTTCACGGAGTGTGGCCGCCCGGTGGTTCAGAACCCGTCGTGGCCCACGGGCAGGCGGATGATGAAGGTGGTGCCCCGGCCCACCTGGGTCTCGAAGGTGATGGTGCCGCCGTGCTTCTCGACAATGGCCGCGTAGGCGATGCTCAGTCCCTGGCCGGTCCCCCCGCCCACCGGTTTGGTGGTGAAAAAGGGATCGAACACCCTGGAGCGAATGGCCTCCGGGATGCCGGTGCCCGTGTCGCTGACGCGGATCTCGGCCTGGCCGTCGCGGCTGGCTGTGGTGATGCGGATGAGGCCGCGCTTGTCCGGGTTTTCTCCCACCACGTCGCGGATGGCGTGGGTGGCGTTGATGACCACGTTGAGCAGGGCCTGCTTGATGTCGTCGGTCAGGCACATGACCTGGGGCAGGTCCCGGTCCAGGTCGATCTTCGTGTCGGCCACGAACTTGTATTCGTTGCGGGCCACGACCATGGTGTTTTCGATGATCCGGTTCAGGTCGGTCAGGGTCTTTTCGCGGCCGCCGGGGTGGGCGAACTCGCGCATGGACCTGACCACGTTGCCTATGCGCTGGATGCCCTCCTCGATGTGGGCCACGGACAGCGGCAGCTGGGTGCGCAGGAAGTCGAGGTCCGCGTCCTCGGCCAGCTTGCGGGCTTGCTCGACAAGGGATTCGGGCAGGTGGCCGTTGCTGGCCGCCCGCAGCATCTCCTGGTGGGTTTCGAGAATCGGCAGCAGCCCGGAGAGGGCATCCCGCAGGAACTGGGTGTTGTCGCCCACAAACTGGGCAGGGGTGTTGATCTCGTGGGCGATGCCCGCGGCCAACTGGCCGATGGCCTCCAGCTTCTGGGACTGGAGCAGTTGGGTTTCCATCTGGCGCAGGTGGGTTACATCGCGCCCCTGGATGAGCAGACCCACCCGGGTGTCGTTCTCATCGAGGACGGCGCTCGCGGTCAGTTCCAGCAGCCCGGCCCTGCCGTCGGTGTGCTCGAAGCGCAGATTGTGCACCTGGGCCGGGGCGTCGTCCAGGCATTCGGCGATGGCGCGCTCCACCTCGGCCCGGTCCCAGGCCATGGCGCACTCGGCCAGGGGGCGGCCCAGCACATCGCCGGGCTCCAGTCCGAACAGGGTGTGGGCGGTCTCGTTCCAGCGCACCACCGTGGTGTCGGGCTCGATGCGCACCAGCATGCTGGGGATGGCCTCAAGCAGCAGCTCGATCTCCCTGTTGGCCGCCTCAAGGCGCGCCTTGTACCGGTTGCGGAGCATCCTGTTCCAGACCCGTTGCAGAAGCACTGTCAGGGCCTGGATGTCGGAATCGTCGTACCCGGTTTTCTTGTTGGCCACCGCCACTGCGGCCACGATGCGTCCATGATGCATCACGGGCACGGTCAGCAGCCGGGCAAGGGGGACATGGCCTGCGGGGCATCCACCGGCGGCCGGGTGGTCCTCGGGAGACTCGTTGACCACCAGCGGCTGCCGCTGGCGGACGCATTCGGCCCACAGGCCGGCCCCGGCCACGGGGAAATGAAGGGGAGTTCCATCGACCCTGCACTCGGCGAGGACATCCTTGGACCAGGCCTGGACGACCATGGTTGACTCGTCCTCGGTCATCACACCCACGAAACCTATCTGGCTGCCCGTGGCCACAAGGGCCGCCTCCAGGGCAAAATCCATCACCTCCTGCACCGGGGCGTCGGTCATGCGGTCCAGTTGCAGCAGCATGTCCTGGCGGCGGCCGTCGAGCCGCAATTGGTCCCGGGTGCGGCGCAGCATGGCCGCGATGACGGCCAGGGCCACGGAGACGACCAGGATGCCGAAGCTGCCTATGGCGATCCATCGCCTGTGGGCGCGCTCCCTGTCCAGGGTCTCGATCTTTTCGGCCACGAGTTCCTCCATGCGCGTCTGGTAGCGCTGAAGTTCCTCGTCCATCAGCAGTTTGCCCGTGGCATCGCGGATGAGGGAGAGCAGGAGCTTTCTGCCTGCGGCATCGGCAAAGGGGGAGCTGGAGACCTCCACCGACCGGATGGTGCCATCGGCCAGCCGGTGGGGAAAGATGAAGTAGTTGCGCTGCTCGTCCCTGGCCCGGCGAAACTCCTGAGCCACCTCGGTGGGCGAGAGCTGGTTGATGTCCTGGATGCGCATGGAGCGCATGGTTGCCAGGGAGTAGCCGTAGAAGCGCAGGGCGGAGTCGTTGGCGTCCAGGATGGAGCCGTCGGCGGGGTCGATGAGCAGGGCGATGTCGTGATGCCCCCGCAGGCCGGGGCCGATGAGCGGCTGCGAGTCGGCCCGGGCGGGCAGGGTCGTCGTGAGGACAAGGAGCGTCAGCGCTGCCTGAAAAAAGAGAAGCGCCAGCGTTGCCCGGGGTGTGTCTTGCGCGTGATGCATCATGTTTTGACTCGTTGGGTGAAGAGAGCCGGTCCTCCAGGTTCCGCCACATGTACCCTCGCAGGCCACCGTGTAGCAATGATAATGTGCCTTCGGCCGGATGCCCCGTGGCCGAATTCCGCCCATCGCCTTGTCAGGGGCGTGGTCATCCCGTATCCTTGGCCCAAACGGAGGATGCGGCCATGGGCGAGTTCGATTACGACTCCCTGGGAATATGCTACTGGAACGGGAGTATGGAATCCTTCGTGGTGGGGATCATCGGCTCCGGGCCGGGAGTGAAGGCCCTGCTCGACATCGTCTTCGAGGAGGATTTCCGCGAATTTCTGCCGGACATCCTGCTGGCGGCCGCCAGCCACGTCGAACGGGAGTCGGACCTGGTCACCTTCGGCGAGATCAATGTGCCCGTGTACGACCGCTTCGAGGTCATGCTCGACAGGCACCCCGAGATCAACCTGGTGGTGGAGATGACCGGCAGCCCCGGCATGCTCGAAAGCCTGCGCAGGCGGGTGGGCGAGTCCATCTCCATCCTCGATCACCGGGAGGTCGCCTTCTTCTGCGGCCTGCACGACATGACCCTGGTCAAGAAGTACTGCATGGACAGTCTGGCCCACCAGCGCAGTCTGCTCCAGGCCATCCTCGACGGCATCCGCGAGGACATCCTGCTCCTTGATCGGGCTGGCAACGTGGTGGATCTCAACCGCATCGTCTGGGAGCGGGCGGGGGCACAGCGCAAGGACCTTCTGGGCAAGGCCTGCTGGCAGGCGGCCCGGCTGCGCGACGGCTCGTCCTTTTGCAGCCTCATGGACCCGACCTGTCCGTATCACAAGACCCTGGCGAGTGGCCGGGCCGAGGAGGCGCTGGTCACCCGTGTCAGCCGGGACGGACTGCTTCAATATTACCGGCTCTACGCCTATCCCATTTTCGGGGTCCGGGGCGAGATGAGCCATGTCATGGTCATGCACCGCGACATCACCAAGCGCACCTTGCAGGAGCGGCACCAGACCCAGCGCGACAAGCTGGCCATCGTGGGCGAGATGTCCACCTACCTCGCCCACGAGATACGCAACCCGCTCTTCGTCATCGGCGGGTTTGCCAACTCCCTGCTCAAATCACCCGACCTGATCGGCGCGGACAGGGAGAAGGTGGAGATAATGCTGGAGGAGAGCGGGCGGCTTGAGCACATGCTCACCAGCATGCTCAACTTTGCCCGGGCCTCGGAGACACGGATCGGCGAGGTGGACATGACGGCCGTATGCCGCGACGCCGCCGAACTCATGACCATCGGCTACGGCGGGCTTGGCTACGCCGTCGAGGTGCGCCCGGCCGGGGCGCTGCCCGCGGTGCTCGGTGACGAGGACACCCTGAAGCAGTGCGTGGTCAACATCCTCAAGAACGGCATCGAGGCCATGCCCGGGGGTGGCACCGTGACCATGGGCCTCTCCCTGGAGGGCGATTGCGTGGTGGTCAGGGTCAGGGACACAGGGGTGGGCATGGATGCCGTGGACCTGGAGCGTGTCTTCAACCCCTTCTATTCCACCAAGCAGGGGAGCAGCGGCCTGGGGCTGGCCATGGTCAGGAAGAAGATCGACGAGTTCGGCGGCAGGGTGGAGATCGCCAGCAAGCCGGGGCTGGGGACCACGGTGTCGCTCTATCTGCCCGCGTCCACCGGAGAGGGGTGCGCCGGGTGCCAGGTCATTCCTTCCCCATCTTCTTGAGTTTTTCCCGCAGCGTCTTCCGGTTGATGCCCAGGATGTCGGCGGCGTGGGACTTGTTGTTGCCGACCATGGTCAGCACGTTCATGATGTGCTCGTGCTCCACCTCGGCCAGGGGCCGGTCCACCCGGCCGGTCATGGACAGGCAAAAGCGCATGGTCTCCGGCAGGTCCGTCACCTCGATGGGGTCGTGGTCCACGATGACCAGCAGCCGCTGGATGAGATTCTCCAGTTCGCGCACGTTGCCTGGCCAGGAGTGGCGGCGCAGGGCCTGGACCGCCTCGTCGCTGATGGACGGGGTCGGGCGCTGCATGGCCGCCGCGAACTTGGCCAGGAAGGTGTTGATGAGCACGAGGATGTCGTCGCCGCGCTCGGAGAGGGTGGGCACATGGATGTCCACTACGTTGATCCGGTAGAAAAGATCCTCGCGGAAGGAGCCTTCGGCCACCAGCCGCCTGAGGTCCTTGTGGGTTGCGGCCAGGATGCGGGTGTCCACGGTGTTGCCCCGGCTCGAACCCACCTTGCAGAACTCCTTGGACTGGATGACCCGGAGCAGCTTGGCCTGCATGTTGGGGCTGGCGTCGCCGATCTCGTCCAGGAAGATGGACCCCCCGTTGGCGATCTCGAAGAAGCCCGCCCGGCTCTCCTTGGCCCCGGTGAAGGCCCCCTTGACGTGGCCGAACAGCTCGCTTTCGAGCAGGCTGTCCGGGATGGCCGTGCAGTTGACCGGCACGAATGGCGCGGCCCTGCGGTCGCTGTTGTAGTGGATGGCCCGGGCCACCAGTTCCTTGCCCGTGCCCGATTCGCCGGTGATGAGCACGTTGGCGTTGGTGGCCGCCGCCTTGCCGATGCGCCGGAAGACTGCGGCCATTTCGGGCGAGTCGCCGACGATTCCGTAGTTCTCGCTTTGGGCCGCGGTGGAGCTCACGGCCTTGCGCCGCTGGAGCTTGTCCGCGATGCGCCCCACGGCTGACAGCAGTTCTTCGGTGGTGAAGGGCTTGGGCAGGTATTCGCCCGCGCCGTCGCGAATGGCCTCCACGGCCCCGGAGATGGAGGGATAGCCGGTGATCATCATGATCTCGGTCTCCGGGTGGTTGTCGCGCACGTGGCGGATGAGGTCGAGCCCGGTGGCCTGGGGCATGCGGTAGTCGGTGATGACCAGGTCTATGGCCAGCTCGCCGAGCAGGGCCACGGCCTCGTCCACGCGCAGGCGGGTGTAGACCTCGTAACCGTGCGGCTCCAGGTTGCGCTTGATCACTTCAAGGGTGCTGGGGCTGTCGTCCACGGCGAGGATGCGGATGGGGGCGCTCATGGTCTATTCGGCTCCATTGGTTTGACTGCATGGAAAGGCCACCTCGAAGCGCGTGCCCTGGCCGGGGGTGCTGTCCACCTGGATGAACCCCTGGTGCGCCTTGACGATGCCATGGACCACCGAGAGGCCGAGGCCGGTCCCTTTGTCCACGTCCTTGGTGGTGTAGAAGGGGGTGAATATCTGCCTGAGTTCCTCGGGGTGCATGCCCGGGCCGGTGTCCTCGATGACGATGTAGGCGTCGCCGCCGTGGTTGATGGTCCTGACCGTGAGCGCGCCGCCGTTTTCCATGGCCTGGATGGCGTTGGCCGCGAGGTTGACCACCACCTGGGTGATGTGCTGCGGGTCGGCCATGACCGGGGGCAGGGTCTGGTCCAGCTGGCAGGCCACCTCGACCCTGTTGCGCTTGGCGCCCGCCTCGGTGATGCGCAGGGCCTGGGTGATGGTGGCGTTGAGGTCGGTCATGACGAGCTGGGGCGGCATCTGGCGGCCGAAGAGCATAACCTTGCGGATGACCTCGCGCGCGTGCAGGGACGAGTCCACGATGTTGCGCAGGTCGGTTTCCACCTGTTCGGGCAGGCCCGGGGTCTGGAGGGCCAGCTGGGCGAAGCCGAGGATGTTGGCCAGGGGCTCGTTGATCTCGTGGGCCAGCCCAGCGGAGAACTGGCCGATCTTGGCCAGCCTGTCGGCCTGCCTGAGCTGCTGTTCCAGCTGCTGCCTGGCGCGGCGCTCCTCCTTCTTGGCCACGATGAGGGCTATCTGCTGGGCCACGGTGGCCAGGAGGTCGTTCTCGTCCTCGATGAATTCCGCGTTCCTGGCCCTTCTGCCGTGGCCTTCGAGGGAGACCACGAGCATGCCGCGCCGCTCCTTGTTGACCGTGATCGGTTCGGTCAGGCGGTTGTCCGTGTCGCGGTAGCCGGGGCTTTGCAGGTGGATGTCGTCCACGGTCAGGGAGATGTGCGTCTTTCTTGGCCGCTGGAAGCCCGACGGGAGCAGGTTGACTATCCTGGACAGGATGACCGGAAGCTCCTCGTTCATTTCGACCATGAGCAGGCTGATGTGGTAGAGGCAGCTCAGCTCCTTGTTGCGCTCCATGAGGGTTGATCGTTCGTAGATCAGCCCTTTTTGGCGGAGCATGTGGTCGGTTACGTCCTGGCCCACGCACAGGACGCTGATGGGTTCCCCGGCCGAATCCACCAGGGATTTGATGTGCCAGTCGATGTACACGGTGTCGCCGCTTCTGGTGCGGATGATGCCCGAGGTGGTGGAGATGGTCTGGCCGCGGATGGAGTCGGTCACGGTGCGGATGGCCTTTTCGTGCCGATCCTCGGGGATGAAGGTCTTGAACCAGTCCCTGCCCGCCAGCTCCTTGATGGAATAGCCGGTAAGCTTCTCAAGCTCTGAGTTGCCGTGGATGATCCGGCCGCCGAGGTCGAAGGTCACCACGATGCCGTGGCTCAGCTGCATGACGGTGTCGTAGTAGTTGTGCAGATTCATGGCGATCTTTCCCGTTCCTTGTGGAGATACTGCGCATCGGTGCCGGAGTAAACACCTTCCGTCTCTTCGGCCGGGCGTGCAGGCCCCGGTCGTCAAAGAGAGCGCGGCCCGGCGTCATGATGAGCCGGGCCGCGTGATTGGTGTGACGCTGTCCTGCGACTAGTGGCTCAGGCGCAGTCCCCATCCCTCGAAGACCCAGAGGATGGCGAACCCGTACCACAGGGTGTAGAACACATAGAAGGCCAGCGAGAAGATGACCGTGCCGAGCTTGTCGGTGATGTGCAGCGGCTCGATCTTGAAGTAGTTGTAGGCGGTCTCCACGGCGCGGGTCTGCACAGTGTTGACGACCTTGGCCGCAGCGAACTCCTCCTGGTGGGAGAGGGCCCTGTCGATCTGGGCAAGAGTCACCCACCAATTGTAGGAGGCGCGCCGGGGGTTGATGCCGGCGTACTTGGCGGAAACCGAGTCGCCGTCGTTGTGGTACATGTAGTCCGCGTCGGCGATGCTCGCATCGAGGATGGCCTTGAGCGAACCCGTCACCTCGACATCGGTACCCTTGACGGTGGCGGCCACGCCTGCGGCCGTCATCTGGGCGGCCGACTGGGTGGCGATGTTCTCGTCAACGTAGTGCAGCACGAGGTTGACATCCTTGCCCTCGACCTTCTGTGCCGCCTCGCCCGCCATGGGGATGTAGTAGACCGAGCCCTTGGAGATGGAGTTGTACAGGGCGTCGAGATACGCCATGGAGTTGAGGCCGTTGAACATCGGCTGGAACATGTAGAACAGCACCGCGAAGAACAGGGCCAGCGCTACCAGGCCCCCTGTGAATTCCTTCTTGTTGTGGACCATTTTAGTGTACCTCCTTGGCCTTCAGATTCGGGATGTTTTTCAGGAAGGTTCCGATGACCCAGACCGAGAAGCCACCGATGACGACGAAGAACGCCCAGATGCCGATGTCGTTGAGCACGGAGCCCAGGGCTGGCGATATGGGCAGGATATCCATCTCACCGAGCTTGCCCGGCAGGGCGAAGATGCGGTTGACGAAGCCGGAGAGCACCGCCATGGCGTAGAAGCCGCGGATGGTGATGCCGGGCACCACCTTGGTGACCAGCGCGCCGATCTGGATGCCCAGCAGCGAGCCGAGCAGCATGCCCATGGCCAGGGTGTAGAAGATGAAGCCGTAGATGGCGTACTGGCTGATGGACGCGAAACCGGCGGTGAAGACGATCTGGAAGATGTCGGTACCGACGGTGGTCATGGACGACACGCCCAGCACGTAGACGAAGATGGGGAAGGTCAGGAAGCCGCCGCCAACGCCCATGATACCTGCGGCCAGACCGACCAGGGCGCCGGACAGGACCAGGAACACCCAGGATATCTGCCTGCCGCCGGGGGTCAGGTCCTGATCAAAGGTGACCATGGGGGGGAATTTGACGGCCTGGAGGCTCTTGGCCATGGAGCCCATCTCCGCGCCTTCGCTCTTTCCGCCGTGGCCGCTGCTGGTGTCGCCAGCCTTGCGGCTGCGCAGGAAATCGATCAGGGAGTAGAAGCCGAGGAAGCCGAGCATCAGGGAGTAGACCGAGGTGATGAAGGCGTCGCTCAGGATGGGGTTGATGTCATAGAGTACACGGTTGATAATGCCGCCCGCCGACGCGCCGAGGATGGCGCCGATGAGGAAGACCACGGCCAGGGGCACCGAGACGTTGCCCAGCTTGCGGTGGATGACGCTGCCCATGATCGCCTTGGCGAAGATGTGGAACAGGTCGGTGCCGACCGCCAGGATGCCCTTGATGCCCGCGCTCATGAGCGCCGGGGCGATGATGAAGCCGCCGCCCGCGCCGATGCAGCCGGTGATGAGTCCTGCGCCCATGCCGATGCCGATGGACACCAGGAAGATGGTCAGGCTGTAGAAGGCCGGGCTGTAAGCCTTCTTGCCGCCCAGGATTTCCGGCAGGGCCGGACCCAGGTCATTTGCAAAGGCGATACCGCCGATGATGATCGGGATGAGCATGAGCCCCAGGACTATCCTGAGCTTCTTGCTGCCCATGATATGCCGGGCGTTGTCGATTTCCCACTGGGCGAGAGCACCGGCTCCCGCCAACATGAATTTGCCCCATTGGTTGAAGAATCGCATTTTTGACCTCACTTCCACTTGCGATTGGTTTGCAGATCAGCCCGTTGTCGCTTCCGGGCCGCTGTCCTGCGCCAAATTCCGCTGCCTTTTTTGGGCTGCTTCCCTGATTTTGCCCACCAGCTCGTCCAGGCTTCCCGGCTTCATGACATAGTCATACGCGCCCATGGCAAGGCAGGATATGACCATGTCGGAATTCGAGTGTGCCGTGAACATGAGCACCTGGGTGTCGGGGTGCAGCCGTTTGATTTCCCCGAGGGTCTTGATGCCGTCCATGCCGGGCATCATGACATCGAGGAGGGTGACATCCACCTCTTCCTCAGCCAGTACCGTGAGCGCATCGCGCCCGCTTGTCACGAGGCGCGTGTCCATGCCTCGCTTGTTCAGCCTTTTGGACAGGGCGGTGGCGAAGCCGACCTCGTCATCGACGATGAGCACCGATACCCGGGTCATGCCTTGTCGCCTCCCTGTCTGGCCACATTCAACACCTTTGCCACCAACGCCTCGAAGTCCACCGGCTTGGACAGATAGTCCGCCGCTCCGAGCCGCATGCTTGCCTTGACCGCCGTCTCGCTCCCGTGACCGGTGAGCATGAGGATGGGCAGTCCCGGATCAAGCAGCTTGAATACCTTCAGGATTTCGACACCGTCCATGCCCTCGAGCTTGAGGTCGATGATGGTCGCGTCGTAGTCCTGCGTCCTCAGCATGCGCACGGCCTCTGCCCCGCTGGCGGCGGTGTCCACGCGAAGACCCCGTCTGGTCATCCGCTTGGACAGCACCTCCGTGAAGCCCCGCTCGTCATCCACGATGAGCAGCCTGATGGGTGTCGCGCCGTCCTGCATGCCGTTGATCCCTTACGCCTTTTCGCCGTCGGCCTTGGCGGCCTCGACCTCATGCCTGCGCTTGAGCGCCGCCGCTTCGTTGATCTTCTCGGTGAGCACATCGAAGCTGCACGGCTTCATGAGATAATCGTACGCGCCAAGCTGGATGCCTTCGAGGGCCGAGGGCACGGTGGCGTGTCCGGTGAGCATGATCACCTCGACCAGAGGAAACGCCTGCTTGATCTCCTGGAGCACGGCCAGCCCGTCCTTGCCAGGCATCTTCACGTCCAGCACGATGACCTCGATCTCCGGAAACTCCCTGAGGCGGCGCAGAGCCTCGTCGCCACTTTGGGCCGTGTGGGCGGTCATGTTCCGCTTGGCCAGACGTTTTTGCATGGTTTCGACAAAGCCGGGTTCGTCGTCCACTATGAGCAGGGACGCATCGCTCATGAGTTTCCTCCCTGGAAAGTATCGGATCGCTGAAGGGGCAGCCGGATGTTGAAGCTGGTACCATGGCCCACGGTGCTTTCCACTTCGATGGTCCCGCCCATCTGGTGGATGATGCCGTAGCAGATGGACAATCCGAGGCCGCTGCCCCTGCCCACGGGCTTGGTGGTGAAGAACGGGTCGAATATCCTGCTCAGGTTGGCCTCGGGGATGCCGGGGCCGGTGTCGGCCACGGTGATGAACACCTCGTCCGGTGATGCGTGGCAGGATATGATCAGGGTGCCGCCGTCCTGTTCCATGGCCTGGATGGAGTTGTTGATGAGGTTGAGAAAAACCTGCTGGAGTTCGGTGGGCGAGGCCTTGATGGGCGGCATGTGCGGGTCTATGTTCAGCGAGAATTCGATGCGGGCGTAGCGGGCGGGCTGCATGGAGAGGTTGACCACCTCGGCCACCAGCTCGGGCAGGGAGACCATGGTCACGCGCGTGTCTGTCTGGCGGGCGAAGCTCAGGAGCTTGTGGGTGATGTCCTTGCAACGCACACCCTGGGTCCTGATCTGGGCGAGGGCGCGTTCCACCTCCTCGCGGCAGGACATCTCGCGCCCCTCGTCCTCAAGCAGGTCGCCGACCCATCCGGCTTCCTCGATCATGATGGCCACCGGGTTGTTGATCTCGTGGGCGATGCCCGCGGCAAGCTCGCCTATGGAGGCCAGCTTGCCCGCCTCGATCATCTGCCGGTTCATCATCTCGGTGCGCAGGTCGATGAGCCGGAACCGGGTCACCAGCTTGCGGTTCATGAACAGGGCCATGCCCAGGATGGCCAGCGCGCCGGCCACCAGGACGAGCAGGGCAATGCGCTCGGCGGTGGCGAGTTCCGAGAGGGCGTCCGAGGACTCCTGCTGGAAGACGAGCTTCCAGTCCGCCCCGGCCAGGGCGGCCGAAACCACGATATAGTCCTCGCCGTCGCTGCCCAGCGAGCGCTCGATGAGCACGCCGGGGGTGGTGTGGGGCCGCTGCACCGTCCTTGACGCGACCATGCTCAGAGCCTGGGTCTCCACTGACCGGGGACGGGTCTGTAGCTCGCCTTGGGCGTTGACGATGTAAGCGTGGCCCGTGTTGCCGATGCGGATGTTCTCCACCTGGTTGCCAAAGGCCAGGAAGTCGATGGTGGCCTTGAGGGTCCAGCTGCGCAGGCCGTCGGAGTTGTTGACTGTGACGATGAAGTGGGGCGAGCGGTGCAGGCCGAGGAAGACGTCGCTGATGGCGATCTTGCTGTCGCGGGAGTTCACATACCACGACTCTTCGGAACAGTCCGCGCCCAACTGGTCGAAGGGCCCGGCATAGGCGACCTGGCGGCCCGAGGCGTCGATGACGCCGAGGTCCACGAAGACGCGGCCATATTGCTGCTGGATGTCCTTGAGGGTCCGCTCCAGAAAGGCGGGCGTGGTCAACTGCTCGTAGGTGAAGGCCTTGTCGAGGTAGAGCACTTCGTACTGCTTTCCGGCGAGGAAGGCGTCGATGGTCTCCAGGTGCTTGTCCACCACCGCGCCGAGATGGGCGTAGACCTTTTCAGTGTATATGGAAGAGAACTGGACGAAGATGAGGCCGCCCACCAGAAGGAGCGGGATGAAAGAAATCCCGATGACGCCCAGCGCCAGATTGCGGGAAAGATTGTTGTAGGGCTGAAGGTCCATTCAGGGTCCTGTGTTTTCGTCCTTGTATTTCAAGTGGCTGCGGTCAGCGTGTCGTGGCCCGGACTGACAAGAGCAATGGCCGTGCCAACGTGAATGCGGGGTGCGTTGGCTGCCATGCGTCCAACAGGCTGTAATTGCAGCGGATGTTTTCTGGAGAGAATGTTTCGCCCGGCCCGGCGCGGCTGGCGCGAGCGTTGATTTGACCGGATTTGGCCGTGGGGGAGTCCTCAAGTGGGGCATAACGCCCCGGTGGGGTAAAAGGACCCACTTGGTGGATGGGTGCGGCAAGGGGCGTGGACAGGGAGATGCGTTGTGCAAAAAATCACAAGTGGGGCGTTTCGACCCACATGGCGTCGTGTTTGCGCGCGGGTGCGGGTTTGCGGTCCGCGCACTCCGTGGCGATGCGTCCGTCCAACCCGGACGCAATCCGTTGGAAGTGGCGGCGTTGTCTGCCCGGAGCGTGGTGCGGCACCGGGGGTTTTCTTTCGCTGGCCTCTTTGGCAAGGTGGTTGTAAGGTGGCGGGCAACATGGAGGCATTTCGTGAGTGAAGCCATACGAGTCTTGCTTGTGGACGACGAGGACGGGTTCATTTCGGCCCTGTCCAAGCGTCTGGGGCGGCGTGGCATGGTCGCCACCGCCGTGTCCGGCGGCCAGGAGGCCCTTGCCCTGCTCGATCGCGAGCCTGTGGACGTCATGGTGCTCGACGTGAAAATGCCGAAGATGGACGGAATGCAGGTGCTCACCCTGGTCAAGGGCCGCCACCCCGAGGTGGAGGTCATCCTGCTCACCGGGTATGCGGACATGGATTGCGCCCTGCAGGCCATGTCGGCCGGGGCCTTCGACTTCCTGATCAAGCCGGTGGATTTTGAACTGCTCGGGTGCCGGATCATGGCGGCCGCCCGGGGCAAATCCCTGCGCGCGGACTGCCCCGCGCCCGGGGAGACCGCACCGGGCGAGTGACCGGGGCGGGGCCTGCGCGCGTGAGTGTTCTGGGCCCGCGCGCCAGTCCGGGGGAAGGGAACCATGGGGCCGGTGGAGCGAATCAAGCAGATTTCACGCAGGATGGGAGCGTTGTTGGGCATCGGCCCGGCGTCAAAGCCGGAGACGCTGCGCGAATCGTTCCAGGCCCGCTACCACACCTTCAAGCTCCTGGTCTCTGCCAACACCCAGGCCCTTGAGGTCATGGCCGAGATGGAGGAGGCGCTGCGCGGGCAGGTGCCCTTCGGTTTTGGCTTCATCCGCTCCAAGACGGCCCGGGTCACGGCCGTCGTGTATTCCATTATCCGCCATCTGGAGGCCCTGGCTCCGGGGCGCTACACCGGACTTCAGGACAGTTTCGAGGTCATCCGGCGAAATATCCAGGAGTCGCTCCCCCGGGTGGAGAAGCATGTGGAGGGCCGCCGGGTGGTCGCCCTGGCCGAGATCGACCGCAACGACTCGGCCGAGTGCGGCACCAAGATGGCCCACCTGGGCGAACTGCGCAACCGGATGGGCCTGTGCGTGCCCGATGGGTTCGTGGTCACGGCCGATGCCTGTCTCATGTTCATGGAATCAGGCGGACTGCGCGAGGAGATCGAAAGGCTGATTCAATCCGCCGGGGCGGACAGCCCATCGTCCATGCTCTCGCTGTCCGAGGCCGTCGAGAGCAAGGTCATGGCGGCCGAGGTGCCCGATGAGGTGGTCTCGGCCATCGCGAGGGAATACGAGGGGCTGGCGGCCCGTCTCGGCCGCAGGCCCAATGTGGCGGTGCGCTCCTCGGCCCTGGGCGAGGACGAGGCCGGTTCCTTCTCGGCGGGTCAGTACCGCACGCTGCTCAATGCTCATCCCTCGGACCTGCTCACCGCCTACAAGCGGGTGGTGGCCTCCCTGTATGGGGTCCAGGCCGTGGGCTACCGCCGCAACCGGGGGCTGGACACGCCCGCCATGTGCGTCGGCTTTCTGGAAATGGTCGAGGCCCGGGCGGGCGGCGTGGTCTACACCCGCGATCCGCTCTCCGAAAACGTGGACGCCGTGCTGATCAACGCCTGCTGGGGACGGCCCAAGTCCGTGGTGGACGGCTCGGTGGTGGCCGACAGCTTTGTGGTGGACCGCCAGACCCTGGCCCTGCGCAGCCGCGTGATCGCGGTCAAGAACACCTGCGTGCGCGGCGGTGACGCCGGGGGCATGGTCATGGCCTGTGTCCCGGCCGAGATGGCGGCGCAGCCTTCGCTGACCGACGAACAAGTGGCGGCCCTGACGCATACCTGCCTGCGCATCGAGGAGCAGTTCGGTTATCCCCAGGACATCGAATTCGCCGTGGACCAGGCCGGGGAGATCGCCTATCTCCAGGCCCGGGCGGTCATGCTCACGGCCGAGCCGGTGGTGCGCCCGCTGCCTGTGGGCACCCGCGTCGTCATCTCCGGCGGGGTCAGGGCCAGCGGCGGGGTGGCCACGGGCAAGGTCCACCATGTGCGGACCACGGCCGATACCCTGAATTTCGAACCGGGCGGGGTGCTGGTGGCCCGGCAACCCGGGCCGAACCTGGCCCCGCTCCTGCCGGTGGCCTCGGCCGTGATCACCGAGCTGGGCGGCGTGGCCGGGCATCTGGCCTCGGTGGCCCGCGAATTCCGGGTTCCCGCCCTGTTCGGCCTGCGCAACGCCATGGACTCCATCCCGGACTCCACCATGGTCACGGTGGACGCCGATGGCAGGCGCGTGCTCCACGGGGTGGTCGAGTCCCTGCTCGAACCCGATGACGCCGGGGCCAACCTCATGGAGGGCAGCCCGGTACACACGGCCCTTGCGGCCGTGGCCGAACACATCACCCCCCTGCACCTGCTCGACCCCGAGGGACTAACCTTCCGCCCGGAAAACTGCACCACCCTGCACGACATCACCCGCTTCTGCCACGAAAAGGCGGTGGCCGAGATGTTCTCCTTCGGCCGGGGGCACAAGGTCAGCCGCTACGAGGCCAAGCAGCTCCATGTGGAGGGGCGCCCCAAGCAGTTCTGGGTGGTCAATGTGCAGGACGCCTTTCTCACCGAGCCCAGCGACAAATGGGTGGAGATTGGCCAGATCGCCTGCCAGCCCATGCTGGCCCTGTGGCGCGGCATGAACGCGGTCCCCTGGGCCGGACCACCGGCAGTGGACGGCCGGGGATTCCTGTCGGTCCTGTTCGAGGCGTCCATGAATCCCAAGCTCAACGTGGCTGGCGGCACGTCCCTGGCCTTCAAGAACTATTTCCTGATCTCAAAGGAGTTCTGCTCGCTCCAGTCCCGGTTCGGGTTCCACTTCTGCAACGTGGAGGCGCTGGTGGGCGAGTACGCGGTGGAGAACTACGCGGGGTTTCGCTTCTTCGGCGGCGCGGCCGATCCGGGACGGCGGCGGCTGCGCGTGCTGCTCATCTCCGAGGTGTTGGAGGAGTTCGGCTTTCGGACCTCGGTGCGCCAGGACAGCCTGACCGCCCGGGTGGAGGGGCGCGGCCCGGAGCACATGCTTTCGCGGCTCGTCGTCCTCGGGCATGTGATCATGCACACCCGCCAGCTGGACATGATCATGCGCGACTTGGCCCAGGCCAGGGCCTATAAGGCCAAGCTCTGCGACCAGCTGGCCGAGCTGCTCGGCGAGCCCCGGGGAGAGGGCGTCTGACGTTCCTTCTTTTTTGCCTGCCGCACCTTGGCGCTTCATTTTTGGAAATGATTCCGCTATAGGATCGGTCTGCGACGCCTGACGGCCAACTCCGGAGAATCAGTGCTCGAATCCCTTGTCGTCATGACCACGGCCGCCACGGCCATCGTGCTCGAAGCCGCCCCCTTCCTACTGCTCGGCTCCCTCATCGGGTCCCTCATCGAGGTGCTGGTGCCCGAGCGCACTCTGCTGCGCGTGATTCCGCGCAGTGCCTCCGGGCAGGTGGCCGTGGGGGTGTTCGCGGGCATGCTTCTGCCCACCTGCGAGTGCGGGATCGTGCCCGTGGTCCGGCGGCTGCTCCTCAAGAACGTGCCGCCCAGGGTGGCCATTCCCTACATGATGGCCGCGCCGGTGGTGAATCCGGTGGTCATCGCCTCCACCCTCTTCGCCTTCCAGGGAGACCTGTCCGTGGTCGGCCTGCGGCTGCTGCTGGTGATCGTCCCGGCCGCGGCCCTGGGGTTTGCCCTGGGTGGCGCGAGCCCGCGCGCGGTCCTGCGCCAGCAGCCCATTGACCTGAAGCGGTTTGACGAGGCCGAGGCCGTCCATCTGCCGGAACACGAACACGGCCACGGCTGCGCCTGCGGTTGCGGCCATGTCCAGGCAGGCCCCTTTGCCCGGACCCGGGCGGTGCTCTTTCACACGGCGGCGGAGTTCGTGTCCATGGGCCGGTTCCTGGTCTTCGGCGCGCTGGTGGCGGGCGGGTTCAAGGCGTTCCTGCCGCCCGGGGTGCTCGAATTCTTCGTGGGCAGCCCCATGCTGGCCGTGGGCGGGCTGATGCTGCTGGCCATCGCCCTGTCCATCTGCTCCGAGGCCGACGCCTTTGTGGCCGCGTCCTTCGCCTCCTTCCCCGTGGCGGCCAAGGTGGCGTTCATGGCCATCGGCCCCATGGTCGATCTCAAGCTGATTCCGCTGTTCCTGTCGGTGTTCACGCGGCGCGTGGCCCTGGCCCTGATCGTGGTGCCCACGGTCACGGTCTATGTCATGGGCGTCCTGCTCGCCTGGGGAGGGTGGTAACGTGGCCGCCCTCGTCCGTCTCGTGGAGGTCTGCCTGCTGGCGGCCATGGGCGCGTTCATGGTCGCGCTGGCTACGTCTTCCGGCTACTGGCAGTACCTCAACCCCAGGTACGCATGGCTCACCCTCGTGGCGGGCGTGTGCGTGATGATTCTGGGCCTCGGTGCCCTCCTGGACACCCGGAGGCGGCGCAAGGGCACGGAGCTGGCCGGTCTGGCCGTCTTCCTCGGGCTCGCCGTCGCAAGCCAGATGCTGCCGGGCATGCTCTTCGAGCCCGGGCCAGCCATGCCGCAGCGGGGCGGCCTGACCTTCGGGGGCGGGTTCACGGGCGGTCTTGAAGCCGGTTACGAGGACGACTATTTTGAGCCGGTGGAGGTTCATGACGGGCGCGAGTACGTCAGGATCAACGCGGCCGAGCTGATTGCTGGCGAGTCCGGCGGCTGGGTGCGCGAGGGCGACCTCTTCGCGGTGCAGGGCAGTGTGGCCCGCACGCCGGAGCTGGACCGGGCCGGTCTGGTGGCCGTGACCCGGCTCTTCATCTCCTGCTGCTTTGCCGACGCGGCGGGGGTGGTCGCCCTGGTCCGGGTGGATGACCCGGCATCGTTCACGCCCGGCACCTGGGTGCGCGCACTCGGCCGGGTGGTGCCGATCCCGGCCGTGGAGGACACGCGGATTTCCATCTTCGGTGCCCTCACGGCCATCCGCAGCGACCGGTTCGCGCTGCTGGCCGAAAACGTCGAAACCCCGGCATTCACCGGGGTTCCCTACCTGTTCGAGATCCGATCCGGGCAGCCCTTCGCCTATTGACCGGCCCGATTCTTCCGTGACCGGATCATCCTGTTCCCGCCGCCTTGCCGCATGAGGCGCAGATGCCGTCCAGGCGCAAGTCCACGCCGCATATCCGCATGGGCAGATCGTGCCCCAGCGCCTTTTCGTCGAAGTGGAGCATGGCGTTGTCCACGCATTGCACCTCGCCGCAGCGCGTACAGTGGAAGTGGCTGTGTCCCCCCGGCCAGCGGCCGCCCCGGGAGCAGAAGCGCGCGGGTCCGTCCACCGAGGCGATGCGGTTGACCGCGCCGCAGTCGGCCAGCAGGTCCAGTATCCGGTAGACAGTGACCCGGTTGATGCGGTGGTCGGCCAGAACCCGTTCAAGGACCTGCCGGGCCGTGAGCGGGTGGTCGCTGTCGGCCACGGCCGAATAGACGAGGATGCGGTTGAGGGTCGGCTCCAGGCCGGTCCCGACCAGAAAGGTCCGGGCCGCTCTTCCGGTGTCTGCGTGGGGCATGGGGTCTCCTTTGTCTACGCCCCGGGGTGTCTGCGCCCCGGGATGTGGCCGCGCCGGGGTGTGGTCCCGGCGCGGCTGGCATGTTTATCAGCGGGCCGCATCGGCGATGGCCCGGGCGGTGTCGCGCATGGAAGCGGGCCAGTCCTCGGCCAGGGGGTCGAGCACTGCGGTGCGCGCGCCGATCTCGGTGGCGATGACCCGGGCGCTCCGCTCCGAGAACTGGGGCTGCACGAAGATCACCCGGATGCCCAGGGCCCGGCCCTGCTCTATGACCTCGGAAAGCCCCTTGGGGCTGGGTTCCCGACCGGCCACCTCGATGGGAATCTGGGTCAGCCCGTACTGGTGGGCGAAGTAGCCCCAGGAGGGGTGGAAGACCATGAACGAGCGCCGGTCCTCGGGCAGGCCGTCGAGCAGGGCGCGGATGTCGGCGTCCACGCTGTCGATCTCGCCAAGCAGGGCGTCCGTGTTGGCCCGGTACACGGCCTCGTTGCCCGGGTCCACCTTGATCAGCCCGTCGCGGGTGTTGGCGGCCAGCACCCTCGCGCCGTCGGGCGAGAGCCAGACATGGGGGTCGAGGATGCCGTGGTCGTGATCGTGATCATGGCCGTGCCCGTGCTCGGCCGCGCCGTGGTCGTGACCATGCCCGTGATCATGGCCCTCATCGTCGTGATGGTGGTGGGCGTCCATGGGCAGCTTTTCGATGCCCCGGGCCGTGGCCACGATGCGCAAGGAAGGATTGGCGCTGTTGATGCGCGGCAGCCAGACCTCCTCAAAGGTCACGCCGATGGAGAAATACGCCTTGGCCGTTGCCAGGGCGGCCATTTGCCTCGGGGTCGGCTCGTAGGTGTGGGGGCTGGCCCCGGGCATGACCAGCACCGAGACCTCGGCCAGATCCCCTGCGATCTTTTCCACGAAATACTTCTGGGGCAGGATGCTGACAAAGACCGATGTCCCGGCCCTGGCCGTGCCAACACCCATGGTGGCGGCAAGGCAGAAGGCAACGACGGCCAGCAGGATGCGTTTTGTTGTCATGGGTGATTCCCTCGCTGCGCGCTTGCGCACGGTTGACGGTGACGGGTGACGGGAAGGCAACGATGGTGCATGATGCGACACTGTTGCATTGGTGTCAATAGCCGTCGGATGCGCTGCGTGAAAGAGAGGGCGAGCGGTGTCCTCAGATGGCGGTTCGCAGTTGGTCGGCCGGGGTGGTGGAGTAAGTGCGCGCGGCTTGGTCCAGGCCGCACAGGGCGGCCCCCAGCGCTCCGGTCATGTCCGGCTCGTCAGGGATGAGGATGTCGGACCCCACGGCTCCCCCCAGCGCCCGGGCCAGCAGGGACACGACGCACGGGTTGTTGGCCACGCCGCCCGTGAAGACCAGGGGCGGCTCGTGGCCCACCCGGCCAAGCATGTTCACCGTGCGTTTGACGATGGCCGCGTGAAGGCCCAGGGCGATGCTCTCGGGCCGCGCCCCGCGCGCCATGAGCGAGGTGGCCTCGGTCTCGGCGAAGACCGTGCACATGGCGCTGATCTCGGGCGGGTCCGTGCCCTTGAGCGCGTAGGCGCCGAACTCCTCCACCGGAATCTGGAAGACCCCGGCGGTGTACTCCAGGAACTTGCCTGTCCCGGCGGCGCAGCGGTCGTTCATCTCGAAGCGGACGACCCTGCCCTGGCGCAGGGTCATGGCCTTGGTGTCCTGGCCGCCGATGTCCAGCACCGAGCGCGCCCCGGGGAAGAGATGGGCCGCGCCCCGGGCATGGGCCTTGATCTCGGTGACGGCGGCGGTCTGGCAGTCAAGACCCAGGCGCTGGACAAGGGCGCGGCCGTAGCCGGTGGCGACGAGGGCGGCGGGCCGCAGCCCGTCCAGCAGCCCGGCGCACCGGGCCACCGGGTCAAAGGTGGTGGGCGAGCGTCTGGCGAGGATCACCTCGCCGTTTTCCACGCCCACCAGCTCGATGGAGCGGGAGCCGATGTCCAGCCCGACGATCACGCCAGGGTCTCCACAAAGGCCTCCACCCGCGTCTTGAGTTGTTCCACGTCCTCCATGGAGTAGTCGGTCTCGATGGAGAGCATGGGGATGCCTGCCTTGGTCAGAGCCTTGTCCATCTTGAGCGCCTCGTGGGAGTATGGCTGGCAGAAGAGCAGGCTGTAGTGGATGACGCCGTCCGCCTTGAGCTTCCCGGCCAGGTCGGCGACGTTGTCAAGTCGCTCGTCGTTGGGCGTGAAGCAGGCACAGTCGATCTTCATGTAGCGGTCGGCGATGGCGTCGAGCATACCCTCCAGGGTGGTGGCGGATTCGTCCACCAGATCGCGGGAGTTGCGGGTGCCGATGCAGGATTCCTCGCCAACAATGACCGCGCCAGCGCTCTCGACCACATAGGGGAGCTTCCAGTTGGGCACGGCCATGGGACAGCCCGAGAGCAGGAGCCGGGGCGTGTTGGGCGGAGTCACGCCGCGACCCGCCTCGACGCGGGCCTGAAGCTCGTCGCACAATTCGTTGATCTTGGTCGTGAAGCGCACCGGGTCGTCGTAGAAGCTGATTTGGTTGACGAGCAGGGCATCGCGGCCGGAGATGGGCGCGGGCGAGGCGGCGCGCAGCCCGGTCAGGCGTTGCAGGGCGCGCCGCTTGGCGTTGGCCGTTCTGATGCCCTGGGCGAGTTTTTCGGCCGTGATGGTCCGGCCGGTGACCCGCTCCAACTCGGCCATGTAGCGCTTCACCTCGGAGCGCCACAGCGCGCGGGCGGCCGGGGTCTTGGTCTGCGGCACCTCCATGACCCAGGTGGGGGCGATCTCGTTGAAGGCCTCGTAGGCCTTCTTCTTTCCGTCACAGGTGGTCTCGCCCACGATGAGGTCGCTTGATTCGATGAACGGGCACAGCCGGGCCATCTTGAAGCCGATGAAGGATTTGATCAGGGCGCAGGTGTTGCGCGGCACCAATTGCTCGGCCAGGTTCGTGCCCGCCTCGGCCCCGGCGCACAGGCCCACATGGACGGCATCGGCGGCCAGGGTGATCTCCTCGGGCACGAAGACACAGAATGAGCCCACCACCTTGCGCCCGGCGGCCTTGGCTTCCTGCAATTCCTTGATGCGCAGGCCGTGCACCTCGGAGAGGACAAAGTCGAGATACTCGGCACCGCGCAGCCGGTTCTGCTGGGACAGGTAGATGTCGCCATAGAACTTGCCCAGCACCTCAAGCAGCGCGTCGTGGGCGGAAAGATCAAGATTCAGGGTTTCCCACATCGCCTTGTGGGGCGAGTCGGCGTGTATCGAGTCCGGCATGGTGCCTCCTTATGGAACGGGTTGATGGTTGCCTGTCTGCGTGCTGCCAAAAATAGAGATCGTCTATTGTTGGGTGGCAATCATGTCTATGCACCGGTTCCATGAGGAGGGGAAATCCGTGGCACTGGCACACGGTTCTGCACCTTGGCTGATATTTCGGGCCGGGCGCGGCCGGGTCAGATGGTGCAGCGCAGGTCGGGCATGGGAGCCATGAGCCCGGGCAGCCAGGGCGCGGTGAAGAAGGCGTGCCCGGCCCGGCCGATGCGGACCGGCGGCGCGTTTCTGGCCTGGCTGACGATGACTTCATTCGGGGTGAACCTGACGATCATGGGTATCATCTCGCGTTCGCCGTCCCCGCACAGGCTCTCGCGCTGGTCAGGGGCAAAGGGTGTGGAGCGGCCGTCCGGGCTGATGGCGGTCAGCCGCGTGAGCACCGTGACGACCCGGGCCACGGCTCCGTCGGGGTGGAAGGCCAGGGAGTTGTCGTCGCCGTTGACGCCCACGGCGTCGGGGTCGTGGGCCGCCATCTCTCCGGCCGGGGTGCTCACTGTGGTGGGCCGGGCCGGTTCCACGGAGCGGACCGTGCCGTTGGGCCAGAAGGACACGCCCATGCGTGTTTCCACCATGCCCGCCGGGGTGTCGATGGACACGGTCTGGCCGGGCCAGAGGGTGAGGCTGCGCAGCGCGCCCGAGGGATGGAAGGCCGCGCCGATGATGGTGGCCGTGAGCATGCCGACCGGGGTGAGCAGGGTCGCGGGCCGGGCCAGCCCGGCCTCGTCCTCCTGGCTCCAGTATCCCGAGAGCCTGCCGTTGAGGGGAAAGACCCGGTTCAGGGAGCCGTCCGGGTGAAAGGTGAGCAGTTCGGCCGGGATGTCGCCAGCCGGGGTGGAGACCACGGTCTGCTCCTCCAGGGGCAGGGACCGCAATGATCCGCCCGGGTGAAAGACCACGGGCTGGACTTCCTTCTTGCGCAGTTCGCTGGTTGTGTGTTGGGGAACGAGCCGCCCGGCCGGGGTGTCCAGAATGCAGGGTCCGGCTGCCTGACAGGCTTGGAGCGAGCCATTGGTGAAGGTTTCGGGATTTTGGGCGGTGGGGATGACGCCGAGGCGGGTGGCGATGGTCTGCATGCGGCTTTCCTTGCTGAAGGTGTCGAAAATTTCGAAGAATCAATCCGACTCGGGGCAGCGGGTGGCCAGTCCGGTGAACTCGTCGCGGGTCAGGGGGCGGCCACGCTCCCAGGCGAGGCGGCGCACTGCCTCGACCAGTTTGGGCAGATCCCGGTCCGGGCAGTGGAGGTCGAGGCGTTCCAGGGCGGTGACCACGGCCCCGCGCCCGCTCTTGCCGCCCACCGCGATGCGGCGGCCAAGGCCCACGGCGGCCGGGTCGTACGGCTCGAAGAGATCGGGCGACTTGCTCAGGGCGTGGGCGTGCAGCCCGGACTCGCAGGCAAAGATGTCGTTGCCCGCTACGGCCTTGGTCCTGGGAATCGGCACCCCGGCGGCCCGGGACACGAAGCGGCACAGCTCGCGCAGACCACCGGTGCGATACCGCCCTGTGCCCGCATTGAGGGAGAGGTGGGCGGCCAATTCCTCGGTGGCCGCGATGCCAGAGCGCTCGCCGATGCCCAGCACGCTCGCGTCGGCAAAGTCCGCGCCCGCCTCCAGGGCCGTGACCGCGTTGGCCGTGGCCATGCCGAAGTCGTCGTGGCAGTGCACGGCCATATCAATCTTGAGGGCGGCGCGGAACCGGCAGACCATTTCCCGCGTGCGCGCCGGGGTGAGCAGACCCAGCGAGTCGGACAGGCGCACCCGCGAGGCCCCGGCCTCGGCCGCGGTAAGGGCCGCTGTCAGGGCGAATTCCGGGTCCGCGCGGGATATGTCTTCAAGCCCCACCGAAACATAGGCCACACCCAGCAGCCGGGCCGTCAGCACCGTGGAGGCGATGCGCTCCAGCACGCCCGCCCGGTCCAAGCCCAGCCGCTTGGCGATATGGGCGTCAGACACCGGCACCCCGATGTTGACCCGGTCCACGGGCAGGGCCGCAGCCGTGCGCACGTCCGTTTCGCGGCAGGGGCACCAGACGCCGAGGCTGGCGCGCCCGGCCCGGCCGCGCACCCGCCCGGCCAGAAGGTCGATCCCCTCCTGGCCCACCCAGCCCAGCTCCACCTCCTCGACGCCCAGGTCAAACAGCGCGGTCGCGATGGCCTCCCGCGCATCTAGTGTGAAGTAGGCCCCGAAGAGCTGCGCCCCCTCCCTCAAAGTCGTGTCTATCAGCATGGTCAGGCTCCCTGGTTGCAGTGCGGTCCTCCACCTCTTCCGAGCAGGAAGGATGCCAATGCGTCCTGTCTTTGCAACAGCCTGCATACATGGATGTTTTATTGGCATGGCCGCTGGTCGCGGGAGGACACGTTTTTGTAGGAAACAACACTTTACGTAGGGACCGGCTGTAGCAGGATACACATTCGTAGGCTGTTGGCTTGATCTCGTTCGTGTTATTTGTGCTTTAATTTCGATAATTTAACATCGCCGTGCGACAGTGGCACGCCCTTTGCCTTTGCGGGTTCATCAACGCGAACCAACCCTTTAGGGAGGAAAACATGAGAAAAGTAGCGATTTACGGGAAGGGCGGCATAGGCAAGTCAACCACCACGCAGAACACCGTGGCCGGGCTGGCCGAGATGGGCCGCAAGATCATGGTCGTGGGCTGCGACCCCAAGGCGGACTCCACCCGTCTGCTGCTGGGCGGTCTGGCGCAGAAGTCGGTCCTCGACACCCTGCGCGAGGAAGGCGAGGACGTGGAGCTGGACGACATCCGCAAGCCCGGTTTCGGCGGGACCTGGTGTGTCGAATCCGGCGGTCCCGAGCCGGGCGTGGGCTGTGCCGGACGCGGCATCATCACCTCTATCAACATGCTTGAATCCCTGGGCGCCTACGAGGAATCCGAGGGCCTGGACTACGCCTTCTACGACGTGCTTGGCGACGTGGTCTGCGGCGGCTTCGCCATGCCCATCCGCGACGGCAAGGCCGAGGAAATCTACATCGTCTGCTCGGGCGAGATGATGGCCATGTATGCGGCCAACAACATCTGCAAGGGCATCATGAAGTACGCCGAGTCCGGCGGGGTGCGCCTTGGCGGCCTCATCTGCAACTCGCGCAACACCGACCGCGAGGCCGACCTGATCACCGAGCTGGCCAGCAAGCTGGGCACCCAGATGATCTACTTCGTCCCCCGCGACAACGACGTGCAGCGCGCCGAGATCAACCGCAAGACCGTCATCGAATGGGACGGTGCCGTGCCCCAGGCCAACGAATATCGCGGGCTGGCCAGGGCCATCGACGAGAACAAGATGTTCACCGTGCCCACGCCCCTTGAGATCGAGGAGTTGGAACAGCTGCTGCTCGACTATGGCATCATGGAAGCATAGTTAACCAAAATCACAGGAAAACAGTAAGATAGGAGGGAGTGGAAATGATGATCATGGTGAGAGCGATAGTGCGCCCGGAAAAAGCGGACGACGTGCTGGCGGCCCTGATGGACAACGGGTTTCCGGCGGTCACCAAGTATTCCGTGGCCGGGCGCGGCAAGCAGCGCGGCATAAAGATAGGTGAAGTCACCTACGACGAGATCCCCAAGACCATGCTCATGAGCGTGGTCAAGGAGGCGGACAAGGACTTCGTCATCTCCACCATCATGGACGCGGCCCGCTCCGGCGTGAAGGGCGCGTTCGGCGACGGCAAGATCTTCGTCTCCCCGGTGGAGGATGTCTACACCATCAGCTCCGGCGTCAACGAAACCGCCGTGGCCGGGGAGGCGTAGCATGAAGGAAGTCATCGCAGTGGTGCGCATGGACATGATGAACCGGACCAAGGCCGCCCTGACCAAGGCCGGGGTGGACGCCTTCTTCGCCCACGAGGCGCAGGGGCGGGGCAAGGGGTTTGTCAATTCCGGCGTGCTCCAAGGCGCCAAGAGCGGCTACGAAGAGGCCGCCGCCGTGCTCGGGGAAAAGGGCAAGCTCTATCCCAAGCGCATGGTCACGGTGGTGGTCAAGGACGACATGGTCGGGGAAGTGATCGAGGCCATCGCCACGGTCAACCGCACCGGCAAACCCGGCGACGGCAAGATCTTCGTCCTGCCCATCAATGACGCGGTCCGGGTACGGACCGGCGAGAAGGGCGCAAAGTCCATAGCCTAAGCCCTGCAAGGAGAAAGTGAAATGGCAAAGACCAGCAAGGCGGTGCGCTTTGATCCCGCAGACATCAAGGAAGAGCTTCTCAAGAAGTATCCTCCCAAGGTGGCCAGAAAGCGCGCCAAACAGATAATGATCAACGAGGCCCAGGAGAGCGAGACGCCGCCCGAGATCGTGGCCAACGTCCGCACCATCCCCGGCATCATAACCATGCGCGGCTGCACCTACGCGGGCTGCAAGGGCGTCATCATGGGCCCCACCCGCGACATCGTCAACATCACCCACGGCCCCATCGGCTGCGGCTTCTACTCCTGGCTCACCCGCCGCAACCAGACCGACGCGGGCGAGACCGGCGAAAACTACATGACCTACTGCCTGTCCACCGACATGCAGGACCAGGACATCATCTTCGGCGGCGAGAAGAAGCTGGCGGCGGCCATCCAGGAGGCCTACGACCTCTTCCATCCCAAGGGCATCTGCATCTTCGCCACCTGTCCGGTGGGCCTCATCGGCGACGACATCCACGCCGTGGCCCGCAAGATGAAGGAGAAGCTGGGCGATTGCAACGTCTTCGCCTTCTCCTGCGAGGGATACAAGGGCGTGTCCCAGTCCGCGGGCCATCACATCGCCAACAACCAGGTCTTCACCCATCTGGTGGGCGAGAACCAGACCCCGCCCGAGGGCGAGTACAAGATCAACCTGCTCGGCGAGTACAACATCGGCGGCGACGGCTTCGAGATCGACCGCGTGCTCAGGAAGTGCGGCATCACCAATATCGCCACCTTCTCGGGCAACTCCACCTACGCCCAGTTCGCCTCGGCCCAGCACGCGGACCTGAGCGCGGTCATGTGTCACCGCTCCATCAACTACGTGGCCGACATGCTGGAGACCAAGTACGGCATCCCCTGGATCAAGGTGAACTTCATCGGGGCCGAGGCCACGGCCAAGTCCCTGCGCAAGATCGGCCAGTACTTTGGCGACAAGGCGCTCATGGACCGCATCGAGGCTGTCATCGCCGAGGAGATGCCCGAGGTGGAAGCCGTGGCCGCGGACGTGCGCTCCCGCACCGAGGGCAAGACCGCCATGCTCTTCGTGGGCGGTTCCCGCGCCCATCACTACAACGAACTCTTCCAGGAAATGGGCATGAAGACCCTGTCCGCAGGCTACGAGTTCGGCCACCGCGACGATTACGAGGGGCGCGAGGTCATCCCGCACCTGACCGTGGACGCCGACTCGCGCAACATCGAGGAGATCGAGGTGGAGGCCGACGAGAAGCTCTACCGGGCGCGCAAGACCCCCGAGGAGATCAAGGCCCTGGAAGACGCCGGGTACAAGTTCAAGCATTACGACGGCCTGAACAGCGACATGGACAAGGGGTCCATCATCATCGACGACCTCAACCAGTACGAGGCCGAAAAGCTGGTGGAGCTGCTCAAGCCGGACATCTTCTGTGCCGGCATCAAGGAGAAGTACTCCATCCAGAAGCTGGGCGTGCCCATGAAGCAGCTGCACAGCTACGACTCGGGCGGACCCTACGCGGGGTTCAAGGGAGCCATCAATTTCTACAAGGAAATCGACAGGCTCGTGAACAGCAAGGTCTGGAGCTACATGAAGGCGCCCTGGCAGGAGAACCCCGAGCTGACGGCCACGTTCGTCTGGGAATAAGAGAGGGAGATCAAAGACATGCTACTCAGACACACACCCAAGGAAGTGGCGGAGCGCAAGGCCCTGGCCATCAACCCGGCCAAGACCTGCCAGCCCATCGGGGCCATGTATGCGGCGCTGGGCATACACGGCTGCCTGCCCCACAGCCACGGTTCGCAGGGCTGTTGCGCCTACCACCGCTCGGCCCTGACCCGGCACTACAAGGAGCCGATCTCGGCCGCCACCAGCTCGTTCACCGAGGGCGCGTCCGTGTTCGGCGGGCAGGCCAACCTGCTCCAGGCCATCAACAACATCTTCACGGTCTATGAGCCCGAGGTCATTGCCGTGCACACCACCTGTCTCTCGGAGACCATCGGCGACGATCTCAACCAGATCTTCGAGAAGGCGCGGCGCGAGGGCAAGGTGCCCGAGGGCTGCACCCTGGTGGGCGCGCCCACCCCGAGCTATGTGGGCTCCCACGTCACCGGCTTCTCCAACATGGTCAAGGCCATGGCCCAGCTGGCCGAGCCATCGGGCAAGAAGAGCGGCAAGGTCAACATCATCCCCGGCTGGGTCGAGCCTGCGGACATGGCCGAGATCAAGCGGCTGGCCACCCTGGTCGGTGTGCCCGTGACCGTGTTCCCGGACACCTCCGGCGTGCTCGATGCCCCGCTCACCGGCGAATACACGATGTTCCCGCAGGGCGGCGTGACCATCAAGGAGCTCAAGGCCAGCGGCGACGCCACGGCCACCCTGGCCATGGGCGAGTGGTGCTCGGCCGATGCCGCCCGCTGGCTCGACGCCAAGTGCAAGGTCCCCTGCACCGTGCTCGACATGCCCTTTGGGCTGGCCGCCACCGACCGCTTCATCGACGTGCTGCGCACCGTGGCCGGAGTGACCGTGCCCGACGCTGTGGCTGTGGAGCGCGGCCAGCTGGTGGACCTCATCTCGGACATGCACCAGTACCTCTACGGCAAGCGCGTGGCCCTGTGGGGCGACCCGGACCAGCTCATCTCCATGTGCGAGTTCCTGGTCAGCCTCGACATGCAGCCCGTGTACGTGGTCACCGGCACGCCGGGCAAGAAGTTCGAGGAGCGCATCCGCGAGATCTGCGCGGGCAGGCCCTTCGAGGTCAAGGTCAAGGCCAAGGGCGACATGTTCCTGATGCACCAGTGGATCAAGAACGAGCCCGTGGACCTGCTCATGGGCAACTCCTACGGCAAGTACATAGCCCGCGACGAGGACATCCCGCTCTTGCGCTGGGGCTTCCCCATCCTGGACCGCCAGGGGCATCAGTACTTCCCCACGGTGGGCTACCGGGGCGGGCTGCGGCTGCTCGAGAAGATGCTCGACCAGTTCCTCGACCGCAAGGACCGTGACGATCCGGAAACCTCTTTCGAACTCGTCCTCTAACCACACCGTGCGCCCGCGGCGGGGACATCTCCCCCCGTCGCGGGCCGAATTTCAGATCAGGCAAGGACAACCATGGCGATCATCTCACCCGCAAGCCCCACCCATCCCTGTTTCGGGAGCGCCTCGCGGCGCGGCGAGGGGCGGATGCACCTGCCGGTGGCCCCCCGGGCCGTGGCGCGCAGCCGCTTCGCCCCGGACACGCCCCAGGTGTCGCCCGCTCTGGTGGCCACCCCGGACGAGGCCCTGGCCATGCTCGACCGGGCATTGGCCGACGGCGCGCCCATCAGCATGGTAGGCATCACCGGCCCGGGCGACCCCATGGCCACGCCCGAGGCTGCCCTGCGCACCCTGCGGCTGGTGCGGGACAAGTACCCGGACATGCCCCTGTGCCTGACCACCTTGGGGCTGGGGATAGGGACTGTGGCCGGGGAGTTGGCCGCCATCGGTCTGTCCCACGTCACCGTGCTGGTGGACGCCGTGTCCGCCGAGGTGGCCCAGGGAGTGTATGCCTGGATTCGCCCCTCCACCCGGACCATGCCGCTGCCCCTGGCCGCGCAGGTGCTGGTGGACGGGCAGCGGCGGGCCGTGACCGCCCTGGTCGAGGCCGGGCTGACCGTCAAGATCAACACCACGGTCCATGCCGGGGTCAACGCCGAGCATGTGGAGACTATCGCCCAGACCATGGCCGCTCTCGGCGCGACGATCATGACCGTGGTCCCCTTCTGGCCGGGCGGCGAAAACGGCGCAGCCCAGCCGGACATGGACCTGCTGGCCGCCGTGCGCGAGAAGGCGGCCCGGCACCTGGCCCTGACCCCCTCCTGGGGCGAGTGCGGCGATGTCGTGCCCACGGCCGCCAGGCCGGTGGCCTCGTCGCTGCCCCGGCCCGTTGCCGGGCGGCCCAACGTGGCCGTGGCCAGCGCGGGCGGCATGGACGTGGACCTGCACCTGGGCCATGCGTTCAAGCTGCTCATCTACGGCCCGCGCGAGGACGGCCTGGCCTGCCTGCTCGAAACCCGCGACGCGCCCGAGCCGGGCGGAGGCGACAGCCGCTGGGAGGGATTGGCCGACATCCTGACCGACTGTTTCGTCCTGCTGGCGGCCAGCGCCGGGGAGCGCCCCAGAGAGATTTTGCACCGCCGGGGCGTGACCGTCCTGATCACCGAGGGCGAGATCGAGGGAACCGTGGATGTCCTCTACGGCGGCGGCAAAAAGGGCAAGGGCCGCATGGAGCGGCGCAACACATAAAGGAGAACGAGAGACATGGCTACCCCCGCGAAAATGATCATCTGTTGCCAGAGCTTCCGCGCCCAGGGCGACCCCAAGGGCATCTGTCACAAGCAGACCGACGGCTTCTTGCAGTACATCGAGGAGGAGATTCTCGACCGGGGTATTGACGCCCTGGTGGTGGCCTCCACTTGCCTCAAGCAGTGCGAGTCCGGCCCCATCATGGTCGTCCAGCCCGAGAACTGGTGGTTCAAGGGCGTTGCCAGCGAGGAGGCCATCGACGCCATCCTCGACGGCCTGGAAGACGGCGAGCAGTGCGCCGAGTACGCGCTGTAGGAAATTGAGAGCCCGATGCCCAGCGCTTGCCGCCAGCCCCGCAGGACGCCGAACTCAGGTCGGGGACGCGTGCTGTCCGCCATGAACGCCGTGGCGAAAGGGGCACCCATTCCCGGGCGGCGAGCAGGGCGGTCCCGCCGCCGGTGACGGCGGCGGGATCAAGGCCCCTGGCAGGAGCGGCTTCACAGAGTCAATTACAGGTTTTGCATCGGAGGGAGGCAATGAAGACGGGCATATTGGAAGAAAGAAGGGACCAGATCCACAGGACCGGTGAAGGGGCCATCGACATCGCCTGCAACCGCGAATCCCTGGCCGGGGCGGTCAGCCAGCGGGCCTGCGTCTTCTGCGGCTCGCGCGTGGTGCTCTATCCCATCGCCGACGCCCTGCATCTGGTCCACGGTCCCATCGGCTGCGCGGTCTACACCTGGGACATCCGGGGCGCGCTCTCCAGCGGGCCGGAACTGCACCGCCTCTCCTTCTCCACAGACCTTCAGGAGACAGACGTCATCTTCGGCGGCGAGAAGAAGCTCGAAGCCGCGCTGGACGAGCTCATCGACCGCCACGGCCCCAAGGCCGCCTTTGTCTACTCCACCTGCATCGTGGGCATCATCGGTGACGACCTGGAGGCCGTGTGCCGCACGATGAGCCAGAAGAAGGGCATCCCGGTGCTGCCGGTCCAGTCCGAGGGGTTCAAGGGCAGCAAGCGGGAAGGATACCTGGCCGCCTGCAAGGCCATGTTCAAGCTGGTTGGCTCGGGCGACACCTCGGGCATCTCGCCCGTTTCCGTCAACATCTTCGGCGACTTCAACCTGGCCGGAGAGATATGGATCGTGCGCGATTATTTTCGGCGCATGGGGGTCGAGGTGGTGGCCAACGTCACCGGCGACGGCCGGGTGGCCGATATCGGCCGATGCCACGGCGCGGCCCTGAACCTGGTCCAGTGTTCGGGAGCCACCCTCGATCTCGCCAGGATGATGCAGGAGGAATACGGCACCCCCTTTCTGCGCGTCTCCTACCTTGGCATCGAGGACATGGCCGACTCGCTGTATCAGGTGGCTGATTTCTTCAAGGACGCGGCCCCGGGCATCGTGGAGCGGACCCAGGAGCTGGTGCGCGACGAGCTGGCCCGGCTCATGCCCGAGCTGGCCCGCTACCGGCGCGACCTGGAGGGCAAGCGGGTGGCCATGTACGTGGGCGGCTCCTTCAAGGCGTTCTCCCTGGTCAAGGCGTTTCGGCACCTGGGCATGCAGGTGGTCATGGTCGGCTCCCAGACCGGCACCAAGGAGGACTACGCCGAACTGGAGCAGATCACCGATCCCGGCACCATCATCGTGGACGACGCCAATCCGCTGGAGCTTTCGGCCTTCATCAAGGAGAAGGACGTGGACCTCTTTGTGGGCGGGGTCAAGGAACGGCCCATCGCCTACAAGCTGGGCGTGGGATTCTGCGACCACAATCACGAGCGCAAGGAGGCCCTGGAAGGGTTCGTGGGCATGCTCAATTTCGCCCGCGAGGTCCACGCCTCGGCCATGAGCCCTGTCTGGAACTTTGTCCCGCGCCGCGCGGCCCGCATCGCTGCGCGCGAACAGGAGGCCGTCAATGAGTAAGTCCGTCATCAAGACCGTGCCCAGGGCAGCCGCCAGGCCCAACTACGTTTCCACCACCAACGCCTGCAAGCTGTGCACGCCTCTTGGCGCGGCCCTGGCCTTCCGGGGCGTGGAAGGGGCCATCCCGTTTCTGCACGGCTCCCAGGGGTGCGCCACCTACATGCGCCGCTACATCATCTCCCATTTTCGCGAGCCGGTGGACATCGCGTCGTCTGCCCTCGGGGAGAAGAACGCCATCTACGGCGGCGGGCCCAACCTCAAGAAGGGAGTGCTCAACGTCATGAAAAAGTATGAGCCGACCCTGGTGGGCGTGGCCACCACCTGCCTCACCGAGACCATCGGCGACGACGTGCCCATGATCCTGCACGAGTTCCGCAAGGAGTTCGGCGATCTCGATCTGCCGGACATCGTCCATGTCTCCACCCCCAGCTACAGCGGCACCCATACCGATGGCTGGCACGGCGCGGTGCGTTCCCTGGTGGAGCAGTTGTGTGTCGAGAAGACCGCCGACACCGGCCGGGTCAACATCCTGCCCAACATGGTCTCCTGCGAGGACATCCGCCACCTCAAGGACATCTGTCGCGATTTCGGCGTCCAGGCCACCATCCTGCCGGACATCTCCGAGACCTTGGATGGCCCGGCCCTGGAGGATTACGTCAAGATTCCCTCGGGCGGCACGCCCATCGCGGAAATCCGGGAAATGTCCGGGGCGCGGGCCACCATCGAGCTGGGCCGCTGCCTGCCCGCCAGGACCGGCGGGGTCAGCCTGGAGGCATCCTTCGGGGTGGCCAATCACCGCATCGGCCTGCCCATGGGGCTGCGCGAGTCGGACCGGTTCTTCGAGACCCTTGAGGCCGTCACCGGAAAACCCATGCCGCGCCGCTACGAGCTGGAGCGCGGCCGGTTGGTGGACGCCCTGGTGGACGGCCACAAGTATGTCTTTGGCAAGCGGGCCGTGGTCTATGGCGAGGAGGACTTGGTGGCGGGCCTGTGCGCCTTTCTGGCCGAGATCGGCGTGGACGTGGTCCTGGCCGGAACCGGCTCGCGGGGCAGGGGGCTTGAGCGGGCCGTGGCCGAGGTCACCGCGGGCGTGGCCCGGGTCGCCCCACAGGTGCGCGAGGGCGTGGACTTCCACGACATGGCCGCAGAGGCCGAGGCGCTGGCGCCCGATCTGCTCATCGGCCACTCCAAGGGCTACACCTACGCCCGGGGCTGGAACATACCCATGGTGCGCGTCGGCTTTCCCATCCACGACCGGTTCGGCGGGCAGCGCAGGCTCCATCTGGGCTACAAGGGCGCCCTCGAACTCTTCGACCGCATCGTCAACACGGTGATGGAGAAGAAGCAGACCGACAGCGACGTGGGCTACGGCTATCTGTAACATCTTTGTTTTTCGACACTTCACTACGGCATCACCAACGCGGGAGCAGATCATGGCAGTCAAGGACATCACCAGGCACCCCTGTTTCAACAAGGAAACCGCCGGAAGCTGCGGCCGGGTCCACCTGCCCGTGGCCCCCAAGTGCAACATCCAGTGCAACTACTGCAACCGCAAGTATGACTGCGTCAACGAGTCGCGTCCGGGTGTGACCAGCGGCATCCTCAAGCCGTTCCAGGCGGCCGAGTACATGGACCAGGTGCTTGCCAAGGAGCCGCGCATCACCGTGGCGGGCATTGCCGGTCCGGGCGACCCCTTTGCCAATCCCGCCGAGGTCCTGGAGACCATGCGTCTGCTCAACGAGCGCCATCCCGAGCTGCTCTTCTGTCTGTCCAGCAACGGCATGGGCATCCTGCCGTACCTGGACGACATCGCGGCCCTGGGCGTGTCCCATGTGACCATCACCATCTCGGCCGTGGACCCGGCCATCGGGGCCAGGATCTATGCCTGGGTCAAGGACGGCAACGTGGTCTACCGGGGCGAGGCGGGCGCGGCCCTGCTGCTGGAGCGCCAGTTGGCCGCCATCAAGGGCCTCAAGGAGCGCGGCATTGTGGTCAAGATCAATTCCATCATCATTCCGGGCGTCAATGAGGACCACCTGCCCGAGGTGGCCCGGGTGGTGGCCGAGCTGGGGGCGGACATCCAGAACATGATCCCCCTCAAGCCCACCCAGGACACGCCCTTTGCCGAACTGGGCGAGCCCGGGCGCGAGGTGGTCCTGCCCCTGCGCAAGGCGGCGGGCGAGCATATCGACCAGATGACCCACTGCAAGCGGTGCCGGGCCGATGCCGTGGGGCTGCTCGGCGATGACCAGTCCGCGGCCCTGTGCGGCACGCTCCAGGCTTGTGCCAAGCTCAAGCCTCTGGATGCTGCCATGGCCCGGCCTCATGTGGCCGTGGCCACCCGCGAGGGCATGCTGGTCAACCAGCATCTGGGCGAGGCCAGGACCTTTCAGATATGGGGACAAAGCGAGAGCGGCGGCTACCGCCTGATCGAGGAGCGCCAGGCCCCGGCGGCAGGCTGCGGCCCCCAGCGCTGGTCCGACCTGGCCGCGCTGCTCAAGGACTGTCGCGCGGTGGTGGCCGCGGCCATGGGCGAGACCCCGCGCATGCTTCTGGAGGAACACGGCGTGGCCCCCCACACCGTCACCGGGTTCATTGAGGACGCGCTCCGGGCCATCTACGAGACCGGCGACCTCAAGGCGCTCAAGGGAAGGCGCGGCGGCATCGCGGGCGGCTGCTGCACCGGCACGGGCGCAAGTTGCGGTTGACGAAGCCCGGGAGAAACGCCACCCAACCCTCTCCGTGGCCCTGACACGGGGAGGGTTTTCCATAGGGCTTTTCATACGGATGCGCCCCGCTGGTCACGGATCAGCGGGGCGCATCTCTTGGGATGGGGAGGTGTGTGGCGGGAGATTCGTCCCCTTCCCGGCTCGGATTGCTGGGCGGCGCGGATGTCAGCGGATGCGCCGCAGTCTGGCGTGACCCTCGGCGATCATGCTCTCCAGGCCGTATCTCTTGACCCGGTAGCCCATCTGCCGGGCCGAGAGGCCCAGCGCCTCGGCCGCCTTGTACTGGACCCAGCCGCTGCGCTCCAGCGCGGCCATGACCTCGTTGCGCTCGACCTCCTTGAGGGAGGTACAGTGCCCGGGCTCGCCATTGGCGTGGAGCACCTCATGGATCACGGTCGTCTGGCCCGGCGCGAGGTAGGACTTGAGAAATTCCAGGCTGACGCGCTCGCTGTCGGACATGATCACCAGCCGCTCGATGAGGTTCTGCATCTCGCGCACATTGCCCGGCCAGTCGTAGCGGATCAGGGCGTCGAGCGCCGTGGGGGTGAAGTGGATGTGGCGGCCGTAGTTCTCGGCCACCTCGCTCAGGAAATGGTTGAGCAGGCCGGTGATGTCCTCCTTTCGCTCGCGCAGGGAGGGCACCCGGATGGGAAAGACGTTGAGCCGGTAGTAGAGATCGAGCCGGAACTGGCCGTGCTCCACCAGATCGCCCAGGTCGCGGTTGGTGGCGGCCAGGATGCGCACGTCGATGTGGCGTGTCCTGTTGGAGCCGAGGCGCTCCAACTCCTTGTCCTGGATGACCCGCAGCAGCTTGGCCTGGAGCGCCATGGGCAGTTCGCCGATCTCGTCGAGGAAGAGGGTGCCCTTGTCCGCTTCCTCAAAGCGGCCGGGCCGGGTGCCCGTGGCCCCGGTGAAGGCCCCCTTCTCGTGGCCGAACAGCTCGGATTCCAGGAGATTGGCCGGAATGGAGGCACAGTTGACCTTGATGAAGGGATGCCCCTGGCGGTCGGAAAGCTCGTGGATGATGCGGGCGATGAGGGTCTTGCCCACGCCGGATTCGCCAAGGAGCAGCACCGTGGCCCGGGTGGGCGAGACCTTTTCGATCTGCCGCTGCACCTCGACCATGGGCGTGCTCTGGCCCACGATGTACGGCCCCTTGGTGTTCTTGGATATCTGGTATTTGAGCGAGGTGTTCTCGCGCTTGATCACGGCCTCGCGCTCCATGATCTTCTCGTTGAGGCTGATGAACTGGGCGATGAGGGTGGCCACCACCTTGAGAAAGTCCACGTCCTCCTCAAAGGCTATCTCGTCCTCGAAGAGGCGGTCCACATTGAGCACGCCGATGGGCTCGCCGTGCAGGACGATGGGCACGCCGATGAAGGAGATCATGCCCCGGCGGATCTTGCGCGAGCCGGTCTTGTCGAGAAACAGCGGCTCCTTGTCGATGTCGGGCACGAAGTAGGGCTCGCCGGTCTGGAAGATGCGGCCGGTGACGCCCTCGTCGAGCCGGTAGACCCCGCGCTGTTTCTCCTCCCTTGTCAGGCCGTAGGAGGCGTTGATGGACAGGTGCCCGGTCTCGGGATCGTAGAGAGAGACCGTGGCCCGCTGCATGCTGAGCTGCTCGGAGAGGATGCCCAGCACGCCGTCCAGGGCGGATTCGAGATGAAGCGCCTTGTCGATGACCTGGCAGATGGCCAGCAGGGCCGAGAGTTTGAGTCCGTGGACAGTGGGAGCCATGCCCGCGCCAAGCAAGGTCGATGCCACAATTGGTGTGAGAATAAGATATGCAAAATAGATCGCTTACGCGTAGGCGGCCAAAGTCGTGAGACGACAAAAATGTCATATCGCCGCTTTCAGTGTACATATCTGCAAACTTGGGCCGACGAAATGGGGGGTTCATCCGCTTAGGGCATGGGCGCGCATGGCGGCGACGCGTTCGATGTAGGCCTGCTGGTAGAGGGGTCCGTTGGCGGTGAAGGCGTCGGCCGCCTCCAGGTGGGAGTCGCACCACAGGGCCAGGGCCGGGTTGCGCTGGATGCGGCCGTACGCCTTGATCATGTGCAGGGTCATGTGACAGACGGGCATGTGGCGGCGGGCCTGCACCAGCAGCTCGGTGCGGTCGCGGCCGAGGTCTGTGAAGAAGGCGCCCACGGCCTCGGCGCAGCGGTAGTTGGCCCCGGAGGTGAGCAGCTCGAGCATCCGTTCGTCGCCAAGGCGCGACACCCGCCAGTGGGCGCGCCACTCGGGCCGGATCACCTCATGCTCAAGGTAGTTCACCGTGCCGGTTTCCAGGAACCGGGTCAGGGTGTCGGCCAGCCGGTCGGGCATGGCCCCGATGTGCTCGATGTCGCGCCGGGCATGCAGGCCGGTGACGCGGCCGTCGGCCTCCTCCAGGGTGATCTTCAGAAACGGGCACTGGCCCTCGATGCGCTTGTCCGATTCGCTCCAGATGCCGCCGAAGACGCGGTCCATATCTATTATATGAACGTCGGGCAGGTTCAGGCTCCAGCCGTGCAGCGTCTCCCCGGCCCCGCGCGATAGCTCGGTCCAGCCCTTGAGGTAGGAGAAGGGCTCCGGGCCGAAGGCCGGGTGGGGCGTCAGGCGTGAGAGCACGACCATGGGCACGGCGGGAAAATCCGCGCGCAGGCGGGAGAGCATCTCGCCGAAGCGGCGCAGATAGGTGGCCGGATTGGGCTCGAACATGCGGCACTCGCGCCGGGCCCAGTCCATCAGCTCGGGCTTGTCCGTCAGGGCGCGCGGGTCCATGAAGAAGACGTACTTCTCCGCGTTGTGGACAAAGAGCGGCGTGTTCTCGTGAAAGAGGCTCAGGACCATGAGCGAGGGGGGTGGGTCGTCCGGCCCGATGGGCTCGAACTGGTTCGCAAGCTCGCGGCCGTGCAGGTAGTCCCCAAGGGCCATGTCGCGGTGGATGGCCGCCAGTGAGCCGGGGATGCCGCTGTGGCTGGGCAGGGTCATGGGCGAGGCGAGGACTCGGTAGGTGCAGCGGTGGCCGCGCCCGGCCATGGCCCGGCTGAGGAAATCGGCCTGGCAGTTGCCGAGGAAGTAGAGCATGTGCGTGTCCTTGCGGGTTGACGTTGCCCGCGCTATCGGCGGATTCGCTTCGGGGCATGAGGGCGGTGGGGACGATTGAGCCGTGGGCGCAAATGCGACATGTCACCAAAGCGTAACAGCCGTCCCATTGTGCTGTAACAGAGTGGGGCTAGTGTCACCTCAGCCAAACATGGAATTCCTGTTTTTTACAAACATCTTTTGAGGAGACCCCTACATGCGTAAATTTGTCAAGCTGCTCGTCGCTGTCGCCATTCTCACCTTTGGTGCCAGCATGGCCCACGCCCGCGATCAGATCAAGATCGTCGGCTCCAGCACCGTGTTCCCGTTCTCCAGCTATGTGGCCGAGGAGTTCGGCGCCACCACCCAGTTCAAGTCCCCGGTGGTCGAGTCCGTCGGTTCGGGCGGCGGGTTCAAGCTCTTCGTCCAGGGCGCGGGCATGGACACCCCGGACATCACCAACGCCTCGCGCCGCATGAAGACCTCCGAGTGGGATGCTGCCCAGGCCGCTGGCGTTACCGAGATCACCGAAGTGCTCATCGGCTACGACGGCATCGCCGTGGCCCAGAATGTTGCGAACCCCGACTTCTCCATCTCCCTCGCCGAATTGGCCCTGGCCACCATGGAGATGGTGCCCGTGGACGGCAAGCTGGTGAAGAACCCCTACACCACCTGGGACCAGATCAATCCGGCCCTGCCCAAGCGCAAGATCGTCTTCTACGGCCCGCCGACCTCTTCCGGCACCCGCGACGCCTTTGCCGAGATGGTCATCGGCCACTACGCCAAGGCCAACGGCGCGCTCTACGACGCCATCTCCCCCAAGGGCAAGGGCGAGAACTACAGTGCCGTGCGCCAGGACGGTGCCTATGTGCCCGCCGGTGAAAACGACAACCTCATTGTCCAGAGGCTGACCAAGGACATGGACGCCTTCGGCATCTTCGGCTACTCCTTCCTGGGCGAGAACACCGATCGCATCAAAGGAGCCAAGATCAACGGCGTGGACCCCGAGCCCAAGGCCATTGCCGACGGCTCCTACCCCATCTCCCGCTCCCTGTTCTTCTACATCAAGAAGGCCCATCTCGATAAGGTCCCTGGCATGAAGGAATACGTCGAGCTGTTCATGAGCGAAAAGATGATCGGCACCAACGGCCTGCTCAAGCGCATCGGTCTGGTGCCCCTGGCCGACGACCTTCGCGCCAAGGTCCAGAAGGACGTGCTGTCCTACAAGAACCTGACCCTGGAAGACCTGAAGAAGTAACGTCACCGTATCCGAAAGAGACCGGCCCGCTTCGGGCCGGTCTCTTTCGACGTTGATCGGTCCATCGCAACAAGACCCAAAAGATCGGCTGCCGGCGTGCGCTCCATGCCCCGGCGGCCGGAACAGAGGCGACAGTGGATACAGGAACCATTTTTCTCTACCTCGGATGCGGCCTGCTGCCCCTTGCGGTAGTGGCCTATTTTCTGGCCACCAAAAAAACCTTCTCGGCCCGGTTCGAGGGGGAAAAATTTCAATCCACCCCGGGCAGCTATGGCTGGTACGCGGTGGTCTGCACCCTTTCGCCCGCCCTGCTGGCCTCGGTGTTGGCCGCCGTGCTTCAGTTGGTGGGGCTGGTGGAGGTGCCGGGCTCGGCCCTGGTGGCCACGGCCCTGGTCCTGGCTGCGGGCGGGCTCTACCTCGGCGTGATGGCGGTCAAGCCGACCCTGCGTGCGCGGGCAAAGGTGGAACAGGTGGTGGTCAGGCTGCTCTTCGCGGCCTCCCTCGTCTCCATCCTGACCACCATCGGCATCGTCCTCTCGGTGATCTTCGAGGCCATGCGCTTCTTCCAGATTGTCAGCATCTGGGACTTCATCACCGGCACCAACTGGAGCCCGGACGGCGTTTCGGCGGGCGATTCGGACGTCAAGGGCATGTTCGGCTCCATCCCGCTCTTTGCGGGTACCTTCATGATCACGGCCATCGCCATGGTGGTGGCCATCCCCATCGGGCTGTTCGCGGCCATCTGCACGGCCGAGTATGCCTCGCCGACCTTTCGCAAGGTGGCCAAGCCCGCCCTGGAAATCCTGGCGGGCATCCCCACCGTGGTCTACGGCTTTTTCGCGGCCATCACGGTCAGTCCCCTGGTGGTCAGCGCGGCGGATTATTTCGGCCTACAGGCTGACTACACCAACGCCCTGGCTCCCGGGCTGGTCATGGGGGTGATGATCATCCCCTTTGTCTCGTCCCTGTCCGACGACGTCATCACCTCGGTGCCCAACTCCCTGCGCGAAGGCTCGCTGGCCATGGGCGCATACCAGTCCGAGACCATCAAGACCGTGGTCCTGCCCGCCGCATTGCCGGGCATCGTCTCCGCCTTTCTCCTGGCCGTGTCGCGGGCGGTGGGCGAGACCATGATCGTGGTCATGGCAGCCGGACTGCAGGCCAACCTGACCTGGAACCCGCTGGAGGGCATGACCACCGTCACCGTGCGCATCGTGGACGCCCTGACCGGCGACCAGGCCTTTGACAGCCCCGAGACCCTTGCGGCCTATGGCCTTGGGCTCATGCTTCTGGTGGTCACTTTGGTTCTCAACGTCGTTTCGCTGGTGGTCATCCGGCGGTTCAGACAGCAATACGAATAGGCGGGCGTCATGCAATACTCCATTGATCCGAAGATTCTCAAGCGCCGCGCTGGCCGCGACAAGCGCTTTCGCGTCTATGCCTACGGCGCCATCGGCATGGCCGCCGCGTTTCTCGTGTTCTTCTTCACCGACATTGTGTCCACTGCCCTGAGCGCCTTCAAGCAGGGTGAGCTGCTGGTGGAGGTCCATTACAAGGAAGAGGCCAGGAAGGTGGGCGACTACGCCCTGGAGGACGATCTCAGCTATCTGGTCAGCCGTGGCTTCACCCGGCTCATCCCGGCCCAGATGCGCGAGGACCGCTCCCTGCTCGGCACCACCGAGGAGAAATGGGTTCTGGCCGACGCCGAGGTGGACCAGTACCTCAAGGGCAAGCCCAACCGTCTCAAGAAGGACGAGCGAAGGCTGGTGGACACCCTGCGGGCCGAGGGCCGCGCCCGTCTCGCCTTCAATGTCGGCTTCTTCCTGAACGGCGATTCCAAGCTGCCGGAGATGGCGGGCATCTGGGCCGCAGCCGTGGGCTCCATGTACGTGTTGGGCATCACCTTTATATTCAGTTTCCCCATCGGCGTCATGACCGCGATATACCTTGAGGAATTCGCGCCGAACAACCGGATCATGCAGCTCATCGAGATCAACATCAACAACCTTGCGGCCATCCCGTCCATCCTTTTCGGCTTGCTGGGGCTCTCCATTTTCATCAACTTCTTCGGGGTGCCGCGATCATCGGCCCTGGCGGGCGGCCTGACCCTTTCGCTGATGACCCTGCCGGTGATCATCATCTCGACCCGTGCGGCCATGCGGGCCGTGCCCAGTTCCGTCCGCGAGGGTGCGCTGGCCCTTGGGGCCACCCGCTGGCAGATGGTGCTGACCACCATTTTGCCCCTGTCCCTGCCCGGCATTCTGACCGGGACCATCATCGGGCTGGCCCAGGCCATCGGCGAGACCGCGCCGCTGCTCATCGTGGGCATGATGGCCTACATTCCCGACGCCACCACCAGCGTCACCAGCGCGACCACGGTCATGCCCGCCCAGATCTACACCTGGTCGTCCGATTCCCTGCGCGCCTTCACCGAGCGCACTTCGGCGGGCATCATCGTGCTGCTGGCGGTCATGCTCTCCATGAACGCTGCGGCCATCTATCTGCGCAACAAGTACGAGATCAAATGGTAGGACGGGGTCCGTCCCGGCCGACGCTCCCAGACTCCCCTGACCATCCAGGCCACGCCATCAGGCCCCGTGCGGTATGCCGTGCGGGGCCTGTCGTTTGCTGGGCCTCGTTGCAGCGTGCCCGGTGGCCAGGGTGATTCGTACGGGCCGGACGCTGGCGGCATGGTGGCCAACAAGGCAGCCCCCCGGCGAACACCTCGGGGGCGGTCGCAAGGGGGCGGCAGTGTGCGGATGCGCGGAGTGCGGGTGACGAGGATCAGGCCTGCATTCTGTCGATGGCCCTGCCCAGGTTTTCGGAAAGGTTGTTCAGGGCGTCCAGTGCCTCGGCGGATTCGCGCATGGCCTCGGCGGTTTCCCCGGCGATGGCGTTGACGGTCTCGGTGGCCCGGTTGATCTGCTCGCTGGTGGCGGCCTGCTCCTCGGCGGCGGTGGCGATGTTCTGTACCTGGGCCACGGACTCCTCGACCTTCTCGACGATGGCCGTCAGCGAGGTGCCCGAGCGCTCCACCAGTTCACGGCAGGCTTCGAGGGCCTGGTTGGCCTTGTCTGTTCCCTTGATGCTGGTGTCGGCGCTTTTCTGGATGGAGGTGATGTACTGGCCCACCTCGTGGGTGGCGTTCATGGTCTTCTCGGCCAGCTTGCGCACCTCGTCGGCCACCACGGCGAAGCCGCGTCCGGCCTCGCCTGCCCGGGCCGCCTCGATGGCCGCGTTGAGCGCCAGCAGGTTGGTCTGGTCCGCGATGTCGGTGATCACGCCCATGATGGCTCCAATGCCCCTGGCGTGTCCGCCAAGCTCGTTCATCTGGTCGCGCAGCCCGACAGATTGCTCGTGCACGTCGCGGATCATGGCCACGGACCTTCCCACCACCTCTTCGCCAGAGCGGGCCAGCTCGCGGGTCTCCTCGGCCATGCGGGCCGTGGTCGAGGCGTTGGCCGCCACCTCGATGACGGTCTTGTTCATCTGCTCCATGGCCGCCGAGGCCTCGCCCGCGCGGTCACGCTGCATGCTCGCGCCCTGGCTGGCGGCTTCGATGCGCTCGGCAAGGGTGCGCGAGGCAATCGAGACGTTGCGGGCAATCTCGTCAGCCTCGCGGGCGGCCTGCTCGATGAGCGCGTTCTTGGCTTCCACGGCCTTTTTCTGGGTGCGCTCTTCGGTCAGGTCCACCCAGATGGTGATGGCCCCGATGAGTTCGTTGTCCAGGTCGTAGATGGGGGTTGCCACCACATGCAGGGTCACGGTGGTGCCGTCGTTGTCGCGGGTCAGGTCCACCTCCCATTCGGACTGGTGGCGTTTTTCCATGGCCACTTGGGTCAGGGTCTTGCGCGAGGGGTCGTGGTAGATGACTTCGTTGAGGGACATGCCCAGGTAGGCGTCGGGCGTCTTGCGCTTGCCCAGGATGACCACGGCGGCCTGGTTGAAATGGGTCAGGCGGTTGTCGAGGTCCACCACGGCGCAGGGAATGGTCACGCCCGCCAGCACGCCCCGGCTGAAGCCGAGCTTGTTCTTCATCTCCTGGACCATGTGCCGGAAGGCGGTCACGGTGCTGCCGATGGCGTCGTTTGCGCGGTAGTCGAAATCACAGTTGAAGTCGCCCTGGCGCACGGCGTCGGCCACGGAGGCCAGCCGGGTCATGGGCAGCATGAGCTGGCGGCTGGTGAACCAGATGATGCCCACGGCCAGCAGCAGGGGCACAGCCCCGCTGGCCAGGGCGCCCCGGATGATGCGTTCGTTGACGCCGTCGAGCATCTCGGCGGTGGTCACGCTGGTGACCAGATAGGCGTCCCACGGTTCGATGCGCACCACGCGGGAATGGACCGCGCCGCCGCCGGTCTCCAGGAGTCCGGTGTCCAGGGCGGGACCGTTGCCGTTCAGGGTGGCGGCAGCCACCTCCCGGGCCAGACCCTGATCAGCAGGCGTCACCGCAAAAGTTCCGGTGGGCGTGAAGACGTATGAGAATCCCTTGCCGCCCACGCTGACCTGGCTGATGTATCGGGCCAGTTCCTCGGGGATCACGGGCTGCACCACCTCCAGCGCGCCGATGGTCTGTCCGTCGAAATCGCGGATGGGTTCGTAGGCCGTGACATAGGTCCGCCCATCGATGGTGCTGATGCCCTTGTGCCGCTCGCCCGCGATCATGGCCTGCGCGGCCGCACTGTCGGCGGGTATGGTCAGCCCCTGAGCGGGTTGGCCGTCTGGGTCGGTCAGGGTGGTGCTGACCCGCACGAGCATGCCTTCGTGCAGTTGGAGCACCGACGAGGTCAGCCCGGCGGTCTCGGCCATGGAGTCCACGAGGTGGGTGGATTCGTGCAGGTAGTGGGCGCCGAGCTTGAAGGCGGGCAGGACCAGGGCGTGCCTTTGGCCGGTGTTCTGGTCGCGCACGGTCATGTCCACATCAAAAAGGGGCTGGAACATGGGCAGCCCGGCCACGCCCATGGCCGCCCTGAGGATGTTCAGGTCCGAGCCGATCTTCTTCCTGGCCAGATCGTCCTGAAGCATGACTGTCTCATGCAGGGTGTCCGAGACGCTTTCCAGGGCCGAGAGGCCGTTGTCGAGATAGGCCCGCCTGGACTGGACGAAGTTGACCACCGACAGGCAGGCGATGGTGATGATCACGATGAAAATCGAGGCGATGAAGAGCTTGCTGCGAAAACCGAGGCGAGTCATGGGGTGTCCCTGTTGCTGTATGAGGTTGAGGGCGCGGCGGCGATTCCTGCTTCATGCTCATAAGCCGGGGAGTGTGACCGTTGTCACAAAGGGATGTTACGATCAGGTAAAAAAGAT
>NZ_JASTWE010000028.1 GCF_030282845.1 Pseudodesulfovibrio pelocollis
CAAACAACTACATCATTCCCGCCGACTACGACCGGCTCAGCGGCTCGTCGGCATTCTACGGCGTCACGCGGGTCCGCGTGGACAAGGTCTAGGGAGGATACGCGCATGACAAAATGGGCCATGGTCATAGACCAGCAAAAGTGCGTGGGCTGCGGTGCCTGCATCATAGCCTGCAAGAACGAGAACAACCTGAGCGAGGGCGTCAACTGGTCGTACAAGCTGACCGAGACGGTGGGGGTCTTCCCCCACGTGCGCTACCACTACACGCCGACCCTGTGCAATCACTGCGAAAACGCGCCCTGCGTGCGCGGCTGTCCCACCAGGGCCATGTACAAGCTCGACAACGGCATCACCATGCATGATCCGAAGAAGTGCATCGGCTGCCGCTACTGCATCGCCAACTGTCCCTACGGCGTCATCTTCTACAACTGGCGCAGACCCAACGAGCAGTGGGAGAACAAGGACGTGCTCATCCCGGGCTGCACCTCCTCGCCCGCCGAGATGGTGGAGAAAACCGGCGGCTCGTGCTCGCCCTATTCCAATCCCGAGCGGGGCACCACCCTGCCCGAGAGCCGCCCCCTGGGCGTGGTGGAGAAGTGCACCTTCTGCGACCACCGGGTGGTGCGCGGGCTGCTGCCCTACTGCGTGGAGGCGTGCCCGGCCGATGCCCGCATCTTCGGCGACCTCGACGACCCGGACAGCACGGTCTCGAAACTCCTTGGCAAGTTCAAGCCCCGGCGGCTGCGTGAACACCTGGGCACCGAGCCGCACGTGTTCTACATCCGCAGCTTCAACCCCGGCAGCTACACCCAGAGCAAGGGAGAGATCTCATGAGCACCAACAAGACCTTCTCCATCGTCTGGACCGCACTGCTGGCCATCGGCCTGATCCTGGGGCTCTTCACCGCAGGCAGGATCGTGACCGGCGGTCTGGGCATCTTCAACACCGACAACACGGTCTTCTGGGGGTTGCCCATGGCGGGCTACCTCTTCTTCGGCCTGACCGCGGCGGGGCTGACCCTGCTTTCGTCCCTGCCCACGGTCTTCGGCCAGAAACACCTCTACCCGGTGGCCAAGCGGGCCGCCATCCTGGCCCTGGCCACCCTGCTGACCGGACTGATGTGCAAGGGGTTGGACCTCGGCCCCTTCAGCACCCTGGTCAACACCCTGGCCCTGGTCTATTCGCCCAACTTCACCTCGCCCATCTGGTGGATGGCGATCCTGTACATGTTCTACTTCGCCTTCGTCACCTTCAAGTTCCTGGCCATGCACCGGGGCAACTGGCATGACCGGGGCGGCGTGGCCACGGCCGTGGGCGCGCTCATGCTCTCGTTCTTCTCCTACCTCTCCCTGTCCGTGGTCTTCGGCACGGTGGAGGCGCGGCTCGGGTTCATGGGCTTCACCATGGGCATCTACTTCCTGGTCACGGCCCTGGCCTCGGGGCTGGCCGCCCTGCTGCTGGCCTCGGTGGCCGGAGCCATGCTGGGCCGAGGCGCCACCGAAACCGAGGCGAGCATCCGAAGCGACCTCTCCAAGTACCTGGGTGTCGCCCTGGGTGCATCCCTGGTGGTCTTCCTGCTGCGCATCCTGCGCGCCTACGCCTCGGACGTGGACCAGATGGCCGGGTTCAAGTACATGACCGGCACCCTGTCCTTCGGTGTCGAACTGTGGGTCGGGCTGTGCATCCCCATCCTCCTGCTGCTGATTCCCACGGTGCGCACGACCCTCGGCGGCCAGTTCGTCGTGGCCCTGATGGCCCTGGTGGGCATGTTCGCGGGCCGCTACGAGCAGCTGCTGTCGGGCAATGTCCAGCCCATGGGCGTGCAGGCCGAGTACATCCACGGCTTCTCCCAGTACTCGCCCAGCCTCTCGGAATGGGGCGTGATCCTGCTGGCCCTGTCCCTCACCCTGACCATCTACACGCTGGGGGTGCGCTACCTGCGCCTCGAGGCCATGCCGGACTGACCCGGCGGCCTGTCCCACGGGTCAGAAATCAGTCACTCTCCTTGCGCGGGGCCGGATCTCCCGGCCCCGCGCCACACCCCGCAGCACGGAGACCCAGCCATGAACCAGACACCCGACCCCCGATGCCTCGCCGCCATGGAGATATTCTCCCTCCTGGCGACATGCTATTCGACCCCGGTCCCGGAACTCCCGAAAAAAATAGCTGACACGCCCGGACGGCTGCTCCCGCTGGGCGAGGACATCGCCGCCCAGGCCCGCCAACTGGCCGAGGCCCTGGAGGGCGAAGACCCCCAGGAATTGCTCAAGGACTATTCACGGCTCTTTGTCGGCCCCTTCGAACTGCTCGCCCCGCCATTCGGCTCGGTCTATCTGGACAAGGGCCGGGTGATGATGGGCGACTCGACCCGGGAAGTGCTGCGCCACTACCGCGAGGCGGGCATGAACATGAGCGACGGGTTCAAAAGCCCGCCCGACCATGTCGTGGCCGAACTGGAATTCCTCGCCCTCCAGGCCTACAGGACCATGGAGGCCGAGACCCGGGGCGATCCCGACAGTGCCCGGGAGCATGCCGACAGGCTGCGGAACTTCTTCGCCGCCCACCCCGGCAGATGGCTCGATCGCTTCGCCTCGGCCGTGGCCCAGGAGGCGCAGACCGGGTTCTACCGCGCCCTTGGCCGGTTCACGGGCCATATCCTGCCACCGCTGCGGGCCGCCATGGCCCCGGACACCTCCCGTCCCTGACACGGCCAGCCCGCTCATGAAATCTGCCTCTTTGCGCAATCAGCCCTTGACAGCGCCCATATTTGGTCATATTGCCAAATAACGAAAACGAAGGAGACGACCCCTGTGCAGCCCATCAGAACAGACACCGCCGAGGATTTCGCCCGCAGGGCGCAGGTGATGAAGGCGCTGGGCCATCCCTCGCGGCTGCGGCTGGTGGACGAGCTGTCGCGCGGCGAGCGGTGCGTCTGCGACCTGACCCAGGTCATCGGCCACGACATGTCCACCGTATCCAAGCACTTGCGCGTGCTGCGCAAGGCGGGAATAGTGGTGGACGACAAACGCGGGCTCCAGGTTTTCTATCGCCTCAAGGTGCCGTGCGTGCTCAACTTCTTCCACTGCGTGGACGCCGTGCTCGACGCCAGGTGATTTTTTTCGGACCGCTATTTGGCTGATTTGGCAAATATCAAATTGTAAGAGGCGTGAAATGACCTGGAAAACCGAATGGAAACCGCTGCTTGTCGTGCTTGGCGTGTTTCTGGCGTTCTTCTACCTCCCCCTTGGGGGAGAGCGCTTTGACAACGCCGTGTTCGAGGCCCTGTACCTGGCCCAGGACTACGCCCGCGAGCATGTGCTGCTCTGCCTTGTGCCCGCCTTCTTCATCGCCGGGGCCATCGGCGTGTTCATCAGCCAGGCCGCGGTCATGAAATACCTGGGCCCCAAGGCCAACAAGGCGGTGGCCTACGGCGTGGCCTCCTGCTCGGGCACCATCCTGGCCGTGTGCTCCTGCACCATCCTGCCGCTCTTCGCAGGCATCTGGCGCATGGGCGCGGGTCTTGGCCCGGCCTCGGCCTTTCTCTACGCGGGTCCGGCCATCAACATCCTGGCCGTGATCCTTACGGCGCGCATCCTGGGACCGGGGCTCGGTCTGGCTCGCGCCATCGGGGCCATCGTCTTCAGCATCGTCATCGGGTTGCTCATGCACTTCATCTTCCGCAAGGAGGAGAAGGAAAAGGCCGCGCAGATGGCGGCCATGCCCGAGGCCGAGGTGGCCCGTCCCCTGTGGCAGAACGCCATCTACTTCGCCACCATGATCGGCGTGCTCGTCTTTGCCAACTGGGGCAAGCCCGGCGAGCCCACCGGCCTGTGGCACGCCATCTATTCGGCCAAGTGGGTCGTCACCTCCCTCTTTTCCCTGGGCTTTGCCGCCTGTCTGGTGGCTTGGTTCCATGTCCGGCTGTGGCAGATGGGTCTGGCCGCCCTGCCCGCCGTGGCCCTGGGCCTGCTCTTCCCGCAGATGCCGCAGCTGGCCTTTGTGGCCGGAATCCTCGGCCTGTCCATGCTGACCTCCACGCGCGGGGGCGAGCTTGGCGAGTGGTTTGACCAGAGCTGGGGATTTGCCAAGCAGATCCTGCCGCTGCTCCTCTTTGGCGTGCTCATCGCGGGCCTGCTGCTGGGCAGGCCCGGCGAGGAAGGGCTGATTCCGTCCGCCTGGGTGGCCCAGGCCGTGGGCGGCAATTCGCTCCTGTCCAACTTCGTGGCATCCTTTGCCGGAGCCTTCATGTACTTCGCCACCCTGACCGAGGTGCCCATCCTCCAGGGTCTCATCGGCAACGGCATGGGCCAGGGACCGGCCCTGGCGCTGCTCCTGGCCGGACCGGCCTTGAGCCTGCCCAACATGCTGGTCATCAGAAGCGTCATGGGCACGCAGAAAACCGTGGTGTTTGTCTTGCTGGTGGTGGTCATGGCCACCATAAGCGGCATGATTTATGGAACCTTTTTCGGATAAGGAGACGACAATGAAGAAGATTCTTGTTCTGGGCCCCGGCTGCCCCAAGTGTGAGAAGCTGAAGAACGACGTGGAGACCGCCGCAAAAGAGTTGGGCATCGAGTACGAGTTGACCAAGATCGGCGACATCAACGAGATGATGAAGTACGGCGTGATGACCACGCCCGCCCTGGTGGTGGACGGCGAGGTCAAGGTGGTCGGCAAGGTGCCGTCCGTGGACGAACTCAAGAAGATGCTTGCCTGACGGGCGATTGGAGACACCGACATGATCAAACCTTGCGCATGCAGTGCGGCCCCGACGCTGATCTTCTCCTGCTCTGGAGCCGCCGACGTGGGCGAGATCGCCGACCGGACGGCCCGGCTGCTGACCCGCCAGGGCCAGGGCAAGATGTCCTGCCTAGCCGGCATCGGCGGCCGGGTATCGGGCACGATCAAGAGCACGGAAGCGGCTGGCCGCATCCTGGCCATTGACGGCTGCCCGCAAAACTGCGCCCGCAAAACGCTGGAGGAGGCCGGGTTCACCCAGTACGATCACCTCCAGCTCGACGAGATCGGCCTGAAGAAAGGCGCGTCCGAGCCCTCGGCCCACACCATCGAACTGGCCGCCGCCAAGGCTGCCGAACTCCTGAAGTAGGCAATGATGAAAAAACCCTTCCTGCTGGCCGGGCTGCTCATTCTGGCCGTGCTCGCCACCGTGGCCGTGCATGTCCTTGATCCCGCCCCGGAGAGCGCCGCGCCCGGCGCAACGCCGCAAGGCATGACCGTTTCGCCCGCCACGGCATCCGACGGCCCGGCCCTGTCCCCGGGCGTGGCCGAGCTGCTCTCGGGCAAGCCCCAGGTCACGCCAGTGCCCGGGCTGGTGACCATGGTGGACATCGGCGCGCACTCCTGCATCCCCTGCAAGATGATGGCCCCGATCCTCAAGGAGGTGGCCGCCGAGCTGGAAGGCCGCGCCGCCATCGTCTTCATCGACGTGTGGCAGTTCAACGACGAGGTGAAGAAGTACGGCATCCGAGTCATCCCCACCCAGATATTCTATGATGCACAGGGCAATGAACGGTATCGCCACGAGGGCTTCATGAGCAAGGCGGACATCGTGGTCAAGCTCGTTGAACTGGGCATGCCCGGGGAGTAGCCGATGGATCAATTCTACCTGCTCATCAACCAGTGGATCGGGAGCGGGCTGGCCCTGGCCGCCCTGGGGTGCTTCCTGTGGGGCGTGGTCAGCGTCCTCTTCTCGCCGTGCCATCTGGCCTCCATCCCGCTCATCGTCGGCTATGTGGGCGGCCAGGAGGAGCCGGTGCAGGGGCGCCGCGCCGTGGGCTACGCCCTGCTCTTCTCCACCGGGCTGTTCATCACCATCGCCCTGGTGGGCATCATCTGCGCCATGCTCGGCCGGATGCTCGGCGACGTGCCGTCGTGGTGGACCATCCTGGTGGGGCTGGTGCTGCTGTGGGTGGCTCTGGACATGCTCGGCGTGGCCCGTTGTTCCATGTCAGGCAGCCTGATGGGGCGGCTGCGGCTGCGGGGGCTTTCCGGCGCGCTGGTGCTGGGGCTGGCTTACGGCGTGCTCTCCGGGTCGTGCACCTTCGGGTTCATCGCCCCCATCCTGGCCATCATCATGGTTCAGGAGCGCGTTGCCTCGGGCATGCTGCTCATTGTCCTGTTTGGCATCGGCCACTGCCTGCCCATCCTGCTGGCCGGAAGCTCCACGGCCTGGGTCAAGCGGGTGCTCGCGAGCAGCGCCTTCGGCAGCGCGGGCCAGCGGTTCCGCCGTCTGGCCGGGGCGACCATCGGCCTTCTGGGCGTCTATTTCATCGCCCTGCCGTTTTTCGACTGATCATCCCCCGCGCCCTTTTCGGACATGCCCATTGCCTGGCCATCGAAAAGGCCAGAACATGCAGACTGTTCTAAAATGGTGAGATGCTAGGCGCGAAAAAGGTTCACAAATCCGCTGTCCTGCGGATTTGTGAACCTTTTTAATAAGTTCTCTGTACGGCTCGAAGACTCGCCTACAGTCACTTAACGACAGCAGATTGCCGTTTTTGAACAGTCTGTTACACGAAGACGATGCTGTCCGCCTGCACCGCGTCGCCCATGACCTGGGCGATCTGCACGGCGGACTCGCTGTTGGTCCCGTCCGCGTAGAACCAGAGGATGGAGGACTCGAAGTAGAAGCAGGCGCTGCTCACGTCGATCAGGGCGGCGGAGGTGAAAAAGTATTCCGCCCCCAGGGTGCCTGTGCCCGACTGCCCGAACTCGGCATAGGCGAAGTGGAAGAGGTCCTCGAAATAGTCGAAGTCCGTGATCAGGTCGCCGCCCTCGTCGGGCGAGCCGTAGTAGAAGGTGTCGTTGCCGGTGCCGCCGGTCAGGGTGTCCGCGCCCTGGCCGCCGCTGATCAGGTCGTTGCCCGCGCCGCCGAAGATGACGTCGTTGCCGCGCCAGCCGAAGAGGACGTTGTTGGCGTCGTTGCCGATGATGGTATCGTTGCCGTCGCCGGTGTGGACGTTCTCAATGATGGTGGTCCCGGAAATGGTCAGGGACGCGCCCGCGATGGTGCTGACCGCGCCGGGGGTGAGGTCGATGTAGCTGTTGCCGGTCACGGCCGAGGCGTTGATGGTGTCCGTGCCCCCGTCGTCGTCCGTGAGGGTGGCCCGCGCCGGGTCGGTGGCCGCCAGCGAGGCGTATTCGTCGGTGAAGATGTAGTAATCGTCATTGGAAGGATTGTCGCCGTACAGGGTCAGGCTCCAGCCGTTGAAGGTGCCGATGTCGCCAAGGACCGTGTCCTTGACCGTCAGCACCCAGTCGCCCAGGCCGAACTCGCCGAACGGGGTCACAGTCATGAAGGACCAGGTGGTGTCGGTTTGGTTGAAGGTGGAGGTCTTGGCGGCCAGGTAATCCGAGGCGGACATCTTCAACTCCGTGGCGATGCCCTCGATGCTCGGATGGTACAGGAGCACGCTGTATGTACCGTCTGGCGAGGTCAGGGTGATTTCGAGGTCGTCGAAGCGGGGGTGGGTGATGTCCACGGTGACCACGGCCTGCTGCACGATGATGTCCGAGCCGATGGTGATGGTGGAGGTCGCACCCGTGGTCGAGCCGTCGGGGATGGCCTGGAGCGGGGCCTGGGAGCCGGTGCGCGTCTGCTGATTGGCGTGGGTCCGGGCGGTCTGGTCCCAGGACTCGGCCAGGCGCACTGCCGCCGTGGCGTCCACCAGCCCGAAGCCGTAGTCGTGGCTGGCGTGCATGCCGCCGCCGTTCCAGTTTTCCGCGCCGTTGATCTGCCAGTCCCAGGGTTTGCCGTCGGCCGAGGTCATGCCTGAGGTGCGCACGGCCGTGGCCGCCAGGATGGTCTGCACGTCGCGGTAGCCCAGGCCCGGGTTGGCCTCAAGCATCAGGGCCACCACGCCGCTGACCATGGGCGAGGAGTAGGACGTGCCGCTGCCCGAGTGGAAATAGGAGTTGGGGTCATCCCCGGCCGGGGGCGTTCTGTCCGTGGTCAGCACGTCATGACCCGGGGCCGTGACCAGCAGGTTGGGCCCGGCGCAGCTGAAATCGGCATAACTGCCATCCCTGTTCACCGCACCCACGGAGAAGGCAAAGGGCGAATTGTTGGTGTTGTAGTAGGTGGACATGATCTCCAGCTCGCGCTCGTTGGAGCCTGCAAAAACCACCACCGTGCCCAGCCCGCCGCGTCCGCTCTGGGCCAGGGTCTCCACGGAATCCAGGACCGTGGTGGGATTGACAAAGGGAGACAGGGTCCAGCTGTTCTGGGAAATGTCAAAGGTGGTTTGGCGCAGCAGGACAGGCGCCAGCGCGCCTTCCACGTCACCATCCACGAAGGAGGCGATCTTTGCATCGTAGGCCACGCCCTGGATGCCGTACCCGTTCTTGGCCGCGGCGATGAAACCGGCCACGGCCGTGCCGTGGTTCTGGCCTTCGGCCGGGTAGCCGTCGGTCCCGTCACTTTCGTTGTAGCCCTCGCCCACCAGATAGTTGGGCGCCAGGTCGGGATGGTTGTAGTCCACGCCGTCGTCGCACACGGCAATGCGGATGCCCTTGCCGGTGTAGTCCTCCCACGCCTTGACCACGTTGAGGTCCACCCCGCCGGTGGTGTTCTTGATATACCACTGCTGGGACACGAGGGGGTCGAAAGAATCGACCACCGGCACGTCTGCCGGTTTGTCCTCGATGTTCCGCTCCTCGTTGACCACGCCAACCTGCCCGGAGCCCGGGGGCGGCCCAAAGGAGCCGAAGGGCACCGGCGGCGAATAGGCGATGTCAAGCAGCAGGCCGGGATCGGGAAGACCGGGCGAGCCGCCGGAAGGCCCGCCAAAGGGGCCGCCAAACGGTGTGCCAAACTGTCCGCCTTCGCCCATTCCGCCGCCAAGACCTCCGTCCGCCAGAGGGCCGGTGGGCCACAGCAGCGACGACCCGCCGCCAAGGCCGCCCGGGCCGAAGCCTCCGGAAAAATCATCCTCGGTGTCGGCCCCGTCGCCGCTGTCCCCATCCTGATTCAAGCCGCCGAACACACCCTCGCCGGAACCGTCGTCACCATCGGGATCGCCGAAATCGGCATCGTCAGGGTCCACAAAGGGGGTCGGCGGCATGCCGCCCGGTCCGGGCTGGGGCTGCGGGGAAAGCTGCGCCACCATCTCGCGGGGAGTGGGGCTGGGGCTTGCGATGGGGTTCGAAGCGCCGAAAATCTGCGGGGCGGTCAGTTTGTTCTGATCGGGCATCGGTGGCGCACCTGCGGCTTGGGTTTGGGTAATCTCAATGGAAGCTTACCCATAAGGCATGGCAGCCGTAAATACAAGCCGTGAATATCCGCGAGATGGTGAAATCGCCGGGTCGCGGACAACATTGCCTGTTGCCGGGGACGGCCCGGGTTGCTAGAGAAGGGCCAGCGCGGGCACGAGCCCGCAACCGGCTTCCCGCGCACGCGCCGGGGAGCGCGCAACACCCGGTCGGGCACGGCCCGGCACCGGAGGAACCATGCACAAATTCGGAACAGTGGCCCTGATCGGTCCGCCCAACGCGGGCAAGAGCACCCTGATGAACCACTATTTAGGGCAGAAGGTGGCCATTGTCTCGCCCAGGCCCCAGACCACGCGCAACCGCATCAGCGGCATCCTGTCCACGGACGAGGCCCAGGTGGTGTTTCTCGACACCCCGGGCATCCACCAGCTGCGCGGCAAGATGAACCGCTTTCTGCTGGAGGCGGCCTGGAGCGCCCTGGCCGGGGCCGACGTGGTGGTGGTGCTCATCGACGCGGCCCTGTACTCGAGCAAGCCGCACATGATGGACAAGGAGCTCAAGCCCCTGGTCAAACCCGTGGCCGAAACAGGCAGGCCGGTGCTGGTGGCGATCAACAAGATCGACCGGGTCAAGGACAAGGCGGCCCTGCTGCCGCTTCTGGCCCGGACGGGCGAGCTGTGGCCCGAGGCGGAATTCATCCCGATCTCGGCCCTCAGGGGCCAGGGTGCGGATGTGCTGCTCAAGCGGGTGCTCGATTTCATCCCCGAAGGCCCGGCCATGTTCCCGGAAGACCAGCTCTCCACCGCCCCGGTGCGCTTCATGGCCGCCGAGATCATCAGGGAAAAGCTCTTCTACCAGCTGCGCCAGGAGCTGCCCTACACCACGGCCGTGGAGATCGAGGCCTGGGACGAGACCGCCCGCGAAGGCATGACCGTGATCAACGCGGTCATCTACACGGCCCAGAAGAGCCACAAGGGCATGATCATCGGCAAGCAGGGCGCGAGCCTCAAGAGGATCGGGTCCGAGGCGCGCCTTGAGATCGCCGAGCTGCTGGGCACCAAGGTCCACCTCGAGCTGTGGGTCAAGGTGCGCGACGGCTGGACCGAGGACCCCGGATTCCTGCGCGCCATGGGCCTTGGCGAGTAGCAGGCTGTTGAAAAACGGCCAGAGAGGGATTAGCCGTCCAGGAATCCTGTCAGCACCTTGATGAACTTTTCGAGGGCCTCGTGGTCTTCCCGGCCCTGCTGGGCGTCGCTGACCGTGTCGGTGTAGCAGCGCAGCATGTAACGCTTGAGGATGAGCTTGTTGGCGGACTGAAGGGCCGAGCGCACGGCGCGCACCTGGACCAAAATGTCCTCGCACTCCTTGCCCTCCTCGATCATGCGCTGGATGCCGCGCACCTGCCCCTCGATGCGCTTCATGCGCGAAAGGACGTTCTGCTTGAGTTTTTCCTGTTCCTGCTCGTTCGCGTTCATGGCTCGCTCCTTGTCCGATGCTCTCGCCCCGGCCTGTGCGGGGCGGTTCGTTTCGTGGTCAGGCCGGTCCCCGCATTGCCGGGGCGGCGAAAATACCGTACGCTCGCAGGGTATCTACGCTTGCGCGTAAGGAGGAGCGTCCGTGGCCGGTTTCGCCATCACCAACCATACCGACAGAGTCTTTCTACTCAACGCCTTGGAGCTGCTTGCAACCGTGTTCCGCGGTCCTGACAGGGACGGCTGGCAGGGGGTTTTCGACACCGGACTGCCCGAGCTGATGGCCCAGGCCCCGTCGCGGTTCGGGCACCTTACCGACATCCTTGGAGGTCTGCAAGCGGCCCGGCCCGCCGACCTCGACGAGCTGGAGAGCGAATACGTGCGCCTTTTCATCGCGGCCGGGGGCGGGGTGGCCGCGCCCCTCTACGAGTCGTGCCACACGGGCACCACACCCCGGGTCATGGGCGAGAGCGCCCTGGCCATGAGCCGCCGTCTGGCCGAGGCCGGGCTGGAACCGGCCGGGCAGGCCAACGAGCCGCCCGACCACCTGGCAACGGAGATCGAATACCTCTACCACCTGCTGGCCACGGGCTGGACCCGCGACGATCCCGAGGCCGAGGCCCTGGGCCTCGCCTTTGCCCGCGAGGTCATGCGCCCGTGGACCGGCCGGTTTACTGCGGCCCTGGACGCGGGCAGTCCGCACCCGGTCTACGCCGGGACGGCCAGCCTGCTCTGCGCCCTGCTCGACGCCTTGACCGACGCGTCGTTCAAGGCGCAACCCAGTGCGACAGGCCACGCCTAGTCCGTGCCTTCGGCGCGGATGACCGCGCTGCGAATGGCGGCCAGAAACGCCTCGTCCGGCTCGAAGTAGCCCCGCTTGACCAGCTCGATGTTCCAGGTGCCATCACCCCTGGCCCGCAGCAGGTAGGCCAGGGGCACCTGGGCCTGCCCCAGGCAGCTGAATATCTCGCCGTGCCGGTCCGCGAAGAGCGGATAGGGCACCTCGTGACGCCGCCTGAACTTCACCACAGCAAGGTTGCTGTCATAGATGAAGATGCCGATGATCTTGAGCCTGCCAGCCAGCACCGGGTCCGCCTCCACCAGCCTGAAGAAGTCACCGAGCCTGTGTGTCTCGCGCACGCACTCGGGGCAACTGGTGTTGGAGAGTTGGATGAGGGCGAACCGGGCGCTCAGATCGGCCAGCGAGAGCCACTTGGTGTCGGGCGGCAGACCGAGGTATTCGCGGTCGCCCTCGCCACTGAGCAGGGCCAGCCGACAGTCCGGGAAGGAGTCGCCAGGGGCCAGGGCGCGCTGCTCGGGCACGATTCCTTCCACCAACTCGGCATGAGCCTCCTTCCACTCGAAAAGTCCGCCCGGATACCTGTACACCGCCACATATCCCATACGCACTGCCCAGCGCGCCGCGATGCCGCTGCGCACGCACCGGAAATTGCGGCAGTAGAGGACCACGGGCCGTGTCTTGTCTTCGCCCACCAGGGCCTCGAAGGCGGCCCGCTTGGCCGGGCCAGGATCGCCCCGGTCGCCCAAGTCGAACTCCAGGTTCACGGCCCCGGTCACATGCCCGGCCTCGTATTCGTAGTCGGCCCGCACGTCGATGACCAGGGGCGACCGCTCGGCGCGAAGCATCTGAAGCAGCCCGGCCGTGTCCACCAGCCGGTAGCCGTCGCGCGCGGCCTCCTCCCGGGCCATGGCCCACCAGGAGTCGCCCGTATCGGCCAGCGCCCGGAGCGGAAAAAGGAGCAGGGCGAGAAGCAGCACGGTCAGGAAAGATTCCGATCTGGACATGCGCGCTCCTCGCCCCTGGGGGGCGCGGGACCGGAAGGATGGAGGTGACGGTTTGCCCTCCCGGTCCCGCTGGGTGTGGCTGATGGCTACTTGTTGGGGGAGATCTCGTAGCTGTTGTTGTCGCCGAACTTGATGGTGGCCTCAAGGTAGTAGACGTCCGCCACCTCGGGCCGCAGGTCCTTGAACAGGTAGAAGGCCTCGCCCGAGCGCGCGCCGGTGGCGCAGACAAAGACGATGGGCTTGTCCACGGCCATGGTCGCGGCCTGCCGCTCCACCATGTCCACGGTCATGTTCACAGAGCCGGGGATGTGACCCCCATTGAACTCGGCCACGTCGCGCACGTCGATGAGGTACACGGAGTCGGGCCGCTCCTTGAGGATGGTCTCGAACTGGGCGGTGTCGATGGCACCCTCGACCTCGCCCGCCTTGACGGCCACGCCGCCAGCCGCGCCGTAAAGCTCCTTCCAGGCCGGGTAGCCGGCCTCGGCCACCATGACCGTCTTGTAGCCCAGGGCGCGGGCCTTGATGGCCGACTTGTGGGAGAGGACGCAATCAAAGCCGCCGCAGTAGTAAATCAGGGAGACCTCGTCCTTGCCCACGGGCAGCATGCCTCGCTTGTCAGCGAACTCGCGCTCCGGGATGGAGATGGCCGAAGGGATGGCCCCTTCCAGGAAGAGCTTGGCCGGGCGGGCGTCCACCAGCATGTACTTCTCGCCCTTGGTCATCATCTCCATGACCACTTCCACGCCGATGGAGTGATAGGAGGCCTTCTTCTTCCAGTCCGGATATCCGGCGGCGTAGACATGGACATTGGTGTAGCCCAAGGCTTCGGCCATGAAGGCCGCCTTGTGCGAGAGCGGGCAGTCGAACCCGCCGCAGTAGAAGATGAGGACGGCCGCCTTGTTGGCTGGCAACTGGTCGGTCATCTTCTCGAACTGGCTGGTGGGGATGGACACCGCCGTGGGGATGTATCCGGCCACGAAGGTGGGCTTGTAGGGCCGCGAGTCGATGATCATCGCGTCCTTGGGCTTGGGCATGACCGCGTACTTGGCCACAAAGCTGTAATCCACGATGGAATGGAATTCCTTGAACTGGGGCTTGGCGCCCTCCTGGGCCAGAACCGGGCTCGCCATCAAGGCAAAAGCCAGAAACATGGCCATCCAGATGCGTGTCGTTTGCATGATGCATTCCCTCTTGTTGCTGTGTGTCGTTTGCCCTGCCTGCCAGCCCCTCGCTGTCGGGCGGGGCGTTTCCTTCCCTCGTATCCGTACCGGCGGCGTCACTCGCCGTCGGTGGTGATCTTGTTCCACCACAGCCGGTGGTGGTGTCTGGCGTAGCCGTCGGGCACCACGCCGGTGAACATGGACTTGAATCCGGGCCGCTCCTCGGGCGAGATGGCCGCCATGTAGATGTGGACCAGCAGCCCGGCAAAGACGAGGCCCACGGCGATGAAGTGCAGGGTCACGGACCAGCCCACCAGCCCCGATGCACCGGAACCCAGAGCACGGTCGGACAGGAGCATGATCAGCCCGGTCACGGCGATGACCACGCCGCCCACCACGCTGGCCTGGGCAAAGGCCTTCTGGCCCATGTTGTAGTATCCCTGGTCGGGCAGTTCCGGGTCCATGCCCACGGCCTTGAGCGCCCGGGGGCCGAGGGTCATCAGGACCATCTTCCTGACCAGCCAGGCCATGTCGCGGGCCGGACTGACCGAGAAGACCTCGCCCAGAAAGAACCGGGCACCCTTGAAGTTGACGATCAGGTAGAGGACAAAGCCGAGTATCCAGACCACGCCGATGACCTCGTGGATGATCAGCAGGTTGGCCCCGCCGCCCACCAGGGCGCGCATGGCCTCGGGATAGCCCGAGCCGAACGGGTCGATGGCCGGGTTCTGGATCAGCCCCACCCCGGTGAGCAGGAGCAGCAGCCAGCAGGCCGCGTTGAACCAGTGGATGAAGATGTCGGAGCGGTCGTGTCGCTTGTGCACTCTAGGCATCGGTATTCTCCTTGTCGCCGGACGGACCGGAGCCGGAGTGACTGTCGCCGGACCCGGCCAGCAGCTGGCGGCCGAGCATGACCAGCACGCCGAGGCCGGACAGGGCAACGATGCCCTTGATCAGCGGGGCCGACTGCTTCAGGGCCACCATGGAGGCCGGGATGACGGCCTCGCCCGCCCAGTGCTCCGGGCCGGGGTCGCCGAGGTAGAACATGTTGGGCTTGGTGTCAGTGGCCGCCACCACCCGGGCGAGGCGCTCCTTGTTGGCCAGATAGAGCCGCCCGGCCTCGCTCTGCGGGTCGTTGATGTCGCCGAACACGCGGGCCTTGGTCGGGCAGGTGTCCACACAGGCGGGGTCGAGCCCGGCCGAGCGGCGCTCGGGGCAGTAGTTGCACTTGTCCGCCTTGCGCTTCTCCGCGTTGCGGAAGCGGGCGTGGTAGGGACAGGCCGGGAGGCAGTTGCCGCAGCCGATGCACAGCCCCTCGTCAATGACCACCTCGCCTGTTTCGGCGTCCTTGTAGGTGGCCCCGGTGGGGCAGGCGGCCACGCAGGTGGGGTTATCGCAGTGCATGCACGCCCCGGGCTGGAAGCGGGCCTTGCGGTTGCTGGCACCGGGCCTGGGCGGGCTGTCGTCGAGCTTGATCCAGTTGCGCCACTGGCCCTCGGGCGTGTGGTTGGCCACCTTGCAGGCGGCCACGCAGGCCTTGCAGTCCATGCACTTGGCCGAATCGATGACCATTGCCAGTTGCCGTGCCATCATGCCACCTTCCTTGTTACGGTCACGAATGTCAGGTGCAGGGCCGCGTTGCCGGTGACGGTGTCGTAGCCGCCGTCGAGGATCTCGGCGATGCTCGCGCCGTTGCCGTGGGCCAGCCGCTGCTGGGTGGACAGGGTGTTGAATCCGGTCAGCATGTAGACCGTGTCCTCGCGGATCTTGTCCGTGACCTCGGCCCTGATGGCCTGGCGGCCCACCGCGCTCGATACCTCCACCAGATCGCCGTCCGCTATGCCCAGCTTCCCGGCCGGGCCGGGGTTGAGCCACAGGGTGTTGGTGGGCACGAACTCGTGCAACAGGGTATTGTTGGTGGTGGACCCCTGGGTGACCAGGGCGTTGCGCCCCACCACCAGCCGGAACTGGTTCGCAGGCGGCTGGACGGGCGGGGTGTAGACCGGCAGCGGATCGATGCCCATCTGCTCGTAGCGCTGGTTGTACAGCTCCACCTTCTGGGACAGGGTCTTGTAGACCAGCCCGTCGTAGATGCCGTAGACCTTGCTCGGATTGTAGTAGACGCCGTCGCGATCCATGATCCCGTCGGCTCCGGGCAGGTCGGCCAGCTGCTTCTCGCGGAACTGCTCGATGGTGAAGTCGAAATACTCGCCAAGGTCCAGGCGGCCCGCGATGCCCTTGACGATGTCGAAAAGGGGCCTGGATTCGTAGAGCGGCTCGATGACCGGATCGCGCTTGACCACGCAGGCGCAGGCGGACGAGCCCTGGAGGCCCGAGCAGGGGTCGATGCGCTCCAGATAGCTCTGGGAGGGCAGGACCAGGTCGGCATACCAGGCCGTGTCGGACATGGCGATGTCCACCACGGTGACAAAGTCCATCTTGTGCATCATCTCGATGGTCTTGGCGCGGTTGGGCGCGGTGGCCATGGGGTTGGTCTTGTACACGAACCAGCCCCGGATGGGATACGGGTCGTCGGCCAGGATCGAGTCGCGGGTGACCATGAAGCTGCCCTCGTGCTCGAACATCATGGGCACCTTGCCCGCGTCGATGCGGTCGTCGTGGTTGTCGTCGTACCAGGGGGCGTCGTAGGGCACGCCCTTGAGGCCCACGGCCCTGGCTCCCAGCAGGCCGCCGGGGCGGTCCCAGTTGCCGAGCAGGCCGTTGACGATGGCAAAGGAGCGGCGAATCTGGGTGGAATCCTCATAGTCCGAGCTGCGGCGGCCGGGATAGACCATGGAGGCCGGGGCGGCCGCGGCCAGCTCCCGGGCAATGCGGGCGATATCCTCGGCCGGGATGCCGCACTGCTCGGCGGCGAAGCCCGGGGTATAGGGCTTCACATGCTCGCGCAGCTGCTCCATGCCGTAGGTCTTCTCCTCGATCCACTGCGGGTCGTAGAGGCCCTCGCCGACGATGACGTGGGCCAGGGCGAGCATGAAGGCCATGTCCGTGCCCGGCCTGATGGGATACCACTCGTCGGACAGGGCCGCGGTCTTGGTATAGCGCGGGTCCAGGGTGACGAGCTTGCAGCCGTGCTCGCGCATGGCGGTCATCAGGTCCATGGAGTCCGGGGTGACCAAGGCTTCGAAGCGGTTGGCCCCGACCATGATCACGTACTTGGAGTGGAGCACGTCGGCAAAGGGCACCTCGCCAAAAGTGTCGAGGAAGGCGCGGCTGCCCGAGACCAGACACAGGGACTCATGCGAGGTGAGATTGAAGGAGCCGTATGCCTCGGCCAGCCGCTCCACGAACAGGGACTGCATGTCGGTCCCGGCCGTGAAGAGGTGGCCGCAGGGCAGGTACTTTTCCCGCACCTCGTCCATCTTCTGCGCGGCCATGTCCAGGGCCTCGTCCCAGGGAATGCGCTGCCACTTGCCCTCGCCGCGCCCGCCCTTGCGCAGCAGGGGGTGCTTGAGCCGGTCCGGGTCGTAGACGTGGCTGATGCCCGCGTTGCCGCGCGCGCAGAGCATGCCGCGCGACTTGACGAACTTGGGGTTGGGGTCGAGCTTGGTCACCACCCCGTTTTCCACGCGGGCGATGAGGCCGCACTTGTTGAAGCACATGTCGCAGACTCCGAACCTGGAGTCCCAGGCCGGGGTCATGGTCTCTGTGGCGGCCTGGGCCGTGCGCAGACCGCCCAAGAGAGCCGGGCCGCCCAGCGCGCCCGCCGCCAACAGGCCGGATGCCTTGAAGAACTCGCGACGCGAAAGGGTGCGAGAGGTTTGCGCCATCAATGATCGCCTCCTGGCGTCGGGGCGACCCGGCGACCGATCAGGCCGCCGGGTCGGCACCCCCGCCGTTTTCTGGCCGCCGTCCCCGCCCCCCGGGGGGACGGAAAGGACCGGGACGGTGCGGCCGATTTCGACACGCCCCTCAGAGAGAGGCCGCGTCGCGGTCGGTTGGCTCGATTAGCTGCACTTGGCCGGGGACGGGGAATCCTTGGCGTAATCGTACAGGTAGGTGTAGATGTCGTTGATGTCCTCGTCGCTCAGGGTCCAGTCGCCGCTGCACTTGATCTTGCCCATGTCCGAGAAGGTGGCCTGCCACTCGGCCTGGGTCCGGTCGGCCGGGCTCAGGTCAGCGGCGGTGCCCCCGTTGTGACAGGAGCGGCAGTTCTTGCTGTACAGGAACTTGCCCTTGCGTCCGTTGCCGCCGCCCAGGGCAAAGGCCATGGACACGGACATGCCCAGAACCAGGGCCGCAGCGGTGAGAATCATGAATTTGCGGTGCATATCTTCCTCCAATGATCAGATGTTCCAAAAACGATTCCTCTGTGGAACGCGTTTGGCCGACCCCTCGGCCGAATACCCCGCCTGGGTATGACGCGTTTGTCTCACCAATACCCATACCGGGTATCCATGTCAAGGGGGTTCGTCAAATAATAACGCCCGCCCGCATCGGCGCTTTCCATTGAAATACAACGAAAAACTGCATGGTGAGCCATGTCGGGCCTGACGTGAAGGATAATTTTTATCGAATAGCGAGGGCGTTTAAAAAGACAGAATAAGAAGGCTTTTCAAAAATGGTGAGATGCTAGGCGCGAGAAAAGTTCAAGGCCGAAGCCCTTGAGCCGTTGGCGAGTCTTCGAGCCTTACGGATCATGAGAGCAGAGATGTACTTCCTGTACGCGAGGATTTGAACTTTTTAAAGCAACGACGCAGATCGCCGTTTTTCAACAGCCTGACAGGAGGAGGGGAAACGGCTACCAGAGCCTGTCGGCAAAGGCCCGGGGGAATCCCCTGGCCTCGATCAGGGCCACGGTGGCCGCGATGTCGTAGGGCACGCGGCGCAGGGTCACGGTGCGCGTGGCCGTGTCGAAGAGCACGTACTTGGCCCGGTTGTCGCCATCGCGGGGCTGACCCACCGCGCCCACGTTGATCAGGTGGCGCAGGCCCGGCTCAAGCACGGTCTCGCCCGGTGGCAGTGCCAGTCTGGGGCTGGCTCCGATGCCCGGTTGGTAGGTGAAGCGCATCAGGTCGTGGGTGTGGCCCACAAAGCAGAATTCCTCGGGATACCGGGCAAAAATCTCGCCCATGTTGGTCTCGTGCCGCCACAGGTACTCGCTGACCGAATCGGGCGGCGTGCCGTGGACCATGCGGCAGCCATGGGCCACCAGCCCCTTGGGCCGCGATATGAGCCACTGATAGGTGGTCTCGTCGATCAGCTCGCGGGTGCGGCGCAGCACATCGGCCGCAGGCTGGTTGAAGCCGCGCAGGTAGTGAATGTTGATCAGCCCCTGCTCGTGGTTGCCCATGAGCAGCGTCACCCGGGCCTCGCGCAGCAGGTCGCAGCACTCCTGCGGCTGCGGGCCATAGCCGATGGCGTCGCCCAGGCAGTATGTCGCGTCCGCGCCCTGATCGACCACGTCGGCCAGCACCCGGGTCAGGGCCGCCACATTGGCGTGGGGATCGGACATGATGGCAAGGCGCGGCATGATCCGATGGTATACCCTTGCCCGGTTCAGGGCAACAGCCCGGCCCGCTGCACCACCTCCAGGCAGAGGTCGGCCCGGTTGAAGGGATAGAGATGGACGCCCGGTGCGCCGTGCCTGAGCAGGTCGGCCACCTGGGTGGCGGCCAGGGCCACGCCGTATCGGCGCACGCCCTGGTCGCCGTCTTGGGCGTGGGCGGCCTCGATGGCGGCCAGGATTCTGCCCGGCACTGGCGCGTCGCACAACTCCGTGACCCGCTTGATCTGCCCGAGGCTGCGCACGGGCAGCACGCTGGGGATGACCGGCTTGGCGCAACCCATGGCGGCCAACCGGTCCACCATGTCGAAATAGCGGCGGTTGTCGAAGAAGAGCTGGGTCACGGCGAAATCCGCGCCCTGGTCGAGCTTGAACTTCAGGAACGCAATGTCATCAACCATGGAGCGCGAATCCGGGTGGCCGTCCGGGTAGGCGGCCACGCCCACGGCCATGCCCGGGGCCAATTTCCGCACTCGGGCGACCAGGTCCGAGGCGTGGCGGAATCCACCGGATTGCGGCTCGGCACCCGGCGGGAAATCGCCGCGCACGGCCAGCACGTTGCGTATCCCGCCCCCTTGCAGCGCTTCCAGCCGGTCGGCCAGCCCGGTCGGTTCCTCATGCACGCAGGTCAGGTGCGGCATGACCGTGAACCCGTGGTCCCCGGCCAGGGCGCGGGCTGTCTCCGCAGTGCCCACGGCCCCGCGTCCGCCCGCCCCGCAGGTCACGGCCGCAAAGAGCGGGTGCACCGCCTTGAGGGCCTCCACGGCCTGCCAAAACCCGCCCTGCTCTGCCTCGCCGCGCGGCGGCAGCAGCTCCACGGACACAAAGGGCCGCTCACTGGCCCGGATGGCCTCGGGAATATGCATTGCAACCTCCTGTCTTTGTGCGTATATCAATATATCCCAATATACGGATTAATTGATGTGTGTCTACAGCGACCAGTCCGGGGCGTCAAGAAAAAAGGGGGCACGGCAGAAGGGGCGCGAAACAGCGCCGGGCTTTGATGCGCAATCGTCGGCCCGCCGTCACCGAAGCGTCAATCATCACGGGCCGGACAGGGGTAGATGAAGCCATCATCACTCTCATCTTCCGGAGGACTCCATGACCGATACGCAACGTCGCGAGATCAAGGACCACCTGTTGAACGGATTGAGCACCCTGGCCGCGCAGGAAACCGCCGAGATTTTTACGGTGGAGAACTGCCCGGACGACACCGACTTTGCCGCCCAGCTGGCGCAGCAGGGGGTGAGTCTGGCCATGCAGCGCCGCCGCATGGCGCGCATCAAGGAATACGAGGCCGCCATCAGACGGCTGCACGAGACCCACTACGGCACCTGCGAGGAGTGCGGCGACCCCATCGGGCTGGCCCGGCTCAAGGCCAATCCCTCGGCCCGGCTGTGCATCCTCTGCCAGTGCGCAGCCGAGGACGGCCTGCTCTCGGACGCTGTGCGCTGCGCCTGACGCGCCGCCAAAACCAAGCGAGGCATTCATGGCCGAATCCCGGTTCCGGGTGGACATGCACGTCCACTCCAAGCATTCCACCCGTCCCTCGCAGTGGATCCTGCAAAAGATCGGCTGCCCGGAGAGCTTCACCGAGCCCGCCGCCCTCTACGCCACTGCCCGCGAGCGCGGCATGGATCTGGTGACCATCACCGACCACAACACCATCCGGGGCAGCCTTGAGATCGCCGGGCTGCCCGGCGCATTCGTCAGCGAGGAGATCACCACCTATTTTCCCGAGGACAAGTGCAAGCTGCACGTCCTGGCCTACGACATCACCGAGGCCCAGCACGACGACATCCAGCACTGCCGCGAGAACGTCTTCGATCTGGTGGCCTATCTGCGCGGACAGGACATCGTCCATGTCCTGGCCCATCCCCTGTTCGCGGTCAACGACCGGCTGACCCCGGCCCACTTCGAGCAGAGCCTGCTGCTCTTTGACGTGTTCGAGGAGAACGGCACCCGCGACGCGCGCCAGAACCAGGTCCTGCGCCAGATCCTGACCAAGCTGACCCCGGTGGACATGGAGCGGCTGGCCAACACCCACGGCATCGCGCCCCACGGCGACAGGCCGTGGGAAAAGGGAATCATCGGCGGGTCCGACGATCACAGCTCGCTGAACATCGCGCGCATGCACACCGAATTTCGCGGCGAGCCATCGCTGGGCGCGGTGCTCTCCGGGGTGCGCGACCACACGGCCCGGCCCGGCGGCACCCCGGCCACGCCCCGGACCATGGCCCACAATCTCTACGGCATCGCCTACGGTTTCTATCGCTCGCGCATCGGCTCCCTGGGCCACGCGGCCAGCGAGCACCTCTGCTTTCGCTTTGCCCGGCACGCCCTCTCTCCCGAGCGCTCGGCGAGCTGCTCGCTGGTGGAGCGCTTCCTGCGACTGGTGGGCCGGGGCAAGGCCTCGCTGCACCGGGAATACGGTTCGACCCGTTCTGTGCAGGAAATGCTGCTCAAGGAGGCGGGCAACATCGTGGCCCGCGACCCGTCCCTGATGCGCATCGCCCGGGGCGAGGAGCGCGACCCGCTGGTGCTGGAACGGGAGTGGTCCCGGTTCGTGTCCCTGGCCGCCAACCGTGTCCTGGCCCAGTTCGCGGACCGCACCCTGAGCGCCGCCCTGGGTGCCAACCTCTTTGATGTCTTCCACTCCATGGGCTCGGCCGGGTCCCTCTATACCCTGCTGGCCCCGTACTTCGTGGGCTACGATCTTTTCTCGCGCGAGCGGCGCTTCTCGCTCGATTGCCTGGCCCGGTTCCGGCCCAAGGCCGCCAGACGCGACGCCACCAACCTGCGCATCGCCCATTTCACCGACACCTTTGACGAGATCAACGGCGTGGCCCGGACCATCCGCCAGCAGCTGGCCATGGTCGCCCGCCACGGCAAGGACATGACCGTGATCACCTGCGGGGCCAGCGCCGACATCCCGGGCGCGGTCAGTTTCGCGCCGGTCGGCCGGTTCGCCATTCCCGAATACCCGGAGATCGAGCTGGCCTATCCGCCCTTTCTGGACATGCTCACCCACTGCTTCGAGCAGGAGTACGACTGCATCCTGGCGGCCACGCCCGGCCCGGTGGGCCTGGCCGCCCTGGCCATCGCCCGCATCCTCAAGCTGCCCTTTCACGGCACCTACCACACCGCCTTTCCCGACTACGTGGGCGCCCTGACCGGCGATTCGGCCCTGGAGGACGGCTGCTGGCGCTACATGAGCTGGTTCTACAACCAGATGCAGGTCATCTACGCACCCAGCGAGGCCACCCGCTTCGAGCTGGCCGACCACGGCATCGACCAGCACAAGATCGTGACCTACCCGCGCGGGGTGGATACCGACCGATTCCATCCGGCCAAGCGAAACGGATTTTTCTCCAGGTACGAGGTGGAGGGGCGGACCAAGCTGCTCTATGTGGGCCGCGTGTCCCGCGAAAAGGGGCTGGACGTGCTGGCCGAGGCCTACCTCAAGGCCGCGCGCCTGCGCCACGGGCTCCAGCTCATCGTGGTGGGCGACGGCCCCTACCTGGCCGAGATGAAACGGCTGCTGCGCGGCTCCCCCGCCACCTTCACCGGCATCCTCAAGGGCGAGGCCCTGGCCCAGGCCTACGCCAGCTCGGACATCTTCGTCTTCCCCTCGGCCACGGACACCTTTGGCAACGTCATCCTCGAGGCCCAGGCCTCGGGCCTGCCGGTCATCGTCACCGACAAGGGCGGCCCGTGCGAGAACATGCTCCCCAACGAAACCGGCCTCGTGGTCCCGGCCGGGAACCCGGACGCCCTGCTGCGGGCGGTGCTGCACCTCGTCGACACCCCGGAGCGCATCGAATACATGCGCCGCAAGGCCCGCTCCCACGTGGAGAACCGGACCTTTGACGCCACCTTCCTCAAGACCTGGGAAATCTTCGGCTCCCACGTGGCCCGCCAAGGCCACGCGTCGTAAGGGGGGCGGCTTACCGTGTGTAAACGGCGATGTTACACAGCAATATACGAGCGCGAATAGCTATGCTGTTGTTCACATCTTGATACAGTATTCGCTGACCCGCCCGTTGTGGCAGAGCCAGAGGACGAGTAGGTGTGAGGGTTTTGATTACAAAAATTAGTGAGCAATGCTGCAAAGGGCATGCCGAATAACCACACTAAATATATGCGGTAGCTTATTCCCGGTCATGTTAGGGCTTCAATTTCTAGGAGAAGGCTTGAAGTCGTATTGAGTTCAACGCATGAAGGTCTGTATATTGCGAGACGTTCAGAATCACCACCTTTTGCATTTATTGTAATAACTTCTGATACTGTGAAGCAGATGAACTGCTTGATGGTCTTGCGTTTAGTTTGATCTTCGCATGAAACTCTTGCTATCAGAAGATCACCACAGGAAGGCTTATAGTCAGAGATTTCCATGAGTGAATACGTAAAATTATGTCCAGGGTACATTGTGTAGGAATATTGCCTATCAAAGATTTTCACGGGCTTGCTATCAATGAAAAGAAAAATCTCTAGCTTTGGGTCTAAGGCTGTTAGCTCCCCATAATTGTGAATCCTGTAGTTGAGCCATTTGCCTTCTTTTACGTTAAATAAAGGAGCATCCCAGTCTGCGCCTATGCGAACGTGCTTATTCCGCTGATCAAGAGTAAAAAGGTAAATGCTGAAAGCAACAGAGATGCAGGCAGAAACACTTGCAATGCCTGACAGCAAGATAGCAACAATATCAATATTTTGAGTCAGCTGTCCTCGAAAAACAATAGCTAGGGCTAACAAAGAAACAATAGTCACGCCGAGGGTTATTTTTAAGGCGTTATTCACTGAATCCTCCTTATCCATGGACAAATCACAAACACTCAGCAATTGAACCGGTTGAAAAAAATTGTCTGTCTCTCCGCCTATTTTGGTATGTAGTATTGCCCTTTCGGGCGGCCTTCCTGTCTTCCGGCAGGGTTTTGCGGGCTCAGAATCCCACGCGCAGGTAGTCTCGGTCGAGGCGGTTGATGAGCTGGATGTAGCGGGCGTTGCCCTTGAGCTGGGCCTCTTCCACGATCTGGTAGCCCCGGCTGCGGCAGTCCGGGCAGGCGTGGATGGGGATTTCCACGCCCAGGCACTGGGGGCCGGAGTCGGCACGGGTCTCGATCTTGAGCAGGCCTCGGCACTTTTCGCACAGAAACAGGGTCTCGCGCTGGGTCTCGTTGATGCCGTCGGTGTCGTAGTAGATCTGGCGCTGCCTGACCAGGGTGTCGCCAGAGATCACGCCTTGGCGGACGTCGTTCTTGCGGTTGTAGGGCGGCGGGTCAAAGTAGAGGGCGGGCAGCTGGCGGCACAGCTCCTCGATGTAGGCGGTGGTGCGCGCGTCCTGGCGGATGAGCTCCGGGCTGAAATTGGGCTCGCGGATGTGGGAGTAGTCCACCCCGGCCATGGACAGGCACAGGCCGAGGTTGATGTAGGGCAGTGCGCCCTGGATGGAGTAGCCCCCTTCGAGCACCGCGATGTCCGGCTTGAGCATCTCGCTTAAGGCCGCGTAGCCCCGGGCCGAGAAGTTCATGTCCGTGATGGGGTCGGTGAAGTGGTTGTCCTGTCCGGCCGAGTTGATGACCAGATCGGGCTTGAAGTGGTCGAGGATGGGCATGACCACGCGCTCCATGACCATGAGGAATCCCTCGTCAGAAGTATTGGGCGGCAGGGGGATGTTCAGGGTCCGGCCCATGGCCTGTGGCCCGCCCAGCTCATGGGGAAAGCCCGAGCCGGGATACAAGGTGCGCCCGTCCTGGTGCAGGGAGATGAACAGGGTGTCCGGGTCATGCCAGTAGACGTCCTGGGTGCCGTCGCCGTGGTGGCAGTCGGTGTCCACGATGGCCACGCGCTTGTGGCCGTAGGTCTCGCGGATGTGCTCGACCATGACGGCCTCGATGTTGATGCTGCAGAAGCCGCGCGCGCCATGGACCACCTTCATGGCGTGGTGGCCGGGCGGCCGGACCATGGCAAAGGCCCGGTCGCACTCGCCGCGCATGACGAGGTCTGCGGCCTTCATGGCCCCGCCCGCCGAGATGAGGTGCGAGCGGGTGGTCACCGCGCTGACCTCGGGGAAGCAGAAGTGGACGCGCTCCACATCCTCGATGGCGGCCACGTCGGGCTTGTGCTCGGTGACGCCCTCGATGTCGAAGAGCCCTTCCTCGCGCAGCTGATCCTGGGTGTAGAGCAGCCGCTCCTGTCGCTCCGGGTGGGTGGGCGAGATGGCCCAGTCGAAAGCCGGGAAAAAAACGATCCCCAGGGATTTGTCCGCCTTGAGCATGATCAGCCCTCCCGAATAATGGCGACCACGCCGGGCCGAACCTGACATTTGACGCGAATGTTGCGGCCCACCAGATCCATGTCCTCGACCATGTTGAAGCTCGACGCGTGGGTGATCTGGGCGTCCTCGGGCCGCAGGAACACGCCCATGGAGTCGAGCTGCATGGCCAGCTGGTTCATGGCGTCCTTTTCCGCATCGCGCTGGTCGTAGCTGGTGTGGATGTTCTCGCGATAGGACAGGGACGGGATGAAGAGCACATGGCGCTGGGTATCGGCGAAAAGCTCCAGCTCCCAGGTGGTGCGGGTCAGGGCCGCGCCGATGGCGTTGGCCACCTCGTAGTGCTCCGGCACCTCGGTGGAAAGCTGGAACCGCTGGAACAGCTCCATCTTCAGCGCATTGGCCGGGCCGCCCATCAGGTAGACCTTCTTGGGCACCACCCGTTTGTCTTCGAGCAGTTCGTGGATGGTGTAGACGGGCTTGGAGTTGATCTCGTCGATGAGGTCGCGGGTGGCGTTGTGAATGGTTGTGGAGGCGTAGTCCACGGCATCGCGGGCCATGGCCTCGGTGCTCAACCCGTGGGCGGCGGCCAGGGTGTTCAGGGCCGCGCGCGAGGCGGCCGTGTCGCCCACGGCGCAGGCGCCGATGACGTTGAGGGCGTCGGTCAGGGCCGGTCGCTCGCCGCCCAGGCACACGGACGGTCCCAGCCGGTTCGGCCCCACGCGCACGGTGGACGACGCCTCGGACACCGAGATGGCAGAGTCGCCGCCGATGCCGATGGAGAGCACCTTGAGGGCCGGAACCAGGGTGGGGTGCGAGCCGATGGCGATGCCCTCGCGCTCGATGAGGGGCGCGCCGTCGGCGAACACGGCGATGTCCGTAGTGGTGCCGCCGATGTCGAGGATGATGGAGTCGTGAAAGATGTCGGTCAGGGCGATGATGCCCATGACCGAGGCGGCCGGACCGGAAAAGATGGACTGCACGGGCATGCGCCGCGAGCGGGTCAGGGGCATGGTCCCGCCGTCGGCCTTGAGCATGTTGACCTTGACGTGGCCAAGGCCCATGCCCTCCAGGGCGCGCTCCACGGCCGTGGCAAAGGTGTTGTAGAGCCGCCACACGGCGCAGTTGAAATAGGCGGTGGCCACCCGGCGCGGGAAATTGAGCGCCCCGCCCAGTTGGTGGCCCGAGGTGACGAAGTCCGCATACTCGCAGTCCGCTTCCTCGCGGCACTGGAGCACGGCGCGGCGGATGGCGTTTTCGTGGCGTGGGTTGCGGGTGGAGAACTTCGATACTGCCGCGTAGACGCGCACCTCGTTGGCCCGGCAGGCGTCCACCGCGTCCGAGAGCTGGCGCGGCGACAGGGCGCGCACCTCGTTACCCCGGTGGTCGATGGACCCGTCGATGACGTGGAAGTCGCGGCACGGCATGAAGTTGTGCGGGTCAATGCCCGGCCCGGCGCTGACGATGACGCCCACGTCCTCGATCTTGCCCTGGACGATGGCGTTGGTGGACAGGGTGGTGGACAGGTTGAGCTGAGTCACCCCGGCCGGGTCCACTTGGCCCAGGATGTTTTCCAGGGCCTCGGTCACGGACGAAAGCAGGGCGTCGTGGCGGGTGGGCACCTTGCAGGAGGCAAGGATGCGGGCTCCCCCTTTCAGGCCTATGGCGACGGCGTCGGTGTGGGTGCCGCCCACGTCAATTCCAAGCAGCATGCGCTCTCCTTGAACTATTTCAAGCCAACTCTGCGTCTAGCACCGCGCAGGGCGGGTGCGCAACCCGGAATTCGGCGAGCGGCCGGTTTGGGACGGGGAGTGGTCGGACCGAGATCAAGGCCATGGCCGGGCGTGCGAGGGCGGAAACGGGGAAACGATCAGTCGTTGTCGCGGTTGCGCAGGTCGTCACGCCATGCGTTGAGGGGGGCGCAGCAGCCCTGGCCTTCGTGCTGGCCCTCGCGCACCTCGGCGGCGGTCTCGGGGTTGAGCATCAGGTCGCACAGGTAGCGCCCTTGCGCCTCGTCCCAGCGCAGGTCCGGGCATCGGCGCAGGTAGCCGTAGCGTCTGTGCGAGTCCATGCAGGGGTCGGTCAGGCAGCACCAGCCGCAGCCGACGCAGGGTTTGGTCATGCATATCCCGTGGTTTGTCGTGTGCCGGAGCCGTGGCGATACGACGGACGGGCCGCAAAGGCAAGCCCGGTCAGCGGATCACAGGATGAAGTCCTGGATCACCTGCCAGCCGGTGCGGATCTGGAACAGGGCCAGGGCCAGGAGCAGCAGGTTGCACACCCCGTGCGCCAGGGGCAGGGTCGTGCGCCGCGCCCGGACCCGGTCCATGTACGCCCCGGAGACGAGGCCGAAGACCAGCAGCGGCAGCATGATCAGGGCCACCTGATAGTGCGCGCCGGTGACGAAGTTGACCCCCCACTGGATGCGGGCCACGGCCAGTCCGCCCAGCAGCCCGAGCAGCCACAGGACCATGGCGGCCCGGCCGGTGTTGACGTGTCCCTTCCACCGGAAGGTCACCCTGGCCCCGAAATGGTTGGCGCGCAGCCGTTGCAGGCCCAGCCATGCGGCGTAGAGCCCAAGCAGCGTGGCCACTGATTGCAGAATAGGGTGGAACCAGAGCATGGCGACCTCCTTGTCAGGCTGTTCAAAAATGTCCGATTGCTGCGTTGCTTCAAAAAGATCAAATCCTCGCGTACAGGAAGTACGCTTCGGCCTTGTTCTTTTTTCGCGCCTGGCACTCGAACCTTTTTGAACAGCCTGGAGAAATGATTAATCAACTCCCAGCTGTGGCGGTGGTTGGCGGCACAGGGACTGGCCTCAAGCCTACACCAACTTTTGCCCGAGTCAAAGGGGCGGCGCGGAAATCAGGAAAAGAGCTTGGGTGCCAGGGCGCTCCAGACCATGTCCGGGGTCAGGGCGCGCATGCAGTTGTGATGGCCCAGCGGGCAGCGTTTTGGGCCGTGCAGGCCGCAGGGGCGGCAGTCAAGGGGCATTTCCAGGACGGCTGAGCCCTTGCCGCGCGGAAAGAAGCCAAGGGTGCGCACCGTGGGGCCGAACAGGGCCACCAGGGGGGTCTCCTGCACCCAGGCCAGATGCATGGGGCCGGAGTCGTTGGTCAGGTAGGCGTCGAGCCGGTCGATCCAGGTGGCCAGCTCGGGCAGGGAGAGCTTGCCGGCGAGATTGACAAGTCCGTCCGGGGGTGCGCCCCGGGCCAGGGCTTCGGCCGTCACCGCATCGGCCACGGCCTCCTCGCCCGGCCCGGCAAAGACCAGCACCAGCGCGCCCGCCCCGGCAGCCATGGCCGCCACCTGGCCGAAGTATTCCACGGGCCAGCACTTGGTAGGCCAGGTGGAGCCGGGGTGGATGCCCAGCACCGGACCCTGGCCGCAATGCTCGCGCCAGAAGGCATCGGCCTTGGCCACGGCCGCAGGCGGCAGCACCAGCCGCGCCTCGGGTGCCGGGGCGTCACTGCCCAGCGGGCCGAGCAGCCCCATGAGCCGCTCCACCTCCTCCAGTTCGTGAAAACGCCGATTGACCACATCGGTGTAGGCCAGCCGGTTGAACCACGGCCGGTTGTAGCCGATGCGCCGGGAGATGCCCGTGGCCGCCGCCACAGCGGCAGAGCGCAGGCTGGCATGGGCCGAAATCCACAGGTCGAATCCCTGGCGGCCGATGTCGCGTCCCATCGTGAGCGCCGAGAGCATGGATTTTTGCGCGCCGCGTTTGGCAAAGCCGCGCACCGCTGTCAGCTCGGGCTGGGCCTCGAAGAGCGACTCCAGCCCGGCCCGCACAAAGAGATGGATCTCGGCCCCGGGGTGCGCGTCGGCCAGGGCGCGGAGCATGGGCAGGGTGAGCACGGCGTCGCCCAAAAAGGCGGTCTGCCAGACCCCGATCTTGCTATATGGCTGCATCGGCCCGTCATATCGCGTGGCTGCGGTTCAGGCAATGGTTGATATCGTGTCCGCAACCGCCTATTGTGCGACAAACGGTCGGTCGGTATCCGGTCGGTGCAGTCACATTCAAGCGGCAGGAGCGAGGCCATGAAGTACATCATGTTCGAGGATTTTTCCGGCGCGCCCACGCCCATCATCTTTCCCAACCGCATCGACCATGCGGACATGCGCGAGCAGATGCCCTACACCAGGGCGCTCTCGGCGGGCTATGTGTCCATGCGGGCCGATGGCTTCCACTGCCACGGCAGTTCCAAAGGGCTCGACCTCAAGGCAGAGCCGGGCGATGCGGCCATCATCGCCGACAAGTTCGCGGACCCGGAGAGTTAGGAGCGCAAACACACAGGGGGAACGCATGTTTTGTCTCTACGCCTTCAGCGGGGAGTTGTCCTGTTTCGTCCATGTGCTGCTCAACGGCCTGGACATGGCCGAGCGGGGGCACAAGGTGGCCATCGTCTTCGAGGGCGCGGCCGTGACCCTGGTGCCGGAGCTGGAAAAGCCCGACAACCCGCTCAATGCCCTGTACCGCAAGGCGCGGCAGCAGGGGCTGGTGGACGGTGCCTGCCGCGCCTGCTCGTCCACGCTCGGCGTGCTCGACGCGGTCCGGGCGGCCGGGCTGCCCCTGCTCGACGACATGTCCGGCCACCCGTCCATGGCCGAATACGTCAGCCAGGGCTACACCATCGTCACCTTCTGACCTGCGCTGCCGACCCTTTTCGCCACTAGATGCGGGTGGCCTGAGGACGGTGAACACGGCCGTGCTCGCGCGTTTCCAGCGCTTTTCCCATTAGGCATTGTCCCTTCCCTCTTCCCCTGCTACGCTCATCCTGCCCGGAACCGGGTCGCGGCCTGGTGACGGAGCAATACAGACAGGAGGAACAGCCATGAGAAAGGTGACGGATTGCGTGTCGTGGGTCGGGGTCACGGATTGGGACAGGCGGCTTTTCGATTCCCTCATCCCCCTGCCGGACGGCACCACATACAACGCCTACCTTGTCAGGGGCTCGGAAAAAACCGCGCTGCTCGACACGGTGGACCCCGACTTTTCCGAGACCCTCCTGGCCGCCCTGGATTCGGTGGCCCGGCTGGACTACATCGTGTCGCACCACGCCGAGCAGGACCATTCGGGGACCATCCCCCTGGTCCTTTCCCGTTTTCCCGAGGCCAGGGTCGTGGTCACGGCCAAGGCCAAGGGGCTGCTCATGGACCTGATGCCCATCGCCGAGGAGCGCTTCATCGTGGTCAATGACGGCGACACCCTCTCCCTGGGCGACAAGACCCTGCGCTTCATTCACACCCCATGGGTGCACTGGCCCGAGACCATGGTCACCTATCTCGCCGAGGACAAGGTGCTTTTCAGCTGCGACTTCTTCGGCTCCCACATCGCGGCCAGCGAACTCTTCGTCAGGGACCAGTGCCGGGTGCACGAGGCCGCGAAGCGCTATTTCGCCGAGATCATGATGCCCTTTCGCTCCGTCATCGCCAAGAACCTGGAAAAGCTGGCGGACTGCGACATCGCCATGATCGCCCCCAGCCACGGCCAGATATACGGGGAGCCGACCTGGATCATGGAATCCTACCGGGAGTGGGTGTCCGCCCCGCCCAAAAATCTGGTGACGCTGCCCTTCGTGTCCATGCACGGCAGCACGCGCATCATGGTCGATCACCTGGCCGAGGCCCTGTCCGGGCGCGGCGTGGAGGTGGAGCTGTACAACCTCGCGGTGACGGACATCGGCAAGCTGGCCATGTCCCTGGTCGATGCGGGGAGCGTGGTGCTGGGCGTGCCCACCGTGCTGGCCGGGCCGCACCCTCTGGCGGCCTATGCCGCTTTCCTGGCCAACGCCCTGCGGCCCAAGGCCCGGTTTTTGTCCATTGTCGGCTCCTACGGCTGGGGCGGCAAGACGGTCGAGACCCTGGCCGGGATGATCCCGAACCTCAAGGTGGAGGTGCTGGACCCGGTGCTGTGCAAGGGCGTGCCCCGGCAGGAGACCCTGGCCGCCCTCGACAGGCTGGCCGAGGCCATCGCGGCCAGGCATCTGGAGGCCGGTTTCGAGAACCGGTGAGGGGACAGGCTGCCACCCGGGGGTTGTCCCCGCCCTGCGGCCCGGGCTATCCTCAGAGGATGAAGAAAGCACTTTCCCTTGCCGCTCTTTCCGCAGCGGCCGCCGCAGTGGTCGCGCTGGCCGGGCTCCATTACGGGCTGGCCGTGCCCAATGGGCTGCTGTGGAACAGCGAACGCGTGACCGTGACCGCCTACAATTCCACCCCGCGCCAGACCGTGGGCGATCCCTTTGTGGCCGCCTGGGGCGACCGGCTTGAACCGGGCATGATGAGCGTGGCCGTGTCGCGCGACCTGCTTGAGCTGGGCCTTGACCATCGCACCGAAATCCACATCGAGGGGCTGGGCGGGCCGTACCTGGTGCTCGACAAGATGCACCACCGTTTCGAGCGGCGGGTGGACGTCTATTTCGGCCTTGATGTGACGGCGGCCAGGGAGTTCGGCAGGCAGGAGGCCGTGATCTACTGGCGGTGAGAGGGACATGAACCAAGGCGCGGCCCGTTCTTCCAAGGGGAAGGACGGGCCGCGAACCGTTGATGCGGGGGATGTCTGCGGCCTGGGCCGCCGGGGGTCACATGGCGTCGCAGTGCTTGAGCACAAAGGCCTCGGCCTGCTCCACCGAGGTGACGTCGTTGGCGATCTGGGCGGTGAGCAGGGCATCGCGGATGACGCCGATCATGGGGCCGGGCTTGAGTCCGGTCAGGGTCATGATCCGGTTGCCGTCCAGCAGCGGCTCGATCTCGTCCTCGGGAATGTCGGCCCGCTCGGCCATCTTCAGGTTGTGGTTGAACTCGCGCCAGGAGCCGTTTCTGGCCTTGATGTCGGCCCGGACCATTTCCATGACCCGCGGGTATTCGTCCAGGGAGCGCAGGCGGCGGATGCCCTTGTCCGTGAGCATGAAGTGGGGCCGCATGTGGTTCTTGACCAGATCGCAGATCAGCTCGATGTCCTGCTCCTCGAAGCGCAGCCGCTTGAGGATCTTGCGCGTGACCTTGGCCCCCACCCGGTGGTGCTGCAGGAAGTTCCAGCGGCCGTCGTAGTGTTCGGCGGTGTAGAGCTTGCCCACATCGTGGAAGAGGCAGGCCACCGTGCCGAACCAGTCGTAGGGCAGTTCCTCGGGGTATGCCTTCATCACCGCGAAGGTGTGCTCGATGACGGTCTCTTCCGCTGTGGCGTCCGGGTTCTTGATCTGCTTGACCCGCGACAGGGCGGCGATCTCCGGGATCAGGCCGTGCAGCAGGAGGGAGTCGAAGAGCAGGCGGAAGAAGCGGTGCATGCACTCGGCCTCGACCTTGCGCCACTCGTCGAGGAAATCGCTCATGGGCACGTAGTCGAGCACGCGGCGCGCGTTGCGCACGATGGCTATCCAGGAGTTGGCCTCGATCTCCTTGTCGAAGTTGGCGGCAAAACGCAGGGCGCGGTAGGCCAGGGAGTAGTCCTTTTTCAGGGCCTGATCGGGCACGCCCTTGAAGCGGATGACGCCCTCGGAAAAGTCCGCGAAGTCCGCGTACATGTCCTTGGCCTTGGGGATGAAGGGGCACACGGCCGAGAGCGGGATGTCGCCGCGCTTCTCAAGCCTGCGCAGCAGCCTCGGGGTCATGGTGGACACGGCCTCCTCTGTGTAGGAGGCGTCGTCCACGTCGGCCGGGTAGAAGTAGTAGGTCACGCCGCCTTCGCTCAAGGTGCCGAGCACCTCCTTGTCGCGCGACTCCTCGATGGCCGGGAAGTATTTCTGCAATTCCGAGAATCCCGCCTCGGTGCAGATGTCCAGTTCGCGTTCGCTGCCCGTCTCGTCCAGGGTCAGGGCCTGGAGCCGGACGTTGATGACGTAGGCGTCGTAGCCGTTGCGCATGATGGTCTTGCAAAAGCCCACGGCGTCCTTGAAAGGCTGGCTCATATATTTCCTCACGAAATGCTTGATTGATTGGACCACCTGTCCGCGAAGCCTCTGGTTTCGCAGCCCAGCCTATACAATCTTTTTGCCCTGAATGAAATGGGTTTTTACCCGCCCCCGCAGGACAGAGCCTGTCAGCGGCGTGTTCTTGCCCTTGGAGCGCAGGGTGTCCGGGCCCACGGTCCACGCCTCGTCCGGGTCAAAGAGGAAGAAATCCGCCGGATCGCCCGGGGTGAAGGTGTTCACCGGCAGGCCGAAGATGGCGCACGGCCCGGTGGTCCAGGCGCGCAGGAAGGTTTCTCGCGAGAGTCTGCCGTCGGCCACCAGCGCCCAGGTCACGGACAGGGCGGTGTCCAGGCCGGTGATGCCGCAGGGGGCCACGTCGAACTCGGTCTCCTTTTCGTGGGCCGCGTGGGGGGCGTGGTCCGTGGCCAGGATGTCGATGGTGCCATCGGCCAGCCCGTCGAAGAGGGCCTGCTGGTCGTCGGGCGTGCGAAGCGGCGGGTTGACCTTGGCGTTGGTGTCATATTCCGTGGCCTCGGCTTCCAGGTATTCCTCGGTCAGAATCAGGTAGTGTGGCGCGGTCTCGGCCGTGACCCGCACCCCGCGCCCCTTGGCAAAGCGGATCAGGTCCACGGACTTGCGGCAGGAGATGTGGGCCAGATGGATGGGCAGGTCCAGGTACTCGGCCAGCAGGATGTCGCGGCCCACCTGGAGCGCCTCGGCCACGTCGGGCTGTGCCGGCAGGCCCAGGCGGCTCGACACCGCGCCCTCGTTGACCCCGGCGCCCACGCCCAGGTAGGGGTCCTCGCAGTGGTCGATGACCACCCGGTCCCAGTTGGCGGCGTATTCCATGGCCCGGCGGAACAGCTCGGTGGACCTGACCGGCACGCCGTCGTTGGAAAAGGCCACACAGCCCGCCCGGGCCAGCTCGGCCATGGGGGCCAGCTCCTCGCCTTTGAGCCCCTTGGTCAGCGCGCCGATGGGGAAGAGGCGCGGCCCCTTGGGCCAGGCGCGCCGCGCCTTGTCGAGCATCAGTTCGGTCACGGAGCCGTCGTCGTTGACCGGCCTGGTGTTGGCCATGCACATGATGTTGGAGAACCCACCCCAGGCCGCAGCCCGCAGCCCGGACTCGATGTCCTCCTTGTACTCGAAGCCCGGCTCGCGCAGATGGACATGGGCATCGGTCATGGACGGCATGAGCGTCAGCCCGAAGGCCTCCTCCACCGTCGCCTCGGCCACGGCGTCCCTCGGCTCAAGAGTCTTGGCCGAGGGCGCGACCTCGACGATCTTCCCCCGGCTCACGAACACGTCCACGTCCCTGCCGTCGAGCTTCGCCCTGCGGACGATCAAATCAATCCTGGCCATCTTTTGTCTCCGTCGCCTTGAGTCTCAATCGATCAGATGTATTGCCATAAGGCTGTTCAATTTGCCGTTCTTATTCGCCCTTGCGGGTCATATAGAGGAAGAGCAGGGCCATGCGCACCACCACGCCGCTTGCCACCTGATCGAGGATCAGGGAGTCGGCGCAGTCGGCCAGCTCGGAATTGATCTCCACCCCCCGGTTCATGGGACCGGGGTGGAGGATCTTGACCTCGGACTTGGCCAGTTCCACATGGCGCGGCCCCAGGCCGTAGGTGCGGGCGTACTCGCGCAGGTCGGGCAGCAGGCCGTCCTGCTGGCGCTCCAGTTGCAGGCGCAGGCACATGACCGCGTCCACGCCGCGCACCGCCTCGCAGAGGTCCGAATACACGGTGGCGGGCCAGGAGCGCACCTGGGGCGGCAGCAGGGTGCGCGGCGCGCACAGGCGCACCGTGGCCCCCAGCTTGTTGAGCAGGATGACGTTTGACCGGGCCACCCGGCTGTGGGCGATGTCGCCCAGGATGAGGATGGTCTTGCCCGCCACCTCGCCCCATTCCTGGTGCAGGGTGAAGCTGTCGAGCAGCGCCTGGGTGGGGTGGGCGTGACGGCCGTCGCCCGCGTTGATCACCGAGCATTCCACCCGCCGGGCCAGGAACCGGGCCGCGCCGCTGCACCAGTGGCGCAGGACGATAGCGTCCGGGGCCATGGCCTGGAGCGTCAGGGCCGTGTCCTTGAGGGTCTCGCCCTTGGTCAGGCTGGACGAGCTTTTGGCCAGGGAGAAGGTGTCGGCCGAGAGGCGCTTGCCCGCCACGTCGAAGCTGGTCTTGGTGCGCGTGCTCGGCTCGGCGAAGAAGAGAATGACGCTACGTCCCTTGAGGGTGGGCACCTTCTTGACCGGCCGCTGTTGCAACTCCTGGAACCGGCCCGCTGTCTCGAAGATCGCCATGACCTCGGCGCGCGACAGCTGGGACACGTCCAGCAGGTCCTTGTGTAGCCACTTCATATGCTCTCATGCCTCCGGCGCTGGTGGAATGGTCGATGGAAATGGTCGGTGGAAATGGTCGATGACGGCCGCTGGGACCGTGGAAAAGGCGGCCACCCGGCCCGGCTCGATGGTCCCCAGCCGATCTCCCGCGCCCAGGATACGGGCCGGGGTCCGGGTGATCATGGCCAAAAGCTCGGTCAGGCTCAGGTCGCCCTCAAACCGCTCGGCGAAATACAGGGCCTCGGCATACAGGTCGAGGTCGTGGTTGGAGGCCAGGGAGTCGGTGCCCAGGCACAGGGGCGTGCCCGAGGCGACCCATTTTTCCCACGGAGCGCGGTCTCCGCCGATGAAGTGGTTGGAGCGCGGGCACAGGCAGACCGTGGCCCCGGATGCGCGCACGGTTTCGATGTCCTGGTCCGTGACCTTGACGCAGTGCACGGCCAGGGTCGTCTCGTCGAGCAGGCCGAGGTCTGCCGCGTGCTGCACCGGGCCCTTGCCGGGCGGGGCGAAATCGAGCAGCCGCCCCCGGCTTCGGAGCAGGTCGAGAAACGCGCTCGGTTCCCCGGCCATGATGGCCACCTCGTCGTCGTGCTCGGCCAGATGCAGCGAGAAGGGCAGCCCGCGCGCTCCGGCCTCGGCCTTGGCCGCGCGAAGCACCTCGCGATGGGTGGTGTAGAGCGAGTGCCCGGCGACAGACAGGACACCTCGGCCGTGCCCGGCCTGGGGGATGAAGCTCTTTTTGGGCACGGCCTCGCCGATGGCCTCGGCAAAGACCACGAAAAAAAGGCCGGAAGCTTCGAGCGTTCCGGCCATCTCCTTAGCAAAGCGGGTGGCGATGTCTCCGACCATGACGGTCCCGGTTCGTTTCAGCTCGTCAAGGGCCTTGTAGAGCAGGGCGGGATCGAGGTCGAAGATGGGCCGGGTCAGCAGGTCCTCGACCCAGGCCATGAACCCCTGGCCCTGGGGGCACAGGCCGCGCAGGTGGGCCAGCTCGAGATGGGAGTGGGCGTTGACCAGACCCGGGGCGAGGGTGACGTCGCCCAGATCGGTCACGGGGCCGCAATGGGTCGGGGCGAGGCAACGGTAGGTGCCGACCTCGGTGACGATCCCCTGGCTGACGATGACGGCCGCGTCGTCGATGACGGGCGCGCCGGGGATCATGGTCGCGGCCTTGGCCGCACGAAACAATTCAGGCATTCGCTGCTTCCGGCTCCCCCATGGTCAGGGCTGATTGGCTGGTGACGTGTCCGCGCACGGACTGAAATTGGTGAATACCCCGTTTTGCCGTCAGGGTCCAGGGAAATCGGGCCGCCGGGCAGGACTGACGCCCCCCCCTTCTCAAACCATGGACGAACGCGCAAAACACGGGTATCAAAAGGGGATGAAGTGGTTTTTCATACTTTTTGCCCTGCTGGCCGGGGCGGGCATGCCGCTTCAGGCGGGCATCAATCTGCGCCTGCGCCACGCCCTGGGCGAGCCGGTCATGGCCGCGCTGGTGTCCTTTGCCGTGGGCACGGTGTGCCTGCTGGCCTATGCGGCAGCGGCGCGGACGCCCCTGCCGCCCGCGGGCGTGCTGGTCGGCACGCCCTGGTGGGCCTGGACCGGCGGGGCGCTGGGCGCGTTCTTCGTCTTTGCCACCATTGTCCTGGCCGGGCAGCTGGGCGCGGCCACCACCATGGCCTGGCTGCTGGCCGGGCAGTTTCTGGCCGCCCTGCTCCTGGACCACTACGGGCTGGTCAGCTTTGCCATGCGCGAGATCACCTGGCCGCGCGTGGCGGGCGTGGCCCTGATCATCGCGGGCGCGGTGCTGGTCAACAGATACTGACCCGCACGCCCGGCCCCGCACACCCGAGGGAGGAACCCATGTCGTTTGCCAAGGACCTGAGCGTGGTCTGCCGGATGATCAAGATCGAGCACTCGGTCTTTGCCCTGCCCTTTGCCTATGCCGGGGCCTTTCTGGCCGCCGGGGGATGGCCCGGGGTGTGGAACATGCTCATCCTGACCATCGCCATGGTGGCCGTGCGCTCCTTTGCCATGGCCTTCAACCGCTACGCCGACCTGGACATCGACCGAGACAACCCGAGAACCCAGGACCGGCCACTGGTCACGGGCGAGGTGTCCACCCGGTTCACCCTGGTCTTCATCGTCGCCACGGCAGTCATCTTCATGGCCGCCTGCGCGCTGATGAACCCGCTGTGCCTGCTGCTCTCGCCTGTGGCGCTGGGGCTCTCGGCCTTTTACAGCTTCTGCAAGCGGCTGACCCGCTGGTGCCATTTCGTGCTCGGCGCGGTGCTGGGGCTGGCCCCTGTGGCGGGCTGGCTGTGCGTGGACCCGGTGCTGACCCTGCCCGCTGTGCTCCTCTTTTTCGGCGTCACCTTCTGGGTGGCCGGATTCGACATCCTCTACGCCTGCCAGGATGCGCAGTTCGACACCGAGCGCGACCTGCATTCCATGCCCGCGCGACTGGGCATCGCCTGCGCCCTGGAAATTTCCACCATGAGCCACGTGGTCACCGGCGTCTTCTTCCTGCTGGCCGGCTGGAGCGCGGGCCTCTCCTGGCTCTATGCCCTGGTGGCCCTGGCCGTGTGGGTGGTGCTCATGGTCGAGCACAGGCTGGTGCGGCCCGATGACCTGAGCCGGGTCAACGTGGCCTTCTTCACCCTCAACGGACTGATCTCGGTGGCCCTCTTCGCCGGGGTGGTCATTGATCTGGCCCTGACCGGCCCCTAGCCGCACCCGGAGCCCCGCGCATGGAGCAGCTCGACCGCATCGTCGCCTTCCTCGGGCAATGGCTCGACGCCAATGTCCTCAACTGGCTGATGGCCGTGCAATGGGGCGTGGTGGCCGGGTGTCTGGTCCTGGCCGCGCTCCTGTGGCGCACCGTCGGGGGCCAGGCCGTCCGCCTTGTCGAGGCCAACGTGCCCGGGGCGCTGGTGCGCTCCATGCTCACGGCCCTGCTCGGGGTGGGGGCCAGCGTCCTCTTCCTTGTCCTGCTGCGCGCCAGCGCCGCCGTGTTCACCGCTGCCGACTTCTCGCCCTGGCTGCTCCACGCGGCCAGCGATCTGGCCGTGGCCTGGATCGCCATCAGGCTGCTCACGGGCATGATGGTCAGCCGATCCCTGGCCCGGGCCGTGGCCGTGACCGTCTGGACCGTGGCGGCCATGAGCGTCTTCGGCCTGCTCTCGCCCATCACGGACTTTTTGCAGAGCTTGAGCTTTTCGGTGGGGGACAGCACCTTCACCGCCCTGGGGGCCATCAAGGGCTTTCTCCTGGCCGGAATCTGCCTCCAGGTGGCCTCGGTGGCCGCCCGCTTCGCCGAGGGACGCATCCACACCGTGGCCGACCTCTCGCCCTCGCTCCAGACCCTGCTGGTCAAGACGGTCAAGGTGGCCCTGTTCACCACGGCCATCCTCTTCGCCCTGTCCAGCGTGGGCATCGACCTGACCAACCTAGCCATCTTTTCCAGCGCCCTTGGCGTGGGCATCGGCTTTGGCCTCAGGACGATCATCTCCAACTACGTGGCCGGGGTGCTCCTGCTCCTCGACCATTCCATCAAGCCGGGCGATACCGTGGAGGTGGGCGGCGTGTTCGGCGTGGTGCGCGGCATGCACAGCCGCTACACCACCGTCCTGACCCGCGACGGCAAGGAATTCCTCGTTCCCAACGAGCAACTCATTTCGGGCGAGGTGGTCAACTGGACCCACTCGGACACCAATGTACGCCTGAAGATTCCCGTGGGCGTGGCCTACGGGAGCGATGTGGAAAAGGCCCTGGCCCTGCTCGAACAGGCAGCCCAGGCGGCCCCGCGCGTGCTGCGCGACCCGGCTCCGGCGGCCCGGCTGATGGGCTTTGGCGACAGTTCGGTGGACCTTGAGTTGCGCGTCTGGATCGCGGACGCGGAAAAAGGGCTGGGCAGCGTGCGCAGCGACGTGCTGCTGGCCGTGTGGAAACTTTTCCACGAGCACGGGGTGGAGTTCCCGTTCCCGCAGCGCGATGTGCTGCTCAAGCCGGGCTCGAACCTGTCCGTGACCATGAACCGTCCCGGTAAAACCGGCAGCACAGACAAGGAAGACGGCGGCACCTGATCCACTCACGCGGACAACCCCGGGCCGGGACCGGGCCACGGCAACGTTGAAGGGAGAAAGCCATGGGCAAACTGTGGATAGTGATCATCCTGGTGGGCGGGTTCCTGCTCTGGGACGTGGGCTGGTGGCTCGGCTACGGCGTGTCGCCCATGAGCCCGAGGGAGCTGAAGCTGGCGGTCAACGAGGGCCGCGCCCCGGTGATCATCGACGTGCGCACCCGGGCCGAGTTCGAGTCCTTCCACATTCCCGGCGCGGTCAACGTGCCCTACCCGGCCACCCTGGCCGCGCTGGCCTCGACCTCCCCAGACCCCACCCGGGCCGTGGTGGTGGTCTGCCTGACCGGCCACCGCTCGCCGCCCGTGGCCGACCAGATGCGCCGGGGCGGCTACACCGCCGTGACCAACCTCACCTGGGGCATGCTCGCCTGGAAACTCTTCGGCGGCGAGACGGTCTCCGGGCCGTGAAACCCCGCACCCCGCCATTGACCGGACCGGGCACCAATCGTACCATGACCCCATGAGTGAATACCTCGACGACCTCGACACCGGGCCGGGCGTGGGCCTTGTGGAAAAACAGTTCTTCACCTTTGGCTCACCGGACAAGCCCCTGGTGCTGGAGAGCGGCCGCTCGCTGGGGCCGGTGACCCTGGCCTACGAGACCTGCGGCACATTGAGCGCGGCCCGGGACAACGCGGTGCTGGTGTGCCACGCCCTGACCGGCGACTCGCACGTGGCCGGACGCTATAATGAGGACGACCCCAAGCCCGGCTGGTGGGACATCATGGTCGGCCCTGGCAAGCCCATCGACACGGACAAATACTTTGTCATCTGCTCCAACGTCATCGGCGGGTGCATGGGCTCCACCGGCCCCATGTGCCTTGACCCGGCCGATGGCCCTCACCAGGGCACGCCCTATGGCACGCGCTTCCCCGTGGTCACCATCGGCGACATGGTCCGCTGCCAGCGACGGCTCATCGACCACCTGGGCATCGGGCGGCTGCTGGCCGTGGTGGGTGGGTCGGTGGGCGGCATGCAGGTGCTGGAGTGGTCGGTGCGCTACCCGGAGCGCGTCTGCGCGGCCCTGCCCCTGGCCACCACCACCAAGCACTCGGCCCAGGCCATCGCCTTCAACGAGGTGGCCCGGCAGGCGATCATGGCCGACCCGGCCTGGATGGGCGGCGACTATTACGCCACGGGCCGCCCCGAACACGGGCTGGCCGTGGCCCGGATGATCGGCCACATCACCTATCTCTCGGACGAGTCCATGCGCGACAAGTTCGACCGCAGGCTCCAGGACCGGTGCGAGCTGTCCTTTGATTTCGAGGCCGACTTCCAGGTGGAGAGCTATCTGCGCTACCAGGGCAACAAGTTCGTCAGCCGGTTCGACGCCAACAGCTTCCTCTACCTGACCAAGGCCGCCGACTATTTCAACCTCGAGAACCAGCACGGCGATGGCTCGCTGGTGGCCGCCTTTGCCAAGGCGCGCTGCCGGTATCTGGTGGTCTCCTTCACCTCGGACTGGCTCTATCCCACCTACCAGTCGCGGGACATGGTCAAGGCCATGAAGAAGAACGGGCTGGACGTCAGCTTTTGCGAGATCGAGGCCCCCTGGGGGCACGACGCCTTCCTGCTGCCCAACGCGCGATTCGACGCGCTCATCGCCGGGTTCCTGGAGCGGGTCAAGGGCCAGTGCGCAGCCGGCCAGTGCGACGCGGCCAGCGCAGGCGCAGGGAATGCGGGGACCGGATGCGGCGCGGACCAAGGCGGAGGCTGCCATGCGCTTTGATCTCCAGGTCATCGCCTCCTGGATCGAGCCCGGGGCGCGGGTGCTGGACCTCGGCTGCCGCACCGGATCGCTGCTCGATCACCTGCGCCGGGAAAAGCACATCCGGGGCACGGGCATCGAGATCGACGAGCAGGCCGCGGGCGAGGCCATCGCCAAGGGGCTCTCGGTCATCCACGGCGACATCTACGAGGAGATCGAGGACTACCCGGACAACGCCTTTGACCACGTCATCCTCTCCCAGACCCTGCAACAGGTGCACGACCCGGCCCGGCTGATCCGCGAGATGCTGCGGGTCGGGACGCGCTGCATCGTCTCGTTCCCCAACTTCACCCACATCGGCAACCGGATGCAGATGTTCTTCACCGGCCGCGCGCCCGTGTCGCGCGAGCTGCCCTACCAGTGGTACGACACGCCCAACATCCGGGTCATCCCCATCACCGATTTCCGGCGTTTCTGCCGCGACATCGGCGTGCCCATCGTCAGGGAGGTGGCCATCTCCACCCACCACCACGACACCCGGGGGCGGGTCATCACCTTTCTGCCCAACCTGCTGGCCACCTTCGGCATCTTCATGCTGGGCAGCCCCGGCCAGGGAAGCGGGCCGGAGGTTTCAAAGCCGGACGGTTCATAGCCGGGCGGTTCACAGATCAAAGCGAAAGGTCTTGTCCCCGGTCTCCTTCTTCCCCTTCCCGGCCTTTTTCCCCCGGCCCTTTTTGCCTCGGACCGGCTTTCCGGCCAGGGCGTCCACGTCGTACTCGCTGCCGCCCTTGGCCTTGTCCTGACCGCCCCGGCTCCTGCCCGTCGAGGGCACGCGGTTTTGCGCGCGCTTGAGGCGCTGCCGGGCCGTGGTGTTGTCAGGGTCGAGAACGAGGACATGCTCGAAGAAGGGGACCGCGTCGTCATAGCGGCGCAGGTCGAGAAACAGGGAGCCGATGTTCAGGGCCACGCCCACGCTGCCCGTGAAAAAGGCCTGGTCCAGGGCGAGGGCCGCCTCGAAGCAGCCCAGGGCGGTCATCCGCTCGCCGCCCTCCCAGTAGGCCAGGCCCATGTTGTAGTGGATGGCCGGGTCGTCGCGGACGATGCCCAGCGCCCTTTCGTAGACCTCCACCGCCTCCTGCCACTTGCCCTGGCCGCGCAGGATGATGCCCAACCGGTTGAAGTGGACGAGATCGTCGCGGCCGAGCACCCGCTTGCCGCCCAGCACCCGTTGCAGGTACTTGACGGCCAGCTCCGGGGCGCGCCCGGCCACGGCGTCCACGATGCGCTCTGTCAGGTCGCCCGCGATGCTCAGCTGCTCGCGCTCGGCCACGTCCACGCTCTGGTCCAGGTAGGTTTCGGCCTGCTCGGGCTCGTCGCGCAGCAGATGCTGGCGGGCAATCTCTATCTTTCGTTCGGGGTTGAGGGGGCTGATCTCGTCGAGCTGCTTCATGTAGGCCAGGGCGCGCTCGTCCTCCATGTCGACGAAAACACCGGCCAGCTTGATGAGCGGGGCCATGAAGATGGGGCGGCTCTCGTGGGCGGCCATGTAGGCCTGGACCGCCTTGTCCGGCTCGCCGATGCCCATCAGGGCGTCGCCGCGCATGACCAGCCCGCGCGCGCTGTCCGGCTTGAGCAGCAGGATGCGGTCGGTCGCTTCCAGGGCCTTGTCGTACTCGCGGGCCTTGAGCAGCTGCTCGCAGCGGTCCATCTGCCGCTTGAGGACCGAGGGCGGGTTGATGGCCGCGGCCAGATCCTCGATGACCCTGTTGGCCGAGGCGGGCTTGACCAGCACCCGGCTGACACCCAGCTCGAAGAAATAGGCCACGGTCTCGCGCGTGGCCTCCCAGGTGAGCACCACCATGCGCACCTCGGGAAACTCGCGGCGAAGGCGCAGGATGAAATCCGTGGTCGGCCGCTCGGCCAGCATGCGCTCCACAAAGACCACGCAGGGCACGCCCGCGTCGCGCAGCTCAAGACACTTGTCCATGGCCGTCTGGGGCTGGGCAAAGGGAAAGAGCACGTCCCCCTTGGAGCCGATGATCCGGCCGACGATGTTGCGCAGGGCGCGGATGAAGACGGTGTCGTCCGAAAGATAGACGATGACCCCCCGCTCCAGGAACTCCTGGACGATGTGGTCGTACTGGTGGGCGTCGGCCATGAACCCTCCCGGGCGCGCCGCGTCATGGCGGCGGCACTTGTCCGGGAGGGTACGTGAAATCCGGCTGCGGGGTCAAGGATGGGGCCGGAGTCTTATCGATTGAGGGCGTCGAGCTTCTGCCTGGCCGTGGTGTTGCGCGGGTTGAGGGCCAGGGCGTTTTCCAGGAAGGGGATGGCCTTCTCTGGCTGGCGCAGGTCGGCGTAGATGGTGCCCAGGTTGAGGGAAGCCACCTCGCTCGACTTGTGGAACTCGGGATTCTTGTCCAGGGCGGTCTCGAAGCACTTGGCGGCCATGCGCTTGTCGCCGCCGTCGAAGTAGGCCATGCCCATGTTGTAGTAGAGCCCCTCGTCGTCGGGCGATATCTCCAGGGCGCGGGAGTAGTTGTCGATGGCCTCGCGCCACTTGCCCTGGCCGCGCAGGGCGATGCCCAGCTTGTTGAATAGGGCGATGTCGTCCTTGCACAGGGAGCGCCCCTTGGATTCGAGCACCTTGCTCAGGTATTTCTCGGACATCTGCGGCGAGACCTGACCCACGGCCTCGGATATCCGCTCGGCCACGGAACCGACCATGCTCATGGCCTCGCGAGTGGCGGCCTCGATGGCCTGGTCAAAGTATTTCTCGGCCCGGTCCATCTCCCTGCGCTGCACATGGACCCGGCCTATGTCGGTCTTGCGCTCGGTGTTCAGCGGGCTGAGTCTGTCGAGCTTCTTGAGGTATTCGAGGTGTTTGTCTTCGTCCACGCCTTCATAGGCGCGAGCCAGCCGCTTGAGCGGCTCCAGGTACAGGCGCGAGCTTTCGTGGGCCTTCATGTAGCTTTCCACGGCATCCTCGCGGCGGCCCGCCTCAAGGAAGACATCGCCGCGCAGCATCAGCCCGGCCGGGCTGTTGGGCTTGATGGTCAGGATCTTGTCGCTGATCTGCAGGGCCTCCCGATACTTGCCTGCGGCCAGGAAGCGCTTGCCCGTCTCCATGTATTCGCTCAGCTTGCCCAGGGGCTTGATGGTGAAGGCCATCTTCTCGATGAGGTTGTTCATGGACGCGGGTTTGGAGATGACGTTGTTGACGCCGATCTCGTAGAAATAGGCGATGTTCTCGCGCTTGGTCTCGCTCACCAGGACGATGACCCTCTGGTCCGGCAGGAGCCGCTTGATGGTGATGATGGTGTCCGTGCTCGGGCGGCCGCCGATGAGCCGCTCGATGAAGACGATGCACTCGATCTTGCTTTTCTGGCACTCCTGGAGCTTGCGCAGGCCCACCTGGACGTTTTCATAAGCGAAGAAGCAGTCGCGTTTGGTGCCGATGATCTTGAAGATGGTCGAGGAGAGCGTTTTCTTGAAAAGGGGGTCCTCGCTCAGGAGCAGGACCGCCCCGTTTCCGTTCTCGAAAAAGTCGTAGACGATGGAATCGTATTTCTTGTCCGCCATTTGATCCTCATGTCCGTCCCATCCCCCGGGACGGCGTGTGGTTTTTCCGCGCGGGACCCTCTTCCCGCACGGCAATTGTCTCATGAAACGGGTTTCGTCGGAAGGAAATTATTTTTTTGCCGGGTCGCACCCAGGACAGCTTACAGTGGCCGCCGAAGGGAGCCGAGATAGATGGCCGCCAGGGCCAGAACCACGCCGGTCAGCTCCACCGGGGAGGTGGGCTTGCCGAAGAACAGAATGTCCCAGACATAGGACAGGGTGGGCTGCAACAGCAGGATGAGCCCCACCAGCGAGGTGCGCACCTGCTGGATGCCCCGGGTGATGAGATACCAGCCCACGGCATGGCAGACAAGGGCCAGTACGGCCAGGGCAGCCAGGGAGCGGGTGTCGGGGATGGCGAAGGAGTCGCCCCGGCCAAGGGCCAGCCCGCCCAGCATCAGGCCGGTGATCAGGGCCACGGACCCGGCCATGGCCAGGGGATCGACCCCGGCCCGGCTCAGGGAGAATTTGAGGGCGAGCAGGTACAGGGCATAGAACAGGGCGGTGAACAGTCCATAGACCACGCCCAGCCTGAAGTCCGGGGTGAAGGAAGCCCAGGACACCCCGACCATGAGGTAGAGCCCGGCCAGGGCCATGGGGATGGCCAGCAGAAACGGCCTGGACACGCGCTCCTTCAGGAAGAGGACCGAGACCGCTGCCAGCGCGATGACCTGGAAATTGGCGAGCATGGTGGCCAGCCCGGGCCCCACCAGCCCGATGGCCCTGTGCCAGCAGTAGAAATCGGCGGCAAAGAACAGGGCCGAGACCAGGGACCAGCGCCAGACATGCGGCGTCATCTGGCGCAGCTTGCCCAGCCGCCAGAGGATCACGGCCATGCCCAGGCCGCCCACCGTCAGCCGGTAGAAGCCCGCCACGTCCGGCGGCACGTTGGCCAGCTTGACCATGACCGACGAGAAGCTGATGATCACGGCCCCGACGATGAACCCGGTCATGGCCGCACCACCCGGAGCCTCTGGGCCAGCCGGACGCCGGACTGGTCCACCTCGGCCACCAGGGGCCACGCCTCCACGCCCCGGTCAAGGGCCTCGCAAAACAGCCCGGCATAGACCGGGTCCACCACGTCTGCCGGGCCGAAGCAGCGACCGTCAGTTCGCTGGACAAGGAAGAAGAGGGCCACGCGCGCCCCGGTCTTGGCCAGGGCCATCAGCTCGCGCAGGTGCTTGTGGCCGCGCTCGGTCACGGCGTCGGGAAAGCAGGCCACCTCGTCCTCGACCATGGTCACGTTCTTGCACTCGACCCACAGCGTGCCGCCCGGCCCGTCCAGCCGGGCGTCCAGGCGGCTTTCTCCGGTCCGGGCCTCGGCGCGGAAGGTGTCGTACCCCGCCAGTTCCGGCAGGGCGCGGGTCTCCCAGGCGCGGCGCAGCATGCGGTTTGGCATCAGGGTGTTGACCCCGACAAATCGGCCGTCAAGCTCCAGCGCCTCCAGGGTATAGGGCAGCTTGCGGCCCGGACTGGCCGCGGGCGAGAGCAGGGCCGTGGCCCCGGGCCGCAGCAGGCCGAGCATGGAGCCGGTGTTGTTGGTGTGGGCCAGCACGGTGCGCCCGGCATCGGGTCCGTCCAGAGCCACGGCCTCCACCGTGAACCGCTTGTCCCGCCGGACAAATGTGGCCCGGCAGCATTGGCCGGGGTGGAGGATGAAGCATGTGGTGTCAGCCAAGTCGCCTCCCTGTGGGCTTCAAGCAACGGATTTCTCACTCTTTTGCACCCGTGGCAAGGAGTATTCCTGTTGCCTGGCGGGCGGAAATCGACTACCCTGATAAACAAGGGCTTTTTTGCGGGGAGGATGTCCGTGCCGAAAATGAATCTGTCGCAGCTTGAACCGGGCATGATCCTGGCCGATGACCTGACCACGACCGAGGGGCGCATGCTCCTGCCCCGCGGGGCCATGCTCACCGAGGCGCACATCCGCACCTGCCGGGTCTGGGGCGTGGTGGAGGCCGACATCCAGGGCGACGAGGACGAAACCGACGACCGCTTCACCTCCTTTGACCAGATCCACCCCGAGGTACTCGACGCCTGCAAGATCATGGCGGCCCAGCGCTTTGTGCTCAACAACGCCCAGCGGCCCGCTGTCAGGGAGATGGCCCGGCTCTACGTGCTGCATCAGGCGCGCGGGCTTGGGCCCGAGCAGGCGCGCTGGATGGTGACCACCTGCCAGCACGACGACGCGGTGGACATCTTCGCCCCGCCGCCCACCAGCGAAGCGGGCATCAATCCCGAGGCCGTGGTGCGCCAGGAGATGGAGCTTGCCTCGCTACCCAACATCTTTTTCCAGATCACCGAAAGCCTGAACAATCCGCGCAGCTCCGCTTCCTATGTGGCCGAGGTCATCAGCAAGGACGTGGCCCTCTCGGCCAGGCTGCTCAAGATGGTCAACACCCCCTTCTACGGCTTCCCCAGCCGGATCGACACCCTGTCCCGGGCCGTGACCATCGTGGGCACCAACCAGCTGACCAACCTGGCCCTTGGCGTGTCGGTCATCGCGGCCTTTGACGGCGTGCCCGAGGAATTCTTCACCCTCAAGGAGTTCTGGCTCCACTCGGTGACCTGCGGCATCTTGGCCCGGCTGCTGGCTGGCCGCGCCGGACTGGGCGGCGACGAGAAGTTCTTCGTGGCCGGACTGCTCCACGACATCGGGCGGCTGGTCATGCTCAAGAACCACCTCAAGGCGTCCATCGAGGTGCTGCGCCCGGCCAAGGTGGGGCGGCGCGGGCTGGTGGACGTGGAGCGCGCGGTCTGGGGCTGCACCCATGCCGACATCGGCGGCCGGATGCTCAAGAGCTGGGGGCTGCCCCCCTTCCTCGAGGTGCTGGTCCACCATCACCACACGCCCATGGAGGCGTCCATGCCCGTGGAGGCGGCGGTGGTCCATGTGGCCGACTTCATGACCCACGGCATCGGCATCGGCTCAAGCGGCGCCTCGCTGGTACCGGAGCTTGACGAGCGGGCGTGGAAACGGCTCGGCCTGAGCGAGGCGGACATGCCCGAGATCGTGCGCCAGGCCGAGCGCCAGGCCGGGGATGTCATGGCCGCCTTCTTCCCCGACGAGCAATAGCCCCGGTCACTCTCCCGCTTTTGGCCACCCTCTGCCCGGAGTGTTGACGGCCGCAAGCACCTTCTCCCCCTCGCCCTCGTAGGCCGTGCGCTCCTCCCGGGGCGTGGGTCGCGTCACCGACGACCAGACGCCGGGCTGCGGCTCAGGGCCCTTGCGGGCCTCGACGCTGGGCTCGGTGTCGGCCATGGCCGGGGTCCTGCGGATGTCCACGCCCGGCACGGGCGCGCTGAACTCGATGGGGATGTTGTTGGGGTCAAAGGCGTAGATGGAGTGGATGAAGCCGTGGTCCACCACCTCGGAGCACCAGAACCCGGCCGCTTCGAGTTTGTCCTTGATCTCCCACAGGTCGTCCTCGCCCGCCACGCCAAAGGAGACGTGATCGAAACAGACCGGCCCCCGGACCGGGAAGCCGTGATCGCGCTCGGGCACAGGCTCGATGCCCGGCCACTCGAAAAAGGCGATCATGTCCTGGTCGGAAATCTCAAGGAAATAATGGCGGTAGCCGGGATGGCCCAGCCCGGCCACCAGACGCATGCCCAGGAGATCGCGCCAGAAGCGCAGGGTGGCGTCCATGTCGCCGGTGACCATGGCCAGATGATTGATGCCTGTGTAGGTGGGCATGACGCTCCTCTTGGCTCGGGGTGGGGTCGGGCGGCCAGATTCGGCGGCCGGCTCGGGCGGCTCAATCAGGCTGGCTGGGCCTTGCCCTCCTCGATGGCCCGTTCGCGCTGGCGCATCTCGCGCCGCAGTTCGGCCTCGCGGTGGCGGCGCTGGGCCGTGGGGGTGTCCAGCAGCAGGGGCGGCACGGGCATGGGCTTGCCGTTGTCGTCCAGGGCCACAAAGGTGAGGTAGGCTGAATTGGTGTGGCGCACCTCGCCGGTGCGCAGATTCTCTGCCTCCACGCGCACGCCGATCTCCATGCTGGAGCGGCCCACATGGTTGAGGCTGGCCTTGAAGGTGAGCAGCTCGCCCATGTAGGCGGGCAGCTTGAAGGCCATGCGGTCGATGGACACCGTGACCACGTTGCCGCGCGTGTGGCGCTTGGCCACCACGCCCGCCGTGGTGTCGATGTGGCGCAGGATGACGCCGCCGTGCAGGTTGCCCGCCGGGTTGGCGTCCTGGGGCAGCACCAGATGGGTCATGATGACCTCGGATTCCTTGGCCGATTTCGGCTTCATGCCTGTTCTCCCTTGCTTTTTCCGTACTGGACCCGCGCCTCCCAGACCAGCTTGCCCACCTTGCGGCCCAGGTCGGCCTGGCGGGCGCGCATGAGCGCCTCTCCCGCCTCAGCGTTGCCCTGCTGCCTGAGCAGGGTGGCGGATTCGAGATCGCGCAGGTGTTTCTCGCACTCGTGGATGAGGGCTGAGAGGTTCAGCGTCTCAAGCTCCCTTGGCACACGGACAGAGCGCACTTTTCTGCTCATCTGGGCCTCCCCTGATTTCACGGTGTCATGCATTTTGATGACAGAGCGTGGCGCGCGGTGTCAAGCGGACGGGGGCTATGCCAAGAGCCTCTGGTGCGCTCTGTCGAGAGCCTCCGGCGGCCCCTTCGGGGAGACCAGGGCGCTGCCCTGGACCCGCCAGGGGCCTAAGGCCCCTGGACCCCAGGGTTGCGGTTTGAAGCCGAAAAAACGGGCGAGACCGCATTCCCCGCTCCGGGGTCGTTCGCCGTTTTTTCGGCTTCAAACCGCGGGGGATGTCTGTCTGTGCACTGGTCAACAAGCCGTGGTTCGGC
>NZ_JASTWE010000029.1 GCF_030282845.1 Pseudodesulfovibrio pelocollis
CCAATCATATCCTTGTGCTTCATGGGAAAATCTCGATTTGCATTTATTTCTTCACTCGTCCGTAGACGTCCTCGAAGCGCACAATGTCGTCCTCTTCAAGGTACGGGCCGCTCTGGATCTCGATGATATCCAGAGGGACCTTGCCCGGATTGGCAAGCCGGTGCTGCGAGGCCTTGGCGATGTCCACCGACTGGTTTTCGACCATGATCCTGACCTCGCCGTCCACCTCCACCTCGGCTGTTCCGTCCACCACCACCCAGTGCTCGCTGCGGTGATGATGCATCTGTGAACTCAACCGCGCCCCGGGATTCACCTGGATACGCTTGATCTTGTAGTGCGGGCCCTCCTCGAGGACGCAGTAGCTGCCCCAGGGGCGGACCACTGTCGGGTGGCTCTCCACCAGCCTGCTGCCCTCGGCCCTGAGGGCGTCCACCACGCCGCGCACCGACTGCACCTGCTTCATGGGGCAACTCAGGGTGGCGTCGCGGGTCTGGACCATTATCATATCCTCAAGTCCCACGGCCGCGAGCTTGCCGCCCTGGCTGATGAGCAGCGAATTGCGGCAGTCCATGGCCAGCACGTCGCCCATGATCACGTTGCCGTTTTCGTCCTTGTCGCCCAGGCGGTACATTGCCTCCCAGCTGCCCAGGTCATCCCACTCGAAGCTGGCGCGGACCACGTCGATGTTGTCGATCTTCTCGACCACGCCGTAATCGACTGAAATATTTGGAATATCCCGGTATCCCTGGACAAGGGGACGCTCTGCCCTGGCCATCCACCAGTCCCACAGATCGGGCTGGCACCGGGCCACCTGTTTCAGAAAATCCCTGGCCCGGAACAGGAACATGCCGCTGTTCCAGAGATGGCTGCCTTTACGCAGAAAATCCTGGGCCGTCGCCAGGTCGGGCTTTTCGACAAAGCCGTCCACGGCGAACACGCCCTCCTCCAGCGACTGGCCGAGCGTGATGTAGCCGTAGCCCGTCTCCGGCTTGGATGGCTCCACGCCAAAGGTGACGAACCGGCCCCGGGCCGCAAGCCGGGACGCCTTGACCAGATCGCCGATCCAGGCCTCGCCATTGCCTATCAGGTGGTCCGACGGGAACACTGCGGCCAGCACCTTTTCGTTGTTGCCGACGACTTGGTCCAGACCGAGCATGATGGCCGGGAGGGTGTTGCGGCTCAAGGGCTCGGCCAGCACCTGTCCGGCCAGTCCGGGGTCAATGGCCGCCACCTGTTTGCGCACCTCAAAGAGGTGCTCCTCGTTGGTCACGACCCAGACTCGGGCGGGCGCAAAGGCGGTCAATACGCGCCGCACGGTCTGCTGGAGCAGGGTCAACTCGCCACCAAGCACCAGCAGTTGCTTGGGCAGCAGGTTGCGGCTCAGGGGCCATAGCCTGGTGCCGGACCCGCCAGCCAGAACGACGGCGTGGCACTCCTCGGCAAATCCGGCCCCGGGATTGGACTCGGGCATGTCAGTTTTCCTCGTGAATGAAGGGGGAATCAAAATCGGCAAAGGAGCCGAGCCTGCGGTCCTTTTCGGACAATATGGGCGGTCGCTCCCCGAGGGCGGGGGTCCAGTCAAAAGCGATGTCCGGGTCGTTCCAGGCGATGCCGCGCTCGTGATCGGGCCTGTAGGGGGCATCCACCTTGTATTGGAACTCGGTGTCCGGCATGATGGTCACATAGGCGTGGCCGAACCCCCTGGGGATATACATGCGCTTGAAGTTGGCGGCACTGAGGATGACGTGCTGGCATCTGCCAAAGGATGGCGCCCCCTTGCGCAGATCCACCACCACGTCGAGCACCGCCCCTCGGGACACCCAGACGAGCTTGGCCTGGGCAAAGGGCGGCAGCTGGAAATGAAAGCCGCGCATCACGCCCGCATCGCGCGAATAGGCGTGGTTGTCCTGCACGAACTCACAGTCGATCCCGACCAGATGAAAGGCTTCCCGGTTGTAGCTTTCCAGAAAGAACCCGCGCTCGTCCTGGAAGACGCGCGGTTCCAGGATCAAAAGGCCGGGGCATTCGGTCTTGTGGACCAGCATCCACTCCTCCCTTGGGTATTATCGTGCGGTTGGTCGTATCAATTAGCCGAGTTCCGGGGCAGACACAAGCCCGCACCGGCAAAACACGGCGACCGCCGGAAAAAAATCGTTCCGGCCAGTTCACATTTCCCCGGCAGTTTGCTAGTGGCATCAGCAGAGAGGGCACCGACACAACCAGCAAGGTAGCACGCATGAATTTTCTGGATTTTCTTCTCATCGGCATAGCCGCCATCTTTCTCATCCGCGGCCTCGTCAGGGGGCTGGTCAGAGAGGTGCTCTCGCTGTCGGCGATCATTCTGGGCGTGTTTCTCGCGTCCCGGTACCAGCATCTGCTGGTGCCCCATCTGGAAATGTACATCAAGAACGAGATGACCGTGGACGGGCTGGCCTATGTCTGCGTGTTTCTTGGCACAGTGACCGTTTTCTGGGCACTGGCCAAGCTCCTCAGATCAGCCCTGGACATCTCCCTGCTCGGCTGGGTGGACAGGACGACTGGTGGCGTCTTCGGCCTCATTGAGGGCGTCCTGGTGGGCCTGATATTCCTGACCTTCATCCAGGCCTTCGCCCCGGAATCGGCCTGGCTCAGGGAATCGACCATCGCCCCGCGCTCGCAGCACATGGTGGGCCTGATGGTGGACCTGGTGCCGGAATCCATGCGCGACACCCTCAAGGGCAAGGGATTCGAGCTGCCCACGGCCCAGGACACCCTCGACGCCGCTCGTGAGGCCCTCGGCCTGCCCGACGAAGGCGAGCCGCAATAACCACGCCGGACAGCCCCCCGCGGCCCGGTCCCACGCAAGGAACACTCGCCATGAGCGAACACGACACCGCCGCCCCATCGGCGGCCCTCCAGGAATTGCGCGACGTCATCGACGCCCTGCTGGGACCCGGCGGCTGCCCCTGGGATCAGGCGCAGACCCCGCAGAGCCTGTGCGACTACCTCGTCGAGGAATCCTTCGAACTCATCGACGGCATCCGCCGGGGCGACAGCGGCGAGGCCATGGAGGAACTCGGGGACGTCTTCTTCATCCTGCTCTTCATCGCCGCCCTGTACGAACGCGCCGAAAGCTTCACCCTGGCCGACTCCCTCAGGCACAGCGCGGCCAAGATGATCCGCCGCCATCCCCACGTCTTCGACGACAAGACCTTTGGCTCGATCCAGGAACTGTGGGACAACTGGGAGCGCACCAAGCGCCGGGAGAACGAAGGCACCGGCCGCAGGCGCGTCTTCGACTCCCTGCCCGCCGGGCTCCCGCCCCTGCTCAAGGCCTATCGGATCAACTCCAAGGCCGCGCGCAACAACTTCACATGGAAGACGGATGAGGATGTGGAGACCCAACTGCGGGCCGAGTGGTACGAATGGCGGCAGGCCATGATCGAGAAGGATGAGGAGGCCGCAGAGCGAGAATTCGGCGACTACCTCTTCACCCTGGTGGAGCTGGGCAGGCGCAAGGGAATCAAGGCCAACGCGGCCCTTGATTTCGCCAACCAGAAGTTCCTGCGCCGTTTTGCGGCCATGGAGGACCTGGCCGAGATACGCGGCCTGGACTTTTCGGAACTGGAGCTTGAGGCCATGAACGTCCTCTGGGACGAGGTCAAGACCGGAGAGTGACCGCTCCCGACCGCCCCTTCCCCTTCCGGGGCGAGGGGGCCGTCAGCGCAACAGGCCAAGCAGGAAGTACACGGCGAAACCTCCGCCGAGGGCGAGATAGATGAAGACTCACGGCGCGCAACGCTCCCTGAGTTTCCAGGCCGCCAGCCCGGCCAGCCCCAGGCCGATAATGGCCGAAATCACGATGAATCCGATCTCTTCCATGAAAGCAGCATACACCCGCCGCCAAGGTCTGTCACGCGGCCCGGGACAGGTGGTCGCTACTTGGCGAAAAACGCCTCGTCCAGCAGGGGGCCGGGCTTGTGGGCCTCGATCACACCCCAGGACGGCAGCGGCGTGGAGTCCACCAGCCAGCGCACGAGGTCGCGCCAGATGGCGGAGATTTCGGTCTGGGAAGGCATGCGCCCGGCTGAATCCAACTCGATGGTGAGCACCGGCACCCCGAACTCGGACGCATAGTTGCCCAGTGTTCCCGGATAGTTGCCCAACTTGCGCAAGGGCAGGCTCCCCAAGCCCTGGGGCGGCACGCCCGGGCCGTCATAGTCCACAAGCCCGAGGGGTGCATGAACCGAAACAATGGCATGGGGCCGAAAGCGCTGAATGAGTTCCACAAGGAACTGCGTCTCAGGCTCGCTCATGGCCCGGGGGCCAGGATAATAGCGCGGGTTGCGCCTGACCGAATCGACCCAGCGCTGGTAGCCGACCTCAAGCCAGAGGGGCGAGGGGAAATTCCGGTTGATATCCACGCCGCGATGATTGGTGCGGGTGGAGTTATCCCGAAGCAATCCATCCGGGTTGAGCAGCGGTACAAAGACCCAGTGGAACAAGCCGGAATGATGAACATCGAGAATCTGCATCCACTTGAACACGATGCTGATGGACGAATACTCGTCGCCATGGGTGCCACCGAGCACCAGAACGCGCGACTGCGGCTGCCTGTTCTCCAGCGGCGGATACTCCTTGACCATCAGGGGGAACCCCTCGGAGGAGAATGCGTGTGTGCAGAGCATCCCGCTGCCCCGGCACTCGTCGTAATCGACGCTGGCCAGCTTGGAGGAGATGGCGCGGCACGCCTGATCAAGGCTGACCGGGGCCGGAAGCTCCGTCTCCGCCCGCCCCAACCCGGCATGCAGCACGAGGCTCACGGCCAGGACGCATGATACCGCCCAAACTCTGTATATCTTCATTTGCCCGCCGTTCGTGATCCTGTGTGCCGCCAACGCGCCGACCGCATCGCGCAAACACTGTTTGCCCGCCACCCATGCGGGCCGCCTCAATCCGCAGGGCACACCCCTGTCCGTCCGGGCCGCCGCCATGAATGCCCCCGCCAAGCCGACCGTTCAACCCCAAGCAAAGCCCGGGCCCTGTCCATCCCTGTGCGTACGATTGCCGACCATGCAGGAGAATTGTTTCGGGAAGCAAGCGCAAAATGGCGCTCAAAACCATAACAGAACTCCCCAGACGAGACAATACGTCAATCCGGCCTCCATGCGGGAAACGGCGGGCTAGGACGCCACGGGCATTGGAGCAGGCGCGCGGCGCATCTCAAGCCCCGGGCTGCGCATTTTTCGCGGGCACCATCTAAAGACATGCGGATTCCGGCCGATAAGGCTGATGGAGGATCATTTCGTCCGCAGTCCGGGGAGAGGCTGGCCAGGGCGAACATCCCGTCAAGGCGAAAGAATTTCCATTCACGGCGAATGGAGAGGCGTTGTTTCCGGCCAGAAGGCGGGAGGGTAGACTATGACCATGGCAATCGGCGGTTTCGGGGGCTTCTCGCCCTTCGACCAGCAGACGTTTGGCGCTGCCGTGGTATCGAAGACCATGGATTACATGAACAATCAGGGCGGCAGCCCGGGCTTCGCCCCGGTGGACAAGGCGTCCACCGGCGGTGCCCTCGTCAGCAAGACCCTGGATTACATGAACTCCGGGCCTTCGTTCAGCGACAGCACGGGCATGGCCCAAAGTTACGACTTCCAGACCAGCGTCCTCGGCGCACACGCCAAGGGCTCCATCATCAACACCATGATCTGACGGCCCGGAAACGACGCCAACAAAGAACCCCGCCCCCTGAAAACGGGAGGCGGGGTTCCGAGTGTTCAGGTCATACCTGTCTCACTACCCACTTAAAACCACATTCTTTCCGACGGCGAAGCACGCCGCGTCCCGCTGCGAAAAAAGTTTCTACTTGGTCTTTTTCAGCCGTATCTTGTTGTCGATGATCAGCATTCCCTTCTCAAGCTGCCATTTCATGGAAGTGGGCGGAGCGCCGACAGGGGCCCAAATCATGGTATCGCCGTTGAAGGTGTACGTTCCCTTCTGCGCAGCGATTGTCTCGTTCATGGTGCCCTTGGGGAATTGTTTCATGACCTCCGGCGTCAATTTCGAATTGAAATCAAAGGTGCCGTTCTTGTTCAACACAATCGTGTACACGGCCTGCGGCATCCCGTCCTGAAAGCCTTTCCATGTGCCGAGCAGCGCGTCCACGATGACGCTCTTGCGGACAATGGGAGCCTCCGGCTTGACGCCTTGTGATTCGAGCAGCGACACGCTGCCCGCGTTGCCCGCCCGGTTGGCGTAGCTCATGACCGTTTCGCCTGCGCCGTTTGTCTTCTGGGCGTCTGCGCCCTTCTCCATGAGGAGCTTCACGAGTTTTTGATTGCCTGCTCCGGCCGCAAGCATCAGTGCGGTTTCGCCCTTGTCATTCACCATGTCGAGGTTCGCGCCCTTGCTGATCAGCAGGGCAGCCCGTTCGTATCCCTGCCCGATGTTGGACTGTTGGGCAGCGGCCATGAGCGCGGTCCAGCCGTTTGCGGCCTGGAAATCGACGTTGCCCCGCCCGGACAAGAGGTGCTTGATGATTGTAAGGTTGTCCTTGTTCTTGAATGGATCAGGATTCGTGGCCGCTGCAACCAGCGGGGTCACGAGAATGTTCACAGGCGACTTCACATTTATCTCCGCGTCGGCATCAACCAGGGTCTTCACCATGTCGGCATGGGTTTGATGCACGGCAAGCATGAGCGCCGTGGAGCCCGATTTGTCAAAAATATCGAGCTTTGCCTTGCTCTTGATCAGATATTTGGCCGCAGCGATCTGGTTTGCCCCTGCCGCGTAATGCAGCGGCGTTCCGCCCGTGGCCAACCCCTCGAGGTCGATGGCCGCACCATTGTCCAGCAGCAGCCTGGCGGCATCGACAAAGCCGAATTGTGAGGCCAGGTGCAGGGCGGCCATGCCGCCGCCGTCCTGCCCGATCTTCTGCAAATCGAGTTGTGGCTTGAAGGTGATGAATTTTTCCATAAATTTGAAAATTGTCTTTGAATCATCGCCGCCGAGGCTGCTGATGGCCGTCATGAGCGTCGTGCTTCCGCCATTATCCACATGGTTGATGTCCGCTCCATTGGCCACGAGGTAGTCGAGCACTTCGCGTTGCTTGTGCAGAAATACCGTCGTCAGTACGGACTTGCCGGAGTTGTCAGCAGTATTGATGGTCGCTCCGTGCTTGTGCAGGAACTTCAGCGTCTCGAAGTCTTCGTACTCAGAGATGAACCAGAGTGACGACTCACCGTCCTTGGTCCGTGCGTTGATGTCGAGGCCCTTTCCCTGGGTGACGAGCACCTGGATCACGTCCGCATGGTCCCTCTGCGCGGCCTTGATGAGCGCCGTATTGCCCCTTGATTCCGGGGTGCTGTCCGTCCGGTCCTTGGCGTTCACCTTGGCGCCCATACGCAACAGGATGGCGACGATGTCCGCCTGCCCTGTGTGCGAGGCGAGGATGAGCGGCGTGCGCTCCCAATCGCCCCAGGCATCATAACTCACGCTGCGTTTGTTGACGTCCACTCCGGGAGATTGCAGAATCAATCTGGTGATGTCCGGGTTTTGGCTCCGCAGCGCCCAGCACAGCATGGAGTCGTGGTCGTATATGGCGTTGACGTCGGCGCCGCGCCCTATCGCGTCTCTGACCTTGGCTAAATCGTTCCTGTAGATGGCTTCATACAACGGTGGCCAGGGGACTTTCTCCGAGTATGCGAGAGCCGGGACTGACGTACTCAACACCAACAAAACCACCACGGCGATCTGGAACGCGGCCTTCATTCTCACTTGATACCCCTCAAGATTTCGCTTGGTGCTGGATCGCTCTCGCTCTCCCGCCTGCGTCCCGTGGCTTTGGTTTCCACAGAGGGCATCTGGAGTGAGAGTGTGCCGAGGTCGGCTGAAACATGATGGACAGGCGAAGCATAACGGCCGGAAAAACTGAAGCAGGTGTTTCATGACGTCCCAGCAGCGATTGCCGCCAAAGTCGCCTTGCTGCCTGCAACACCCGTGTTGGGAGATTTTCACGCTACGGACTTGAGCGCAAGCACAATAACGAATTCGTAGAGCTTCGTGCGTAGAAAACGAGATTTGGCACAGACCATCACCCTGCTGTTTCGTGGCCTGGAATCTTCCGAAGAATTGTCAGGCCCTGGAATAACTCATCAAGACGTGCCAAACACAACAAAAAAGCCCTCATTTTGAGGGCTTAAGACACTTCTTGGCATGAAGCGATTTTTTAGAATGGCGGAGAGGGAGGGATTCGAACCCCCGGACGGGTTGCCCCGCCTCTGGTTTTCAAGACCAGCGCATTAAACCGAGCTCTGCCACCTCTCCGTGGGGGCCGACATCCAGCGCGGGGAGCCGGAAACAGGCAACTGGTTGTAGGAACCGGGCCCGGGAATGTCAAGCCGGTGAATCAAAATCGATAAGACCGGGCAGGGACACAATGGCATTTGACATGGAACCCGGCATCCCGTATGGGGAAGATGAAAATGATATTCAAACAAAACGACCGGATATAGTATGAAATCTCCGCAAGAAGTGTTCGCCGACTTTCTGGCCGACAGGAATCTGAAGACAACGCCCCAGCGTCGTCTGATCCTGGATACCCTGCTCAAGCAAAACGACCACCTCTCGCCGGAGGAACTTTACGCCAAGGTCAAAAAGCGCGACAAGTCCATCGGGCAGGCCACGGTCTACCGCACGCTGAAGCTGCTCAACGAATCCGGGCTCATCGAGCCGCTGGATTTCGCCGACGGCGTGACCCGCTACGAGCCGAGCTACGGCGAGGAACACCACGACCACCTCATCTGCGAGCGGTGCGGCAAGAACATCGAGATTCTCGACACGGTCATCGAACGCCGTCAGGAGGAACTCGCCGCCGAGCACGGCTTCACCCTGCTGCGGCACAAGATGTATCTCTACGGCATGTGCGGGGAGTGCCGAAAAAAGAAACAATAGACCGAAAGCCCGCCCTACTGGACCTTCTCCAGAAATTCCGCCAGGGAGGATATCTCCCCCTGCACGGGCTTCCACAGGAAGCCGCCGCCCCCCTGCTCGCCCTCGGCCGTGAACTGTATGCCCATGCCGAGGGCTCCTCCACCGCCCTTGAAGCGGCTGCGTATCGTCCCTATCACCGTGAAATAGGTGAACTTCCTTGACTGCGGATTCCACACGCTCACCCGCAGGACCAGCTGATTGCCCACCGCGACGGGCGGTATCTGCCCCTTGGGATTGATGATTAGCAGACGGATGCCGCCGGCCGAGATATTCTCTACACTCAAGCGCATCTTGTCGCCGTAGTGCGCGGGATTGTTAATTGTCTGCAAGTCCGGCTTGACCAGCCAGAAGGATTTCCGCTTGCGAGCATCCCAAGCCTTGACGCGCACCGCACCCTCCATGGCGACCTTCTTGCGGTCGTGCCTGCGCCGGATGATGAAGCGGTAGCGGATGGGCGTGAGCAACATCAGCTCCTTGATCACCGAGCCGCGCTTTTTCACATTGCCGATCAGGGTGATGAAGGAATTGATCTTGCGGCCCGAGTAGGCAAAGGGCTTGACGAAACAGACCACGTGCATGTTCTTGAGCTTCAGGGTCGTGGGTTTGACGTTGACCAGCTCAAGCTGCATCCTGCCGCCCACCACGGCCGAGATGCGCGCGTTGCACAGGAATTTGCCCACCACGCCGCCCGAGTAGAGGTAGATGTCGAGCATGACGCCCTTGGACACGAGGTAGTTCTCGACGATGGTCTGACTGCGACCGGCCAGCAGGCGCGAAAAGAAGCGCAGAAAGGCGAAACCCAGGGTGTGGCGGTAGTACCAGAGGGCCATGACCAGCACCACTGGCGCGACAAAGGCCAGGATGGTCGCAAAGACCTCTATCAGGTCCAGCCGCGACGAGCCGCTGCCAAAGGTGCGCTGCACGTCGCGCAGGTAGTCCAGTTGCACATGGAAATCGAGCATTGTCCCGCCGTGAACCGTTCAGTGACCCGGTGACACTTGCCGCCGGTCAGAGCCTTGCAATTTCGATACCTTCCGAGAGCCGGGAGCTTTCCTTCATCCCTATACGTCCCCCACGGCCCGATGGCAAGGCGCGGTCCGGGCTCACGATCCTTCGACCCGGAAGAGCCGCCCGGCATCGGCGGCGTCGAGGGCATGGAGGGCGTCGAGGAAATGCAGCTGCATGGTGCCCGGCCCTGTGGCCCTGGCACCGGCCAACGCTCCGGCCATGGCCATGCAGGCCATGCCGTGGACAGTGGCCTCGAAGGGGTCCGGGTTGACGGCCGCAAAGGCGGCGCACAGGGCCGTGGCCGTGCAGCCCAGCCCGGTGACGCGCGGCATGAGGGCATGGCCCCCGAAAACCCGGCACACACGGTGGCCGTCCGTGACCACGTCCGATTCGCCGCTGACGCAGACCACGCAGCCCCGCGCCCGGGCCAGTATCCGGGCACTGTCCAGCGCCGCGTCCGTGGAGCGGGTGGAGTCCACGCCCTTGGCCCCGCCCGACTCCCCGGCCAGGGTCAGCACCTCTGAGCCGTTGCCCCTTATGATCGTTGGCCGGTGCGCGTCGAGCAGGGAGAGGGAAGTGGCCGTGCGCAGGCCGGACGCGCCCGCGCCCACCGGATCGAAGACCACCGGGATGGGCCTGGCCGCAGCAGCCGCCCAGGCGGCGCGCATGGCGCGGATGTCGGGCTGGTTGAGGGTGCCGATGTTGACCACCAGGGCATGGCTGATGGCCACCAGATCAACGGCCTCCTCCTCGGCGTGGGACATCAGCGGCGAACCACCCAAGGCCAGCAGGGCGTTGGCCGTGGGGTTGGCCACCACCACGTTGGTGATGTTCAGCACCAGCGGGCCTGTCTCACGTATCAATTTGAGATCATGAAGAAAAGAATCAACATTCGCCATCGCGTCCTCCAGGTTGCCGCCGCCCAGGCGGCATGATCAGGCTACACCGCACCTTGAAAAAGCACAACGCCCCGGGCGCGAATGAACGCGCCCGGGGCGGGGATTGGTGTGAATGAACGCCTAGCGGGAGGCGCGCTGTCCGCCCCGGCGGCCCCGCTGCGCGCGGCGGCCCTGGCTCTCTGCCGGGACAGCCCCGCCCCGGGGGCGGCCCTGGCTCACGCCGGGCTTGGCCGTGAAAGGCTGGTCGTAGTCGAAACCGTCCATGGTGCGCACTTCCACACGACGGCCGAGCACCCGCTCGATGTCGCGCACCACGAGGTGGTCTTCGCGGGTGATCAGGCTCAGGGCCTCGCCCGTGCGCCCTGCCCGGCCGGTGCGGCCGATGCGGTGGGTATAGGTCTCGGCCGTGTCCGGCGCATCGAAATTGATGACATGGGAGATGCGCTCGCAGTCAATGCCCCGGGCCGCGATGTCGGTGGCGACCATGATGTCGAAATCCCCGCAGCGGAAGCCGTCGAGGGCGCGCTGGCGCTGATTCTGGCTCATGTTGCCCTGGAGAAAGGTGGTGTTCAGCCCGCTCAGGCCAAGCCGCTTGGCCAGGTTTTTGGCCTTGTGCTTGGTGCGGGTGAAGATGAGCACGCTTTCACGGTTGAGAGAGCCGATGAGGGCCTCGAGCAAATTCGCCTTGAGGTGGTCGGACACCGGGTAAAAGGCCTGGGACACGCTCTTGACCGGCTCGGTGTTGGACACCTGGACCCGGGCCGGGTCCACCAGGATGGTATCGGCCAGCTTGCGGATGTCGGCGGGCATGGTAGCCGAGAAGAGCAGGTTCTGCCGCTTGGCGGGCAGCCGCTCCATGATCCTTTTGAGATCGGGCATGAAGCCCATGTCGAGCATGCGGTCCGCCTCGTCCAGGACCAGGGTGTCCACATGGTCGAGCCGGATGTCGCCCTGGCGCAGCAGGGCCAGGAGTCGGCCCGGGCAGGCCACCACCACGGTGGACCGGCGGGCGGCGTTGATCTGCGGGTTGAAACCCACGCCGCCGAAGACGCAGGCGCTGCGGATGCCGGTCTGCCGACCGAGGACATCAAAGGTCTCCTGGATCTGGAGGGCCAGCTCGCGGGTGGGGGCGAGCACCAGGGTGCGCACCGGACCCTGGCCGCGGGCGTCCGAGTCGAGGAGGCGCTGGAGAATGGGCAGGGCAAAGGCAGCGGTCTTGCCGGTGCCGGTCTGGGCTAGGCCCATGACATCGCGCCCCTTGAGCACTTCGGGGATGGCAACGGTCTGGATGGGGGTGGGGACGGTAAAGCCACAGGACTTGATGCCAGCGTTGATACGCTGGTCAAAAGAGAAACAATCAAAGGTCACAAAATATCCTAGGGTGAAAAGAGGAAATCTACGACTGCGCGTGACGGCTGTCGCATTCCGGCTGCGCCGGATGTCATTGCAGGTCTCTGGGACGAGGTGGATCATATGCCCGATGGGGCAGGGAGGATTTTCGTGCGTCCAGTCACGCTGAGTAGGGCCTTATATACGCATCCCTGCGCGATTGTAAAGGGGTAAGGCGACATGTGCCCCGCCCGCCCCGCCCACCGGCTGGAAATCATTTGCCGCAGCGTCCGCTTGCATCCAGCGGCGCGGCCATGCTACCACACCAGTCACTGGAGTGCGCAGGAGGTGTTGCCATGTATTTCCCGGTCGCAGGCATCGAGGTTTCGCCGTGGGTTCCGCCGCTGGTGGCCATGGCGGTATCCTTCTTCACCTCCATGGGCGGCGTGTCGGGCGCGTTCCTGCTGCTGCCGTTCCAGATGTCCTTTCTCGGCTATGCCTCGCCTTCGGTCAGCGCCACCAACCATCTCTTCAACATCGTGGCCATCCCGAGCGGCGTGCTGCGCTATCTGCGCGAGGGGCGCATGGTCTGGCCCCTGACATGGATCGTCATCGCAGGCACCCTGCCCGGGGTGCTCATCGGCGCGGTCGTCCGCGTCACCTGGCTACCGGACGCCAGCAATTTCAAACTGTTCGCCGGGGCGGTGCTGCTCTATATCGGCATCAAGATGGTCCGCGACCTGACGGGCCGGTCCAACGGATCGGCCAAGGCCGCGTCCGAGCACCGATTCCAGGAACTGGTCAGAAAGCACCGCAGCAAGGCCGGTTCCGGCGAGCCGCTGCCCGTGGTGAGGACCATCGCCTTCAACCTGCGGCGCACCTGCTACGAATTCTACGGCGAGCGCCACGATGTGTCCACGCCGGGCATCTTTGCCCTGAGCTTTTTCGTGGGCATCGTGGGCGGCACCTACGGGATCGGCGGCGGGTCCATCGTGGCCCCGTTCTTCGTCACGGTCTTCGGCCTGCCTATCTACACCGTGGCCGGGGCCGCACTCATGGGCACCTTTGTCACCTCGGTGGCGGGCGTGGCTTTCTACCAGTTCCTGGCCCCGTTCCACCCGGACATGGCCGTTGGCCCGGACTGGCTGCTGGGCATCCTCTTCGGCCTGGGCGGCATGGTCGGCATGTATCTGGGCGCGCGCTGCCAAAAGCACGTCCCGGCCCAGGTCATCAAGTGGATGCTCGCCGTCGTGGTCCTTGGCACGGCCCTCAAATATGGATATGGGGCGCTGTTTTAACCCCAGCTCCCCTTTCTTAATCAAGACAAGGAATACAAGTGGCTATTACTGACACCATCAGTGTGGCGAGTTCCGATATGGGCTGGAACTTCGATAACAGCTATGCCCGGTTACCCAATTCATTATATACCCTAATCGACCCGGTTCCGGTGCGCGAGCCACGCCTGGCCGTGCTCAACCGAGCGCTCTGCGAGTCTCTTGGCCTGGACGCCGGGGCGCTGGACTCTGACGCCGGGGCCGCCATCTTTTCCGGCAACATGCTCCCCGAGGGCGCCCAGCCCCTGGCCCAGGCTTACGCCGGGCACCAGTTCGGGTCTTTCACCATGCTCGGCGACGGCCGGGCCATCCTGCTGGGCGAACAGATAACACCTCAGCGCGAGCGCTTTGACATCCAGCTCAAAGGATCGGGCCGGACCCCCTTCTCCCGCAGTGGCGACGGACGCGCGGCCCTCGGCCCGATGCTGCGGGAATACATCATCAGCGAGGCCATGCACGGGCTTGGCATTCCCACGACCCGCAGTCTTGCCGTTGTGGTTACCGGGGAGCCGGTGCAACGCGAGACCTCCCTGCAGGGGGCAATCCTGACCCGCGTTGCGGCCAGTCACATTCGGGTTGGCACCTTTGAATACCTCTCGACCCGGGGCGACCTTGAGGGCCTGCAGGCCCTTGCCGACCACGTCCTGGACCGGCACTTCCCTGCGCTCAAGGAGGATGCGAACCCGTATCTGGGGCTTTTCCATACTGTCATGCAACGGCAGGCCTCGCTGGTGGCCAAGTGGCTGCATGTTGGCTTCATCCATGGGGTCATGAACACCGACAACATGTCGATTTGCGGTGACACCATCGATTATGGCCCGTGCGCCTTCATGGACGCCTATGATCCGGCAACGGTGTTCAGTTCCATCGACCAGGGCGGGCGCTACGCCTATGGCAACCAACCGCACATGGCCCAGTGGAACCTGGCGCGCTTTGGCGAAACGCTCCTGCCCCTGCTGCACAAGGATACGCACAAGGCCGTCGAGCTGGTCCAGGAGGCCATCCAGACCTTCCCGGAGCTGTTCCGCAGGGCATGGCTCTCCGGGATGCAAGCCAAGCTCGGGCTGTTCACCCAGGAGCCTGACGACCTCTCCCTGGTCAAGGATCTGCTTACGGGCATGCAGGAAGGCCGGGCAGACTACACCAACACCCTGCGCGCGCTTGCGTCGGCAGCGATGCAGCGGGCTCCGGCGCTTCAGATCCCGGCCTTGACGGAATGGCTGAGCCGTTGGCAGGCGAGGCTGACACGACAGCCGCAAGACCTGGACGCGGCCCGCAGCGTGATGCGCGCGCACAACCCTGCGCTCATCCCGCGCAACCACATCGTTGAAGAAGTCCTTGAGAAAGCCACAAGGCACGGGGATTACGCTCCACTGAAGCGGCTGCTGGCCGCTCTGTCCAGCCCCTACGAGGAGAGGCCGGAAGACGCCCCCTACCGCCAGCCTCCCGACCCGTCGGCACAGCCCTACCAGACCTTCTGCGGCACCTGACATCCCTTTGCGGCGCGAATTCATGCGTTTTTCCGGCTGCCACCGGCCTGACTGACGGTGAGCCTTCCGGGTGGGACCGCAGGAGGGATGCCGCTGGCGTCCGGCCTCGCCCCAAGGCATCGCAGCGTGATTCTGCACAACTGTTAACACCTTGTTCCACACTTCCCGATTCTCACCCACGCGAAAAGGGCTTGCGACATTCATCGCAAGCCCTTGAAATCTGGCGGAGAAGGAGGGATTTGAACCCTCGATACGGCTCTACACCGTATACACGCTTAGCAGGCGTGCGCCTTCAGCCAACTCGGCCACTTCTCCTGGCTCGAATCCGGGCCGCAAGGCGGGCCGGGTCGAGGAAGAACGCTCTACCCTTTTCCGTCGGTCCTTGTCAACACGCCGGTCCTATTTCTCTTTCTTGTCCCGTTCATCGCGGCGGCGCTTGCTCTTGAGGGCCTTGAACCTGTCCTCGTGGCGGCGCGTCTTGGCCCCGCCGATGCGCTCGCGACCGGGGCCGCGCTTGCCCAGGGCAGAGATACCCCGGCTCTTCTCCCACTCCTTCTTGTCGTGGCTGGAACGGAAGACGACATCGACCGGCGCGGAATTGATGCCCAGCAGCTTGCGAAACTGGTTCTCCAGGTACCGGGCGTAGGACTCCTTGACCAGGGTATGGTCGTTGCAGAAAAAGACAAAGGTCGGAACCGCCTCGTCGGCCTGGGTGACATAGAAGAACTTGGGCCTGCGGCGCTTGACCACCGGGGGCTGGAGCTTTTCCACCACCTGGGCCAGGGCGCGATTGAGTATGCCGGTGCCGATGCGGATTTCGCACTCGCGGCGCAGGGTCTCTGCCACGGGAATGATCTTGCCGATGCCCACGCCCTTGTTGGCCGAGGTCATGATCAGGGGCACATGCGGGATGATGCGCAGTTCCTCGCGGAAGGCCTCCAGGGCGCGCTTGGTCTCGCCTCGCGGGATGAGGTCCGCCTTGTTGACCACGACCATGAACGGCGTCTTTTCCTTGGACAAGAACTCGATGAGCCGCTTGTCCTGCCTGCCCACGCCCAGGGTGATGTCGATGACCAGGATGGTCACGTCCGAGCGCTTGGAGTTCTTGAGTGCCCGGATGACGCTGATCTTTTCCAGGTGTTCCTGGATGTTGGCGCGCCTGCGCACGCCAGCGGTGTCCACGAAGGTGTAGCGCTTGTCCTGGCGCTCGAAGGTCACGTCGATGGAGTCCCGGGTGGTGCCCGCCACATCGCTGACAATGAGCCGGTCGGTGCCGATGATGCGGTTGATGAGGGACGACTTGCCCGCGTTGGGGCGGCCGAGCATGGTCAGGCGCAGCCCCCGCTCGGTGGTGTCCTCCTCGTCGGTGTCCATGCCCAGGTCGAGGACGAACCGGCGGACCTTCTCGCGCACCTCGTGCAGATTGTAGCCGTGGGCCGCCGAGACCGGAATCACGGGCAGCCCCAGGGCGTGGAACTCCGCCGTTCTCTGGGCCGCGAGCTCATGGCTGTCCACCTTGTTCACCAGGACCATGACCGGTTTGCCGCTGCGGCGGACGAACTCGGCGGCCTGCTCGTCCAGGGGGCTCATGCCATGCTTGCCGTCAACCACGAAGAGGATGGCGTGGGCCTCGTTGATGGCCTCGCGCGCCTGCTCGAAAATCTCGTCCTCGAAATCCTTGCTCAGTTCCGGCGTGGCCTCGGATTCGAGGACCATGCCGCCAGTGTCCACCAGATCGAACTTGACATCGCCCATCTGACATTCACCATAGATGCGGTCGCGCGTCACACCGGGCAGATCGTGGGTAATGGCTCGCGACTTCCGAAGCAGCCGGTTGAAAAGGGTGGACTTGCCAACATTGGGGCGTCCCACGAGGGCGACGATGGGCAGCATGGGTACAGACTCCAGGGATGATGTGACAGCGGGCCGGGGCAGCGCGAAACCCGCGCCTCCCGATATGTGGGAAGCGCGGGCTTACCTTACCTTCAATCAAATGTCGAGTCCATTGTTCCCGGCATCGGGCATTCGATCATCAATCCCTGGCCGACATTCGCTCGATGACGGTGTTGAGCCGCGAGGCCATGGACGCCACCTCCTGGATAGCCTGGGAGGATTCGAGCATGACCTGCGAGGTCTCGGTGGAGATGCGATTGATGTCCTCGGTGGCGCGGTTGATCTCCTCGCTGGTGGCCGACTGCTCCTCCGAGGCGGTGGCGATGGAGCGCACCTGATCGGCGGCGTTGTCCACCCGGTCGACTATCTCCGTGAGAGCCCGGCCGGACTCGTTGGCCAGCTCGGTGCTGCGGGCCACGGCCTTGGCCGCGCGCTCGGTGGCGGCCACGTTGTCGCGGGTCATGGTCTGGATGCGCTCGATGGCCCCGCCCACCTCGCTGGTGGCGGACATGGTCTTTTCTGCCAGCTTGCGCACCTCGTCGGCCACCACGGCGAAACCGCGCCCGGCCTCGCCAGCGCGCGCCGCCTCGATGGCCGCGTTGAGCGCCAGAAGGTTGGTCTGGTCCGCGATGTCGGTGATCACTTCCAGCACATTGCCGATGCCTGCCGCTTGCCGCCCCAGTTCCTCCATGGAGGTCTTGAGGCTCTCGGCCTGCCGCTGCACATCGGCCACGGCCGCGATGACCTGGCCCACGCTGGCCTCGCCCAGCTTGGCGTTATCCTTGGCCTTGTCCGCGTCCTCGGCAGCCTGGCTGGCGCTCCTGGCCACTTCGAGCACGGTGGAGTTCATCTCCTCCATGGCCGTGGATGTCTCTGTCACCCGGGCCTTCTGCTCGTCAGCGCCCCGGCTGGCCTGCTCGATCTGGGCCGAAAGCTCCTCGGCAGCGCTGGAGAGGTATTGCGATATTTCCTCGGCCTCGGTCACGGCCTGGGCGATGCGCGCGTTCTGCTCCTCGATGACGCGCTGCTGGCTGCGGATGTCGGTCATGTCGATCCACACGGCCAGGGAGCCGAGCATCATCCCGTCCATGTCGAAAAACGGCGTGGACGTACACAAGACGTGGCGGGTCTGGCCCGAGCGCGTCTCGTACTCGATTTCGTTTGAAAGCTGGTTGCGCTCCTTGATGGCCCGGTCCGAAAGGGTCTCGCGTCCGGGTTCGTCGTAGAAGAACCGTCCGGGCGACATGCCGATGAAGCTGTCAGGTTCGCCGTCGCGACCCAGAAGATCGCACATCTGGCGGTTGACCCAGAGCAGCTTGTGATCGCCACCCACCAGGGCGCAGGGCAGAGTCAGCCCCTTAAGCACGCCCTCGGAGAAGCCGAGCTTGGTCTTGAGTTCGGCCACCATCACCGCGATCTGCCCGGCCAGTTCCTTGAACTCGAAACGGTAGACCCCTTCCAGCTTCGCGTTGAGATCACCGCCTGCCACCTGGGTGGCGAAGCCGAGAATTCCCTGCACCGGATGGGTGACCAGAAGCCGGATGATGACCACCAGCACGCCGGCCAGGAGCACGGCCACCATGGCCCCGCCCACGGCCAGATAGTTGCGCTGGGTAATGGCCGGGGCGGCCATGTCGTCCTCGTAGGCACTCATGACCATGACCCAGCCGTTCCTGGACATGGTGTCGAATACCATGTATTTTTTGCGATTCTCCCACGTGTAGGGGGTGCTGCCGGTTTTTTGCGACAAGGCGGTGCGAACAAAATCCAACTCACTCAAATCTTTGAGGTAGAGATCCTTGTTCACAGCATGGGCGATGATGCGCCCCTTGGCGTCGAGCATGAAGCCGTAACCGTTCACGGCCACACGGAAGGGGTCAATAAATCTCCCGGTGAAGGTCTCCCAGTTGGGAAAGAGGCCCACTCCGCCGATGACCTTGCCGTCCGGGCCGTAAACCGCGCTGGCCACCGCGAAAATGAGCAGGTTGTCGCTGCCGCTCTTGGCGATGAGGATGTCGTTTGAAAGATAGCTCTTGTGGCGACCGTCGAGGATGACCTTGACGTATTCACGCTCGCTGCGATCCGCGCCTGCCATGTTATCGCCCTTGGCGTTGTACCCGGCCACCACCTTGCCATTGGTGTCAAAGGCGAAGGCGGCCCAGTAACCACGGGTGTTTTCGAGCAGGTCCCTGAACAGCCAGTCGGCGCTGAGCAGGTCGCGCCCCATAAGGGCGTCGCTGATGGACTGCTGCGAGGCGAGCATGGCGGCCATGCTCTCGGTCTGCTCCATGTAGGCGTCAAGGGCGGCCATGGACTGCTCGACCATGTTGTGCATGGCCACGGACTCTTCCTTGAGCACCGTCTCGTAGGTATGGCTGCTCACCCACCAGACGCCCGCACCAACCGCGGTCAGGATGACCACCGAAATCAGCGCGGCGATGACCGTATTGACGCTTCGTACTTGCATTGGCTTGTCCTTTGTTCCGCCAGGATGGCGACGCTCCCCTGCGCCGCAACACTTCACAAGTAATAATTGTTACAGAAACAAGCAATTTTGTCAAATTTATGCGCTGACTACGACAAAAGTCGACGGGCTCAGCCGTCGGCTTCATGAAACGCTGTCTCAAAATCGGGGAGGGTGACACCCGCCGCCGGCTGGGTCAATCGTCGGCGAAGAGCTTGCGGATGGCCTCGGAATACGGCGGATAGAGGACGCCCTTTTCCGTGATGATGCCGGTGATCAGCTCGTTTGGCGTGGGGTCGAAGGCGAGGTTGTAGACCTCGACACCCTCTGGCGGGATGCGGTGGTCGCCGATGTGGGTGACCTCGCGCGGGTCGCGGTCCTCGATGGGCACGTCGTCGCCGGTGGGGGTTTCGGGGTCGATGGTATAGACCGGGGCGGCCACATAGAAGGGAATGCCGAAACGCTGGGCCATGATGGCCACGCCGAAGGTGCCGATCTTGTTGACCGCGTCGCCGTTGGCCGCGATGCGGTCCGCGCCCACCACCACCTTGTCCACCAGCCCGCGCTTCATGAGCAGGGCGCAGGCGTTGTCGCAGGCCACCTTGACCGGGATGCCGTCCTTGTGCAGCTCGTAGGCGGTCAGGCGCGCGCCCTAGAGAAAGGGCCGTGTCTCGTTGGCGATGACCGAGACCCGCTTGCCCTGGTCCACGGCCCCGCGCACCACGCCCAGCGCGGTGCCGTACCCGGCCGTGGCCAGCGCGCCCGCATTGCAGTGGGTCATGATGGTGTCGCCGTCGTCCATGAGCGCGCCGCCGAACCGGCCAATGGCCTCGCACATGGCGATGTCGCCCTCGTGAATCTCCCTGGCCCGGGCCAGCCAGGTGGTCAGCAGGGACTCAAGGGAGACGTCCCCGGCCTCCAGCCAGACGCGGCGCATCTCGCGCACGGCCCAGCGCAGGTTCACGGCCGTGGGCCGGGCCTTCTCGATCTGGTCGAGCTTGTCGTTCAGGTTCGCCTTCCAATCGCTGTCCATGGCCTGGACCTCGCGGCCCGCCAGATAGCAGCCGTAGGCCGCAGTCACGCCGATGGCTGGCGCGCCGCGCACCACCATGACCACCAGGGCGAAGCATATGTCGTCCGTGGTCCGGCACTCGAACCACTCCTCGCGGTTGGGCAGGTAGCGCTGGTCGAGCAGGATCAGGGCGTCCTTGTCGGGAGAATACTGGATATGTTCGGTCATGGGATCGCCTCCGAAAAGCTGTGGGTCTGGAACATGGCCACGCCCCGGCACATGGCCGGTGTCGTGCCGACAAAGCCGCAACTGGCCGCGGCTACGAGAGTTTCTGCTGGATGAGCTTGGTCACCACGCCGGGGTTGGCCTGCCCCTTGGAGAGGCGCATGACCTGGCCCATGAAGAAGCTCATGAGCTTGGTCTTGCCGCCCCTGTAGGCCTCGACCTCGGCCGGGTTCTCGCTGATGACGCGGTCCACCATGGCCTCCAGCTCGCCGGTGTCCGACACCTGGGCCAAGCCCCTGGCCCGGACGTACTCCGCCGGGTCGTCGCCGCTGGCGCACAGGTCGCGGAAGCTGTCCTTGCCGATCTTGACCGAGATGGTCCCGTCGTCCACCAGCGTGAGCAGCCCGGCCAGTCTGGCGGGCGTCAGCAGGCAGTCGCCCGCCGCGATCCCGGTCTCGCCCAGAGAGGGCAGCAGATCGCCCACCACCCAGTTGGCGATCTTTCTGGCCTGGCCGGAGTATGCCTTGGCCGCCGCCTCGAAGTAGTCGGCCACGGCCAGTTCGGCGGTGAGCAGGACGGCATCGTAGTCGGCCAGCCCGTAGTCGGCCATGAAGCGCGTCCGCTTGGCCGCAGGCAGCTCGGGCAGTTCGGCCCGCCACTGCTCCACCCAGGCCGGGTCCAGGACAAGTGGCACCAGATCCGGGTCCGGGAAATAGCGATAGTCGTGGGCCTCCTCCTTGCCGCGCATGGAGTGGGTTGTGCCCTTGTCCGCGTTGTAGAGCCGGGTCTCCTGGACCACATCCTCGCCGTCCTCGATCAGGTCGATCTGGCGGGCCACCTCGTATTCGATAGCCTTCTGGACGTGCTTGAAGGAGTTGAGGTTCTTCAGTTCGGCGCGGGTGCCCAATGCCTCCTGGCCCACGGGGCGGATGGAGACGTTGGCGTCGCAGCGAAAGCTGCCCTCCTCCATGTTGCCGTCGCAGATGCCAAGGTAGAGGAGGATGGAACGCAGTTCCTTGAGGTAGGCCACGGCCTCCTCGGCCGAGCGCATGTCCGGCTCGGACACGATCTCGATGAGGGGCACCCCGGCCCGGTTGAGATCCACGAAGCTGGCGTTCTCGGCCGCGGAGTGGATGTTCTTGCCCGCGTCCTCTTCCATGTGGATGCGCGTCAGGCCGATGACCTTGCGCTGGCCGTCCACCTCGATGGCCACGCTGCCATGCTCGCAGATGGGCAGCTCGAACTGGGATATCTGGTACCCCTTGGGCAGGTCGGGATAGAAGTAGTTCTTGCGCGCGAACACGGACTTGAGGTTCACCTCGCAACCGGTGGCCAGCCCCATCTTGGCCGCGTATTCCGGGACCATGGCGTTGAGAACGGGCAGCACGCCGGGCATGCCCGAGCACACGGCGCAGACGTTCTCGTTGGGCTCGCTGCCAAAGGTGGTGGAGCAGGCGCAGAAAATCTTGGTCCGGGTCTTGAGATGGGCATGGACCTCAAGGCCGATGACGGTTTCGTACCGGGACATGCAGGGCGTCTCCTTGCGGCCGCTAGCCGTTTTTTCCGTACAGTTCCGGGTTGAGGCTCGGGTCGTTGTACATCTTGAACTGATAATAGACCTTGGGCCGCTTACTGCCCGCCGCGTACTCGTCAAGGAGTTCGAGCACGGCGTTCTCAAGGTCGGCGTGCTGGCGCGTGAGCACCCCAAGCTTGGCCTGGCACTGCTCCACGTGGGCCGCGTCCACGCCGCGACGGGTGCACTGCTCCTGCATGTGGTAGATTTTCAACGCCTGGATGGAGAGTCTGTCCAGGGCCGCGCCCACGGTCTCGGTGTTGTAACGCCCGGCCGCGTCGGGCGGCAGCATCGGGGCCAGCACGCCGTTGAGGCAGGCGTCCACGCGCTCGATGAGATCGTTGCGCTTCTGATTGAGCTTGTCGATGGCGTACTTGCAGTTGGCGATGACCTCGGCGTCCACATCCGTACGGCGGGCGCGGTCCTCCACATGCCAGAGCTGGAAATTGGTCCAGTGCTGGCGGGCCACCAGTTCGCGAAAGCCTTCGATGCCTGCGAGTTCGCCCGGTTCGCCCTCGTAAACGGGATCGCCGAAGTGCCAGTCGGTGACGGAACGGATCTGGTGCGCCACGGCGTCGCGCACAGCCCCCTTGACAGTGTCGAATGATGTCTCAGCCATTGATCAGTGCTTCTTTGCTAATGAGGAGGTAGACGGTGGCCTCGGTCATGATGTTGTTGGCGATGGGCTCCACCTGATTGCCCTCGCCGATGTAGTAGTCGAGCCTTGGGCCGCGAATGGCCGTGCCCACGTCCTGGGCCAGTCCGATGCCGGCCACGGTCCGCTTGCCCACGTTCCTGCCGTTCTCGGACCGGGGAATCTCGGCCTCGAAGGCGAGCAGGCTGCCAAGCGGAAGGAGTTCACGGTCTGTAGCCAGCGAAACCATCGGCGTCAACGGCTTTCCCATGGCTCCCTCGGGCGGCGAGTCCTCCATGCGGAAGAAGACATAGCTGCGGTTCTCGGCCATCAGCTCGAACATCGTCTCGGGATGCTTGGCAAAAAATTCCTTCACATGGGCCTTGGACAGCCGGGCGCGCGGGAGCAACCCCCTGGCGTGGAGGATGAGCCCCAGGCTACGGAACTCATGGCCGTTCTTGGCCCCGTAGAGCACGTTGCGGGTGGTGCCGTCGGGCAGGAGCAGCCGCCCGGCCCCCTCCACCTGCATGTAGAACACGTCGACGGGGTCCTTGGCCCAGGCGATCTCCAGCCCGCGCCCGGCCAGAACGCCGCGCACGTCCACATCGCCCCGGTCGTGATAGGGCAGCACCCTGCCCCGCTCCACACGGTAGACAGCCCGCTTGCCGCGCACCAATCCGCTTCGCAGATCGTCGGGCACGCCGTAGATGGGAAACTCGTAGCCGGGCTTTTTGGTCAGGCTGGCCTGGATCTCCGGCGTGTAGTAGCCGGTCATGAGTGGCTTCTGACGCATGCCGAACCAGACGAACCGGCTGGCCAGCAGGTGCGGATTCTCGTCAAGATGCGGCAACAGCTCCAGGAATTCCTCCAGGCTGCGCACCACCTGCCCCCAGGTCAGGGTCATGCCGGGCCGGGTCAGGGCGAGCCTGTCCCGGGGCATGTTCATGGCATATTCCAGGCTGCGCTGCGCCGGTCCGGCGAGATCGGCCCAGGAGGAGAGCCCCTGGCTGGCCAGGTCGATGCGTGCGTTGCTCTGCGCTCCCTCGGTGTTCGAGAGGGGGAAGAACAGATCACAGGTAGGCAGGTTGCGCAGGTCGGTCAAGGGCTTGAGGGTCAGCACACCCGTGGCCCGCGACCGTTGCAGGCCCACCTCGGATACCGACCCCGCCACCTTGTCGCAGGCGGCCACGGTCCCATTGCCTTCCGCCCTGCTGGCGGTGCCGCCCGTCCCGAAAAATGGGCCGCCCTTGACGCACGCGGCCAGGCCCGCCGCGCACAGCACGACGAGAACAAGCCCGGCCGCTCTCAAGGCCGTCGCGTCACGCCACAGTATTGTCATGTCTTGATTCGCACTTTCCTTTGCAGCCCGACGAAAGGCCCACTCCACGTCGCGTCAATTGGTGCAGGAATCCACGGCCACATCGCAGAACTTGCCCACGCCATACTCCCGCCTGCGGAAGAACTTCTCGGCGCTGGGGCCGATGATCTGCAACTCCGGCGAGGTCTTGAGCACATCCAGGGCGATGTGCATCTCCTTGGTGCAGCCGGTGGAGTAGGTGGCGTCCTTGCCGGTCCAGACCGGGGGCACCTTCCTGCCCATCAGGGCGAAGCTCTTCTCGATGTCGAAATGGGTCTGGAAGCGCCAGACGTTGATGTAGCCACTTCGCTGCACCTTCTCCCACATGAACATCAGGTCGTCGCCGTCCATGCCCTCCTCGAAGTGCTCGCCCGGGTTGATGATATACACGTCGTCGAGCTGGGAGCGCAAGTGGGCGACAAAGGTGGTCATGATTTCGATGGCCGCCTTGGTCTGGCCGGGCACGCTGCCGATGATGCCGGAATAGAACATGACCGTCTTGCCCTCGCGCCGGGCGCGGCGCATCTCGGTAATGATCTCGTCCGCCTTGCCGTTGATGTAGCGCTCGCTGAACTTGCGCACCCACTCCGGCTTGGGGCGGTGATAGAGGTGAAAGGTTCCGGCCTCGTCACGGAAGAAGTTGACGATGTCCCTTGTAAATCCGTGGCTGCACTGGATGAGTCGGTTGTAGAGTTCCGAGCCCCGGGCCAGGATCAGGTCGCACTCCTTCCACGCCCTAGCAAAGGTTACGGAACAGCGATACGGGTTGAACCGCTCGCGCGTGCCCTCGGAGATGACCACGAACCGGTGCTTGCCCATGATGTCGAGCAGCTCGTTCTTGGTGAGCCGGTCCTCGTTGACGAACTTGGCGCCCTCGAAGGCCCCGGCCAGCGCCGGATCAAAGTCGCGGTCCCAGAAGGTCGAGTGGTCGAAGAAGAACCCCTCCTTGAGGGCCATGACCACGCGATGTCCCAGGCGCAGCAGGCTCCTGACCACCTGGAGATCGAAAATGATGCCGCCAGCCCGGCTGGGGATGTAGAGAATGCGCTTCTCCCCGCCCCCGGCCTGGCTCAGGGCCTCGTAGACCGGCGCGAACAACTCGGACGACCCGGCCAGTTCCTCGGTCACGCCGGTGGATTTGAGGGCCTCGGCGTCGAAAGTGCCCACGTCCCAGTTGTCGCACAGGGTGGCGACGCGCATGAGCCGCTCCACTTCCAGCATGTCGAGGGAAAAGCGCTTGGTGTCGATGCGGTCGCACGGGCCGCAGTTCTCGGCATAGGCGTTGATCACGCTGTCGAAGGTCTCGCTTCGAACCACCTGGGTGGCCTGGCGGTTGAGGTCGCGCCGCACCTGCCGATAGGGGTCGTCGATGCCGCTTTGGGTCATGAAGATGGTCATGAACCGCTTGAGCAGCCGTGAGGGGATGACAATGGGCGAGGCCAGGGCCATGCGGAACTTGTGGCGCGCCAGCTGGATGAAGCGGCTGGACACGGAGCGGTCCGGACAGTACTCGCGCGACAGGCGGATGAACGCCCGCCATTGCAGGATGTATTCATGCAGCAACAGGCGCGGCAGCCCCTCCTTGAGCAGCATGAGGAACATCCAGTCCGAGCACGGGGCGTAGAACTCGCCCGGCTGGAGGGCCACCATGAACTTGAGCTGCTCCATGGAGGCGTTCTTGGTCGGGTCTATGGTGTATTCGAGGTTGTTCTCGGTCATGAAGTGCAGCAACAGTGCGTCGAGGGAAGCATCGTCGCCGTACTTGACATCAAGTACGGAATGGAAGTGCCGGTTGAAAGCCATTGTTATCTCTCCGTCAGGAAGCCGTGATTCTTCAATTTATCGAAATACGTGCCCTGCCCCATGTCGGCCACCAGGAGGTCCGAGGGGCTGCGGCCCACCCGCACCTCGTCGCCGGGTTCGAGGACAAAGGAGAACTGCCCGTCCTCGGTCAGGGAGATGCCTGTGGACGCGTCTTCGACACGGATCACGCACTCGTCCCCGGCCGGGAGGACCATGGGCTTGAAACCGCTCAGGAAGGGACACACCGCCGTGACGCTGTAGGCGAACAGGTCGGCATGGACCAGCGGACCGCCAGCCGACGCGCCGTAGGCGGTGGAACCCGTGGGCGTGGAGATGATCAGGCCGTCGGCCCTGACCGAGGCGATCCGCCTGCCAGCATAGGAGAGCCCCAGCCGGACCAGCCGGGCCAGCACGCCCCGGCCCACCACCACGTCGTTGACCGCCAGCCCGGAGCGCACCACGCTTCCCTTGCGGACCACGTCGTAGGCAAGGGCCAGCCGGCGCGCCACCGGGATGTTACCGCCCAGGGCCTCGGCCAGCCAGGGCTTCCACCCTGTCCTGTCCAGCTGGGCCAGGAAACCCACCCGGCCCAGGTTGATGCCCACAAGGGGCGCGCCCAGGTGGAGCATCCGACGGGCCACGCCGATGAAGGTGCCGTCGCCGCCGAGGATCACGATCAGATCCAGCCCGGGCTGGTCGGAACCGTCCGGACCGCAGGCGTCGGGCCGATGCTGGCAGACCTCGGCCTCGACACCGGAATCGGCCAGGAAAGCGGCCACTTCGGCCCCGAGGGCCGCAGCTTCCGGAGCGTCTGGCCGGATGACCACGAGAACTTTTCGCAGATGGATGGACATGTCTTCAATGAGTAGCTAAAATTTTAAAACCATTCAACCTTTTTCCGTTTGCAGGATGAGCCGGTCGTAGCGCGCGGCAAGGTTTCCTGGATTTTTTCTCCGTTTACCCCTAAAGTAACCTTGACGAAGGACGATCTATACAATCAAGGAAGGGTTTGCGCGTGAATACTTCGTCGGCCAATGTTCGCACCATGCTGCGCACCTACGGGAAGCAGCTCACCAACGCGAAACGTCTGGCACGGTTCAGACAGGCCCTGGGAGAAGCCAGGCCCCTGGACGAAGTGGACCGGCAGACCAAGCGCCGCGAGCTGGTGGAGCGCATCGCGAGGGAGGTCATCGAAAACCTCATCGTCAGTTCGACCCCCTCGCCCGTGGTCACGGCCATCCTCGACCAGATTGAAGGGGAGTTCGGGTATCCGTTCCTCTTCGAGTACCCGGTGGACGGGACGGACGTGATCATATTGCGAAACACACCCGGCGGGCCGCAGGAAGTCACCGGCCCGGAGCGCAACCGGGTCATGCGACGGCTCTGGGAGATAGCGCTTTCGAAGGTTGACGACACCATGCTCTAGTACAGGATTATGGTTCCGGGAGGGAAACATGGTCATCAAGAACATCGCGGGGGACATGACCCCGTACAGCAACAGGAAGATCGAGAACCAGCGCACGGCCGAACAGCAGCGCCGGGGCCAGGAGTCCGCCAGGACCTCGGGCGAGCCCGCCGACAAGGTGGTGCTCTCCTCCGAGGCCAGGCTGCGCGGCGCCGCCCTGCAGGCAGCCAATGACGCGCCCGACGTCCGCCGCCGCAAGATCGACGACCTCAAGCAGCAGATCAAGGACGGGACCTACAAGCCCGACCTGAAAAGGGCGGCGGCCAACCTCATCCGCGACGACCTCGACCTGCTTTCCACACAGTCGGAATAGACCCGGCTCACCCTGCCCGCCTTGCGCGGACAACGAACCGTCGCGCCTGCGCGATCGGCCAAAAAAGAACCCCTGCGCGGGCTGTCGCCCGAAACCGCAGGGGTTCTTTTTTGCCAAAATTCGGGGGATAACTGCCGGACCGCCCGGCCACCCCGTGTGGCGAAAAGGGGATCAGCCCCGGATGGGATTGTAGTGCGTGGGATACCCGCTCTCGGTCTGCGGCACCTGCACACCGATCCTCGCCTCGGTGTTGATGACGATGGGACCCTGAAGGTTGAGGGTGGTCTCCTCGGGCCTGCTCTGGGGGATGGTCACCGTGACCAGGACGGCCAACTGCTTGATGCTGGTGAGCTTGAGGGTCTTGCGATCCAGGTTTTCGAGCTTGACGTCGTAGTTTTCGAGAAAGGAATAGGGATCGGCCACGAGCAGGCCCAGCCCGGGATCGGTCACGCATTGCAGGAGCAGGAACGGCGAATCCCCCTCGCGCACGCTCAGGAGCGCGAACTCGCGCTTGTCCTCAAGACCAATGAGACCGCGGGGGAAATAGACGATGCCGTCCAGGCTCACTTCCCGCTCGCCCAGCCTGGTCATTATTTTCTTGGTTCTTTCTTTTCCCATAGCGCAGCCGCCGCGAGCAGGTCCTGCTGGCTTGTTTCCAGCGCCTGCTTGTTCTGTTCCTTGATCTTCAGATACACCTCTTCCCGATAGACAGTCATGTCCTCGGGCACCTGAAGGCCGATCTTTATCTGCTTCCCCTGAACGCTCAGGATTTTCAGCTTGATCGTATCGCCCAGGTACAGGCTCTCTCCCGGTCTCCGGGTCAGTATCAGCATAATGCCACCAAATGAGTCATCCTACGGCTTGAGTCCGCATGCTCGCGGGTTCTCCCTGGCGACTACATCACCTTGCCCGGGAAGTCCAGCGCACAGAAGAAATCGCACAGGCATTCCGGGGTCCTAGATGAACTTGCTCAGGTTGAGCTGCATGATCATGGAGGTGGAACGCAGCACGGCCTCGTAGACGATCTGCTGCTGGACCAGATCGGTCATCAGTTCGCTGACGTCGGCATCCTCGATGGAACTGAGCAGCGCCTCCTCGTTGAACTTGAGCCCACCCAGAATGTTCTCGCTGACGAGGAGCCGATTCTGACGGCCGCCCACGTCGGCGATCTTGTTCAGGATCTGGGCCTGGGCGTTGTTCAGGTTCTCCAGCATCTGCTGCACGCCGGTCTGGTTGTTGGTCTCGGTGAAGGCCACCAGGTTGCCCATGACCTCGAAGAGGTTCTTGGAAAACTCATCGTCGCCCTGGACGGTCAGGGCCATTCTGGGGGCTCCATTGGAATGAAATACCCGGTTCGCGTTCTCGCTGCTCAGGGTGACGATGGCACCGCCTGCGGCCAGCACCGCGTCCGGGTCCATGTAAATGCCGCCGAAGATGTCCTTGCCCACGTCGTTGACGCGCACCCGCTCGCTGGACGAGATGTCGAGCTTGATGTCCGCGGACCTCGGACGGATGACGAACTGCTGGCCCGGCTGCAGGGTGTTGCCGCCGTTGGAGGCGAGGGTGAGGATGCCGCCGTTGGCGATGCTCAGGACCGAGGCGTTGCTGGTGGTGTCGGCCTGGGCCACGTTGCCCGTGACCCAGCTGATGCCGCCGTCCATGCTGTAGGAATAGCGGATGGCCTCGTTCATGGCCACGGCCGAGGTGTTGTCGATGCGCACGGTGACGTTGGTGCTCAGGAACGAGCCCGAGGCGGTGGCGGACACCGTGGCGCTGCCGATGCCGAGCTTGTCCACCATGGGCGGGGCATCCTTGTCGTCGCCCACATATCTGACCGAGGGGCGCACCCACAACCAGGTGCCGTCGGCCACGGACGGATCGTCGGGGTCGTTGACCTTGACCGTGGCGTCGGAATGAAAGACCACATTGGTGCCACTGGCCGGCAGGCTGAGGTTGGCCTGCCCGGCATTGAAGGTCAAGGCACCGTTGGTCAGCCAGGTGCGGCCGCCGTCGATGCTGTAGCGCACCCCGAGGTTGGGGTCGGAAAGGTCCATGGTGTCGCCCGCCGGGGTCGCGCCCGTGGTGTCGATGAACTGGACCAGCACGGTGGTGTCCGACGACCCCTGGATGGTGAAATCGGTGCGCCCGAAATTCTCGTCGTTGGTGGTCAGCCACATGATCTGCTCAAAGGCGTTGCCATCCACCTTCTGGCCCGCAAAAAGGCTCTTGCCCTCAAAGCTGCTGTTGGCCAGCCCGACCATCTGCTCGAAGATGCTGCGCAGCTCGTAGCTGATCTGCTCGCGGTTGTTGCCGTCCACGGTGCCTGTGGCGGCCTGGGTGGCCAGCTCCTTGGCGCGGGTGATCAGGGTCGAGACCTGCCTGAGCGCCTCGTCGGCCCCACCGAGCCACCCCTTGGCCGTGGAGATGTTCTCCGCATACTGATCCAGCGAGCGCAGGGTATCGCGGTGGTCGAGAATCCGCGTCATGCCCGTGGGATCATCACTTGGCTTGTTGATCTTCTTCTGCGTCTGGGCCTTGGTGTTCAGGTCCATCAGCGTGGTCAGCGAGGTATTGAGGTTATGGATATACCTGCTGAAGAGCATTTGCTGCGATACGCGCATGACCGTCCCCTTGTTCCTACGACTTCAGCGACAGGATCGTCTGAAGCATCTGGTCGGCGGTGGTGATGAGCCTGGCCGCCGCGGTGTATGAGGCCTGATAGCGGATCAGGTTGCTCATTTCCTCGTCGAGGTTCACGCCAGACACCTGCTGCTGGCGCTCGTTGAGGTCCGTGGCCAGGGTGTTGTAGAAGTTCTGGTTGAACTTGGCCCGGTTGGTGTCAGAGCCCACATTGCCCACAAGCCCGTTGTAGTAGCTGAGCAGGGTCGTATTGGTGGTGCCCTCGACCACCGAGGAGATGGCCACCTGGACCTCGCGCAGGGCGTACATGGCCAGGGCCGTGGTGTTGTCGCCCACGTTCATCTCGCCCGCACCGTTGACATGGCCGGTGGCCAGATAGTCGAGGTCGCCGGAGATCTTCTCGTTCACCTGAAAGTCCATGGGCGACGACCCCTTGAAGAAGGTGTTGATGCCCAGGGCGGCCATGAGCCCGGCGCTGTCGTTGCCAAAGGCGAAGGTACACCCTTCCTCGGCTTCGAGCCGCAGCTTGTTGTTGACGATGCTGGCGTTGATGGACCCGGCAAAACTGGTGTTGACGGCGTTCATCACGTCGGTGAGCGAATGGATTTTTGGGTCGAAGGTCGCGCCGCCGCCGAAGTCCAGTGACGCGGACGAGGCGAGCAGCCCGGTGCTCTCGTTGTAGACATAGATGAAGGCGCTGCCCGCCTGAAGCTTGTCGCCAAAGACGAGCCCCGTGGAGTCCGAGCCGAGGGCCTTGGTGGTCGAGGTCACGCCGTAGGTTCCATCCACCACGCTGAAGGCCTGGAGCCCCGCTCCCTGGCTGTGTCTGCGGTTGGTCTCCCAGATCAGGGTTTCTGTCAGGTTTTCCAGCTTCTCGCGATACTTGCCGACATAGTTGTCGCGAAAGGAGAGCAGCGCGGCCAGGCTGCCGCCGGTGAGCCGCGTGGTGTTCTCCTCTCCGTTGAAATGAATCTGGGGCGTGATCTCCATCTTGCTCGACGTGTTTTCGACCCAATAGAGCCCCTGGTGCGGACTGATGGTGAAGCGGTCGCCAGCCACGAACTGGCCAGTGGGATCGCCCTGCGCGCTGTTGGCCGAGCCGAACCAGATCTGAAGCCCCTCGACATTGACCCGCGATTCGTACTCCCGGGCGTAAAAGTGGCGCTCCTTGCCGCTATCGTCGGAAACCCAGGTGACGCCGCCGTCCAGGGAGACGCGGAACTGCGCGGCCGAGCCGTCCGATGTGGCTGGCCCGCCGTTCACGAACTCGATGGTGTACTCGAAGTCGTCGTTGCCGTCGAAATAGATGTCGCCCGCAAAGGTGGAATTGAGCCGCAGGTCCGAATTCTTCTGCGGGGCGAGGAATTCCAGGCTGAAGTGGCTGGCCCCGTCCACCAGGGTGTGTCCGGCCTTGGTCAGGACCGTGAACTTGCCGCCGCCGTTGTCGATGGTAGTGATGTCCATCAGTCCGGCCAGTTCGCGGACCTTGCGCGCCCGCTCGTCGAACAGGGAATTGGCGTTATTGGAACCCTCGATGTGGTGGACCTGGATCTCCTTGTTGAGTTCCGAGATTTCCACCATCAGGGTGTTGGCCTGCTTGACCTGGGCGGTGACCGTGGTGTTGATGCGCTGCTGCATCAGCGAAAGATCGGTGTCCACCTGACGCAGGGTCGAGATGAGGGTGGCCGCGTCATTGATGACAGACTGGCGCGCGCCATAGTTGTCCGGCCGCTGGCTGACCTCGTTCCAGGAGTTGAAGAACTGCGACAGGGTGTTGCTCACCCCGGTACCGCTCGACTCGTTGAGCAGGTTCTCGACACCCTTGAGCTGCTCCCACAGCGTCCCCCACTTGTCGCGCATGGTCGATTGACCGAGGTACATGGACTCGACCATCTCGTCGAAGTGGCGCACCACTTCCTTGGCCTTGACGCCGGTCCCGAGCTGCCCCGGGGAATAGTCGATGTATGGCCCTTCCTGAAGGGTCACGGACTGGCGCGAGTACCCCACCGTGTTGACGTTGGAGATGTTCTGGCCGGTGACCTGGAGCTGGACCTGGGACGCGAACAAGGCCCAGCGCCCCATGTCGAGGATGGAGTTGGCGCCAAAGGACATCTAGAGCCTCCCGGTCAGCAACCGGGCCGAGCTGGGAGCCCGGGCCAGACGCCCCGAGGGGGCATAGGCTCCCGAATTCTTGGGCTTGATCTGATTGTGCATGAAGGTCAGCAGCTTGCTGCTCTGCTCGAAGAGAGCCATGGCCATCTCATTGTTCTTGGCAGCCTGGACAGCGCATTTCTGCTCGGTATCGTCCAGCATTTCAAGCATCTTCTCGAAGGATTCCCGGCACTCGCCATCCAGAGTCGCAAACAGCTCGCGCACGCGCTGCGCGCCCGGCACCAGGGAGCCGATCATGGCCCGCAACGACCGGCGCTCGGCAGCCACCTGACGCATCAGCTCCTGGATGGAAAGCTCTATCTGGGAAACCCCCTGGGGCTTGCCCTGGTTGAGCCTGGAAAATTCTTCCTCCAACAGGACGAGGAGGAGCATCATGGCTTTGTTCTGGCGGACCAAATTTTCCTCTATGAGACGAATCATGCCCGTCACCTGCCTCTGCATACTGCTAAGAAGATTAAAGAAATGTTAGAATTCTCCGACGCGCGAACACTTTCGCTCAGCCGTTTCTTGCAATACTCCGGCCAACCTTGACGGTTTCGTCCTCGCCGGTTTCGCGGCCGTAGGTTCTGGCCCGCTCCCGCGATCCGGCGACCAGTCCCTCGCGGATGCGCTCGGCGTCCAGCCGACGGGTCAGGGCCTCAAGCCGCGCCTTGACGTCCACATCGCTCATGGGCGCGTGGGGCATGGCTCCCCCGCCGCCCTGCCCGGTCGAAACGGCCTCGCCGCCCGTACCCGATCCGCCCCAGTCCTCCAAGGTCTTGCCCTGGTTGCGGTTCAGGGCGATGGGCTCTTGACCGGAGAGTGAGATGGGCTGGGCCGTGAGCGGCCGGATCGACACCGCGCCCGGCAGCGCGTCGCGGCTGGTTTCCTTGAGCTTTTCGCTGAGCTGATCGTAGATCAGGTCCGCCAGCCCGATGCCGCCGGCCTGGGCCATGGTCTCGGCGAAGTCCTTGTCGAACATGGACAAGTACATGTCTTCCTGCTTGCTCTTGGTATACCCGTCCTTGGGTACCGTGTTGCGCATCTCCTGCCAGAGCTTGCTGATGAACACGGCCTCGAAGTTCTGGCAGGCCTGACGCAGCTGCTTGGACTTGTCGCCCGCGTCCCCGGCCATGCGCTCCTTGAGCCCGTCCATCTCCTGCTTGAAGCGGACGAGGTCGCTGGTGTCGGCCTGTTTGGCGAGGAGCTGCGGGTCTATTCCTGAACCGAGCATGCTAGATCACCTCCACTTCCGCGTGCAGCGAGCCCGCGGCCTTGAGTGCGCGAATGATGGATATCAGGTCGCGGGGGGTGGCCCCGATGGAGTTGAGGCCGTCCACCAATTCATGAAGGGTGGCACCCTCCATGAGCATGAGCGGGTTGTTCTGCTCCTCGATGGCCAGATCGGTCTGCGGGGTGATCACGGTCTCGCCGTCGGAGAAGGGGCCGGGCTGGCTCACGTTCTGGGTTTCGGCGATGACGATCTGCAGGTTGCCGTGGGCCACGGCCACCCGGCTGAGGCGTACCTCGTGACCAAGGACCACGGTGCCGGTCTTTTCGTCCACCACCACCCTGGCCCTGCCGTCGGGCGCGATGTCGAGATTCTCAAGGGAGGCCATCAGGGGGACCATGTTGCCCAGATACCTTTCGGGCAGGTTGAGATCCACGGTGGAGATGTCCCGGGCCGAGGCATAGTTTCCGCCCATGGTGGCGTTGATCTTGTTGACCACCTGCATGGTGGTGCCGAAATCTTGCACCATGAGGTTGAGGGTCATGGTGTCCTGGTTGTTGAACCGGAAGGGCACGCCGCGCTCCACAGACGCCCCGCTCGGAATGCGGCCCACGGTGGCGATGTTCTTCTGGGCCGTGGCCGCCTCGCCCTCGATGGCGAAACCACCGATGGTCAGAGCCCCCTGGGCCACGGCATAGACACGGCCGTCGAGTCCCTTGAGGGGCGTTAGCAGGAGGACGCCGCCCAGCAGGCTCTTGGCGTCGCCCAGAGACGAGACCGTGACGTCGAGCATGGAGCCCGGCTTGGACGACACGGGCATCTTGGCCGTGACCATGACCGCGGCCACGTTCTTGGGCTTGAGCTTGTCTGGGCTGGCCTCAACGCCCATCTTCTCCAGCATGTTGGACATGGACTGAAGGGTAAAGGTGGACGAGGTGCCGTCGCCGGTGCCGGAGAGGCCGACCACCAGGCCATAGCCAACCAGGTCGTTGTTGCGCACGCCGCTGAAGCTGGCAATGTCCTTGAGCCGGGCCGCCGAGGCGTCGCCCGGGGCGACGGCCAGTGATGCGGCCAGGACCAGCGCGCCGACCAGGGACGCCAGCGGGACGCGCAGCGCCCGCGCAAACCGAATGTGCATCGTCATGATTCCCGTCCTCGTGCCTTGGGTGTGCATCGTGCCCGCCTAGAAGGGATAAATGTTGTCCAGAATCCGCGACAGCCAACCCGGACGCTGCTTGTCGGCCAGGACGCCCTGCCCGAATATCTCGATCTGCGCCTCGGCAAGGCTGGTGGAGGGAATGGTGTTGTTGGAGGTGATGTCGCGCTGGCGGATGAGCCCGCGCACCACCAGGAACTGGGTCTCGTTGTTGACGCGGATGCGCCGCGCGCCCTCCACCTGGAGCAGGTTGCCCGGCAGCCTGCGCACGATGCGTGTGGCCACCACGGCCTCAAACTCGGACTCCTGCTTGGTCTCGCCGTTGGACTTGAGGTCGGTCACGGTGGAGGTGTCCAGTTCCATGCCCGCCTTGGCACCCAGGGTGCCGGCCAGGGGCATGTTGCCGATGAGCCCGGTGCTGGGCATGGCCGTGACCGAAATGTTGTTGGAATTGTCCTTCTTGGCCTTGGTCTCGGACTTGATGCGCGAGTTGGAGGCCTCGGCCACCTTGACCAGGACAATGTCGCCCACCCTGCTGGCCCGGTTGTCGTCGTAAAGGAATTCCGACCGGTTGGCGTCGAACAGGGAACCGGGATTCAAGGCCGGGTCCTGCTCCTCGTAGACCGGCTCCGTCAGCACCGGCATGGGCATCTCCTGATACTTGGAGGCGCACCCGGCCATCAGGGCGAGGGAGGCCAGCATCACGGCCGCCACAGCGATCAGAAATACACGTCTCATGACATTCTCCTTGGCTACCTGACCACGACCGTTTCGCCGTCCACCACGGTCGCCACGATCACCTTGTTGCTTTGCATGTTTCGCACCGACACCTGCTGTCCCATGTCCGCGTCGGCCAGGGCCTCGGCCTTCATGGTCAGCTGGACCCGCTTGCCCTGGTAGACCAGGGTGACCACATCGCCCTTCTCAATGGGAGGCACCCGCTCCAGATGAGCCATGGAAAACGGCTGGTTGCGGCCCAGGGGCCGGGTCATGCGCCAAGGACCGCCCTTGCCGTCCCACACTTCCTGGTTGTAGGCCAGGTTCATGCGCATGAAGGTGATGTTCTCCCGGCTCAGGCGCTCGAAGCGGTTGAGGGGCTTGGCGGCCACGGGCACGGCCTTCCAGACGTCCACGAACACGGAGCCCGCCTTGGTGGACACGGTCCGCCCATCGGGCGACACGCCCCGAAGCCTGACCTGGTTGCTGCCGGGCCTCAGGTCGCCGTCAAGCTCCACCGACAGCGTGTCGTAATCGTTCGGGAAAAAATAATGCAGGGGCAGCCGCAGATTCCGGAACTCGAAGTCGTCGCTCAGGTCCCTGGCGCGCAGCGTCAAAAACGCGACAACAGCCGCCTCCAACTCCTCGCCCGAGACCACGGTTCCCCCGGTCTGGACCGTGAGTTGGCTGGGCAGCACGAGGTTGCGCACCATGTCGCCCATATAATAGCGCAGCACGCCGAGCAGCTTGTCGCGGTCGATGGTCACGGGCCGACCGAGCCGGTCCGAGGCCTTCCACAGCTTCATATTCCTCACTGCCTCCCAGGTGCGCTGGTCGATGGAGCCCACCGGGTCCGCGATCTCGCCCAGAAGCACGTCCGGCCCGCGCACGCAGGCCACGCTGCGGACCAGGAGCTTCCAGTTGTCGCCGACGACCGGGCCTGTGCCCGCGCCGGGCATGGTGGCCGAAACCGCGACCAGAGCGACCGCCAACACCAAAGCGCGGACCATTTGTCCGAAGCGGCTGTTCCGTTTCCGTGTCGTGCCTGCCATGTGTCGTCCCTTCCTCGCTGCGGACAATGCCGCTAGCGCTTGATATTGATGGCCGTCTGGAGCATGCCGTCCGAGGTGGTGATGGCCTTGGAGTTGATCTCGTAGGCGCGCTGGCCCACGATGAGGCCGACCATCTCGTCCACCATCTCCACGTTGGACCCTTCCAGAAAGGCCTGGGCCAGGGTGCCGAAGTTGTCGTCGCCGGGCGTGCCTGCCACGGCCGCGCCGGACGCCTCGCTCTCGCGGTAGAAGTTGCGCCCGATGGCGGTCAGGCCAGCCGGGTTCTGGAAGCGGTAGATGTCGAGGTCCGCCTCGGCCAGGGCTGCTCCCTCGCGGTCCAGGGCGGCGATATGCCCGGTCTCGGTGATGACCACGCTGACGGTCTCGGGCGGCACGGTGAACTCGGGCTGAAGCGCGTGCCCCCCTGCGGTGACCATCCGGCCCTCGTTGTCGAGCTTGAAGGAGCCATCGCGGGTGTAGACATCCTCGCCGTTCATATCCACGAGGAAGAAGCCCTCGCCCTCGATGGCGATATCAAGCGGGTTGCCCGTGTTCTTGAAGTCGCCCTGGGTGAAGAACTTGTGTACCGTCACCGGCCGCACGCCCATGCCGATCTGCATGCCCACGGGCAGCCGACCGCCGTTCTGGGTCTCTGTGCCCGCGATCTGGAGAGTCTGGTACATCAGATCCTCGAACTCGGCGCGGCTCTTCTTGAAGCCCGTGGTGTTCACGTTGGCCAGGTTGTTCGAAAGGGTGTCGATGTGTGTCTGCATGGCGACCATGCCGGTCGCGGCAGTCCAAAGTGAGCGCATCATTGGCTATTGCCTCCTGGTTATCATAAGAGCTTGCCGATCTTGACGATCATGTTCTTGTCGAGACTGTCGGTGTTCTGAAGCACCTTGGAATACATTTCAAAGGCGCGCTGGGTCTCGATCATCTGGACCATCTCGGTGACCACCTCGACGTTTCCCTTTTCGAGGAACCCCTGCTGCACGGCCAGATCCTCGGGCGGGATCTCCTCCGCACCGGGCGCAGCGCGGTAAAAATTGCTGCCCACCCGTTCGAGGGCACCGATATTCTCGAAGGTGACCAGGTCAAAGGCCCCGGCCGGTTCACCGTTGATGGAGATCATGCCGCCATATTCCACGCTCAGCGTGGCTCCGGGCGGCACCACCAGCGGCCCGCCCTCCACCATGACCGGATGGCCGTCCTGGGTGACAAGGGTTCCCGTGTTGTCCACCAGAAAATTGCCCGCCCGGGTGTAGAGCACGTCGCCCCCCACCTGGGCCCGGAAGAAACCCTCGCCCGCCAGGGCGAAGTCGAGCTGGTTGCCCGTCTGGTGCATGCCCCCCTGGGAGAAGTCCACGGTCTGCTCAGAGAGCCGGGCCTTGGCCATGATCTTGGGGTCGGGAAACATGTCCTTGTCGCGCAGGAACGACTTGGTGGTCACCACGTAGTCGTGGGCAAAGCGCGTGAAGACGTCATGGAACGCCATGTGGTCTTTTTTGAAGGCCGTGGTGTTCACGTTCGCCAAATTATTGGCAATGGATGACATCCTCATTTCATTGGACAAAGCGCCGAACAACGCGCTCAAGCTGCTGTCTCGCATGGTGCGGACCTCCTGTCTGCCCGATGATTTGCACTATGCATGCCAACGCAAATCGGGCTGACGGCCGTTTTTTTTCACCGGGTTGCGGCTGTTGACATTGGTGTGGGTTGTGTATAAATAGGCTCGTTTCCGAGCGGGTGTAGCTCAGCTGGTAGAGTACAAGCTTCCCAAGCTTGGTGTCGCGGGTTCGACCCCCGTCACCCGCTCCAACGCCTTTCGCAGGGTCCGTCGAGGACCCTGCGGGGTTCGCACAACAGGGTGAGCTCGGGCTCGCCTTTTTTATTGGTATCGGGAGAAACCATGCGTCCGACATTCGAGGAAACACTCGCGGAACTCATCCGCCCGGAGGTGGAAGCCCTCGGTTGCCGCCTGTGGGGACTCTCCTCGCCAAGCAAGGGCCAACGGCGTATAATAAGGATATACATCGACGGACCCGACGGCGTGACCATCGACCAGTGCGCCCAGGTCAGCCGACAGGTGAGCCTGCTGCTTGAGGTGGAAGACATCATCCCCGGGGCGTTCATTCTCGAAGTTTCCTCGCCCGGTCTTGACCGGAGGTTCTTCGACACCGCGCAGATGGCCGACTACGTGGGCAGCCCGGTCACCGCCCTGCTCCACGAGGCCCGCGACGGCAGACGCAAGGTGACAGGCACCCTCGTCCGGGTGGGCGACGGCGAATTCACCGTGAGCGAAAACGGACAGGAAACGACCCTGGCCTGGATCGACCTGAAGGAAGTCAGGCTTGTCCCTGAATTTTAGAGCATATCAGCAATATATACCGGGACGGCGACTGACCCCGGATGAAGCGGAGGTTTGATCATGTCGGAGCTGAAAAGAGCCATCGACCAGATTAGCAAGGACAGGGGCATTGACCGAGACCTGCTCATCGACACCCTTGAAGAGGCCGTGCGCTCCGCCGTGGCGCGCAAGCACGGCGAGACCATGGACATCGAGGTCGCCTTCAACGAGGACAGCGGCGAGATCGAGGTCTTCGAGTTCAAGGTGGTGGTGTCCGAAGTCCACGACCCCATCAGCGAGATTTCCCTCGAAAACGCCCGGGAGCACGACCCCAACGCCCAGCTCGACGACGAGATGGGCTTCCCCGTCAAGATCGAGGATCTGGGCCGCATCGCAGCCCAGTCGGCCAAGCAGGTGATCATCCAGCGCATGCGCGACGCGGAGCAGGAGATCATCTACGAGGAATACAAGGACCGCATGGGCGAGATCGCCAGCGGCATCGTCCAGCGGCGCGACCGCACCGGCTGGATCATCAACCTCGGCCGCACCGAGGCCCTGCTGCCCAAGGACGAGCAGATCCCGCGCGAGCGCTACAAGCGCGGCGACCGCGTCCAGGCGTACATCATCGACGTGCTCAAGGAATCCCGCGGGCCGCAGGTCATCGTGTCGCGCTCCCATCCCGACTACATGGTCGAGCTGTTCAAGCGCGAGGTGCCCGAGGTGGCCGACGGCACGGTCAAGATCATGGGCGTGGCCCGCGATCCGGGCCTGCGCGCCAAGGTGGCCGTCATGTCCCGCGAGCGCGATGTGGACCCGGTGGGCGCCTGCGTCGGCATCCGGGGCTCGCGCATCCAGAACGTGGTGCAGGAGATGAAGGGTGAACGCATCGACATCGTGGTCTGGAGCCCGGACATCGCCATGTACGCCCAGCACGCCCTCTCCCCGGCCGTCATCACCCGGATCACCGTGGACGACGAGGAAGAGGCGCTCGAGGTGGTCTGCCCCGACGACCAGCTCACCCTGGCCATCGGGCGCAAGGGCCAGAACGTCAAACTGGCCGCCAAACTGCTCGGCTGGAAGATAGACATCTTCACGGAATCCCGCTACGGCGAACTCAACGCCTCACGCAAGGGCATGGATCAGATCGCCAGCGTGGCCGAGATCTCCATGGAGAGCTTCTTCAACGCGGGATTTGAGTCCCTGGAATCCATCGTTCGCGCCAGCGACGAGGAACTGCTCGCCGTAAACGGCCTGACCGAACGCAAGATCGCCGATATCCGTCTGGCCATCAACATGCTTGCGCCCGAGATCGCCGCCGCAGTGGCCGAGGCCGACGCCGAAGCGACTGAAGGGGAAGCGACCGATATCGGAAGCGACGGCGAGACCAAGGCCGACAATGAAGACGAAATGAACGACACTCCCGCACAAGGCGAGGAGACGAAATAAGGGCCGGTCAGCAAGGATACGCGGACATGATGAACACAGGACACCAACCCGTCCGCATGTGCATCGTCTGCCGCCAGCGGTTCCCCAAGGGGGAGCTGACGCGGCACGTCCGCCCGGCCGACATGGAGAAACCGGAAACGAACGATCCGGTTTCCGACCCGGAGCAGATCAAGCCGGGGCGTGGGTTTTACGTATGCGTCCAGGCCCGGTGCAGGGAATTATTCCCAAAAGTGTTCAAGGGCCTGATGAAGAAACGCAAGGGGGAAAGTAGATGACGGCACAGGTTCGGGTAGAAGACTTGGCCGCTGAGCTTGGACTCAGCACCAAGGAGATAATACAACACCTCCGCGAGATCGGCATCCAGGCAAAAAGCCAGATGACCGCCCTTGACACCGAGGATGTGGACCGCCTCAAGGCGGAACTGAAAAAAGGCGCCATCGCGCGACAGGAAGTGCGTCGCGTGACCGATACCGGCGTCATCGTCAGGCGCAGGCGCACCAAGGCCCCGGCTGCCGGGCCCGATGCACCGGCCGACGAGGCCGACTCGGCCGTGGCCCCGGACACCGGGACCGACGAGGCGGTGGAGACCGTGACGCCTGGACAGGCGGAAATCACTGCCGCCGAGCCGGAACCCGCCGCCAAAACCCCTCGCGAACCGGCCAGGAAGCGCGAAAAGTCCGAGCCCCAGGTCAGGATCATCAAACCGGCCGTGCAGGCAAAGCCGGAGCCCGAGACTGTTCCCGAAGCGACCCCCGTGGCAGAAGAGGCCGCCCCCGAACCCGCGCCTGAAAACACCGCGCCCGTCGCCAGGACCGAAACCGTGGAAACCGGCCCGACCGGCGACGAGTACGCTCCCGCCCGGGCAGACGGTACCCCCGATGCCGGCGAGGCTCCGACAGCCGCAGGCCCGAAAGCCGATACCGCCGCCGAAGCCGACGAGGCTGGCGAACTTCCCAAGAAAAAGAAAAAGCGCAAGAAGGAGCCGGAGGCTCCCAAGGTCAAGATCATTTCCATGCCCGATCCCGTCGAGGTCAGGGCGCGCGAGGTGGCCAGACTGGCCGCCGAGAGCGCCCCGCGCCCGGTCCGCCCGGCCCGCCCGGCCGGACCAGGTGGACCAGGTGGCCCGGGTGGTCCGAGCGGCCCCCGCCCCGCTGGCGCAAGGCCCACCGGCCCGCGCCCCGGCGGCTTTGCCGCGCCCGGCGGACGCGACGACGCAGCCCCGGTTGACCCGTCCATGCCCGATGGTCGCAGCAAGAAGAAAAAGGGCAAGAAGGACCGGCGCGTGGTCGAATTCGCGGCCGGAGCCAAGTCTGATCGCGGCGGGCCGTTCAACGACGGCTTCCCCCAGGGACGCAAGGGGCGCAAGGGACGCAAGGGCCAAAGACCCATGGTCCCGGACCCGAACATCCAGCCCATGAAGGCCGCCAAGCGCAAGGTCCGCTTCGACGAGGCGATCCGCCTGGCCGACATGGCCCACCAGATGGGCGTCAAGGCCCAGGACCTGATCAAGACCCTCTTCGGCATGGGCGTCATGGCCACCATCAACCAGGCCCTTGACCTCGACACCGCCTCGCTGCTGGCAGCCGAGTTCGGCTACGAAGTGGACAACGTCTCCTTTGACGAACAGGAATTCCTCACGCCCACCGAGGTGGACAAGGCCGAGGACCTCAAGCCGCGCCCACCCGTGGTCACCATCATGGGTCACGTCGATCACGGCAAGACCTCGCTGCTCGACGCCATCCGGCTCACCAACGTCACCGACGGCGAGGCTGGCGGCATCACGCAGCACATCGGCGCGTACCACGTCAACACCAATCGCGGCGAGATCGTGTTCCTGGACACCCCGGGCCACGAGGCGTTCACCACCATGCGCATGCGCGGTGCCCAGGTGACGGATATCGTCATCCTCGTGGTGGCGGCAGACGACGGCGTCATGGACCAGACCCGCGAAGCCATCAGCCACTCCAAGGCCGCTGGCGTGCCCATAGTGGTTGCGGTCAACAAGATGGACAAGGAAGGGGCCAACCCCGACAACGTCAAGCGCGAACTGGCCGACCTGGGCCTCATCCCCGAGGAATGGGGCGGCGAGACCATCTTCGCCCACGTCTCGGCCAAGATGAAGACCGGGCTGGACGAACTGCTCGAAATGATCCTGCTCCAGGCGGAAGTGCTGGAGCTTCGGGCCAATCCCGACAAGCACGCACGCGGCCACATCGTGGAGGCCAAACTCGACAAGGGACGCGGCCCGGTGGGCACCATGCTCATCATCGAAGGCACCATCAACCAGGGCGACAGCTTCGTCTCGGGCATCCACTTCGGCAAGGTCCGGGCCATGTTCGACGACCAGGGCCGCAAGATCAAGAGCGCCGGTCCTGCCATGCCGGTGGAAATACAGGGCTTTGACGGACTGCCCGAGGCAGGCGACGAACTCTTCGTGGTCGATGACGAGAAGGTGGCGCGCCGCATCGCCCAGACCCGCGCCATGAAGCAGCGGGAAAAGGTGCTCTCCTCCAAGACCAAGGTCACCCTGGAATCCTTCCTGGCCAGCCGGCCCAACGACGAGGCCCAGACCCTCAACCTGGTGCTCAAGGCCGATGTGCAGGGTTCCCTTGAAGCCGTCACCGAGGCGCTGAACAAGCTCTCCACCGACGAGGTCAAGATCAACGTCGTCCACGGCGGCGCGGGTGCCATCACCGAATCCGACATCCTGCTGGCCAGCGCCTCGGACGCCATCACCATCGGCTTCAACGTGCGGCCCAACCTCAAGGTCAAGGAGATCGCCGAGCATGAAGGCGTGGAAGTCCGCTTCTACGACATCATCTACAAGCTGGTGAACGAGGTGAAGGACGCCATGAGCGGCATGCTCGCCCCGGACATCGAAGAGGTCTACCTCGGTCAGGCCGAGGTGCGCGACACCTTCAGCGTGCCAAAGGTCGGCACCGTGGCAGGCTGCTTCGTGGCCGATGGCAAGATCACCCGCAACTGCAAGGTCCGCCTGTTGCGCGGCGGCGTGGTCATCTACACCGGATCGGTCTCATCGCTGCGCCGGATCAAGGACGACGTCAAGGAAGTCACCAAGGGCTTCGAGTGCGGCATGGGCCTTGATAAGTTCAACGACATCAAGACCGGCGACGTCATCGAGGCCTTCGAGACCAAGGAAGTCGCCCGTACCATAGACTAGAGACACGGCATTCACGGCGGGCGGCCCATCACCCATGGGGCCGCCCGCCGCCTTTTTCGGACCAGACATGATCATCGGCGTCCTGACCCTCGAATTCCGGCTCCACGGCAATCGCTCCCTCAAGGAGAAGCGCCGCGTGGCCCAGAGCCTGAAGCAGAAGCTGCGCAACACCTTCAACGTGGCCGTGGCCGAGGTGGAGGCCATGGACGCGCACGACAGGCTGGTGCTCGGGGTGGTCACGGCGGCAAACCGCACGGACAAGGTCGAAAGCCGCCTGAGCAAGGCGCTGGCCATGGTGGAAGCCATCGCCCCGGTCGAGCTGACCCGGTGCGACACGGAAATATTCAGCGACAGCGAATGAGGACACATCCATGAAGGCATCCAGTTCCCGCCGGGCCGTGCGCATGGGCGACCAGATCATGCGCGAGGTCGCCATCCTGCTGGTGGAAGAAGCCCAGGACCCGAGACTCAACCTGGTTACTCTCTCCGGGGTGCGCATGAACGCAAACCTGCGCATCGCCGAAATATTCTACACCGTCTCCGGCGACGCCGAGCACCGCCGCGAGGTCCAGGCCGGGCTTGAGAAGGCCACCGGATTCCTGCGCTCCAACGTGGGCAAGCGGCTCAAGCTCCAGTTCACCCCGGAGCTGCGCTTCACCTTCGACGAATTCCTTGAGGACGTGGTCTATGCAAAACCCGATGCGTCGCGTTAGCGAGATCATCCGAGGCGGCGACGACTTCCTGGTGGCCGCCCACGTCAACCCTGACGGCGACGCCATCGGCTCCACCTGCGCCATGGGCCACATCCTGGCCCGCCTTGGCAAGCGTTTCCGGCTCTACAATCCCTCGGGCCTGCCCACCAGCTACGACTTCGTCACCATGCCCGCGCCCCTTGAGACCGCCCTGCCCGCGACCATGCCCGCCTGGACCATCATCCTCGACTGCGGCGCGGCCGAGCGCATGGGGCCGGAGCTTCTGGACCGCATAGGCGAGACCCGGATCATCAATATCGACCACCATCTGGGCAACGGCGACTACGGCGACGAAAACTGGGTGGCCGTGGACCAGCCCGCCGTGGGGTCCATGATCGCCCTGCTGGCCAAGGACCTGGGACTCGCCCTTGACGGCGGACTGGCCGAGGGCGTCTACCTGGCCGTGTCCACGGACACCGGCTTCTTCACCTACGGCTCCACCACGCCCGAGTCGCTGGAACTGGCGGCCGAGATGCTGCGCGGCGGGCTCGATCTGGCCCGCATGAACATGCTCATCAACAAGCAATGGACCGAGGCGAGGCTGCGCCTGTGGACCGAAGTCATGGGCAGCGTCGGTCTCTTTGCCGACAAGCGGGTGGCCGTCGGCGTCATCACCCGCGACATGTTCCGGCGCACCGGCACCGACTCGCAGGACACCGAGAACCTGATCAACACCATCCGCCGCCTCAAGAGCGTGCGCGTGGCCGTGATCCTGCGCGAGGAGAAGCCGGGTGCCTACAAGTTCAGCCTGCGCTCCTACGGCGACGACAATGTCCAGGCCATCGCCGCCCTCTTTGGCGGCGGCGGCCATCGCAACGCCTCTGGCGGCATCATCGCCGCCCCGCTCGACGAGGCCCGCCGCCAGATGGTGGACGCCATCACCAAATCCCTGGAGCTTGCCTGATGGGTCGCCGCAGAAGAAAACGCGGCCCCGAGCAGCTCGACGGCCTGCTGGTGCTCAACAAGCCGTCCGGCCCCACCTCGGCCGCCTGCCTCAACGACATCAAGTTCCGGCTCAAGCAGTTCAAGATCGGCCACGCCGGAACCCTGGACCCCCTGGCCGAGGGGGTCTTGCTGGTCCTGCTCGGCCATGGTACCAAACTGGCAACGTACTTGAGCGGCGCGGTCAAGACCTATCGCGGGACGCTCAAGCTCGGCGTTGCCACCGACACCTATGACATTCAAGGAGAAATTGTCTCCCAGTCCCCGGTAACGGCCAGCGCCAAAGATGTCGAAAATGAAATTTTGCATTGGAATCAGTTGACAGAGCAGGAAGTTCCTGCCTATTCGGCTGCCAAACACGAGGGCACGCCGCTGTACGCCATGGCCCGCGAGGGTCTGGCCACACCGGTCAAGACAAAGCCCATTGTTGTTTCCCATGTGGAAGTGCTGGACGTGCGAATGCCGGAGGCGGTGTTCAGGGTCAGCTGTTCCGCAGGCACGTACATACGATCCCTGGTCCACAGCTTGGGGATGCGAATGGGGTGCGGCGCGGTGCTGACCAGCCTGACCCGCGAGCGCAGCGAGCCCTTCGGGCTTGATGCGGCTCACGACCTCTCGGACGTTCTGGAGAATCCGGACTCGTTTCCGGATAGGGTGATCCCCCTTCGGGACACCCTGCCCCACTGGCCCCGCTTCACCCTGACCCGGCCGCTGGCCGGCCTTGTCAGGAACGGGGCATGGCTCCCGGTCGCGGACGACCCGGCGCGGGAGCTTTGCGGAACCATCGGCGATCGGGCGTTTCTGCTCGATGACGACGGCGAGCCGCTGGCCCTGGTGGAGGCGAAAATCCAGGATGGCAAGCCCAAGTGGGCCATTCTCAGAGGTCTGTGGGGCGAGGACTGACCCGCCCGACGACGCACGGAAGGCTATTGATATGAAACACCCAACTAGGAGGATACCGCTGTGGTCATGACTGCCGAAGACAAGCAGAAGATCGTTGAAGAGTACAAGACCTGCGAGGGCGACACCGGCTCCCCCGAGGTCCAGGTGGCGCTGCTGACCGCCCGCATCCAGTACCTGACCGACCACTTCAAGACCCACAAGAAGGATTTCCACTCCCGCAACGGCCTGCTCAAGATGGTCGGCCAGCGCAGGAAGCTTCTGAAATACCTTCAGAACAAGGACGTCCAGCGCTACCGCGACCTGATCGGTCGCCTCGGCCTGCGCAAGTAGTTCTTTGAAGCACTGATGTCGGGGGAGGCGCCAGCCTCCCCCGGTTGTTTGTCACTTTCTGCGGCGGAGCCGACTTTTCGCTCCGCCAATGCCCTCACGCGATGTTTAGTTGGCTGCGGAAGGCGTTTTTGGACACGAATTTCTGGTCCAAACTCTCCAAAAGCTCCTCCCCAAGCCGGCTAACCCCAGAGAGGGTCTATCGCAGGAAGTGATCCACCCATTACCTCATTAAAGGTAGGATTACCCATGCTGAAACCTTTTGACAGCACAAGCCTGACCACCACGGTCGGCGGAATCGACATCACCATCGAATCGGGCAAATACGCCCGGCAGGCCAGCGGCGCCGTGACCATCCGGTCCGGCGGCACCGTCATCCTGGTCACGTCCACCACCCAGCCCATCGAGGTTGACCGTGGCTTCTTCCCCCTGACCTGCAACTATCAGGAAATGGCCTACGCCGCCGGGCGCGTGCCGGGCAACTATTTCCGCCGCGAAGGCCGCCCGTCCGAGCGCGAAACGCTCATCTCCCGGCTCATCGACCGGCCCATCCGCCCCCTGTTCGCCAAGGGCTTTGGCGACGAAGTGCAGATCATCGCCACGGTCCTTTCGGCCGACAAGGACGTCAACCCCGATGTGCTGGCCCTGACCGGCGCCTCGGCCGCCACCCACATCTCCAAGATGCCCTTCCTCGGCCCAATCGTGGGCGCGCGCGTCGGCTATGTGAACAATGAGTTTGTTCTCTACCCGTCCTACAAGGGCATGGAGAGCCTTTCCAGCCTCAACCTGATCTTCGCCGCCACGCGCGACGCCATGGTCATGGTCGAGGGCGGTGGCGACTTCGTCAGTGAAGAGCTGGTGGCAGACGCCCTGGCCTGGGGCCATGAGCAGGTGCAGCCGCTTTTTGACATTCAGGACGAGCTGCGCGCCAAGGTAGGCGTGCCCAAGATGGAAGTCACCCCGCCCAAACAGGACGAAGAGCTTATCGCCTTCCTGGGTGAAATCATCACCGACGACCTGCGCGCCGCCGTGACCACGTCCGAAAAGATGACCCGTTACGCGGCCAAGGACGCCGCCAAGCAGAAGGCCAAGGAGGCCGTGGCCGAGAAGTTCCCCGACGACGAGGCCAAGCTCAAGGCCGTTGGCGGTGTGGTGGGCGACCTGACCAAGAAGATCGTGCGCGAGCGCATCGTCAAGGAAGGGCTGCGCATCGATGGCCGAGATACCACCACGGTGCGCCCGCTCTCCATCGAGACCGGCGTGCTGCCCATGACCCACGGCTCCAGCCTGTTCCGCCGCGGCGAGACCAGCGCCCTGGCCGTGGCCACCCTGGGTTCCACCCGTGACGAGCAGCGCTACGACTCCCTGCTGGGCGACGCCACCAAGCGGTTCATGCTCCACTACAACTTCCCGCCCTATTGCGTGGGCGAGGCCCGCATGCTGCGCGGCACCAGCCGCCGCGAGGTGGGCCACGGCGCCCTGGCCGAGCGCGCCATTGCGCCTGTGCTGCCCAACCAGGACGAATTCCCCTTCACCATCCGCGTGGTGTCCGAGATCATGGAGTCCAACGGCTCCTCGTCCATGGCCTCGGTCTGCGGCGCGACCCTGTCGCTGATGGACGCGGGCGTGCCCATCTCCGCCCCGGTGGCGGGCATTGCCATGGGCCTGTGCAAGGAGGGCGACCAGTTCTTCGTTCTCACCGACATCCTCGGTGACGAGGACGCCCTGGGCGACATGGACTTCAAGGTGGCCGGCACCCGTGACGGCATCACCTCCATCCAGATGGACATCAAGATATCGGGCATTCCGTCCGACGTCCTGAAAAAGGCCCTCAGCCAGGCCAGGGACGCGCGCCTGCACATCCTCGACCACATGGCCGAGGTGCTGGCCGAGCCCCGCGCCGAACTCTCGGACCTGGCCCCGCAGATGGCCGTGGTCTACATCGACCCGGAGAAGATCCGCTCGGTCATCGGTCCCGGCGGCAAGAACATCAAGGCGATCACCGCCGAAACCGAGGCCGACATCGACATCGAGGACTCCGGCAAGATCTCCATCTTCGCCCCCACCCTCGCCTCCATGGAAAAGGCCAGGGAAATGGTCCTCTACTACGACCAGAAGCCCGAGCCGGGCAAGAACTACCACGGCACCGTGCGCAAGGTGCTCGAAGTGGGTGCCCTGGTCGAAATCCTGCCCGGACAGGAAGGCATGCTCCACGTCTCCCAGCTCGACATCGAGCGCGTGGAACGCGTGGAGGACGTGGTCCAGCTCGGCCAGGAGGTCTGGGTCAAGTGCATCGCCCTTGAACCCGGCGGACGCATCCGCCTCTCCCGCAAGGCATACCTCATGGAGCAGGCCGGGCAGGAGGTTGACCTCGAAGAGTTCAAGCGCCCTGCCCCGCGCAGCGGCGACCGGGACGGCGGACGCCGCGACGATCGCGGACGCGGACCGCGCCGCGATGACCGCGGTGGCGACCGTGGAGGCCGTGGCCGCCGCTAGATCGAACAGTTCAAGAAAGAAAAGCGACCCAGTCAGACGATTTGTCTGGCTGGGTCGAATTTTTTCTTTCTTTCAAATTACTCAAGAGGATTGAAACATTGCATAAACGGAATTTAGTATAACATAATTCCAGCCAGAACATAAAACCGAAAACATCTCTTAGAACCACATTCTATTTTTCAATTATTTTACCCTGCTTAAATGACAACCACCTTAATTTGCTGTTAAAATAGTCAACTGCATTCGTGCCCATTATTCCAACCCCACTTAACACAGCTCCAGTGGTGAGAAAATCAGGGACGCCCGAAACAGCTCCACAAGCGACAGAC